>CAZQTW010000012.1:0-113279 GCA_964596165.1 uncultured Planctomycetales bacterium | reverse complement strand
CCGCGCAGCGGTTCATGTAGACCTTCCCATACGCGTCGTAGTCGTATCTCTCAACCGGCCAGCCACGCTCATCCGCCAGACCGGCCACCGTGTACAGGTCTTTCAAGAGGTAGATGTAGTCCGAGCCGGTTGTGGATGCTCCCCCGCCCGCCGGGTCATTGTGCATCACCACCCGCTCATCGATGTACGTCGGACCGTGCACATAGTACCGAACGCGTTGCCCCTGGCCGTTGTACTCGGCCACCTCGTTCTGGCCCGACGACAGGTAGTACCTTACGGGGTCGCCCGTCGTGAACAGCGACCAGTCGACCTTCTTGACCCGTCGTCCCAACGCGTCGTACTCAAGGTCAGCCAATCTGTCATTGAGGTGATCGATCATCGAGGAGCAGCCTGCCCCTTCTGTTTCGTTGTGGTGGCTCTCCCTTTCCCATTTGCACGACTGATATCCTGCTCGGACCACCTTCCAGCATTCCAGATAAACTTTTGGGTCGCAGGTGCTGGTGTTGTGCCTAACGGACTCTGCGCGCCGTCGAGATGTCGTTCGCGCAATAGATGCGGGTTGTGGACGATCCATCTGTTGTCCTCCAAGAAGAGCAGCACGGTGCGATCCTTCGGAGGGCATGTCGCGTCCTGATAGAACACAACCTCGTGCACAACAGCGGCTCTGGCCGATCCCACCGTCTCTCCTGCGCACACTACCGTGTACTCAGATGCCGCGAGTTGATCCGTCCCAGCAAAGGCGCCACTGTATGCAACGCTTTGCCATGTTGGGTTCAGAGAGCATGAGTAGAACACTCCCGCCACGCCGAGGTCCCTTCGTGCGGCCTCCCCTCGCATAGACGCGATCATTGCGAGCAAGGAGTTGAGCTTTCGGTCACCTCCGATCACCTCGCCTGTGGATCGGACGCTAGGAAAGTCGACTAGGCAGCCTCCAGCCCCTACAAACATCGTTGAAACGATGATCATGCGCAAAGCTCCCGGGCACCTATGTCGCATATCAGCTCACCTCATTTGTTGAAGCATCCACCGAGTTCACCTTGAAGTGTAGCGGTGGCCGTGATCTGCCCTTGAACCTCACAGACTGGCTTATTGAACAAGTTCTTCAGTTGCAGTGGCTGTAACGTAATCGTAACGGAATACGTACCGTTGAATCCGCGCCTATTGCAGCAGACAAGCGGTGGAGGGCATGGAAGCTCCTGTCCGACAGGGCGCCCTTTATTGATCTTGTCCGTTATCGATTTGATGAATATGTTCGTCAAGTTCTTGAAGGGTCCGCATCCAGTAAACGGACTTGACACCTCTAGATCCTTCCATGAAAGCTTCGGTTGCAGATTACTCAGGCCGGTCATGACGATCCACCCACATGAGCGGCGGTCTCCGAAGACATTGTCCATCTTCAGGACCACTTCGATTTCGGATCCAGGTGGAATGACCGGAACGGGCGCAGTGGGCTGACCGGCGGGGCTGAGACCTGCTGGATCCACCAACTGTGCGGGGCGGCTGAGAACGTACTCGTAGGGGTTCGGACCGTATAGGTATTCTTCTCCACCTTCCAGCGGATCCCGCTGCCCAAACCTCCCCAACACCGGGTCCATTGTCCTCGCCCGGTAGTCGTAGAGCTGCAATCCCGCATAGTCGTCCGTGAAGTGGTGCGGCGTGCTGGCGTCCTGTTTGTCGATGACGTCAAGGCGACGACCGGTGAAGAAGAACGAATTCCCTACCCGACTGACGACCATGGGACCGGTTGTCAGACCCATTGACCCGACCGAGACGGTCGGGCTCGGAGGACGCGGGGGATTTCCCACGCCGTTGTACGCATCGGCGAACAGGAGGTAGTCGCTGCCGTCCACGTCGCCGTCACCGTCCAGGTCAGCCCGCCAACCGCGCGGACCGTTGGGCGCCTGGCCGGAACCTCCGTAGGCGTCGATGAGATTCGGAAGTCCAGCGTCCGTGGCGATCGGTGGGTCTGTGTACACTGGCACACCAGATCAAATGCGACATCGCGAGTCGCCAAGCCGGTGTTCTTGAGACTCTATTGTTACGATCAAGCAACCCCGAACGTTTGCACGGACTATTCCTCCATACCGCCACCCCTGTCAACTGGAAAAACTCCCACGAGGGTGGGTTTTGCCATAAGAAGCGGAAGTCATTAGCGTTGGGGAAAGCGGCTTGACGGAAAGGATCCCACTGCGATCAGGGTGCTACGGTTGAAACAGATTGCACTAATGGGTCGTGTCGGTATCGTTACGAGGGTAAAGCGGCCTCGTCCGTGCGAAGGATGCCTCCAGCCGGTCATCCAATGGATGCCGGGTGTGCGATGCCGGTCGGACGGCCGCGATCCGGATTGATCCACCTGGGGGCCGGGATTTATTCACCCAGGAGGGCAGATGATGTCAATGACGGTGACTCATCAGACTGCAAAGCAGAGCATGCAGTGCATGGAGATCTGGGGCGGCAATCGGGCCGTCGACAGCGCCGTATCGGTTCCGGGCATCGACGCATGGGTCTTCAGCCAGCCCTACGCCGAAGGGACAACCGGCGGCGACATTCATTATGTCTCGATGTGCGCGGGCGGGAACATCTCGCGATTCGTCGTGGCCGACGTTGCGGGACATGGGGATGCCGTAGGTCATCTGGCCGCCAGCTTGCGAGTGCTGATGCGGCGGCACATCAACAAGCTCGACCAGAGCCGTTTTGCCCGGGCCCTGAACGAGGAGTTCTCGACGTCAGCGGAGCAGGGGGTGTTTGCCACCGCGATTCTGGCGACCTACTTTGCCCCGAAGGATTGTCTGGTCGTGTGCAATGCGGGACACCCTCCGCCGCTCTGGTATCGGGCGGCCAAGCGATCCTGGGAATGGATGGAGCACGACATCCCGGACCGGGCCGAGTCGCTGTGGAATCTGCCCTTGGGGATCATTGCACCGACCGAATACCACCAATTCGCGGTGCCCTTGGCAAAGGACGACCTTGTCCTGGTTTTCACCGACTCGCTGATCGAGGCCGAGAACCCCGACGGGGAGCAACTGGGCCGCGAGGGACTGCGGAAGATCGTCGGCGGCATCGAGACCGCCCAACCGGGGACGTTCTGCCGAATGCTTCTTGAGGCGATCGATCTCTATCGAGGGAACGAGCCGCCGAAGGACGACCTGACGGTCCTTCTCCTCCGCCACAACGCCGGAAATCCGCCCATTCCTTCCGTGGGCGAGATGGTTCGGGTCGTGGGAAAACTGCTTCATCTGGTGGACGTCTGAGCCGTCGGCGCGCGTCGCGTGTTGACCGGGACGAGGGCTTGAGCGATAGTCTCCGGCGTGATCCGTCTTTCGGACGACGAGTTTGGTTCGCTGGTGACCGAGGCGCTCGACAGCCTTCCGGATGAGTTTCGGAGGCACTTGGCCAACGTGGTGGTCGAGGTGGAGGACCTGCCCGATCGGAGGACCGTTCGGCGCATGGGTCGGGGCAGCCTCCGAGGGCTTCTAGGACTCTATCAGGGTGTGCCGCTCACCCATCGCAGCGTCGAACACTCGGGCCACCTTCCCGATCGAATCACGCTCTACAAGACGAACATCGAGTCGTGTTGCGACTCGAACGAGGAAATTGTCGAACAGGTTCGACGGACGGTCCTGCACGAAGTGGGGCATCATTTCGGGCTGGAAGAGGACGAACTTGAGGCCAACGGGTACTGAACATGAACCGATGTCCGAAGTGCAAGATCCAAACCACCCTCGTCCATTATGAAGGGGTCGGAGTGCGGATGTGCGGCGAGTGTGGGGGGTATTGGGTCGGCCAGGTGGCGTTGAAGGCGATCGCCAATCGCCGCGAGATGCGGTTCGCCGACGCCGTCAAGGAACGGTTTCTTCAAGTGGCCCTCGAGAACGACTCGACCGAACCTTTGCTGTGCATGGGATGCGGCAAGTACATGAAGAAGGAGCGGTTCAAAGACTGGGACGACATCCTCATCGACGTCTGCCCTTCGTGCGAAGGGATCTGGCTGGACGCCGGCGAGATCGAGAAGATCCAGATCTATTGGGAGTACTTTCAGGATCACCCCGAGCAGAGCAACATGGAGCTCATCGAGCGTCGGGCCTTGCTGGAGGCCGAACTCGCGCAGCGTCGCCGTGATTTCGAGCGGGCCTGTGAGGATATGCGCGAGTCCGCTCGTCATAGAGGGCTGGTCGACGGAAACGCGTTGGCGTCATCTCTCAGAGCCATGCTGTTCCCGACTCGCTGAGCGGAAATCGATCTCGGTGTTTGCCGGGGCTGCGGCAAGACAAAGTGACGCGAGCGGTTTCCCTCAACCGCTCGCGTCCGGGCATTTCAGGACAACTCAACGAAGCGCGTCGGGCACGTTCAGTGTCCTTGCCCCCACATGATCCCGGCACGGCTTCGGTGCCGGGATCGGCCGTGGGCCTCACGCTGCAACGACCGGCTCGTACCTTGTATTCCGGGCCAGGCGAGAATCGCAACCGCTCCGGGTCAGGCGAACGTCAGATCGGGACTGTGGGTCGGAAACCTGATCTCAACGAGTTGGCCTAAGAAGCGTCCCCTTCCGCATCCTGCTCAAGCATCTTACGGAGATACGCGTTCTCCCGTCGTGTGGCCTCCAAGTCGAACACGAGATACTTGATGGACAGGCGCAGGAAGTCCAAGCTCTCCTGCAGACTGTGGACGGTCTTCTTGAGGTCGTCGTGTCGCTGCTTGGTCTGCTCGGCCAGAACCTGGAGTTTGGCTCGCTCTTCGGGTGGGAGCGTGCCGATTTCAGCCACGAGCTCCGCAAGCTTCCTTTGGAATGTGTCTTCGTCCATGGGTCGCTTCCTTCCCTTTCCGGCCGAGGCAAATCACAGCCACGGCAATGTCCGTCTCTTAACTGTAGCCAGGCCAACCCGTCCTTTCGAGGTCGGCGTCAGCCTAACCGACGATTGGGAACTGGGCAAGGCCTGTACCGACGTGCCAGTACAGTCATGCCATCCCGGCGGCAAGCATAACCCCTTATTAAGCAGTTGAATGCAGGTATCAGTCTTTCCGTGCGCGGTCGCGCAACATGTGCCGATTATGCGGAGCGGTGGAGATGCCGTAACGCCACGCCGAGATGAGGTCGAAACCATCGTCCACAAGGTGTTCACAATCAAGCAATTAGGGTTGTGTTGTCGTAGGGCAACGGGCGTTGTGGACGGACATCACCGAATGGCTTGCTCGACGTTCTGCTTAGGATCCGGTGAGATGGGAGCTTGCCCAAAACGCCGGTCATGTCCCGAGCGCGCGTGTTCCAATTCACCCTTGCGGGTTCCCGGAAGTCACCCCTACAATGTGAAAAGCGAAGTAGCCGAGGGAATCGGTTGTTTCCCTGGAAATGGAGACGGTCGGTGCTGGCCAAGCGAGTCATACCGTGTTTGGACGTTGATGAGGGTCGCGTGGTTAAGGGGGTGAAGTTCTTCGACCATGTCGACGCCGGCGATGTGGCCGAATGCGCCGTTCGTTACGATCAGGAGGGCGCGGACGAACTGGTTTTCTACGACATCACGGCCAGCCACCAAGGCCGACAAATCGTGAAGGACGTGCTTCGAGAGGCGGCGGAGCGGGTGTTCATGCCCTTGACCGTCGGCGGAGGCATCCGCACCCTCGATGATATCCGGGAAATGCTGAACGCCGGCGCGGACAAGGTCAGCATCAATTCGGCCGCAGTCAGCGACCGGAGTCTTATCCGGAGGGCAGCGTTGAAGTTCGGGAGCCAGTGCATTGTGCTGGCGATCGACGCCAACCGGGTCAAGCGCAACGGACGCGAGTTCTGGGAGGTCTATGTGAACGGCGGCCGCTTGCCGACCGGGCTCGAGGTGGTTCATTGGGCTCGTCGGGGCGAACAGGAAGGCGCCGGCGAGGTCGTGCTCAATGTCATGAATGCCGACGGCACACGAGAGGGCTACGACATCGAGATGACGGCGGCGGTCAGCGATGCGGTGAATATCCCCGTGGTGGCCAGCGGAGGGGCCGGCAAGCCCGAGCACATGGTGGACGTCTTGACAAAGGGACGTGCAGATGCCGCCTTGGCGGCGAGCATTTTTCATTTTGGCATATATACCATTTGGGAGTCGAAACGGATAATGGCCAGTCGTGGCATTCCGATTCGGCTGTAGTCTGTATTCTCGCGAGGAAACGGATACGCGCATGGTCGACCCAGCCTTGATTCTCTCGTGGGGTGAGGGAGGTTGTTTGGCATCTATCCTGGCAACCGTGCCTCCGCTCGGGCAGTACGCCAGTCCGGTGAAGCTGGTCTTGATCCTGGTGGTGGCCTCGGTATGGCTGACGCTATGTCAGTGGGTGGACCACGACGCGGTCAAGGTGAAGACCGATCATGATCGATGGTTGACGATCTGCTACGGCGCCGGCGTGCTCGGCTTCATACTGGGGATGCTGCTTCCATGGGCAGGCGGCCTGTTCGTTGTCGGATGGCTTCTGTACGCCGTGTTGGTGGGCAGCGCGACAGCCCTCTACCTCAAACACCGCAACAGCCTGGTCGCCGCTGACGCGCAGATCAACCTCGGCTCGATCATGCGGAAGGTGATGGGGTGGTTTGCCGGAAAGGAGATCAAGGCGGAGGTTTCCGAGAAGATCCGCATCGTCGGCGCCGACAAACGCCCCGTGAAGGTTCCGAAGGACAACGAGCAGCAGGTCGCCTATGCCGCGGCCCAGGAGCTTCTGATCGACGTGTTGGACCACCGGGCGTCCGACGTCGACCTGATGCTCACAAACGACCAGATACGCGTCGCCTATCGGATCGACGGAGTCGTCTCCGAGCGGGATCCGCTCACGCGAGAGAACGGCGAGTCGGCCCTTCGCTTCTTGAAGACCATTGCGGGGCTTGAGGTTGAAGAGCGGCGTCGCCCACAGATGGGCAAGATCGAGGCCACTCATGGCCTAAGCGGACCGTCCGGCAACAAGCGGGTGACGATCGAGGTTCGTACGAGCGGTTCAACGGCCGGGGAACGGATGGTGCTACGGGTTCTGTCGGAGGAAGCGGCCTTCCGACTGCCCGACCTGGGGCTGACGCCTCAGCAGTTGGAGTCGCTCGAAGCGGTTGCGGCGACTCCGGCGGGTCTGATCATCGCTTCCGGACCCAAGGGCAGCGGTGTCACCAGCACGCTCTACGCGTTTCTGCGTGGATGCGACGCCTTCACGCTGAACATCCACACCGTGGAATACGCCCCGTCGATGGATCTGGAGAACGTAACGCAGAACCAGTTTGACGGGCAGGAGGGGGTCACCTTCTCACGCAAAGTCCAATCCATTCTTCGCCGCGATCCGGATATCCTGATGGTGGCCGATTGCCCCGACAAGGAAACGGCCAAGCTTTTGGCTACCGCCGCATGCGAGCGCAAACGGATTCTGATCGGGTTGCAGGGCGACAGTTGCATGGAGGTTCTGCGGAAGTACATGTTGTTGGTCAGCGATTACGAATTGGCGGCCAAACCGCTTCGCGCGATCACGAACCAACGTCTGGTCCGCATCCTCTGCGAGAACTGTCGGGAACCCTACAAGCCCGACGCCGAGATGCTTCGAAAGGCCAACTTGCCCACCGACCGGATCGACGCGTTCTATCGTGCCGTGGGCACCCTGCCTCCGGAGAAGGAAGGCAGACCGCCGGTGACGTGCCCCCTTTGCCGGGGGACGGGTTACATCGGCCGCACGGGGGTCTTTGAGGTTCTGATTTTCAACGACGACATGCGAGAGGCCTTGGCGAAAGGCGACATGGCCAGGGTGAAGGCGATTGCCAGAAAGAGCAAGCCGCCGATGTTGTACCTCCAGGAGGAAGGTTTGCGCAAGGTGATGTCCGGCACGACGAGTATGAAGGAGTTCCTTCGGGCCGTCGCGCCCGAGCAAGGCGGATAGATCCGGGAGCACGTCATGTTGCTGCAATTGGGGTCGACACTGCTGATCCTTTTGACGACGGCGAGTTTCGCCGTTCGCAAGGGTCTGTATCGCTCCACGGTCATGTTCTTCTGCTGCGTGATCGGGGCCGTCGTGGCATTCAGTTACTATGAGAATGTCTACGCTCTGATTTCCGTGCCCTTTCTCCAGTTCTACGGGGAAGGCATACCGCTGTTTCTGCTGTTTCTCATCACGGTGCTCATACTCGATCTCCTGTCGGAGCAGTTCCTAAAGGGGACGATGAGGCTGCCCGTCTTGATCGACCGGATTGGCGGCGGGTTCGTCGGGTTTTGGACGGCCATGATCGCCATCGGCGTCTTTTGCATCGCGTTACAGATGATGCCATGGTCCGGCGATGTCCTCGGCTTCGAGAGGATCTACCGGGACGAGAATCGCAACGAGCGGTTTCGACATCTCCTCTTTCGGCCGGACGAGTTCACGGTATCCATGACGGGATATCTTCTCGACAACATCTTCAGCGGCTCGCAAAGCTACCGCTCGATGCACCCCGACCTGTTGAGGGTCGTCGCGCAAGCCCAACAGGCCGTTCAAGCCGAATCGAGACGGGTGGTGCCTCCGGACAGCGAGGGTGCCCCTCTGTTCGACGTCATCAAGCTGATGCAAATCGAGGACCCGAAGCTGCCGTATGCCCGGCTACGGAAGGGCAAGGACAACAAGGTCGAGACCTTCGTGACCGAGACGGGTGTGCGGGAACCGAACGAGGGAGATCAGTTCATCGTCGCACGATGCAAGCTGAGAAGCGAGGCCGCCGATGAAGACAAATGGCACCGCTTCACTCCCCGACAAGTTCGCATCGTGGGTCAGGATCCCATGGGCAGACCCAAGCAGTACTTCGCGGTCGGATATCGCGAGCCGGGGCGAATGCAGATGCTTGGGTTGGCCTCACCGGACCAGCCGATCATGTTCTCGGCGAGAGGTGAATACGTTTTCGATCTGATCTTCGAGGTCCCTGAGGACTTCAAGCCGAAGTTCGTCGAATTCAAGCGACTGGCCCGCGCGGAGGTTCGTGGGGACAAGATCCCTCCCACGCCGACAACCCAGATCTTGGCCGGCCTCAAGGCGGTCCCCATAACCGATACCGCGGGGGGCAAGCCGGCAGGCATGCCGACGGATATCATGCAGAAGCTCAAGGACAAGATGCCCGGCCAACCCGGCGTACCTCCGGCCGCCCAACCGCCGGCCAAGCCCACACAACCGCCGCCCAGACCCGCACAGCCTCCGGCGAAACCGGCAGTGCCCGCCCCCCCGGCCGGCAAACCCAGCGCGGCCGCCGGACGGGTTGGAGGTCGCCTGGTCCAGGACGTGGTTTTCGGTCCGCAATTGCCATACAAGTTGAGCCGAAAGGAGTTGGCGGATCAACAGTCGGAACTGGAGGGAGCGGCGCTGAAGGCGGGACACGTGGTGGTCGCCGCGGCCGATGCGCGGGGGGATCCGGCCGACCTGGTGACCTCGTTCCAAGTGAGTCCGGACGTCCGTCTGCTGCAACTCGTATGTGATGCCCTCCAGGCGAAGAGCTTATTCGGCAAGGCGATGGCCAGCGCGGTCAAGACGGTCGGCCAGTATATTGTGCAGGACGACCGTGGCCGACAGTATCTTCCCATAGGTGAGTATCGAATCGCCATTGTGGGTGGACAACGGTTGCTCGAGCTTCAATATGATGCCGAAGGTGAGCCGGGACGATCGATCCGCCCGCCCAAGAAGATCAATGAGGTTCAGCTCCAAGAAGGCAGCACGGTCGTCCTCCTCTACCATGTCCAGCCGGGCGCCCACGTTGTGAAGTTCACCGCCGGACCCCACGCACTCGCCAACGCCGAACTGGACGCCACCGCCCCCAATTGATCACCCGTCCCTCCAAGCTCTCGGGTGCTGTCCACGAATTCACCGTGACACAATGGGCTTTGTAGGAAAGGTGACGAGCTTAAGGCGCCTGATGCACGCCTCGACACACCCAGCCCGCTTTTCGGGCTTCTCACTCCCATTGCGGATAGAGGCGTGTGGTGTCCCCCCGTTCAGACAGGTCGGCGATTCTCAGGGCAGCCGGCAGGAGCTGTGGGTATAGCACATGATGCTTCTTGCAGAGGTACCAACTCTCAACATCGGGGTGCTCAATATGCTTACGACACTTGGATTTGTCGTGTTCCCAGCCGCCTCGGTTGTCTGTGGAATCCGTCGACTTCAACTGAATGGGTCACGGCGGCCATTCCAAGGGTGCCCAGACATCGATTGGCCCGGCGAGGAGTTCGAAAGTGTCCCTATCCGCAAGAACAAAGAGGGCCAAACGCCCATACGCCATTCCGAGGCGCCGATATGCGACTAATATAACACATAATGATATAGAAAGATATAAACATACAGATGATTGTCAATAACTGCTCTGCATGTCTAAACCGTGGCGAGTTGTTTCAGTAGAGCTATTAAGGTTGTTAGTGTTATTTGACCGTTGGCCCAAAGCGGGGTATACTTCCTCAATTCTGAGCGACTGGGATTGGCTCATCCTACGGTCTTATGTGCGCGATCGCGTGAGTCAGCACTAAGAAGTCAATTAACGGACTAATTCGAGTGCCTATGCACGGAGGCCGTGTGGCATCTGCAGCGGCAGAGATAATCACCCGTAAGATCCAGCAGGGCGTGGATATTGTGGACCTCATAAGTGAGGTAGTCGCCCTGAAGCGCAGGGGACAGAATTTTGTCGGTTTGTGTCCCTTCCACTCGGAGAAGACACCGTCTTTCAATGTCAGCCCTTCCAAGCAGATCTTCAAGTGTTTCGGTTGCGGCGCGGGAGGGGACGTCTTCACGTTTGTCCAGTTGCGTGAGAAGGTCGGGTTCTTAGAGTCCAGGCGATTGCTGGCCAAACGTGCCGGCATAACACTGGAAGAGTGGGATAGTCGAGGGGACCGGGATTCAGCCAAGGGGGCCCTCTATGCTGCAAATGAATGGGCCAGAATGCAGTTTCAGCGATGGTTGAAGGATCCCCAACTGGGTCGGGCGGCAAGGGACTACATCAGTAGACGCGGACTTTCCGACGAGGTCGTGGAGCGATTTGGGTTGGGCTTCTCGTTGGCCAGTTGGGATGCCCTTCAGAGGGCGGCCGCACAGGCGGGCACCAGCGTTCAGATCCTGCTTGGGGCCGGTTTGGTTCGCCCGCGCAACAGTGGCGGGGGATATCGGGACACCTTCTATGATCGGCTGATGTTTCCGATTTTGGACCCGGCGGGCCAAGTGATCGGATTCGGGGGGCGAACGCTCGGCAACGACCCCGCAAAGTATTTGAATACGCCCGAGACCGCCGTTTTCGACAAAGGACGGAACCTATACGGTTTGTCGTACGCCCGAGAGTCGATTGCGAACCGAGGGCGCGTGATCGTGGTTGAAGGGTACACCGACTGTATGATGGCTCATCAATTTGGTTTCGGCGAGACGGTCGCCACGTTGGGTACCGCTTTGACTGTCGACCACGTTCGCCTGCTGCGCCGCTACACCGACAATGCGTATCTTGTCTTCGATTCGGATGAGGCGGGGAGTCGAGCCGCGGACCGAGGCCTCGAACTGTTTCTCACGCAACAGCTTGATGTGAGGCTTGTTCAAGTCCCGGAGGGCAAAGACCCTTGTGACTTTCTCTTAGCCAAAGGGGCCGAAGCATTTGAATCGGTATTGAAGAATGCTTTAGGGGCGCTAGAATTTAAGTGGCGGACGATTTATAGGAGATACGGGGACGCGGATTCGGGGCCCCGACGGCGTGAAGCTGTCGAGGAGTTTCTGAGGTTGGCGGCCACATCCGCCGTCTTCAGGTCGGTTGATCCGATCCAACGCGGTTTGGTTCTGAACCAGCTCAGCAAGCTCTTGTCGATTCCCGGGACCGAGTTGCACCAACACCTGATTCGACTGGGTCGTCGGATTGGCGAACGAGCGGCCTTGCCGGGTCGTTCGGAGGGCTCGACGAGGCCGCCTGAGAAGGTCGTTCCAGGGGGGGGCGATCCCGAGCAAAGGGCCCTGCGTGAGATCCTCGAAGTGCTGGTCAATGAGCCCGGCTACTGCAACAGCCTGAGCGAGCATTTCGATGTCGACCGATTCAAGGACCCCGACTTGCGTCGGGTCGCGGCGACGGTGTTGCGATTGGCTCGCGAGTACGATGACCTTACCGTGAGCGACCTGATCGCGGAGATGGAAGAGCCCGGCTTCGCGCGATTGATTACGGATCTTCACCAGGCGGGACAAGCGAGAGGGAATTACGCGGCGACGATCCAGATGTGCGTGGGACGGCTTCAGGAGATTCGGAACGAGCGGTTGTCCAGGGAGACGGCCGCACGGCTTCGTTCCGCCGGCCAGGAGATGTCCAGCGAGGATCAGGATCCCTTGCTGGTGAGTCTGGCGACGCGGGTGAAGCAACGACGAGGGCCGTTGCCGCTTAACAGGATGACGGCTCAAGATAGTCCGGGGTGACTCGACGGGCTCTGATCGGATCGAGGCACGCCGTCGGCCGTTGTGGGGTGTCGTGGAACGTAGGTGTCAGTGTCGAAGAAGGTGAGTGACAAAGAATGGCGAAGCACTCTGTGCGGACAAGTGAGACACACAAGGTGTCCAAGAAGGCCTCCTCGAAACGCCGGAGAACCGACTCCCGCGAGAAATCCTCGCGACGGGCGATCTCCCGTGCAGACGAAGCCAAGCCGGCCGTCGTGCAGAAGCCGGCGATTCCGGCGGATCCGGTTGACGCCGCCGTCCATGAGTTGATCGAGCGCGGAAAGACGCGAGGATGGCTGACCTGGGAGGAGTTGAACGAGACCTTGCCCGACGAGGCGATTTCGCCGGATCGGCTTGAGGGCGTTCTGACCCAGATTGAAGACAACAAGATACAAATGATCGATGCGGCCGAGGCCGACAAGGTCCATTTCGCGGAGGACGAGCGGGCCCGCGCGCCGGGCCAGGAACAGGCCGTCGAGGAGGTCGAGGAGATCAATCTCACGGAGGAACTGACCGAGGCCGCCAGTCGACGGATCGACGATCCCGTTCGGATGTACCTGACCCAAATGGGCGAGATCCCGCTGCTTACTCGCGACCAGGAAATCGCCTTGGCCAAGAAGATCGAGCTGACCCGCACCGCGTTTCGTCGAAAGGTTCTGGAGAGCGACTATTGCATCGCCCAGGCCGTGGACATCCTCCAACAAGTCGGCGACGGTCATCTGCCGTTTGACCGGACCATGCGAATCAGCACCAGCGAGAGCATGGCCAAGCAGACGATTACCAAGCGGTTGCCCGGCAACCTGGCGACCGTACGGAAGCTGATCGCCTTGAACCAAGAGGATTGGGGGAAGATGAACGAGCCGAAAACGTCGGCGCAGGTGAAGCAGAAGCTCAGGAAACAGATCAACCAACGGCGGCGGAAATCGGCGAAGCTGTTGGAGGAACTCAGCCTCCGCACCGCCCGCATCCAGGCGATGTTCAAGCGGTTGGACTCCATTTCTCGAAAGATGGTCGAATTGGCGCGCGAGATCGTTGTTCAGAGCAAGAAGGCAAACGTCTCGCCGACCGATCTCCAAGAGATGAAAGAAGAGTTGGACGGGATGTGCGGTCTCGTCCTGGAAACGCCGGAGGAGATTGCCAATCGCACCGAAGACATTCGTCGCGTCTTCAGTGAGTATGAGGACGCCAAGCGGAAGCTCTCGGGCGGCAACCTTCGCCTGGTGGTGTCGATCGCCAAGAAGTATCGAAATCGCGGTCTGAGCTTCTTGGACATTATTCAAGAAGGCAACACCGGCCTGATGCGGGCGGTGGACAAATACGAATACCGGCGCGGCTACAAGTTTAGCACCTACGCCACGTGGTGGATCCGGCAGGCCATTACCCGTGCGATCGCCGACCACGCGAGGACCATCCGTATCCCGGTTCACATGATCGAAACCATGAGCAAGCTGCGGAACATCAGCAAGCAATTGCTCCAAGAACTCGGACGCGAGCCCGACATCGGCGAGATTGCCCGCGTGGCGAGGATGCCGGTGAGCGAGGCTCGCCGGGTCCTGAAGATCAGTCGGCATCCCATCAGCCTGGACCGTCCCGTGGGCGAAAGCGAGGATTCGTACTTCGGTGATTTCATCGAGGACGAAAGCGCTGAGAGTCCTGTTTCAACCGCGTCCCAGGAAATGTTGAAGGACCGTATCGAACAGGTGCTCAAGACGCTGACCTACCGCGAGCGAGAGATCATCAAGTTGCGCTACGGGATCGGCGACGGCTACACGTACACGCTGGAGGAGGTCGGGAGGATCTTCAAGGTGACTCGTGAGCGGGTTCGCCAGGTGGAGGCGAAGGCGATCCGGAAGCTCCAGCATCCGGTCCGCGCACGTAAGTTGGAGGGATTCCTCGACGGGTCGCTTCCCAAGTGATCACGGCGGCCTGAAGCGGCCGTTACCGTTCGGCATGGGCACCGATGGGTCCGCGGGATCTGTCGATGCCCGTGGTTTTTTTGGGGCGGCGGCCTTGCGCGCGGATGTCCGCACCGAGGCGTCAGCAGCCACGTGCAGCCGTCATCAGCCGATGCCGTCCTTGCGCGGCGAACACGGACTTCTTCGCAGAAGGTTCGTCTTCACAGAGCGTGCGATTGATCCTTTCGGCTGGCCCTTGTGGCCAGACCGGACGAGCTTGCCATGACGGGCGCGAGCGACCGATGGTGTTCCTTCAGGCGTGCGCGGATGTTGTCCAGAACGTTCATGAAGTTGATGTACGAATCGTAGGGCGACTCATAGGGGTTGAAATACTTGTGGACGTCGCCGTCGGAAAAGTACTTCGTGCACATGTAGTAGAAATGGTCCGACGTTTGGAGGAGGCGCCAGTCTCGTAGCAAGGCCGGATCGTTTACCGACTTGACCGGCCCCTCCAGCCGGTAGAGCTCGTGCAGGGCATTGGACTGCATGGCGTTGCCCAGCCAGGCCGATAGGTCTCGTTCGGTATCCGCCCAACTGATCATGTGCGGGGCGTCGAACTCACCGGCGACCGGATACCTGTCGATCACCTCGCTGGGGGTAGCGAAGTTGTTGTCCGGGTGTCTTAAGATGTCCTCCGGCAGCCTGCGCATAAACTCGAAGATTCCGGTGTCCGCCCACTGGTGCTCTCCGAAGGTCTCGTAATCCATGAACAGGTTGACCGTGTAGCCGTTGCCGTTGACTTGGTTCACCCACCGCGTGAACTTCTCCGCGGTGAGAGGCCACTCGTTCCAACCCCGATTGCCGAAGCGAAAGGCGATGTCGTCACTCAGCCGGTAGTGTTTCAACAGAACGGTGAGGTTTTGGCACTTGGGTGGATGGTACAGGTAGGCCGGACTTCGATACCCGAGAACTTGATCGGCGCCTTCGGCCAGAATGCCCCTGAACCCCATCTGGGCGATGAACTGTGCCAGGTCATTATTGTAGATGAGCTCGGTATTGCGGAAGACCTTGGGTTCATAGCCGAAGGTCTCCGCGAGTTTTTTTCGCTGCATCTCGACCTGGGCGGCGAATTCGTCACGGCTGTAAAGAAAGGCCAACGAGTGGAAGTAGGTCTCGGCGACAAACTCGACGCAGCCGGTCTTGGCCAGTTCCACGAAGCTGGCCAATGCCTCGGGGCAATAGGCGGTCATCTGATCGAGCACGATACCCGTGACGGAGAACGCCACCTTGAACCGGCCGTTGTACTGACGGATAAGGTCGAGGAGGACTTGGTTGGCCGGCAAGTAACACTTATGCGCGACCTTGTGGAGAACCTCTCGGTTCTTGTAGTCCCAGAAGTAATTCGTGTCGTAGTCGAAGACGCTGTATCGCCGCAACCGATACGGTTGATGCACGTGGAAGTAGAAGCAAACCGATGCCATGCAAGCTACGATCCTTCGTCGCCCATTTACTGCTCGGTTTCGAGAGATGGGAATCCATCTCCGGCGGATGCTCCGCACGAGCAACGGCACCAGTGTACGCTATCCTCCCCACGGTTGGCAACCATTCAACGAATCGGCAATTCGCACGGGGAAGATCCGAGACAAAAACTGCTTGGCGCGTGGTCGCGGATCTGTAAAATGGAATATCTTTGCAGTGGCGATCTGCTGGGTTATTCCGTTCATGAAGACGGGATGGGTTGGAGAGGGTCATGCCGGATTATACTACTTCGGATATTCGAAACGTCGCAATTGTAGGTCATAGTGGTAGCGGGAAGACCTCACTGGTCGAGGCGATTCTGCACGCGTGCGGGGTGACCAATCGTCTGGGGAGCGTCGCGGACGGGACGTCTCATCTGGACTGTCTCGAGGAGGAGAGGGAGCGGGCGTGCAGCATTGAAGCGCACGTCTGTCACGTGCGGCACCGCGGGAAAGAGATCAACGTGGTGGACACGCCCGGTGCGCCCGCGTTCATCGGACCGGCAATCGCGGCGCTGAGCGGCGTCGAGACCGCCGTGTGTGTCATATCCGCGTCCGCCGGCATTGAAGTGAACACGCGGCGGATGCTGGAGAAGGCCAAGGACTTCGGCCTGGCCCGCGTTATTGTGATCAACAAGATCAACGCGGAGAATGTGAATCTGGCGGAACTGGTCGACCAGATCAAGGAGTCCTTCGGTTCCGAGTGTCTTCCGATCAACCTGCCGACGAAGGACAGCAAGGCGGTTGTCGACTGTTTCTCCAACGAATCCGGCGAGGCCGATTTCGGCGACGTGGGCGAAGCTCACACGGCATTCGTTGAAGGCGTGGTGGGTGCCGATGAGCAACTCATGGAGAAATACTTCGGCGGGGCGTTGTCCAAGGAGGAACTTACCGGCGCGGTGACCCAAGCGGTGTCGAGCGGGGCCGTGGTCCCCCTCGTGTTCACGGATGCCCGGAACGAAGTGGGCATCAAGGAGCTGCTCGACCTGTTGGCGGATTTCACTCCGTCTCCGGTCGAGGGTAAGCAGCGGGTGCGAAAGAGCGGCGAGGGCGATGCGGTTACCGAAACCCCCATCCAGCCGGATCCGGGCGGTCCCGCGATCGCCCAGGTGTTCAAGATCGCGGTCGATTCGAAGAGCAATATCAAGTACTCCTTCCTTCGATTGTTTTCGGGAAGGATCGCCGGCGACAGTTCCTTGGCCGTGGGGGACGATCGTCGCGGTCAGCGGCTGGGGCAGCTCCACAAGTTTCAGGGCGGCGATCATGCCGAGGTGGACGAGGCGGTGGCCGGCGACATCGTTGCCGTGGCGAAGCTCGACCTTCACATCGGCGACCTGCTGCATTCAGGATCGCCCGGTCGGATCGACATGCCCAAGTTCCCGACGCCGATGTTCGCGCTGGCGATCGAACCCAAGAGCCGTGGTGACGCGGATAAGGTCAGCGGCGCGCTTGCCCGCTTCTGTGACGAGGATCCGTGTTTCGTGGCCGAGCGCGATTCGGCCACGAACGAGTTGGTGATCAAGGGCATGCAGGATCTTCAGTTGCAGTCGATCCTGTCGCGAATGAAACGCTACTTCAAGTTGGAAGTCGAGACAAAGCCCCCGAAAATCCCCTACAAAGAGACCATCACCGCCGTCGTGAAGGACGTCGAATACACGCACAAGAAGCAGACGGGCGGCGCCGGTCAGTACGCCAAGGTTGTGATTTCGATCGAACCGACGAACGATCACAACATTCCGTATGAGTTTGTGGACGAGATTTTCGGCGGGGCGATCGATCAGCCGTTCCGTCCCAGTGTGAACAAGGGCATACAGAACCAGATGAAGGAGGGGGTTCTGGCGGGCTACCCGGTGATGTACGTCCGCGTGCGGCTGGTCGACGGGAAGACGCACCCCGTCGATAGCAAGGACATTGCCTTCCAGGTGGCCGGCCGCGAAGCCTTCAAGCTGGCCTTCTCGCAGGCCAAGCCGACGTTCCTCGAACCGATCGTCAACATGGAAGTGACCGTACCCACTCAGTATGTGGGGGACGTGCAGGGCGAACTGGCGAGTCGTCGCGGCCGTCCGCAAGGACAGGACACGCTGCCCGGAGGGATGGCGGTCATTCGCGCCCAGGCGCCGCTTGCCGAGGTGGCCGATTTCAACAGCAGGCTTTCCTCACTGAGCCAGGGGCAGGGCAGCTACACCATGGAACTGAGCCACTACGAGCAGGTGCCCGGCAACGTCCAGCAGCAAATCATTGCGGCGGCGCACAAGGCAAAGGAGGAGAAGAAGGACAAATAGGCCTGTCGCAGACCAGACCATCTTTCGGATTCCACCGGGTCCGCTGTTTCGGGGCGATCGATTTCCAAGTCGATCGGGCAAACAGCGGATCTGTTGCTTTCTGCCCGGAGGTTGGCAAGACGAGCGGCCACCTATAAAATCGGACCCCCGGAGCGCCGTGTCGGAGTACGGGCATGGATTCATGGCAACCTCAAGACCCGATGCGAACGTCGTATCCGCCGCCGTTCCCGGCGGAGCGGCCGGGCCGAACGCGTTTGACGGGCCTGATGGTGCTCTTGCTGATTCTGGTCGGCGTCATCGTCTGGCAACGCCTCCCATCCGGATGGGGCGACCGCCGTTCGGATGCCCAGCCCAGGCCGATTACGGCGCGAGGGAGTCTGTCGGAAGAAGAGAAGGCGATCACCGAGCTGTTTCGTCAGTCTTCGGTTTCCGTCGTTCACGTCACGCGCCTTCTGAAGCGACGAGATTTCTTCAGCTTGAACATCGACGAGATTCCTCGGGGTACGGGGTCGGGATTTGTGTGGGACGACCGCGGGCACATCGTGACAAACTTTCACGTCGTTGAGGGGGCCAATGCGTGGAGGGTCCGACTGGCCAATGGGAACCGGTACGAGGCGCGACTCGTCGGGGTTTCGCCGGAGACTGAGATCGCGGTGCTGATGATCGACGCACCTCCAAGCGAACTGCGACCCATTCTCATCGGTACTTCCGCCGATCTTCTGGTAGGCCAACGCGTCTTTGCCATAGGCAATCCGTTCGGATTGGACCAGACGCTGACCACGGGCGTGGTCAGCGCGCTGGGACGACAGATCCGGTCGATGACCGGTCAGGCGATTGCCGATGTCATCCAGACCGACGCGGCCATCAACCCGGGCAACAGCGGAGGACCGCTCCTGGACAGTGCGGGTCGCCTGATTGGGATGAACACGGCCATCGTGAGTCCTTCCGGAAGCAGTGCCGGCGTCGGATTTGCCGTGCCGGTCGACACGGTGAATCGGGTTGTACCGGAGATCATTCGCGGCAAGCCGGCCGCTCGCCCCGGGTTGGGCATCCGATACCTTCCCGACAGTCTGACACGCGGTCAATTGGGTCTGAAAGGTGTCTTGATCGCGAGGGTCCAGCCGGGAGGTCCGGCCGAGGCGGCGGGTCTTCGCGGCATGGCTCAAGACGAGGTCGGCGACATCGTCCTGGGCGATCGTATCATAGCGATTGACGGCAAGCCCGTGGAATCGGTCGAGCAGCTTCAGAAGGCGCTGCGGTCGCACAAGGTTGGCGATACCGTTACGGTGACCGTCATTCGCGACGAACGCCGCCTCGACGTTTCCGTCAAACTGGCTCCGATTGAATAGCGGTTGCCGTGGAACCGCGGGATTCGTCGCGCGATGAGGGGATGATCCGGATGCCGCGCCGAGCGGGCCGAGGCAAGAGGGAACATGATTGCGAGTGTGTTGCTCATTGCGGCAGGTTTTTCGGCCCCGGCCGCGGCGGAACCGCCGGTGTTGCCTTCGGCGGATCTTCGAATCCTTCGGTTGATTCCGGTTCAATACGAAGGTCGGTGTGCGCCCTTGGATACTCTGGCCCGCGACATGGTCGAGCGGATAACGGGCTCGGCGCGCCGGCAGGGCAGGGATCCGGTTCTTGCATTTCTCGACTGGACCTTCCGACCGATGATCTACGCTGAAGAACCGCTGATTCCTGTCGGCGGTTCCGAGGTCCGTCGCCTGATCGGGCTTCCGGCCGAGCGTTCCACGTTCAGCCTTTCCTTCCTCCGGACGCACCCCGGCCTGGGCAGACACCTCGACGATGTCATGACCAAGCGAAGGCAACGCGAGCGTCTGGATCCTCTCGATGAGAAGGTCGAGCAGATCGGGAACCGCATGAGTGCGCTGATGGAGGTGTTCGAAGACGAGATAATACGTCCCGTTCCCGACCCCCACGACGGCGCGGGCCGGTGGTTGACCATCAATGAGGCCGTCCGGCAGGACGTCGAGAAGGCAAAACCTGTGAAGGAGAGTTGGGATCGGTTGCGCTCTGCCTTTGTCGGCGGCAATGCCGTTGCCGTGCGCGAGGCGGCTTTGGGACTGTCCGACTCGTTGGCCGGTCTTTCCGGCGCCTTTCGTCCCGACCGGGTGAAGCTCGATCTGGAACTGCGCTACCATCTGCTCGATCCGTTCAGCCGGGCGTGGAAGGTTGCGGTCGCGTCGGCCGCGCTTGCCGTCGTGGCCATGCTCGTGCGGCGAAGACTCCTTGACGTGCTGGTCGGTGGGGTGTCGGCCGGCGCGTTCGCCCTGGTGACTTACGGTATCGGCATGCGGTGGCAGATCGCGGATCGGATACCGGCGGCGAACATGTACGAATCCATGATCTTCATGGGCTGGGGGCTTTGCCTGGCCACGATGATTTGCCTTCTGGTCGTCCGCAATCGGCTGGTAACGATGGTGGCCTCTGTTCTCACCTGGATTTCTCTGATGTTGGCGGACGTGTTGCCGTTGGATTCGTTTATCCGTCCTGTCGCGCCGGTGCTCTTGGACACGGCGTGGATGGCGATCCACGTGCCGGTGATTATGGTGTCCTACTCCGTACTCGCGATCGCCATGGCTTTCGCGCTGGCTATCCTGGGCATTTCCGCCGTCTCGCCGGAGAGCCTTGACGTGATCCGTGCCGCCGATCGCCTCCACGCACGGTTCATCCAGGTGGGGTCCGTGCTGCTAACCGCCGGGATCATTACGGGTTCGATGTGGGGTTCGGCCTCGTGGGGCCGCTACTGGGGGTGGGATCCGAAAGAGGTGTGGTCCCTGGTGGCATTGCTGGGTTATCTGGCCATCCTTCACGCGCGTTTGGCGGGTTGGCTGCGGGCCTTCGGTACCGCGCTCTGCAGCACATTGGCGTTTTGGCTGATACTGATGACGTACGTGGGCGTGAACTTCGTGTTGGGCACGGGGCTGCATAGCTACGCGTTCGGTAAGGGTGCGGTTGCGCGGTGGTTGATGATCTTCGCTTGCGCCCAGTGGGTTCTGACAGGGTCGGCGGTGCTTGTTTACCTTCTCCGACGGCGCAAGGTTGCGCCGACCCCATCTGCTTGATCGAGGCGAACGTAACAGATAGACTGCGCGCGCCGGGACGGAAGGGGTTGTCGGTCGCTTCAGCCGAGGGGGTGCCGTATGGCGGGAACAGAGAGGGTTCTGCGGCCCGCGAGATGAACGAGGGTGAGGTCGGATGAATGAATTCCGGAGCAATCTCTGGGCCCCGTGGCGGATGGAGTACATCCACACCCTCAGTGAACGACAGGCCGACGGATGTTTCCTTTGCCGCTATTGGGCCGATCGCGACAAGGACGTCGAGAACCACGTTCTGTGGCGGACCGACCGTTTCTATGTGGTCATGAATCTGTATCCCTACAGCAATGGGCACATGCTGATCTGCCCGGCCGCTCACAAGGCTGAGATCGACCATCTCGATGACGAGGAGATGCTCGAGATGATGAAGCTCACCCGTGATGCCCAGAAGCTCCTGACGCACGCCGTCAAGGCCGAAGGCGTCAACATCGGCATGAACGTGGGGCACTGCGCGGGGGCGGGGCTGCCCGATCACCTGCACATCCACGTTGTACCGCGATGGCACGGTGATACGAACTTCATGACCGTTCTTGGAGACGTACGGGTCATCCCCCAGGCGCTCGACGCTCTCTACAAGCGATTGTGTGACGTTTCGCGGGAGATGCGCCTTCCCCAACTCGGCCGAGCCACCGGGCCATGAACGACGCGTCCCCCGAACTCGCGCCCTATGCCGTTGACGCCTCGCGGAGTCGCGGCCGCATCCATCACGAACCGACGGTTGCCTTCCGCAGCGGGTTCGAATTGGATCGGCATCGGATCATTCACTGCACGGCGTTCCGCCGTTTGGAGTACAAGACACAGGTCTTTGTCACGCACGAAGGCGATCACTTCAGGACTCGGCTGACCCATTCGTTGGAGGTCGCCCATTGGGCGGCCGCGCTGGCACGTGCCTTGCGCGTCAATGCATGCCTCGCGGAGGTCGTCGCGCTCGCGCATGACCTTGGGCATACGCCCTTCGGTCATGCGGGGGAGGCGCTGCTCGCCGAGCGGATGCGAGGTCATGGCGGATTCGAGCACAACCGGCAGTCGCTTCGAATCGTGGAGTATCTCGAGCATCCCTTTCCGGGGTTCCGTGGTCTGAATCTTCTGGCTGAGACGCGCGAGTGTTTGGCCGGCCACGCGACGGTCTATGATCAGCCGGAGATCGCACAAGAAGGGGGGACGGCACCTCTCTTGCCACCTGTCGAGGGGCAAATCAACGATGTGGCCGATCGCCTGGCCTATGACAGCCACGACATCGAAGATGCCCTCGGCGCCGAACTGATTAAGGAGTCCGATCTTCGAGACTTGCATTTATGGGCCGAAGCGGCCGGTCCGATTCGTCGCGAATACCCCGACGTGACGATCCATGCCGTCCGGCGTCCCATCCTCGATGCACTGACCCGGCGGATCGTGATCGACGTGGTCGACGAATCGCAACGGCGCCTTCGCGAGACCGAGCCGCGCGATCCGGACGATGTTCGTGCCGCCGGAGCGAGAATGGTCGCCCCGTCGTCCGCAATGGATTGTGAGCTGAAGGAATTGGAGTCGTTTCTGCTCCAACGGGTATACCGACATCCTCGCGTGGCCGAAAGGGATGGCCGCGCGAAGCGAATCATCGGCGAGGTGTTCGACGCCTTGGCGACGCGGCCCGATCGGATGCCGACGCGGTTCGCGCAACGAATCGAGCACCAAGGCACCCACCGTGTCGTGTGCGATTACGTCGCCGGAATGACCGACCGCTTCCTGGAGGCGGAGCACAAGCGGCTGTGCGGATGAACCGAATTCCCGCCGGACGGCCCTATCTCGCTATTTCCAACGAGTGCTCCCTGAGCAACCGCTCCAACATCAATCCGACCTTCTCACGATGCTCGTGAAGGGGCTGGGGATTCCACGTGAATTCGGTCAGACTCTTGCAGACTCCCTCCGGCACGACGGTGAGCTTCTCGGCCTCTTCAATGACGGGGCTGCTAAGCCCCTGTTTCTTGAGCGATCGCACGGCCTGTCGGAGCTGCCAGAGGTATTCAAAGTCTTCAATGCCCTCGCGAAGCATTTCCCAGCGGATCGAGTTGATCGGGCCGGTCAGGTACTTCGTCTGTTTGTCCTGACTGCCCATTCGGTTCGGCGGATAGATGAACCGTCCGTCGCCGTTGCCCCAGAACCGCTTCGTTCCGACGGGGGTGTCGTATCCGGAAACGTAGCTCATCGGGTCCTGATACGGGTTCTGATAGTCCGGCTCCGGATAGGCACACGGACTCGTCCAGTAGTTGGTGGTCCAGATCAGGATGCCCTCGACATCATACTTGTAGGTTTGCCAGAGCCACATTCTCAAGTCGATCGCCGGGTGATCGATGAAGAGCGTGGCGTAAGGCTCGTGCGGACCGCAGCAGACGTACCACATGACATGGTCGCCGGCCGCCTGGCGCTCGCGGCAGATCCGGGCGTCGAAGCTGGCGGTTAGCGGGCACCACAGATCCACGCTGCCGACGAGCGGAGGTGACGGCTCCTCCGTCAACATCCGCGTCAGGCCGGGTCCCGATCGCTTCAGGATGGCCATGCCTTCCTTGACGAAGTCGAAGTCCTTGGGCTCAGGTTCGTCGAACCAGTAGACGTAGGCCTTGGAAAGCCAGCCGTTGGCGGCCAAGTGCTGTTCGACCTGGCCGAGATAGCTCTTCATGATCCGATCGTACTCGGGCGTACCCTGTGGGTATCCGGCGATTTCACCCTTCTGGCGGCTGTGAAACGTGCCGCCGGGCATTCCCATAACGGGAAGGCTGAACTTGCTGAAGCCCATCCCGTCGAGGTAGTGGCGCGCCGACCTGTCGAAGGCGGTGAAGTCAACGGTCACATCGACGGGCGATGCGGTAACCTCAAACCCGCCATCTTGAACGAGTTCGGACCCGTCGGGCGTCTTCTTGAGCGAGACGTCGTCGAACCAGGCCGTCCCGACCTGTTCGCCCTTCTCCGACCACATGGCCGGCCGGAGGACGATCGTGACGAATCGCGATTCCGCGGGCAACCGGCCGGTCAGGTCGCGCTCTTGACCGGCCCACTGGCCCGTGCCTTTTGCCTCCAGATCGATGTTCCGGCCGTGCATCCATTGTCTGTTCTCGTCATGGTTCAGTACGGATACGAGGTACGGTTGGTCCGGGTTTGCGGTCTTGGCCTTCCACCGCAACGTATAACCGGATTGTGGATCGACGGGGATCAGATCGGATGTATGGGCGTCGATGCTGGCCCGGTCCTGGTCATCCACGATCTTGAGCGATTGTGCTCCCGCCGCCTTCTCATCCCGAACCCGGCTGCCGCCGATCCATGCGAGGTTGTTCTTGAACCTCACCTGCATGGGATCGAGCGCCATCGGGAAGTAGGGGCCGATGCGGTGGGCGGCGAAGTTCCTCATGTAGAGCTCGTAGACCTGTCGCAGGTCTTCATCGGTGTTGATGTTGTGGTACTTCCGAATGGGGTCGATATCGAAGCCAAAGGTGGCGAACACGTGCGCTTCCTTGGGCAACGCAAAGTCGAGAACTCGCAGGGACAGGGGTACACGCGAGAGTTCGTTGCCCTCCGTCAAGATGGTCACTGTTCCCGCGTACGGTCCCGGTTTGGCGTCTTGCGGCACGTGGAGGGTGATCCAAAGAGGTTGGTTGGTGCCGGCCTTCACGAAAAACGGCGCGTCACAGTGGGGGAGGGGGTCCGGCCAGTCGCCCGCGCAGCCCACCGCATCGGTGGGGTTTTCAACGCGAACCCACTCGACACGATCCACGTCTACCCTGTCTTGGGCGATACGGCCCTGAGGGCCGACGAGGTCGGAGACCCTGACGGATACCCCCTTCAGGTCGGTTGCCGGTCGCAAGACAAGCTGGAACGGTTCGTATTCGTTGCGAGCGGCCGTCAACCGGATTGGTTTGCCTTTGGTCCGGGGGGCCGGGCGATTGCGGCTGATCTTGTAGGTACCCTCGCACCACCAGATGGCGCCCCGGGCATCAGCGTCGATGAGATGTCCATAGTCGGAGGCATGGAGGGGGGGAACGGGGAGGTTGGTTCGTGCGATGAAGGCGGGCTTGTCCGTCGTGCCGCCTACCGCCAGGATCGCCTGGTACGTCCCGGCGGTGAGCGTGCCAAAGGGAACGGCAAAATCGGCGGACTTGCCGGGCTCCAGACCGACTCTCTGCGAGACGTCAACTTCGGTTTGAGCGTTTCTGATTAGTGTCAATCTGATGTTTGCCTCTCGAACGGACTCCGTTGCCGTGATGCGGCCGGCGACGAGCGGGTTGTCCGACTCCGCGCCGACGATCTTGTCGAGCGTGACCCGCAGCGAAGGATCTTCCCTTACGATTTCGATGTATGAGGTCTTGCCGACGGCGTCGGGGACCTCGCCCTGCAACGCACCTTCATAGCGATACTGGTAGACTTGCAGGCTGACCGGCGAGGAATCGTCCTTTGCCCCCGGACCGCCGGAGCCCCTCAAACGCACCCAGACAGCCGGTGAAGGGAAGAGGGAAGCGGGCAAAGCCATCTCTGCCGTGCCCTGCTTGTCTTGCCGGCCGATGGGTGTCCAGTTCCGCCCATCGTTGCCGGCCTCGACCCACAAGGATCCGCTCTGGTAATAGCCCACGTTGATGGAAATCTTGCCGCCGGTCTGGGATACGCCTTCTATCGCATGCTTGTAGACGACGACGGCACCGGGGCCGAAAACCCAGCGCATGGTGTTGAAGCCGGCGGTATGTGAGATCAGCCCTCGGAACTCGTTGGAGCCCTCTCCGTTGAAATCGGGTTCCGCGATGTAGACTCCCTTCTCGATTCGTTCTCCGCCACAGAGCGTGATCGCACCCGATCGGGCGTAGAACGGAATCACGGGATGCAGACCGACATCATCGAAGAACACCGTGCCCGGGAATTCCCATTGGCCGCAACGGAGAAAGACGCCGTCGGTGTTGTCCGGTGTGACGAAGACGAAACTGCGCAGCGTCCAGTCCGCCGAGCCGGAGAAGTCGCGGTTGTTCGTCGTGGGTCCGGTATCGATGCACCCTCCGGGCGAGGCAGGGACCGACTTGATGTATGCCGAGAAGCGATACGCGGTTCGAGGCTTCAGCGTGAGTCCTTCGCATTGCCAGGAACCGGACGTGCCGCTCTTGCCCGAGCCGGTGATGCTTACGGATCGCTGCCCGGAGTGGCCCTGTTTCTCCCATGCACCGGGAGATCCGCCGAGTCGCCAGCCGGTCGGGGCGGCCGCGCCCTGTTCAAACGAGGCGTTGGGCACAAGGCTGGTTTCAGGGAGGACGATCTTGGATGCCGCAAGGGAGACGACACATTGAGTGAACAAGAAGGAGACTGGAGCAAGGAGGACGGTTGGGGATTTCCGTGCGCCGGCTTTCATCGTATTCTCCTGATCATGAATCCTCGTACTGTTGTGAGGGGGGGTATAATATAGCAGTCCGAAGGTTCGTGCATCCAATGTCACAAAGGTCGAGCGGGGGTGGTTCTAACTTGAAGAGAACAGCGGGGGCTCGTTGGTCCGGCCTGACATCCTCGTTTGAAATGGTCCGATTGTTCTCGGCAATCTGGCGCGCCAGGCACATGTGGGCGCGGGTCCGTTGCGTTCCGTTTGTCTATCTCGATATCGTTGATCGCTGCAACTCTCAGTGCCGAACATGCGACATCTGGAAGGTGCGTGAGGGAACACCGCCCGAGCTGACCACCCGGGATATCCTCTCGCTACGACCTGCGTTGCGTCAGCTCAAGACGCGGGTCGTGTCCATCGGAGGCGGTGAACCTCTCCTTAGGCAAGACCTGGAAACCTGCATCGCCGGGTTCCGCGAGATCGGAATCAGCGTTCACATGAATTCCAACGGGTTGCTGATCGACGAGAAGCGAGCGCGGTCGCTGGCGGACGCCGGCCTGGGGGTCGTCTATTTCTCGTGCGATCATCCGGAGGCAAAGGGCTACCAGGCGATTCGGGGTGTGGACGGCCTCGATCGGTTGCGCGCGGCCATCGAACATCTCCGCTCGCTTCCAAAGCCTGTGCCCGTGGGGCTCAACATGGTGGTCTCTCGCCTCAACCAGGACGTGATCGAACGGATGGCCGAGCGTGCCGTCGAATGGGGTGTAAGAAAGCTGCAGTTCATCCCCGTCCATGCGCACTTGCGGCACCGCGACATGGAGATGGGGATCATTCATCCGCTCATTCCGGGGCCGGAGGATATGCCGTCGATCAAGGGGACGCTCAAACGGGCAACGCACCGCTTGCGCAAGCTCGGAATCGAGACGAATTCACGGTTCTTCATCAAACACTTTGACGTGGCCTACAGGCCTGTCCGAGCTGTCCCCTGTCTTGCCGGCACGCTGTTCCTCACGATCAATCCGTTCGGGCAAGTCATGCCGTGTTACCAACTCAGGACGCCGTGTAACATACGAGAGAAACCACTCGACCTGATTGTGCGATCGCCAGAGTATGAGGCGGAACGGGCCAACGTGGCCCGATGCTGCGCCGCCTGCTGGGACACGGGCAGCGCGGAACCGAACATCCGATTCCACCTGCCTTATCTCTTGAGTCACCCCTTGGAAACCTACAGGCAGGCGCGCATGCACCTGGGATAGGTTCATTTCGTGCGACTGAGAGAACACGCCAGATTGATCGCCCTCTTGGTGCTGCTGGCCGTGACGGCATACGGCGCCTGGCAGTTTGCTACGGGCGATTGGGAGGGCGTACTGGCCTATTGGCGGGGCAAGGGACCGAGCCTGGCGGCCGGATTCGGCTTTGCCTGTGCGGCGGCGGTTTTCAACGCGATTTGCTGGATGTGGTTGTGCAGCCAATTCCGTATCAGGACATGGGATGCCAGGGGGGTGGCCATCTTCCTCTCCGCACACGCCGCCCAACTGCTACCCGTCAAACTGGGAAACTTGGTACGTCCCGAAGCCGTCGGCAGACTGGGTCGCGGGACCGTGGGCGATTGCCTCAAGGTCGAAGCGGTGGCGATCTTTCTGGATGCCGCGGCGGCCATGGTCTTGGTCGTCGGTGCCGCCGCGTGCATGGTTCATCCGCTGCTCGCTCCCGTTGCCGCACTGACGGCCGTGATTATTCTGATCTTCGCCGCTGATCGGTTGACCCGTCTGTTGTCGGGCACTCGCGTTGCATTGCCGCAGGGGTTTTGGTGGCGATGGCAGACACTCACCTTCTTGCTCCTCGAAATCGTCGGCTGGGTCCTTAACGCCTTGGCTCTTTACGTCGTGGTCAAGGATTTGCCCGGAAGGATCGGCCTCAACGAGGCGCTGTTTATCTCGCCGTTCTCCGCGGGCCTTGGGTCCGGGACGGGCCTACCGGGAGGTATCGGGGCGATCGAGGGGATCATCGGGGTCAGTCTAAAGACCTTACAGGTGCCAACCAGTCATCTGGCCCTTGCGGTGGGGGCATACCGGCTGGTGACGTTCTGGATCTGGCTGCCGATCGGCTGGATCGCCTTGGTTCTCGCCAATCGCCCGACCTCGGCCTCAGGCCACGCGACGTAAGCGAGTGACGACCGCCTCATGGGTTCAGGTGGATCGCATGGCGAAGAACCCCCGCATCTGACCTCGCAGTTCCGTAAGGGTTCGCATCGCGAAGAGCCGCCGCAAGATGTATCGCGGCCTAAGGTAGAACTCCCGGTAGGCTTTGTTCAGAAATCTGCGGTAGTCATCAGGCGCGATGGCCGGCGGGACATAGACCAGCACGTCGTGATCGAGTTCGAAATCCAGCGTCGAGTCGAAGTCGAACTGGTATCCCTGCTGCGTGAGCCGGCGGTAGAACTCCGTGCCAGGAAAGGGGATGAACTTGTTGAAGTGGGCATAGTCAAGCGGGAGTTTCTTGGCCAGCCTCAGTGTGTTTTCGAGGCTTTCCAAGGTTTCGTGCGGCGTGCCGACGATGAAATCGGCGCGCACGCGGAGTCCGGCCTGGCGAGCCCAGGCGACGGCCCGACGGTTCTTCTCGACGGTGGTCTCCTTTCCCAGCGTTTCCAGGATACGATCGTCGCCGGACTCAAGGCCGAAGAGTACCTGCCAGCAGCCCGCGTCGCGCATCATGCGGAGCATGTCGAGATCAACGGTGGTCACCTTTGTTAGGCATGTCCAGGGGAGTCTTGGACGAAGCGTCTTGAGCCCCTGACAGATCGCCTCAAGCCTCTTACGGTTCAGCGTGAACGTGTCGTCAAAGAAGCGGATCTCCCTGGCGCCGTGCCTGTGAACGACCTGTTCGATCTCGGCAAGAACGTTCTCGGCACTTCGGGCGCGGTACGTCGTGCCGAAGATCGAACGGTCGCAGAAATTGCAGCGCGTCGGACAGCCACGTGAACTCATGATGTGAGCGAGCGGCAGTCTTCGATAGGAAGCGGGGGTCGGGTGGTACTCACTCAGCGGTGGCAGAAGGTGTCTGGCGGGCATGGGTATCGAGTCCAGGTCGTCGATCCGCGCTCGTGGCGGCGTGATCACGGCCTGATTACCCCGCCAGAACGCCAGTCCGTCGATGTCATCCGGACGTGCCGCTCCATTACCGGCGAGATGCCGGAGGAGTTCGATGAACGTGACTTCGCCTTCGCCGAGGACCAGGAAGTCGAACGCCTGGGTTGACGTCGCCTTTTCAGGGTCGGCGGTGGGGTGAGGTCCCCCCACGACGATGGACGCATGAGGCAGCGTCTCTCGTATCAGGTGAGCCGTCTTGACGGCATTCTTGAACGTGAGGGTCGTGGCCGTCATTCCGACAACGTCGGGCTTAAACGTCAGACCTACCTCTCGAATCGAGTCCCATCCCATTCCGCGAGCACAATCGAGTATGCGGACCTCGTGCCCTTCCTTCTCGGCCACGGCGGCCAAATAGGCCAGGCCCAAGGACGGGATCACATTGAGGATGGACGCGGAAGGTGTTCCCTTCCCGACCGTATCCTGGAGTTCGAAGGGGACATCGATCAGCAGGACCTTCACGCGATTACCCTCTTTGTTGCGGGTGTCCTTCGTTCACATCCGCCCGGATGCCCAGCTCCAGCAGATCAGCGTTCCACATAGTGCAGGCTTACCGGCGCGATTCGGTGCCTCGGCGCGCTCTTTCGCAGCCCGGCGACCCAAGCGGCCATCCCGAGCGCACTGTTCACGGCGGACTGCGGGTTCAGGTAGAAATCCATGTACTTCCAGAGATGAGAGACTATGAAACTCGGCCGAAGATAGAATCGTCTGTAGAAAAGTCTCTGCAGTCGTTTCAGCTCATCGGGTTGCACCCGGCTTGGCGACCAAGTGGGTGTGGCATAGTGGTACTGGTTTCCGAACTGAACGGCCGCGCCGGCCTCCGGGCCCAATCCGATGTAGTAGGGGCTGTCGGGGTAGGCGCAGAAGATTTGCACCTGGATGTAGTCGGGCCGTATCCGTAAGGCCAACGCCATTGATTTCTCAATGTCCTCCTCCGTTTCGCCGGGGCTTCCGATCAGGAACAACGCGACGGCTCCCACATTATTCCGGCGCAGGAGTCGAAAGGCCTGTTCCACGCGCGATATCCATGTGCTGCCCTCCGGCGTCTTGCCGAGCACCTCGATGACGCGAGGCGAACCGGATTCCACGCCGACCTTGAACAATACGGCGCCTGCCCTTGCCGCGGCGGAAACCCGTTCGGCGTCCAAGTGGTCGGCACGGGCGTGCGCAATCCAGGGAAATCGCAGCTTCCGTCGAACGATTTCGTGGCACAGACGCAAGAAGTTGCGGCGGTCCGAGAGCAGCGTATCGTCCTCGAAGATGATGGCCTCGGCGCCTGCCTTCAACAGCGATGCGATTTCATCCACCACCCGGTCTGGGTTTCGCTGGCGCAGCACATGTCCGCTCGTCTTTCGCACCACGCCCGAACAGAAGTTGCAGCGGTGCGGACAGCCCCAACCGCTGAGCACATATCCCCAGCGGTGGTGCCGGCCACGAGGAGTGGGGAACGGAAAGAGGTAGGCCCCAAGCTCCTTTCGTGTGAAACGAGGCCACGGGAGACGGTCCGGGTTGCCGACGAGGAAAGGCTCGCGCCGCACCAAGGCTTCGTGATAAGGGTGTGCGACCTGGCTCAACGCCGTCCCCTGGCACAACCGTTCGATCAGGGCCGGCACCTCCTCTTCCGGATCGCCGAGCACGGGTATGTCGAAGGCCTCGTGCCAACCCGGGCAAGACTGATAGGCCACGTGGCTCACCTGTTGCCCGATCGCCACGGTGATCACGCCGGCTCGCCGCAACGTTGTTCCCACTCGGACGGCTTCATCAATGCACGGCGAAGCTGCCTTGATCACGGCGATCGAGGGCTTTCTCGCAAGTGTTTCAGCCGCGAGCCGGTCCGGCGACCACGGGTGCAGCCATCCGTCCAAGAGGGGAATGCTTCTGCCGTGGGTGGACTCCAGTGCCGCTTGGATGTACTTGAGGTCCAACGCCGGGTGGATATGTCGAGGGTGACCGGTGATCTCCTCGGGGGCTCGCTCGATTCGCAAGAGAATAGGCAGGCCATCCCGTGTCATTCAGTATCCTTCTCCGCGGCGATCTCGCCCAAGACCGCGACCAGCCGTCTGAAGCGTCGACGGCTCAGACCGTCATAGAGCGGCAACAGGACGGCGCGTTCGGCGATTCGTGCGGCCACGGGGCAGTCATCGGCGCCCAATAAACGGCCGCAGTCGTCCATGACCTCGCTTCGGATTCCCACATCAACGCCTCGTTCCGATGCGAGGCGGCGGAACTCGACGGGGTCGATGGATGTCAAGATCACGAAATTATAGAACGCCGGTTCGCCCCACAGCCGACGATTTTGCGTTTTCATGGTCTTCGGAAGTTGGCGCGCGAGCTCGTCCCATAATGCGTTGAGTCGGGCATTGCGTTGGTCCAGCCGCGCAAGGCGGTCAAGTCCGAGCCGAGCCTGGAACCCGCTGTAGGCCGTCTTGATCGTTCGCGCGCGGTCGTGGCTGCCGCGATAAAACTTCTCGAATTGTGCCGCGAACTTCGGAGAGAAGAGGATCTTCGCCAGGATCGCGTAGAACGGGCTGCGAACAATGCACTCTTCGATCCAGGTTGACAATGCCTTCTTCAACGCCGGCTTTTCCGTCCGAGGACGACCGTCCAGAACGGCGGCAATCCTTGCGGCGACGCTCGCGTCCTTGGTTACGACCATGCCGCCCCCATACGTGGGGCAGGCCTTGTTGACCTCAAAGCTGAAGATGCCCGCGTCGCCGAACGTTCCGACCTTGCGCCCGGCAACGGTGGCGCCCAGGCCATGAGCACAGTCTTCCACGACCGCAACGCCGCGCTCTCGGGCCAATCCACAGATTGCCTGGATATCGCACGGGGCTCCCAAAAGATGGGTCGCGAGGATCGCTCGCGTCTTCGGGCCGATGCGCCGGGCGACGGCCTGAACATCGACGTTCAGCGTTGCCTCGTCGATGTCCGCGGGGACCGGTTTGTAGCCCTTCGCCTGGAGGAGCGGCATGAGCTCGCCCAGGGTGTACGCCGGGACGATGATTTCGTCCCCGGGCTTTGCCCCCACGGCGTCAAGGGCCAACGCGATCGCATCTCGGCCGCTGGCCGTTGCACGTGCAAACTCACAACCCAGATACGCCGACATGGCCCGTTCGAATCGAGCAACGTCTTCGGCCGCAGCGCGGCGCGATCGGATGAAGGAGCGCAACCACTCGGCGAAATCGGCCGCTCGAATCGGAACCCGCCGCCTCGGAATCATGGTGCCCTCCGCGATTCCACACCAGCTTACGGAAAAGGAGTTGTCGAGGCAATTCGGTGCCGGGGGGCGTGTTGGCCGTCGAATCAGGGGTCTTGAACAACCGAACCGGGCGCTACGGGTGTGCCAGAGGGTGTTTTCTGACGGCTTCTTCCACGATGTCGTCAATCTGTCGTTGCTTGTCAAGCGACAAGGTGGGCTCCGAGGGTTGATTGATGATCCGAGCGGCCTCGGCACGGGCGCGGGCCTCCATTCCGGCCGGGTCGTTCTTGTGAATGGTCTCCCACGGGGCCCGTTCGAAGAGCGGGTGCAGGAACGACGAGGTCCGGCACCACGCCGCCGTCGAGGGGTGCGTCAGAAACTCGCCGCCCGGCCCGACGCGGTGTATGGCGTCGAGAGACAAGGTGGTGTCGTTGATCTCGAAACCTTCGATCGATCGCCGAACATAACCGACGATCGCATCGTCGATGACCAACTGCACCGGAGAAAAGGTCACGGCGTTTTCCAGGTGACCGATCGTGCCGATACCCACGGCTCCGCACAGCACGGGCATGAGCATGCTCACGGCCTTTTCAACGCCCACTTGGACGCCCGGAACACAGGCGTCCGTCTTGCCGCCATGGATGCCGGCCGGGCACCCATAGTATTCCTGGAGCAACTGGAGTCTTGCCCCGATCAGCGGCCAGCGTTCGGGACCGGCGTACCGAAAGATGCCGCTGGACATGTCCATGAACGAAGGGACGATGTCCATTCCCACCACGGCTTCGGGATCAATTGCGTAAGCGAGAACCACCGCACTGAGGGTCTCGGCGCAGCCCATGGCCAAACAAGCGGCCGGTGTCATCGGTGCGGTCGCTCCACCGTTGACCATGGTGTCGAGCGTCTGAGGCAGGCCGGCCTTGATGTAAGCAACGAAGATCTCCGCCATGTTTCGGTCAAAACACAGGGGAGACCGGGCCTCGCCGTACCCGATGAGCACCGGGTTCTGACGCAGTGACTCACGCCCTCCCGCGACCACCTCGGCGATCCGCGTGATGTACTCCGCGTCGTGAACGCAGAAGGTCTCAATGCCGCCCAGCTTGCGAGTTGCCTTGACGAGTTCGGCGGCCATGCGAACGGGCCGTTCGTAATGGGGGATCTCCTGGGCTGAAACGGGCAAGCCGGTGAACGTCACGTTCGGCAGGGCGTCGGCGAGCCGCAGGGCATCGCGGACGTCGGCCAGCGTGGCCGGTCGACGCCTTCCATCGAGGTCGACCAGGAAACAGCAGAAGCCGCCGGTCGAAACGGAGAAATCCGGATGGATACGATAGGGCTCGGCCCGGAAGCGGACATGACTGTATCGAACGGCCATTCGCGCCGGCAGCCGGTCCGGCCGGGCGTACGCCCGGCGCATCCGTTCGACGGCCGCCTGTGTTACCTCCGACGGAAACCTCACACGGCGTGCGTCGAAGTCGACGCGGCACCCGGCGGCGCGGAGGTACTCGATGGACTCGTCATGATCGATCCATAGGCCTGTCTTCTCGAGGATCTCCAAGGCCCCCTGGTGGATACGTTCCATGTCGTCAGGGCTCAGGAATCGTAACGGTTCGTGCAGAAATCCCATTATCGCCGTCCCCTCGTCTCGATTTCGTTCTTGCGGCTCAGAAGATACCTTACCTTCGGGCTTCTGAACAGAGCACATCCTGAATGCACTGCCCTGTCGCCCGCATCGGCCGGATGACGGCGCAACAGAAAGGCCCCCGGCGTTTGCCGAAGGCCTTCCTGGTCTTCGATGATGCTCTTGTTGCGGAACGACCGATTAGGACCTTCGCAGCCGGCGCGAAACCAGAGTACAGATACCGAGTCCCACGACGAGAAGCGGCAGGATGGTGCCCATCCCGCTGCCGCACTTGAAGACGGCCACGATTTCCTTGTTGCTGTCCATCAGCACAGTCAACGTGGTGTTGGCATCGATAACCCTGTAGTTCGCGTCGCCCGGGAAGTTGGGGTCATAGATCTCCCACTGAAGGAACGACTTGTTCTCATTCGGGACAGCCGTAAGCGTGACGGTCGTGCCCAGCAGGTACTGCGGATGGTTCGGATCGCTCGGTTCGGGATCCAAGACCACTTCACCGTTGTTCGGATTCCTCTTCGACAGAGCAAGGTTCACCAGGATCGGCGGGTAGTCCAGCGCGGACGTGGAGAAATTCAGATCGGCCGGTCCGTCAAAGAACGTCCAAGGCAGTTCGAACACCGGATACGACCAGTTGATCCAACCGACCAGTTTGACGAACAACGCCGGGTAGAGCGTCAGGGTGCCGGTCATGTTCAGACTCTCGTTGTAGGTCGCGGTTGCATGATACCCTTCCGGCGTAACCGTCACGGACTTCGACTCGCCCTCGGTCACAAACACGGTTCCGTCGCTGCAGGTGATGTTGTTGCAGGTCATGGTGCCGCTGCCCGACAGGGCCCCTTGGATGGAGATGCCGGCATCCAAATTGTTCTTCACCCAGTCAGGGAGCCAACTGCCGCCGATGAGACTGACGACATCGATGTTCGCTAGGTTCTGCCTGCCGGTGGCGTCGGAAACACTTGCCGACGAGTCGAGCAGAAAGCTGGTGAATTCCTCGTGATCATAGACTTGCATGTCGAATTGCGGGACATAAGGAATGTTGAAGACAATGGGGTCGAACCAGAGAATGGTCAGAGCGCCACGGGCGGAAATCAGAGCGCCGAAATTCATCTCCAAATCGCCCGTCGCGGATCCCGCCTGCAACTGGCTGCCGATGTAGTGCAGGAGAAAGTCTCCGTCAACGTTCGCGCTGATGTCCGCACCGGCGCCGACGATAAATCGCACCTGAAGGAAGAAATCACCCGGGTTCTCGGCGTTGCCCGGCCACCACTTGCTGTCCCAGTTCCAGCTTAGCCCGGTTAGTTGACCGCTGAAGTCTACGCCATCCTGTCCCACGATTTCCCCGCCGCCTGCCAGCTCGTCGTCGGTCAGGGGGGCTGTCGCCGTGGCCGTTTGATCGGGGGTGAAGGTCACAGGCGTCATCTCTTCACGAGAGGGGGGGCCGTCCAGGTATTCGATGACCTGTGCAATTGTCGCCCCATCGTTTACCGTCACCATTTCCACAAACTGGGGTGCGGCTCCGTCGGCAAGACCGTATACGGAGGTGCGGATAACCTCCTGGCCGTTGACGAGGCAGCTTACTCTCAGCGGTGCATCGGCGGTTTGGGGAAGGGTGGCCTGCATGACGACACCACCTGCCAATGTTGTGGTTCCGCCCGGGTTGTTGGCATAGGCCAGTCCCTGTTGGACGTCCACGGAGAAGCCCGGATAGCCGATGCCTTGCTCGCCGGTCCCGACCAGTGTGCGGCTTGTGGCGCCGGCATAGTCCCCTCCGGCGGGGAAACTCACGATCTCTACAGACCCTTTCGATTTAGCGATCTGCTCCAGTTCGGCTTGCGACATGCCGACGCCTTGGACTTTGGCTGTGTAGACCTTCGCCCAGGACGTGCCTGCCGCGCTACTGTCGGCCAAAACGGGGGCTACGGCGAACAAGACAACCACCGAAAGGCACACGGCAATCAGACGGCTTGACTTGGACATGACTCAATCCTTTCTTATGTTAGACCAAACGACCAATCGGGGGCGGATCGGTCCGATCCACACATGATAAACCAAAGAGGGCCCTACCAGATCCACGGGAGCCACTGCGACTCCGCGTTGGGGGCTCAATCGAATTGGGGAAAGAGGGTTCCCGCTCCATGCTCGCCCCTTCCCTCACCAAACACCAAAACTCGTTGAGGCGGTAAGTAATGGCTAACACCATCCAATCATATTATCTGCCCCGAAATGAAGCTTGTCAAACGAAAAAACACACCGTTGCCGATCCGAGAAAGAGAAAGCCTAATGCCTCGGAGGGCATTCCGTCTTCAGGTCGATGTACCGGTCGAATCGGGACCTACACTCCCCTGCTTTCAACGTCGGTGCCTTGACCACCGACGGACCGTGGTCAACAGAACACCCGAGGCCACCAATGCCAGGGATGTCGGTTCCGGTAGGGCAGCCGCGAAGTTGTAGTGGATAAACGGTTCGGAGGTGGAGTCAACCACCATGCTGCCGTCCGTCCTGGCGTTGGCGATCCAGATCTCAAGCGTGGTTGAGTCGAACAGAACGGAATGCATGCTGAGTTCGTCGTCAACCCCGTCATCCTCGCAAAGGAACGCCATGCCCTTGATGGGATCGATGGTGCCGTAATTGCTGGTGATAAGGTGCTGCACAACCTCATACCGATGGCCGGTCCAGTTCGGCTCGTTGATTTCCGGAATCAGTGCATTGTACGGGAACTGCCGAAGCACCAGCGGAACAACGATGCCGGGATAAATGTTGGCCATGACCCAATTGGCGTCCTTCAGGTTCTCCGGGTCGATGCCCAGAGCCGCGATGTCGTTCGGGTCGATGTAGTTCCGGATCGTCGCCCCCGCCTGGAGAGCTTGGAGCGGCAGCTCACCTTGCCAGTTGAGGAAGTGATTCGTGCGCACAACGGCGTCCTCGATGCCTCCCGAGACCCTCAGCCATGCCGGGTCGTCCTGTGTGGCATGACTCGTCAGCGTTGAACTGTCCCAGTAGTGGTCTTCGCGGCGGTCGTTGTCATAGTAGATCTCATTTCGGGTTGGAGTCACTTCGACGGCAGCCACGCGGCCACCCGCCTCTCGTCCGGAGCTCAAGACCAGATTCGTTCCCACGGTCCTGGGGACCGAGTTGAGGAAGCTGATGGCCTGATCCAGCGTACTGCTGCTCTCCAACATGCCACGAAGCATGAACGTCAATGGCATTCCGTCAAATGTGGAGTCGCTCGATACGCAGGTGTTGGTTCCCACGGATACGCCGCTCGCATTGATGCCCGTCACCGTGCCGATGTACCCTGCCCAGGACGCACTGCAGGTTGCCTGTTCGCCCGTGGGCTGGGCAATCATCAGCATGGATCGATCATGCGCGAAACCCGGGACCGTTGCCCAATCGAGGTTGCGACCGTGAATCGTGTGTCCGTCGGTGGTCGCGCCGCCCTTGACCGCGAATTCGGTGCACTGAGGAACGACTTGCCCCAAGTCCGCCAGCATCTGCATCGTCATCACATCTCGGAATTCCAATGTCTGACCCGTGGCCGCTGCCACGCCGGCAATGATCCCGTTGACCTCATCGATGTACTTCTGAGGCGTGAATGCGGTCAGCCGATCGACATAGTTGGGAATCTCCGCGCTCGGATGCTTTACGTGGCAGGGGTCTTGAATGTACTGCAGACCGGTCTGGATGTTCTGAACCACCTGATCGGCGAGCAAGTAACCGTGCTGATAGCCAATGTCGTAGTGCGATCCACTGGTGTGGAGCACGGTCAACGACCGATCGTTCTCGGTTACGGTCTCAAGCCAACCCCTTCCCGTGGCTGTCGTCACTTCCTGAGCGACCACGGGGGCAATCACTGCGGCCAACACGACGATCGCCGCCGAAACGCCACCCCAACACCCTCCAATTTCCCTGAGTCTGCCGATCATAGGTCTCTCCTCCACGCACCTGGCGATCGTGCATACGCTCACGTCGCATTGGTGCTTGCTTGAAATGCGCTGGAATGCTGGTCCCCCAAAGGCTGATTACCGCTGTCGTGCGTGGCATTCGCGGTGCTCATCGGGAGTCTCATCCTCGACCTTCAAGGCGCTTGCACGGTGGCCACGCTTGGCTGCCGAGTGCCGGCCCTCTCCTCAGAGTGACGCGGCGTGTTAGTCCACACAAACTACGCCAATCAAGGGACATGCGAGCAATCATGTTAGTATTTACTATATTACGTGTCATGTGGCGGTGCGTCAAGATTGTTGTTCGAGAAACGTGGTGTTTTCCAATTGGGGTGAAAGGACTTAGCTCTTTATTTACTAAGGTGTTAGTAATACCTTACATTCTTGCATGTTTGCGAGGCCTGAGCTTGCGGTTTGTAGGTTCGGGATGCCTCCGCTTCGGAACAATTCCGTGTGACACCTCAAAGAATCGGGTAGGATAAACACGATTGCACATGAGCAGGGCGGTACTCGAGTTCGATGTGATCGTTGTTGGCGCCGGCCATGCGGGCGCGGAGGCGGCTTGGGCATCCGCTCGAATCGGAGCCAATACCGCCCTGGTCACGCTTTCGCTCAACGCGATCGCTCGAATGTCCTGCAATCCGGCCATCGGCGGACTGGCCAAGGGGCAGATCGTTCGCGAGGTGGACGCGATGGGCGGACTCATGGGGCTGGCCACCGACGCGACCGGTATCCAATTCCGCATGTTGAATCGGAGCAAGGGACCTGCGGTCTGGTCGCCGCGTGCCCAGACCGATCGCTCGCAGTACTCATTGCATGTTCGGAGCCTGCTGGAGTCGACGCCGAGGGTGACGATCTTTGAGGGGTCCGTTGAGGAGATCGTTTCGGAAGGGGAGTCCGTTCGGGGCGTGGTTCTTGCCGACGGACGCCGACTCGGTGCATCGGCCGTCGTTCTTGCGCCGGGCACTTTCCTTCGCGGCCTCATGCATTGTGGCACGATTCAGACGGAAGGTGGACGCGTGGGTGAACCGGCGGCCGTGGGACTCTCACTTTCACTCGAGCGTCTGGGCCTGAAGCTCGACCGCCTCAAGACCGGTACGCCGCCCCGAATCCATAGGGAATCCATCGACTACAGCCGGCTCCAGGAGCAACCGGGCGATGCCGTGCCCGTGCCGTTCTCGTTCATGAACGACGCCATTACCCGTCCGCAGATTCCCTGCTGGATTACGTTCACGAATCCGACGACGCATGAGCTGATTCGCGCCAACTTGGACCGCGCCCCTCTGTACACAGGACAGATTCGCTCGCGCGGTCCGCGATACTGCCCGAGCATCGAAGACAAGGTTGTTCGCTTCGCCGACAAGGACAGGCATCAGATCTTCCTCGAACCCGAGGGAGTGGACTCCGATTGGATCTACTGCAATGGGATCAGCACCTCACTTCCACTGGACGTTCAGGAGGCGATGGTCCATTCGATCGTGGGGCTCGAGCACGCTCGCATCCTTCAACCGGCATATGCGGTGGAATATGACTTTGTCTCCCCTGAGCAGATGGACCTGTCGCTTCAGTCCAAGCGAGTGAAGGGATTGTTTCTGGCCGGGCAGATCAACGGTACCAGCGGCTACGAGGAAGCGGCCGGGTTGGGGCTTGTTGCCGGTGTCAACGCCGCCCGTTGGGCAGGGGGCAGCGACCCGCTGATCCTCGGGCGCGATCAGGCTTACATCGGTGTGATGATCGACGACCTGATTACGCGACCGCCCGTCGAACCCTACCGTATGTTCACATCGCGGGCCGAGTATCGTCTCCTGCTTCGAAGTGATAATGCCGACGCGAGGCTGACGCTGGTGGGTCGTCGGATCGGCTTGGTGGACGACGCCCGGTGGCGGCGATTCACCGAGAAGCAGGAATTGGAGAAGCGAATTCGAGACGCGCTGGCCATCGGCCGGAGAGAAGGGCGGTCGCTGTTAGAGTGGCTCAGCCGACCTGAAGTCCGAATCGGCGACTTGGTCGATTGCTCGCTGGCGAAGACCGCCGGCGGCGCGCTCTTCGAGCAGGCCATGCAGGCGGTCGAGATCGAAGTCAAGTACAAAGGATATATCCGCCGCCAGCAGCAGCAGGTCGAGCGCTTTCGACAACTCGAATCCAAACCGATCCCCCCGGGTTTCGATTTCTGCGCGATTCCGGAACTGCGCGCGGAGGCCCGAGAACGGCTCTCCCTTATCGGACCCCGTTCCATAGGACAGGCCGCGCGGATCAGCGGAATCAACCCCGCCGACATCACCATTCTGATGGTATACCTTGATCGTCGCCGTCGGCTTCAGGGGTCCCACAATTAAGGGTTTTCATCCTCGACGTATCAAGCATTTAGGGCAGACCGGGAAGTTCAGTTGACGCTCGTTCGGGCCGATCGGTATACTGGTAATATGGGAAGGCTGGGTAAGATGGCTTGCCTTGTGGTCCCATAAAGCTGTGGATTCGGTCGGCATAAGAATGCCGGTCTGGAGCGAGGCACGATTATGGCCAAGAGCGTTTACACCACCGGCGAAGTGGCCGACATTTGCAAGGTGAGTCAGCAAACGGTCATACGCTGTTTTGATGCGGGCCGACTCAAAGGGTTTCGGGTTCCAGGCAGTCGCTTCCGGAGGATCACACGCGAAGGCCTCATTCAGTTCATGAAGGAAAACAACATTCCGCTCAGCCAGCTCGACTCGGGCAAGAAGCGGGTGCTGGTGGTGGACGATGAGCCGTCGATCGTCGAAATGCTTGTGGAACTATTGGAGCGGGACGGTCGTTTCGAGGTGCGCACGGCGAGCACGGGTTTCGACGCCGGGGTGTTGGCTGGTGAGTTTCAGCCGGACGTCATCATCTTGGACTACATGCTGCCGGACATCAACGGGAATGTCGTGTGCCGGACCGTGCGCAGCAACCCCAATCTCGAACACGTCAAGATCATCATTGTCTCGGGCGTGGTCAATCGAGAGGAGATTGAGTCGCTGCTGTCCGAGGGTGCGAACGATTTCATCAAGAAGCCGTTCGAGATCGACCAGTTGATCGGAAAGATTGCCGAACTGGTCGGTGTCTGACTGGCTTGAGGCGTCGCGTCTGTCGCCGGCGCGAGGCCTGCCCAGGCGGAAGGTCCGTTCGAATGTCCAACACGGAAGGGGCCAGTCAGGACAAGACCAAGCGGGTTGAACTGATCATCGCCCAGCTTGACAGTCTGCCGACGCTCCCGGCGGTGGCGGCCAGACTGCTTCAATTGACGACGGCCAGCGAGACCAACGCCAAACAGGTCGTCCATCTCATTCAGTCCGACCAGTCGTTGACGGCCAAGATCCTGTCGCTGGTGCGTCGCGCCGCGACAGGGGTGGGTAACACGGCGGTGACGGTGGAACGGGCGGTTGTCTTGATGGGATTCGACGCCGTTCGAAACGCCGTGTTGTCCATGAAGGTTTTCGAGACCTTCGGACCTCAGGCCCAGAACGAGCATACGGCGTTCAATCGCGCGGAGTTTTGGAAACACTCGCTGGCGGTGGCTTGCGCGGCCCACCAGCTTGCGGCCAGCGGAATAGGTCGGGTTGATCCGGAAGAGGCGTTTGTGTGCGGTCTTCTGCATGATCTCGGCAAGGTCGCGCTGGACACCTGCCTTCCCAAGAGTTTCGATCGTGTCGTCCAATTGGCCGACAAGAACCGAGCCTGCATCGCCGATGTCGAGCGCCGCGTTCTCGGGATCGACCATACCGTCGTGGCGCGGCGACTGGGTGAACGGTGGTCCCTTCCCGAGCCGGTGATCCAGTGCATGTGGCTGCATCACCACGGCCCGGAGGCGCTTCCTCCGTCCATTCAACACAAACACCACATTGCGATCGTCCATCTGGCCGATGTCGTGGTCCGTCATCTGCGAATCGGCTACAGCGGGAACTGGCCTCTGAAAGAGAACCCGCTGAACCTGGCGGGACAACTCCAGCTTGGCCGGCGCCGCTACGAGCAGATTCTCCAGGAACTGCCGGATCATATCGAGCAGCGGGCGGCGATCATCGGATTGGAGGACTTGCCCAGCAAGGGGCTGTATGTCCAGGCCATCGCCGAGGCCAATGAGGAGTTGGCGCGACTGAACGCCGTGCTGCACGCCTCCAACCTCAAGCTTCAGGTGCGGAGCAAGTATTTTCAGGCGATGTGCCATCTGACGCACGCCATCTCGCCGCGCGCCCCGATGCTTCAGGTCTGTTCGGTGGCGGCCGCAAGCGTGCGAATGGGGCTCGGCGTAGGGTCCGTTCTCGTTTTTGCCCGGAATCTCGACGGCGGATACGTCGAGTTGGCGATGTTGGGGGCGGAGGCCCAAGAGCCCGCGACGGAGATTCTTTCCTCCGGGACCGGCTGCTTGATGACCGACGAGTTGGATGACGTCACGGTCGAAGCGGCGCTGGGCGGATCGTGGCTTCTGCCGGCCGTTCCCCAAGCCCAGGCGTTGCTCGATCGCTACGCCGGTCAACTGGGCGACGGCCCCTACTGGATGCTGCCGATCATACGCGATCGTCGATGGGTCGGAGGGGCGGTCTTCTCGGCTTCGGCCGAATGGGTCGTGAGGCGTCGCAACGAGGTCAACGAGCTCGAGTCCTTTTCGACCACCATCGGCCTCATCATGACGAACGTCTACATTCGCCAGGCGGCCGATCAGCTCAACGAGGACTTGGCCGAGGTGGGACGCCGCATGCAACAGATGCAAGAGCAGCTCTTGCAGAGCCGGAGCCTGGCCATGGTCGGCGAAATGGCGGCCGGCGCGGGTCACGAATTGAACAACCCCCTGGCGATCATCAACGGTCGAGCCCAGCTCCTGCGGGATCGGACCGAAGACCCGGAGCTCCGTCGCATCCTCAGTCTGATCAGCGAACAAGCACATCGGTGCAGTGAGATTGTCAGCGAGTTGATGGAGTTTGCCAAGCCGCAGCCTCCGCGGCCCGAGTCCGTCGCGGTGGCGAGCGTCGTGCACAAGGTGCGTGCCTCCTGGCTGGCCAAATCCTGGTTGAAAGAGGCGCAGTTCCGGCTGGAGCTGTCGGATAGTCCGAAAAACGTCTGGTTCGATTCAGCCCAGCTTGAACAGATCATCGAGGAACTGATCAGCAATGCCGTCGAAGCCATGGATCCGAAAGAGGGTCGGTTGTCCGTAAACTGCCGAGACGAACTGTCCGATGATAGGGTTGTTCTGACGGTCGAGGACAACGGTCGAGGCATGGACGCCGACGTTCTTCGTAAGGCATTCGATCCGTTCTTCTCCCACCGTCCGGCAGGTCGGGGACGAGGCCTGGGGCTACCGAGGGCCCATCGGTTGGTCGAGGCAAATGGCGGCCAGCTTCGGCTCGAGAGCACCCCGGGTGTCGGGACCACGGCCATCTTGGAACTGCCGACGGGACCGTCCGGACTCACGGGGGCAACGGATTCCGCAACATCCCCAGTCGTGTCGAGTCAGATGGCGTAGTAGGCAGGGACGTCTGTCATCGGAACCGTGTGGGGCACGGTTTGGAGTCACTACGATGTTTCCGGGCCAGGCGGACGGTGAGGCCTCTCCCTCCTCCCCTCGCTCTCGCGGCCTTACCGCCGCCGGCCTTCTTTTCTCCGCGCCGTCGGTTGAGTGGGTGCGGGGCCGGATGAAGCGACGGACCCGGTCCAGGGGGTTTGACCGTGCAGCGTCCCACCCGAATCTTGTTGGTTGAGAACGACACCGACATTGCCGAGATGATCATCGATCATGTCGAGCGGACCTTGTCGGCCAGGGTGACTCACGTCAAGTCGGCGGCCGACGCCGTTCGTCAAAACAACGACAACCCCTTCGATGTGGTTCTCGCCGACATGTCGTTGCCCGATTGCAGCGATCTCGGACTTGCCCGGGAAATTCGCCGATCCGCGGACACGGAAGTCGTGCTCATGACCGACCAACCTACGCTCGGCCGGGCAATCGAAGCCATGCGCCTCGGCGTCCGCGATATGTACACCAAGCCGTTTGATCTGGCGCGTCTTTCAGACAGCGTCGAAGAAGCGGCCCGATCGCGACGTCAACGCGCGCGAGAGCGGCTGAGGTACGATCGACTGCGACGGGTCAGTGGTCGAATCATTCGTGAACGGCGCGCCTTGCGCCAGCGTGTCGACCTTGTCTGCCGCGATCTCGTCGGTGCCTACCGCCGCTTGGCGGAGAAGGTCGTCTCCCAGTGGGGAATGGCGGAATAGCCACCCTCTAATCCTGACGGTCTCCCCTCTTCGCGAAAAGGTGCACGCGGTCCGCTTTGTGCTTTTCGTCCTCTCACCGATATAATCGCCCACGGATTCCTGTCATCAGGTGCTGAGTCGGGAGAACCGTTCGATGTCGAAGAAGAGGACACGTTGGCGTGTCGCGGCGACCGTCTTGGCCATCGCGTGGAATGGCGTGGTGCATGCGGAGGGCGCGGCGACCGCCTCTTCGCCCGCCGGCCTGCCGGCTTTGACCGAGTACACGATCCATGTGATGCCTCAATCGCACATGGATCCGGTGTGGCGCTGGCGACTCTATGAAGGACGCGACTTCATCCGCGACACCTGCGCCCAGGCCGTGCGCTTCATCAAGGAACGCCCCGACTTCTACTTCAACCAGAGCTCGGCGTGGATGTTCGAGATGATCGAACAAACGGATCCGAATCTGTTTGCCGACATCGCCCAGGCGGTCAAGGACGGTCGGTGGTGCATGGTGGGCGGAGCGTGGATCGAACCCGACGACAATCTACCCGGCGGCGAGGCGATGGTGCGTCAGTTCCTTTACGGCCAGCGATACCTGCGCGACAAGTTCGGTGTCACGGCAACCGTCGGCTGGAACGTCGATTCGTTCGGCCATGCGTGGTCGCTGCCCCAAATCATGAGCAAGGCGGGCCTGAAGTACAACGTCATCACGCGATGCGGACCGGGCGACCTGATGTTCAACTGGACGGCGCCCGACGGGTCGAGCGTCATCTGCATGGACGTTCGCGTGCTGATCGACGAGGCCCAGAAGACCTTCAATGGCATCAAGAGCGCATGGGAGGTCGTCAAGATCATGCCCCTGCTCCGAGAAATGCTGGCCAAGATCGGGTTGAAGGAGCTTTGCGCCGGCACCGCCGTCGGCGATCACGGTGGCGGGCCGACACGGATGGAGATGGGCATCATTGACACGCTGGCGAAGATGAAGGGCATGCCCAAGATCGTCCTCAATCGTGCCGATCGCGCGATGGAGGCGATGGCCGGATCGGCGACGAACCTATCGACGTGGCGTGACGAACTCAACTATATCTACGAGGGATGCTATACCAGCCAGATGGAGGTCAAACGTCGTAACCGGATGAATGAACACTGGCTGACGACGGCGGAGAAGGCGTGTTCGATGGCCGTTCTGGCGGATTCGCCGGATTACGCCTATCCGGCCCAGCCGCTGAAACAGGCTTGGAAGGACCTGCTGTTTAACCAGTTTCACGACATTCTGCCGGGGACGAGCATCCACCGGGCTTACGAGGACGTGGATACGATCTACGACCGTGTGGAATCCGTGCTTCAGGATTCGACCGAGGCCGCTTTGGCGAAGCTGGCGGCGGGGGCCGACACGGAGGGGGTGGGTCAACCGCTGCTTGTGTTCAATCCGCTCTCTTGGCAGCGCTCGGATCTGGCCTGGGTCATCCTCGACTACGACGTGGTTCCCGCGTCCGTCCGCGTTCGCGACGCGGCCGGACGAGTGGCGCCGGGCCAAGTCGTGGCTCATCAGAAGATCTATGAGTCGTTCGAGCGGTGCAAGATTGTCTTCATCGCCAAGGATGTTCCTCCCGTGGGCTACGGTGTGTACTGGCTGGAAGGGCTGAATCGCTCCGAACAGCCCCTGCGCGTTCTCGATCACTTCTCCGTGCCGATCACGGAGGAGCTCTACAAGGCCTACCGCGAGAAGGGCACCTACTGGGATCAGGCCAAGCCTCGATCCACCCAACCGACGGCGACGCTAGCGGCGGCCGAAGCGACGCTCGAGAACGACCTCTACCGGCTTCGATTCGACAAGACCACCGGACACGTGACCGGGCTCACGGACAAACGATCACACCGCGAATTGATCCCCGACAGCCAGGCGGCTAACCGGCTCGAGCTGATGGAAGAGAAAGGCGGTGGCGGCGACGCGTGGACGCTTCACCTCACGGGCAAGGCTACGCCGCTCGATCGCGCCGATTCCGTGAGCGTTGAAGCCAACGGTCCCGTTCTGGCCACGATGCTCGTCCGATACACGCACGAACATTCGCTCTTCGAACAGAGAGTCACCCTCTACCACGGGTTGGATCGCGTCGATATGACGAACCAGACGGAATGGCGCCAACGGGGACAAACACTAAAGGTTCGCTGGCCGCTAGCGGTATCGACGGACCATGCGGCATGGGAAATCCCGTATGCCTGGATTCGCAAGCCTGCCACGGGCCGCGAGGTGCCGGCTCAGCGATGGATGGATGTTTCCGCAGCGGATTACGGTGTCAGCATGCTCAACGACGGTCGGTACGGCCATGACTGTCGGAGGGAGACAAACGGCAACACGATCGGCATCACGCTCCTGAGGAGTAGCATCTCGCCCGATCCGGTGGCGGACGTCGGTCTGCACGCCGTGACCTACTCCCTCTGGCCACATGCCGGGACGTGGGACCCGGCGCAGACGGTCCGACGGGCTGAGGAGCTGAACGCGCCGTTGATGACCCGCGCGGTTGCGGCTCACCCGGGTAAGAGTCGGAAACAGTCGCTTCTTCAGGTGGACTCGGCCACGGCCATCGTTTCCGCCGTCAAACCTGCTTATGATGGTGATGGATGGGTTGTTCGTGTCTGGGAACCCTCGGGCCGAGGTGGCTCGGTGGGCATCACGTTCCATCGTCCGATCAAATCGGCTGAGGAGACGGATCTCTTGGAGGACCGGGTTGGTTCGGCGAATCTCGAAGGGACGGTCTTGAAGTTCGAGCTTCGGCCACACGAGATCAAGACATTCCGCGTGAAGCTCTAGCGGGTGCCCTCGTGTTTCTCCGGACGGCGAGAGAGTGTGAGCCGCTTTCGCGAGTAGTCATGGACTCGAGTCGTTGCCGGGAGGTAAGGATTTTGCGATGACCGCAACAGGGAAGCCGGTTTTGCTCACCTATGCCGAGTCGCTTGGCAGGAACGCCCGGCGCGCAAGCCGGTTGTTGGCCACGCTCTCGGGGCAGGCGCGCAACGATGCACTGATGGCGATGGCGAATATGATGCGCGAACGGTCCGGCGGAATTGTCGAGGCCAATGCGAAGGATATCGCCGCGGCCAAAGAGAACAGGTTGACGGACGCGATGATCGATCGGCTTCGGCTGGACGGCGGACGAGTCGACAAGATGGCCGCCGCCGTCGAGGAGGTTGCCGCACAGACCGATCCGGTGGGGGAGACGATTTCCGCCTACAATCGTCCCAGCGGTTTGCGGGTGGAGAAGCGGCGTGTGCCCATCGGCGTCGTGGCCATCATCTATGAGGCCCGACCCAACGTGACCAGCGATGCCGCCAGCCTTTGCATCAAGAGTGGGAACGCCTGCATTCTTCGCGGAGGCAAGGAGTCGATTCACAGCAACCTCGCAATCGGCCAAGTGATCGGCCAGGCGCTGCAGACCTGCAAGATCGATCCGCATGCGGTCCAGGTGGTCGAGACGACCGACCGGGCGCTCGTCCCGTTGTTGGTCAAGCAAGATCAGACGATCGATTTGGTCATCCCTCGCGGGGGTGAGAGTCTGATTCGATCCGTGGTGGCCGAGTCTTCGATACCGGTCTTGAAACACTACACCGGCAACTGCCACGTCTACGTTCATGCCCAGGCCGCGTATGACATGGCCGAGAGCATCGTCCTCAACTCCAAGCTCCAGCGACCGGGCGTTTGTAACGCCGCGGAGACGATTCTGTTCGACAAGGCCATTGCCGAGGAGTTCCTCCCCACGATCTGCCGCAAACTGATCGAGGCGCAATGCGAGATTCGCGGGTGCGAGCGAACGCGCCGCCTTCTGCCCGATGCGAAGGCGGCGAACAAGCAGGATTGGTTCGCCGAGTACCTCGATCTGATCGTGGCCGTGAAGGTGGTCGATGATTTGGAGGCGGCGATCGACCATATCAACACGTACGGCTCGCACCACACCGACGCTATCGTGACGCAGAATCTGGCGGCGGCCGACCGGTTCGTTGCCGCCGTGGACTCTTCCAGCGTGATGGTGAACTGTTCGACTCGGATGAGCGACGGGGGAGTCTACGGTCTCGGCGCCGAAATCGGCATCAGCACCGACAAGCTTCACGCCCGCGGTCCGATGGGGGCCGCCGATCTCACGACATACAAATACATCGTGAGCGGACCGGGCCTCATTCGCACGTGATCGTCCGCGAAGGGACGAAAACCGCGTCCATCCGTTGAAGGGGGGGTCAGTGTCTTGCGAACGATCCGAAAACCAGACCTCCGACGGCCACGATGATTGTGGCAACGGCAATATAGCCGATGAGTTGTTTCGTCTGTGGCGATAGTCCGGCGAACGGCTGATCGATGGCGACGATGAGCCATTCCAAACCGCGAAACGGTGCGTCTGCAATACGGCCCGCCAGCGAGAGGCGCTCTTCCGGCGCCGGCGAACCGGCATTGGGCTGCTCGTTGGGTCTGGAGAGGGCGAGCTTCTCTGCGATTTCCTGGTCGGCAAACTCGGTGTGGTCGCTGAGGTCCACCGAGATGTCGAAGTCCTCGATCCCTTCGATGTTGGGAGGCGCAACGGTGGCAGCCTTGGCGTCCGCCGAAACCTCACCTTCGGCGGTAGGGTTGACGCCCGGTTGAGCGGAGTCCTTTGAGGTTGTGACGGAGGCACCCGGTTCGCGCGCCGGGGCGGCGGCCTTGGCCGTCGGGCCTAGTGTGCTCTCAAGCATCGTCTCCAATTCAGCCAGTTGGGCGTCAATGTCGGAGGTGTCGGCGCCGGGCTTCTTGGAACCTTGCGGCGGATCCTTCGGGTCCGCAGGTTTCCGGCCGTCGGGCACTCCGATTTCCTGGCTGGCCTTGGCGGCAAGCTCGCTGGTCTGCTCGAGGAGCCTGTCAACATCGGTGCTGAGGATGTTCCCCATCGGATCGGGTTGGGCGGCGTCTTTCTTGCTCATACGCGGACAGTCCGTCACCCCGGACGGTTTCCCTGCATGTTCTATCGGCAGTCCGACCGGGTAATCTTGACGGCCCAACCGGCGCGGCCCCGGCTGTGGCTTCTTCACCAGACATCGATTGTGTGCGTGGCGACTTCCGCCAATAATGAAAGCGTGACTGAGCGAAGGTTTTATTGCGAGCAGTTGGGAATGGGTCATCTGACCCTGGCGGAATCCGAAGCCCATCACGCCCGCGACGTGCTGCGGCTTCGCGAGGGGGACCTGGTGCACCTTTTCGACGGGCGGGGCGGAGAGGCGACCGCTCGGATCGAGGCCATCAATCGCAAGACAGTCACGGTGTATGTCGAACAGATCGAAGCGGCTGGGCGAGAAGAGGAGCGGGTACCCGTAACCATGGCCGTAGCCATGCCCAAGGGCGCCAGACAAGACGTGCTGATCGAGAAGTGCACGGAACTGGGCGCGGAGGCGATCTGGCCCCTGATGACGCGGCGGTGTGTCGTCCGCCCTGGCAAGGGTCGTGTGGAACACTGGCGAAAGGTTGCCATCGCGGCGGCCAAGCAGTCGCGCCGCGTCTGCCTTCCCACGATTGTGGAGCCGATGGCTTTCAAGGAGTCGCAGGCGCGGATACCTGATTTCGCGGCGGCCTTGGTCGGCTCTACGGATCCAGCGGCCGCCTCCCTGGTGGACACCCTGTCCGGCTGGCAACCCGGTGGCAAGATCCTCCTGGTGATCGGCCCGGAAGGCGGTTGGGAGGCCGAAGAAGAGGCATCGTTGGTCAAGGCCGGCGCCAGGCCGTTCAGCCTGAGTCGTTCCGTCCTACGAACTGAGACCGCGGCCATTGCGGCACTGGCCGTTACGGGAGCATGGCTGGCGCGGATGAGTAACCCTAGGCAGGCATCCTGACGCTTTCCGCAACGTCCGTCCCGAAAGGGACGGAGCAGTCCGCCGTCTTGTCAAAGGTTCGAGCGAGGACCGGTCGTTCAGTGCGGCAGATCACCCGCCCAGAGCGTGGCGGCCTGGAAAGGACTATTGATCAAGGTGCGATACAACCGACGGTCGGCCGTGACCATTCTGCCGTCCAGGGCCACAGCCAGGGCAACGTACAAAGAGTCATATACAGTCCGATCCGTTTGTCTGGCGATGGAGAAGGCGGCGTCACGCAAGGCTTCGGAGGCATGGAGCTGAATCGGCAGTTGCCGCAGGATCGCGCGTGCCTCGTCGGCGTCCTCCGGAGAGATATCACCTCGGCGAACGCGTTTCCAGAAGATGCTATCCAACTCCAGGAGTAGAAAGTCCGGGGCGTGAAGCGGTGCCTCCGAGCGCAGCACCCTTCTTGCTTCGGAGGTCCACTCCTCTTCGAAAAACCACTTTGCCGCGACGCTTGTATCGACGACGTGGGCCTTCATCGGTCGCGGTCCTCACGGATCAGCTCGGCGCTGTCCGAGAGCTTGCGGCCTTTGAACCTTGCGCGAAACCGGTCGACCCTTTTCAGAGCGGTGGCTGTATCGACCTTTATTTCATCGGAGGCTTCTTCCAGGATGGTCTTGACCACCGATTGGAGGGAACGCCCATCCTTCTTGGCCCGACGCTTGAGCCGTGCAACGACCTCGGGCTTCAAATCGCGAACGAGTATCTGCGCCATTCCGATTCTCCTTCGAGAAGAATGGTGCGTCTTCAGCATGCGATGTACGCTTAGACGCACCCTACAAGTCTGCCGATGGCATCCAATGCTATCATTATGATAGCATTGGATGCCACGAGGGTCAAACCATGATTCCATTGCCCGAACGGGGGTACAGATGCCATGGTCCATGGCACCTTGGCCGTAAGAGACGGATTCGACCCGGCAGAACCAACGGATCGGGCGAGTGACTCACGTGTGCCGATCAGCTCCGCCCGTCCCTTTGCGCGTATGCTTCCGTCGGAAAGCCCAGGCATCGTAGTAGACGGCCAAGCAGAAGATCGACATCAGGAACGTCCAAAGGAAGAGGGGAACCCACAGAAAGACCGCAATCCAACTCATGCCACCAAAATCAGGGTAGGGTTACATCAGTCTTAGGGCGATGACCAGGACGTAGTAGACCGCCGGCGCAGCCACAAACGCTCTACGTAGACTCAATAGATTCACGTTGGCTTCCTGGTAGAAGGGACCCCGCAGTCGACGGGCCAGCGTCTCCGGCCAGTGCGCGGACTTTGCGCAGCGACGCCTGATTTCCATGCAGTGGACCTCTTGAGAGACGAGAACAAAGAACAAGAAGTAGAGCACCCAGACCGCGGGTTCAATGGCTACCTGCACCCACGTGACGGACGGCGAAAGGCCGACGATCTTCAGTGCAGCCAGTACGACGTAGGACAAGAGTCCCACAAGCATCAGTAGCCTGCGATGCCGCTTGAATCGAACCCTCGGCGTCTCGATCATGTCGCGTGGGTAGAGATGTTCCACGATGGTTGGCGGATTCGAGTGTGTCTGAATGGCCTGCACGAGCGAACTATTGCGTGCCCCGACGGCCCAGTCGCCAATCGAAAAATGTCCTTGGGAGTGTTTGAAGAAGACGTCCCACCTTCTCAGCCTTTCGCTTACTGGGGCTCGTACGTAGACAATCAGCACGTCTTCCCAGCGGATCGTCCGCGTCTTTAGGCAAGTAGTCTGCGTAATGCCATCCTCATGAACGTGGATAGACACCGTGGTGCGGAGGACGAACGAACCGCAGTGCCGGCAAGAACGGGAACAGGAAGAAGAGGCCGGAGAAGGGGAAGGAGTCCCTTGAGGGTTCGGCTGATTCGACAATGAAGATAGAGGAACGCTCCGAGAGACGAGACCAACATCAGCACCCCAAGGAAGATACTCCCCTTGCCAATCCGGTACGTATAGGGTTCCGCCATCGACGCGGACTCCGTGATGTCGATACATCCGGGAAGCGTCGCGAAGCCTGTTGGAACCGTGACGCGTGCCTGCGCGTCTTCTGCCGGCTCAGTTCCCGCTGTCCTCGTCGTGGCCCATGAACGTCAGGTATCGATGAAGGGCCCTTTCGATGGGTCCACCGAGGACGAGGATCGCGAAAACCAGGACGAAGGCCGTTATCGCGACCAGCCAGTAACCCAGCCCCCAGGCGACGCCCAGAGCGGCCGAGACCCAGATGGAGGCGGCCGTTGTCAGACCGTGCACCCGCTTGCCTGCTTCGCTCCGGAGAATCACGCCCGTCCCAAGGAAACCAATGCCCTGAAGGATTCCCTGAATGATCCGGCTAAGGGCGTTTGCTTCTTCCAGAGACGTGAGCGAGGCCGCTCGCTGGGTTGTGAGTCCGACCTCGAGCTTCAGCCCGATGACGACGAGAAGTGCCGATGCGACGGCCACCAAGGCGTGGGTTCGCATGCCGGCCGGCTTTCCGTGCAAGTTTCTATTCAGGCCGATGAGCCCTCCCATGATCGTCGCGCCGCCGAGCCTCAGTAACACCTCCGGATCCGAGAATTGGCCGAAGACGTTCATGATGGGTCTTCCTTAATGAAGATCAACGCTACTCCGCCGATGCGGGCTCCGGATCGACCTGCGGCATGGACAGCACGTGTCGGCGCGACCGGCGGGCCCACTCGCGAACACCCTCAATCTGCTCCGGCGTGAAGTCGCGAAAGCGTTTTTGCGCCTTGAGATAGGTCTCGACCTCGTACGTCGGTTCACGTCGGCTGGGTCCGGACAGCCGTACCTTGCCGTTCTCGATCTCGAACAGGTTGAACACGCCGGTGCGCACGGCCAACCGGCCGATTTCGATCGTGTCTTCCGGCTGATAACCCCATCCGGGTCCGCACGGGCAAAGAATGTGGATGTACCGTGTGCCGCGAATTCCCTTGGCCTTCACAAACTTCTCGTAGAGATCGAGCGGATACGATGCGCAGGCGGTGGCCACGTAGGGGATGCCGTGCGCGGCCATGATCATGACCATGTCCTTCTTGGGTTCGGCCTTGCCTGCCCCGGGCGTGGTGGAGGTTCGTACGCCGCAGGGCGTCGCGCCGCTTCGTTGAGTGCCCGTGTTCATGTAGGCTTCGTTGTCGTAACAGACATGGATGTAGTTCGTGTTTCGTTCGGCCGCGCCGGAGAGCGCTTGGATGCCGATATCGGCCGTTCCGCCGTCGCCCGACCACCCGACGACGGTCGTATCCGTCTTTCCCTGGATTTCCATCGCGGCCACCACGCCGGAAGCCGCCGCGCCCGTCGTCTCAAACGCCGTATGAAGCACCGGCACGTTCACCGACGACCGCGGATACATCCCATGCAACACCGTGACGCAGCCCGCCGGCACGACAACGATCGTGTTCGGTCCCAGCGCCTTGAGGGCGTGCCGATACGCCAAAGCCGCCCCGCAGCCGGCGCACGTCCGGTTGCCCGGCAGCATGTATTCCTCTCGGGGTAAGTCCGTAACCTTCATGGATCGATTCCACCGCGGATGCTTCCATCCGCCTCCCGGGGCACAAAGGAAAGGCCGTTCGACTTCGCTTCCCAGACCCGAGATCCGGCTGCCCAGACCCGATCTGTCACAATTCCACCCCTTGCACGGGCACCGAACTCCGGGCCGGCTGCAGGTTGATCCACGGCATATCCTGGGGTCGAGCGGGTACTTCTGCTCGACCCGCGAGTACGTCCTCGGCGGCTTTGGCGATCATCTCCGCGCTGATTTCCCGACCGCCGATGCCGGCAATGAAACAGTTGGTCGCCGGCGGGTTCTTCAGTCCGTACAGGGCCGCCTTCGTATCGCTGGCGAGGGGACCCTCGTATCCGTAACTTACGGCGCGCTCGATGATCATGATTCGGTCGACCGTGGAGGCCAGCTCGCGAATCGCCTCCGTCGGAAACGGTCGAAAGAGTCGCAACGAGGCCACACCCACCTTCAGCTCCCGTTCGCGCAGCAGATTTACCGCCACTCGGGCTTCGCTGGCCACCGTTCCGATCGCCAGAATGACCAGATCGGCGTCATCCGCTCGGTACGTCTTCAAGACACCAGCGTACGAACGGCCGAACGCCCGGCCGAACTCGCGGTCGACCGCGACGACCTCGGATGTTGCCGCGGCGAGGTCGTGTTGCAGCCGGTGGCGGATCTCCATGTAGGCGCCGAGTTCTTCAATGTCCGGGTGGTCGTATCTCGGGTCGGGCATGGTGACCAGCCCGAAATTGAGCGGATGGTTCGGGTCCAGCTTAACCAGGGGATCATAGGTCGGCAGGAACTCGTCAATCTTGGACTGATCCTCTGCCACCACCGGCATGGCCGTGTGACTTAGAACATAGCCGTCGTAGCAGACCATCACGGGGATCAACACCCGTTCGGCCAGCCGATACGCCTGGATGATCGTGTCGTAGATTTCCTGGTTATCCTCGACGTAGATCTGAATCCAGCCGGTATCGCGCTGGCTCATGGAGTCCTGGTGGTCGGTCCAGACCGTCCACGGTGCGGCGACGCCGCGGTTCACGCAGGCCAGGACGATGGGCAGTCTGGCGCCCGCCGCCCAGTGGAGCTGCTCGTGCATCAGGCACAATCCGTTGGCGCTGCTGGCGGTGAACGTCCTGGCGCCGGCGGTCGCCGCCGCGATGCACACCGTGATGGCCGAGTGCTCGCTCTCGACGCAGACGTACTTGGCCTTCAGTTGACCGGCGGCGACGAACTCGCTGATCCGTTCGGTGACGGGGCTTTGCGGCGTGATCGGATAGGCCGCCACGACCTGCACGCGGCTGTCCTTGCACGCATGGGCGGCGGCGTGATTGCCGGTGAGCAGATGCTTGTGGCTCATGGCTCCCGCTCCTCGGGCACCATGTGAATCGCCTTCCGCGGGCACTCGCGAGCACAGATTCCACAGCCCTTGCAATAGCGGTAATCGATGACCGGCGGGCTACCGGGCGTGATGACGACCTCCGGACAGTACATCCAGCACAGGTGGCAGTCCCGCGGTTTGTCGCCGCACGTCAGGCACCGCTTGGGGTCAATGACGGGTCGTTTGCTGCGCCACGTACCCGTTCGACCGGCCTCACCTTCCGTGGGCGGCGAGACACCGATCATGGGGAGTGTTTCTTTCGTCATGACGATACGCCTTCCGGCTCGCGAACGACGGTTCCTTCGTAGGCGATCATGGCGGCCCGTGCGTTCCGTTCGCCCGCCTTGCCTCGGAACCGATCGTGAATGGCCTTCGTCAGGTTGTCGATGGATACGAATTTCATCGCCCGACAGAACGCGCCCAGGATCGCCGTGTTGACCACCACGGATCCCGCGGCGACCAAGCCTACCTCCTGCGCGGCCGCCGTCGCATCGGCCGTTGCGATCCGAAGTGTCTTCGGAAGACGACCCGCGGCTCTGCCGTTGGCGCAGTTGATCAGGATGGTACCGCCGGGCTTGATTCCCTCCGTCACGTCCACCACGTCGAGCAGTGACTCGTCGAGGACCACGACGATGTCCGGTCGGGTGACTTGGCTGCGGCGCAAAACGGGCTGCGAATCGATACGCGTGCTGGCCGTTACGGGGGCACCGCGTCGCTCGGCCCCGAAGCTGGGAGCGGCGGCCACGCCGGCGTACCCTTCGTACAGATAGGCCGCCTCGGCCAGCAATGTCGCTGCCGTCACGGCCCCCTGTCCACCACGACCATGCCAACGAATCTCGAACAACGCGAGCTCCAAGTCCTCACGAACAGATGCGAGCGATTGGTCTCAGCCCCACCTGCTCACGGCTCGCGGCAACATACAGGCAGGCCAAAACTTTATTCTACTTCGTTTTCAAAATCTCATCAATCGGCACTTGGTGACGACTTACAAGGAGGATAATCTGTCTGAAGATGGCGAGTGCCCTGCGACAAAGGCCGGGCTTCTTATCAGCAGGGGTTGCTCAGTCGATGCCGGTGAACGGATGGGCGGTGCAAACGTGAGTGCTGTTGCGTGTACGGTAAGGGCGTTTCGACGGGCTCCGAATCCCGAACCGAGGGAATCTTGATCTACGAACTGTCGTGTCCGCAGTGTCAGCGAACGGTCTCGGCCGACGGCAGCTATATCGGTCGATTGGTGAAGTGCCCGCATTGCCAGGGACAGTTCCGCTTGCCGGCGCCCCTCCAAGAAACTCCGCCTTCGACAGGGCAGGTTGAGTCGCCTCCGCACGCTCCCTCCTCCGTACAGGGTCCCCTTCCGCCGTTTCATGATGCGAGTCCGACGGGATACCGGTTTCACTTCGCGTGCGTCCGATGCGGGTCGGTGTTGGAGGCAAACACCACGATATCCGGCCGGCAAGGCAGGTGCCCTACCTGTGCGGCGGAGTTTACGGTCCCGGCGTTCAACCCGAGCACCGGCGCGGTCGGCAAACCGGTCCTCTTGGTGCCGGATGAACAGGATCCTACGCCGATGCACGCCTATGCCGCTGCCGGGGCCCGCGCCCCTGAGATCGTCACGGGCCCCGACAGCCGACAGGCCATCCGGTGTCCTCGATGTTCCGGCATGTCGGCCGTGGACGCGAACAACTGCAAGATCTGCGGGTTACCGTTCACCTTGGAAGGCATTGCTCCCATGCGGGCGCCCGGCGAGGCCAACGGATACGCGGTGGCCTCGCTCGTCATGGGTATTCTGGGCATGCCTTGCGGGATCCTGGTCCTGCCGCAACTGCTGGCCATCATCTTCGGCGTCATCGCGCATCGTCAGATCGGCCGGTCCGGTTTCGTCGAAAGAGGCAGAGGAATGGCGACCGCCGGTGTGCTTCTCGGGTTGGTATCCTATTTCATCACGGCGGCCGCGTTCTTCTTCCGTGTCTATCGTCCGTGATCGGCCGACTGCCCGGCGACATCGGTGGGCGATTCCCTTCCCATCCCCGCTACTATCAGCAGCAGGGGTATCATCGGCAGGCGAAACCGCGGATCTTCCTGAGGCGATGCCGCCAGCAAAAGCGCCAGTGCTGGCGCCCAACACGTGAAGACGACAGACCATTGACGTGCGGACAGAAGTCGGATGGCTCGCCACGCCGCCATGATCGACAAGACGACATAGGGCAAGGCCAAGAGCGCCCCAAACGCCCGGCGGGCCGAGAGAGACACGTCCGGAAGCAGGACGGCGAAGGGAAACGCGCTGGTCGTGTCGGGGGGCCAGATCGCCAGATTCAGAGGAAATGTCAGGATGGACACGCAGCGCGCCGCCCAGCAGGTCGCCGTCGCCCACGGGTGTTCCTTCAGAATAGCCAGCCCCACCTGCATCGTGTCACGATCGAGGAGCAGCGAATTCACCGCACGCACTCGTCCGGTTGTGATTTCGGACCAGACCAACTCCTGACGCGCCTGCGGACTCAACGGACCGTAGGTCCGTACCCATCTGTCGCGGATCTGCCGGTCGAACTGTTCCCAAAGACGTTGCGTAACTGCATCGTCGTATCGCTTTGAGGTCTGCCCTTGTGCCCACAAGAGGACTTCCTTCACCTTGAAGTACGTCAACACCGTGCCCGTCACGTGGGATAAGGCAAAGTCACCCGCCACCACCTTGTTGCGCCCCATCCAGGAACCCACGGTGACGGACACCCCGACCAGACAGGCCACCAGCCGGGCCAACCAGGTTCGTCCTCGGGAGGGTGCCAACGCCGCTCCGCACAGCGCCAGCGGAATCAGCGCCACGCCGATCGGGCGCACCAGCACGGTGGTGCCGGCGGCCAAACCCAGGGTAAATGCCGCAACCAGGGGCGTGCGTGCGGTGCGTTGGTACTGCCACACTCGGATAGCGACCAGAAGGAACAGCGCGAAGCATGTCTCGCTGAGGATCCAGAGCGTGTAATAGCCGCGATACGGGTCCAGTACCCAGAGGATTCCGACGATGCCTGCCCGGCGGGGTGACATCCATTGTGCGGCGGTGACGACGAGCAGACTCACACTGCACAGAGCCAGCAGCTGCTGGGCGAGGACCACCGCGACCATGTTGTCGCCGAAGAGGCCAATACATGCGGCCAGAAAGAGGGGGTAGACAGGGCCGCGCCAAGTGTCCGGACGAAACGGAGGACCCTCGTCTTGACTGAATACGCCGTGCCGTGCGAGTGTTCGCGCCAGACGCATGAACTCGTGACTGTCGATGCTTCGAAGTGCGAACCCGTCGATTCGTCCTGTGGTTCGGACAGCCAACATCAGAAAGCCTGCCTGGACCAACACGGCGGCGATCAGGACAAGCACCATCACCCCCCGGAACGAGGGCTTGGCTTTGGCAACCGCGGATTGAGACACGTTGGACTCGTGAGGCATCTGCGTTTCGCTCGCCTGGCGTTGGCCGGCTGCCTGTAGTATATACGCTACGATTGCGTGCGTCGGCGCCGTTCGTCCGCGGGTCGGGGCGTGTGCATGGATATCTGGATACGGCCTGGGGTGAAAGCGTGAATGCAGTGGTCATCGTGCATGTGTCATGCGAAGGGCCGGGGCTCTTTGCCCCGCTGCTCAAAGACCGGGGCGTTGACGTCCGGGTGGTCGACGTCGAACAGGGCGATTCCCTGCCCGATCGGCTCGACGGGATTGACGCGCTCGTGGTCATGGGCGGGCCGATGAACGCCTATGAAGAAGACGAGTATCCTTTCCTGCGACAAGAAGACATGTTGCTGAGGCAGGCGATCGCCGAGGACGTCCCCGTCATGGGGGTGTGTCTGGGGGCTCAACTGCTGGCCAAGGCGGCCGGTGCCCGGGTCTATCGCAGCCCGGTGCCCGAGTTCGCCTGGAGTCATGTGCAGCTTACGCCGGCCGGTCGGCGAGATCCGCTCTTCGACGGGATCGACACGGACATGCCGGTGTTCCAGTGGCACGCCGACACGTTCGATGTTCCAACATCGGGGGAGTTGATTGTCACGTCGTCGCCGGTGCCCAACCAGGCGATTCGCGTCGGTCGACGAGCCTATGGCCTCCAATTCCACATCGAACTGGACCGGCGACTTCTCGATTTGTGGATGGAGGTCGCGCCCAAGGAACGAGGTGACCTCGACGAGACGGCCGTCCGCCGGATCAGAGAGCACTTTGAACAGTGCGAGGCCTCGCTGGCCGGACAAGCCGAGAGAATCGCCCAGAACTTCTACCGGATCGCCCGTGATCGCTCTTGAGGGGCGGTACGTGCGACGGCTTGTGGTGATGTTGAAGGTGCATTGCGAGCTACCCAAGAAGCGATTGGCAGGTAACACATGCCTTCTCGGACGGTCGTGCTGATCAACTCCAACCGAATGAAACCGCCCGTGGCGCCGCTGGCGTTGGATTATATCGGCGGCGCGCTGAAGGCAGCGGGTTATGTTGTCCGACTGGTGGATCTGTCGCTCTGTGAGGACGACTCGTATATCGAGAAGGTGGTAGGCGAGGCGGAACCGATCGCCGTCGGCGTTACCTTTCGTAACTCCGATGACTGTCTCTGGCCAAGCTGTGCGTGGTTCGTGCCTCAGCTCCGTTCACTGGTCGATCGGATCAAGACTGCTACGTCTGCCCCGGTGGTACTGGGCGGCTGCGGCGTCAGCATCTTCCCTATCGGCGTCATGGAGCAGTGCGGTGCCGATTTGGCCATCGCCGGCGACGGCGAAGAGGCGTTTGTGCGACTGGTTGGACACCTGGACGCAGGCACCGAGTATCGGGGCCTGCCGGGGCTGGCGCATCGCAACTTCGGCGGTCGAGTGATACTCAATCCGCCTCGGTACGCAAGCGCGCTCGACCTCACCACGAGCCGCGACACGGTGGACAATCCTCGCTATCTGAGTCTCGGCGGCATGGGCAACATCGAGACGAAGCGGGGATGCCCCTCGCGATGCGTCTATTGCGCGGACCCGTTGTCCAAGGGCAACGCATCGCGGCTTCGCGCCCCGGGCCAAGTGGCCGACGAAGTCGAATCGTTGCTCCGCCAGGGCGTTGACGTCCTCCACATCTGTGACAGTGAGTTCAACATTCCGGCGGATCATGCCTTGGCTGTCTGCAAGGAGATTGGGGCGCGGGGGTTGGGCGAGCGGCTTCGCTGGTACTGCTATGCGAGTGCGGAGCCGTTCTCCGCGGAGCTGGCGCGCGCGATGCGACGCGCCGGCTGCGTCGGGATCAACTTCGGCGTGGACCATGCGTGCGATCGCATGCTGGCGACGCTGGGACGGCCTTACCGACGCGAGGCCATCCGTCACGCGGTCGAAGGGTGTCGCCGGGCGGGCATCACGGTCATGCTGGATCTGCTCTTCGGCGGGCCAGGCGAGGACAAGGCGTCTATCGTTGAGACGGTCGACTACGTGAAGTCTGTGAATCCTGACCAGGCCGGCGCGGCGGTCGGCGTGCGGATCTATCCTCGGACGCAACTGGCCGACAACGTCAGATCACAGGGTCCGCTAACGGCCAACCCCAACATCCGCGGCTGTGTCGAGGACAACGACTCGTTCTTCCGCCCGATCTTTTACATCGAACAGGGGTTGGGTGAAGACCCCTCCGGACTGGTCGCCGACATCATCGGCGACGACCGGCGATTCTTCCTGCCGGCCAGGATCAAGGATATCGCCGGCTACAATTACAACGACAACACCGTGCTGACCGACGCCATCGCCGCCGGTCATCGGGGGGCATTCTGGGATATCCTTCGCCGACTCAACCGTGGCCTGTGATTTGCACACGGAACTACGAGACCGCGACAGGGTGGGATCCGCCCGCCTCGGGGGTCTTGCCGTGGAAGCGATGAAGCTGCCTGCGATGCTCAGCCAACAACTCGTCCCTTTCTCAGCCGCAGCGTGTGCGTTATGCACCGAGGCCTCTCCTCCGGATGGTGCGTCACGTAGATCAGCGAGCACCCGGTTTGCCTCGCGATATGATCGACTGCCTCGATGACCGTGTGGCGATGAACGCCGTCCAACCCCTGGCAAGGTTCGTCGAGGATCAGAAGCGGCGGGTCCTTGACCATCGCCCGAGCGAGCAGGAGCATCCGCTGTTGCCCGTCCGAGAGCGAGCCGAACGACCTGTTCGCAAGATCCAGGATACCCAGGCCTCGCATCCATCGCCTTGCGCTTCGCAACTGGCGTTCCGAGCACGACTGATACAGGCCAACCGAGTCGAAGAAGCCGGAGCACACGACCTGGAGACTGTCCATCTCCGCCGGATAGTGATACTGGAGTTCCGGCGAGAGCCAGCCGATTCGGTGCTTGACTTCCCACAGCGTATGCCCGGGCTCACGACGGATGCCGAAGACCTCGATATCGTTCGCGTAGGCTTGCGGGTTGTCGCCAAGGATCAGACTGAGCAGCGTGCTCTTGCCTGAACCGTTGGGTCCGAGGAGTACCCACCTCTCGCCTCCTCTGACGATCCAGTCCACGCCTTTGAGGATCCGGGCAGGGCCATAGACCACGTGGGCATTGTGAATCCGCACCAGTACCGGAGGTGCCGTTGACCGCTTGCGCCGTTGAACGCCAAGAGGAGTCCTCCCGCGGCGCACAAGTCGTCGCTCGATGTGTTCGAGGCGAGCGCCGATGCCGCTACCGAGCAGCGTTCGTTTCTGGCCCATCGCGGCGACGCGGTTGCCTTCCACATAAAGCAGATGCGTCGTAAGTGGCGGGATCTCATCCGGCCGCTGCGTGACGACGATGATTCGCATGCCGTCTCGCATCAGTTCGCTGAGAATCCTCTTCAGCTTGATTCGCGAGGCGGTGTCGAGTCCCGCGAAGGGGTTGTCCAGGACGAGAAGTCGTGGGCGCTGGGCGAGGGCCCGAGCGATGAGTACCTTGCGGACCTCGCCATTCGACAGCCGGCGGATCTCACGATCAAGAAGATACTCGATACCCATACGTCGTGCGATGACTGAGCACCTTGTCGATGGCGAATCCTCGGCTGACTCCTCGATGACGTCGCGGGCGGTCGGCCCGGGAGAGTCCTCAACCGGTGACCATCGGGCCTGATGGTACTCGATGGCGCGGGCGACCAGTTCCCTGTGCGACTCGATGGAGACGCATGCAATCAGTCGTTCGGGCGATTCGTCCGCGTAGGTCGTTCCTCCGCGTGTCAGACGATAGACGATCTCGCCTTCGACCACAGGCAATTGGCCGCAGATCGCCTTGACCAGCGTCGATTTGCCCGATCCGTTGGGGCCGGCGATTGCCCACTGTTCACCCGCGCCCATGGCCCAGTGTGTGTGTTCAAACAGAAGTCGGTCGCCGAGACGAATCGTGACGTCTCGGAATTCAATCAAAGGGGATTGGTGTTTGGCGGGCCTGCTCATGGGGCATCGACTCGGACGTGCCGCCCCCGACTCCAAGCCGATCTGGTCGGCACATCGGTGGTCGGGAGGGCGGGGTACATGGGTTCTATTTCCGGTAGCGGTTGATCGGCTTCTTGATAACCTGAAGTGTCGGCATGTAGTTCTCGTCTTCCATGTGGTAGTGGCCGGGCCGGTGTGCCCCCTCGGGGATCGTGCCGGCGAATGCAAAGAGATCGACGCCGGCGTCATCGACCGCATCAAGGCCATGCTCGACGCCGGCCTCAATCATCCAAATGTCCCCGGCCTGCAGGACAAATTCCGACCGGTAGCCCTCTCGGTCGATCATGAATGCCTTGGCCTCCCCGCCCAGAATGACCCATGTTTCGTCATGATCGTGAAAGTGCTTCTCGACGGGATTGTCCTTTCCGTGATGGATTGGTTTCGGCTTCTTGAACACCGGCATGCCTGGACTCCTCTGGTCCTACGGACGATCAACCAAACAAGGGGATCATACAGCACGCGCCATTTCCTGTCCTCTGGGGAACCGGCCCTTTGAGTCCGGTAAGTAAACATCCACGCGATGGAAGATGCGCAGCTATCCGTGCAGACTCCCCCGCAAGTCAACCTATTGCTTCAGCCATTGCCATCCGACGAGCCCACTATAGTATAGCGACCACGGTTCCTATGAGATCAGGGAGGTCGGGGATAGCCAAAGACCTCGCTTCCGGGTTACCGGTGGAGACACCAGCATGCTCTCGCTCATCAACGACGGACTTCTCCGTTTCCTCATTACCGTCTGGATCACCGCTCAGTCGACGGCAGCGTCCGGTCCGGTCGGGCATCAGACGTCGGTTATTGACCCCATCCATGATGTCTCCGGCTGGGCGATCAATGCGGACGGTGGCAAGGACATCTCGTTTCGAGCGGATACGACGGACTATCACAGCCCCCCGGCCGCAATGCGGATCGCCTTTGCCGGCAACCAATGGGGAAATCTCCGCCACGAAATCACCGTTCCACCGGATGCCGTGGCCGTTGCATTGTGGGTTCGCGTTCACAAGGCCTCGCCCGGAACGGCCATGCACATCTGGCTCAATGAACCCGACGGCGATGGGCACGTTGCGAGGGTCACGCTCGACGGGCGTGACCCCTCGGACTGGCCAACGGAGTGGACGCGCATTGAAGTCCCGTTGGGCCGATTCACCTACGATCCACGCGGCGACAAGAAACCGGATATCCTGGCCGCCAAGGCTATGCTGTTGGGTTTCAATTTCGCCCCGATCGAAATCAGCGCGGATGACGTGGCCTGGAGTCTGCGGAAGGGCCCCGGCCTCGTGGCGATGCCCGTCACCGAACCCTTCCAGGTCGAGCCGGGTCGGCTCGGCCGCATCGCGATCCTGGATGAACCTGCCCTGGGCGGACCGACGGCCGCTCTGAACCGGATGTGCTCGACGCTTCGCAGTGCCGGATTCGGCGTCACAGTGCTCCGCGCCGGTGACCTCGCCGATGCCCAGCGGCTGAACCGATCGAACTTCGATCTACTAATCCTGCCGCAGAGCGAACGGTTCCCCGTTCGGGCCAAAGACGCCGTACTCCAATTCCTCCAGTCCGGCGGGTCGCTGTGGACACTGGGCGGCTACGCATTCGATCAGCCCGTGGAATACACGTCGGATGGATGGAAGCCTCTCGGGACCGTGGCCACCGCCGCCGAGATCAAGGCCGGACAGATACCGGATGCCCGGATCAACACGCGATTCGGCAAGCCGGGCGATGCGATGACGTTCAATAAGATGCAGATCGGGATGTTCGATCCGTCCTATGCCCTCGAGCGAGTAACCCGGGCCGAGATCGGCGGGCGACACATCGACGGCCTGCTGACCGGTTGGGCCGCCTGCATCACCGATCCAACGGGTGGTCCGGTTTCGGCGAAGGCCCACCTTCGATTCGTTCCTCTTGGCCGTACGTTCGACCGGCTGGGTCGGCCGCGCGGACCGCTGGGCGGCCTGGCGCATCACTTCGCCGAACCCTACGCCGGAAGCAGTTGGGCCTTCTTCGGCGCCACCAACCGCGATCTGCTTTCGCCGGAGGGGCTGCCGACGGATTATGTCGTGTCGTTGGCGCGACGCCTCGTCGACAAGGTCTACCTGTACGGCCTGACGACCGACCTGGCCTGCTACCGCCAGGGCGAACCCGTCAAGATCAGCGTCTGTCTGGCCAACCGTGGTCGGACGCCCCAGACCGGTGAGTTGCGGCTCGCCATTGAGGATCAGGTCGTCCACACGCGGACAATCGAGCTCCCGCCCGACAACGGCCAATCGCGCCTCGTCGAGGTTACGTGGGCGCCGAAACAGTTCGACAAGGACTTCTATCGCGTTCGGGCGACGCTGAAGCTGCCGTACTGTGAGGATGAACTCGACAACGGATTCTGTGTCTGGAATGACGCCGTCGTTCGGGCAGGACCAAAAGTTTCACTTCGCGACAACTACTTCCGCATCAACGACCGGCCGACATTTCTCACGGGCACCAACCAGACCGGCCGCATGTGGCTGTCGGAATACGAGAATCCGCTTGTCTGGCGGGATGATTTTGCCGGCATGCGCGACCATGGGATGACCTTGTGGCGGGTCCTGCATTTCTCGGCCGTCATGCACCGCAACGACGCGATGTCGCTGGCTGGGCCGATTCCTGAGAAGGTCCTGAGGCAGACCGACGCCATCGTGCAACTGGCCCAGAAGTACGGCGTGGTACTCTTCCTCACGCTGCACGACTGGATGCCCGTCGAGCTGTCCGACGAACAACTCGCTGCTCAGGCCAAGTGGAACGCCTTCTGGGCCGAGCGGTACAAGGACGTGCCGGGCATCATGTACGACATCCAGAACGAACCAAGCATCGGCCTTCCTGAACGGCCCCACGTGGCGGCCGAATGGAAGCGGTTTCTCATCGAGCGCCACGGCGGCATCGAGGCCGCCGCGGACCGGTGGGGCCTTTCGCCGGGCGATCCGTCGATACTCAAGCCTCATGCGACCGGCACGAGTTGGACGGATCTGAAGGCGGTCGACGTGGAGCAGTTCCGCGTCCACATCCTCAATCGGTGGCTCAAGGCGAACGCCGAGGCGGTGCATAAGGCCGATTCGGACGCCCTTGTGACGCTGGGGTTTCTCGAGGGCAATCGCAGTGCCGACAAGGTTCTCGGCGCCGATCCGCTCGACTTCGCCAACATGCACTGCTACAGACCGCTGAGGGCCTTTCCGTCCGACTTCAAGCTCATCGACCGCCGGGCGGTCGGCAAGACGCTGACGCTCGGCGAATTCGGCGCCCGCGAGGCCCACGACCTTCGAGTGGGCGGCGGCACCGGAGAGGCCTCACCCGAATCCATTCGTCGCTACCTTGCGACAAACCATTACGTCTTCGGGCTTGGCGGATCGTTCACCGCGAGCTGGTGCTGGCGCGACATGCCCGACTGCATATTCCCGTGGGGAATGGTCCGCTCCGACGAACTGCCCAAGCCGGTCCTGCAAGCCTATCGCAACTTCACGCTGATGGCGCGATTCATACAGCCACGGTACGAGCCGCCCACGGTCTGGCTGGTTTTGCCGGATGCTCACCGATTGGGACCCCGATGGAATGACATTCAGAGGGCGATCGATCAGACGATCGACGTCTTGCTCGGCCTTCGAATCGGATTCGGCGTCCTGCGAGAAAAGGATCTGGTTGCGGGTGTCGTGTCCGCGAGTATGCCCTCAGGCGGTCCGGTCCTGATCTGGCCCATGCCGTACTGCCCCGATGACGCGACGTTCGCGGCGGTCAAACGCATCGTCGAAGCGGGCGGAACCCTCTACCTGTCGGGCGACGTATCGTTTGACGATCGTCGGCAGCCGGTCAAGCAGGCCCGCTTGACCGAGCTGGGGCTCACGCTGGAGAAGCATGTTTCGCCGTTTGATGAGCAGCCATCCGGTCCGATTCAACGGGCAAATGTGGGCAAGGGGCGTGTCTTCTTCGTGCCGTACCCGGTGGAACTGGGCGATCGGCGAGGGGTTCAGACCTGCCTGTTGGACTTCCTGAGCTACGCCGGCGTTCGGCATCTGCCTATCGAACCGGAGCATCCCGATCTTCATGCCTTTGCCACGCCAACCGAGGACGGCGCCACGGTCTACAACATGGTCAATCATGGTGAGCCACGGACGATCACGCTGAAGGCGGGGACGGAACCTCTCTCGCTTCCTATGGCCAAGCTGGGTTGCGGACTGGCCATGATCGACCGGGAGAACCGCTTGACCATGATCGAGGCCCAAGGACCGGTCCAACGAGGTCGCCAGGTTTTGCTGGATGCCAGGGCTGATGCAATCCTGATCGCGATGGATGGTCGCGACGTGGCGGATTCATCGAGACTCCTGCTCATGCCCAACGAGACGGGGACCTTGGCGCTCGTAACTCGACGAACTTGGGCCCACCCGGTGGCCACGGTCGGCCAGATCGTCAACGGGGTATTCACCGCGCTGGAGGCGGTTCCGTTGGACTTGCAGAGGGGGCGTCTGGACGTGAATGCGGATGACCATCGGGCGCTCGGTCTCATCCTGATTTCCGAGCGGGAGGACGCTATTCCGGCGGCGGAACAGGTCGCGGCAACCTTGACACATGGACGCCGGTAGTTCATGCTTCGAACGGGAAGGCAGGGACGTCCCGAACGGCCTGACGGTGGAGATAACAACCATGGCGCACGGGATCAATCGACGTGAGTTTCTGGGGCTGACGGCCGGCGCGGCGGCCGGGCTGGTCCTTCCGCAGCCAATTGCCGCCGAGGGCCTTGGCGCCAAGGACATTCGCCTGGGTGTCATCGGTGTGGGCAGCCGCGGCACCGGCCTGATGAATCTCATGCTTTCGCATAAGGGCACGCAAGTGCCGGCCGTGTGCGACATCGACCCCGGTGCGGCCGATCGCGCGGCGGCCGTGGTCCGGAAGGCACGCGGCAAACGACCGGAGACCTATACGAACGGTCCGGAGGACTACCTTCGGATGCTCAAGCGCGACGACCTCGATGCCGTCATGGTCCTGACGCCTATCCCGTTGCACGCCGCAATGTCCGTTGCGTCGCTTCGCGCCGGCAAGCACGTGCTGAGCGAGGTCCCCGCGGCGGTCACCCTTCAGGAGTGTTGGGATCTCGTCAAGGCAGTCAAGGAAACGGGCCGGAGCTACATGCTCAGCGAGAACTGCTGTTATTACGAGTCGTGCATGATGATCCTGAACATGGTGCAGAAGGGCCTGTTCGGTGACCTGACCTATGCGGAGTGTGGCTACATCCACGATTGTCGCTCCATCTGCTTCAAGCCCGACGGTTCGCTGACCTGGCGCGGCGAGCTGCACCGCGACATGATCGGAAACTGGTATCCCACGCATGCCATCGGTCCGGTCGGTCAGTGGCTGGGGATCAATCGCGGCGACCGGTTTGTCTCGCTTGCGGCGAACACGACTCCGCCCACGAGCATGGAGCGCTACGTCGTGAAGCGGTTCGGAAAGGACCACCCGGCCGCCAAGATCAAGTGGCGCGCCGGCGACACGACAAACGCCGTGATCCGGACCGAGAAGGGCGTTCTGATCGAAATCCGGTTCGACATCGCCTCGGCCAGACCGCATCCAAGCACAACGCACTTCATGCTCCAGGGAACAACGGGGGCGTATTTGTTTGACGGCGAGCGAATCTGGATCGAGGGCAAAACCAAGGAATACGCCTGGGAGCCGGTGGCGAACCACCAAAAAGAATACCAGCATCCGCTCTGGAGGAAGTGGGGCCAAGAGGGGACCGGCAGTGGCCACGGCGGCGCCGACTACTTCGTTACGCGCGCATTTCTGGAAAGCCTGCGATCAGGCGAAAAGCCCCCGATTGACGTTTACGACGCCGTCGCCTGGAGCAGTATCACTCCGCTCAGCGCGGCCTCCATCGAAGCCGGCGGCAAACCAGTCGCGTTTCCGGATTTCCAGAAGGCGTGAGCGGGTGTCGGTCGGCATGCGTTTGCGACGGGGGCCGGTCGGGCGGTTGTCGGCTGACGCCGGTTCTTTTCGTCGGGGCCCGATCCGCATGGAGGTCGGAAGGCGGCGGCATCCGTCAGTCACCAGTTCTCTTCCAACGGTCGTTTCGCCGGAGGCTGCTGGGTAAGTTGGTCGTCGGGTGCGTTGTCGCCCGTCGCGGCTCGGTCGCGAAGAATCGCGAAGGCTACGGTGACAACCAAGGCGATGAGCATCAGCGGGAGAAGCATGGTGGCGGGCTTGCCGGCAAGAATCCATGTGGCGATGAGTTGCGTCATTGCCGAACTCCCTATGCATGGCGCCCAACGACTGACTGGCCCCGCATGACCATCCGTCACGGCCGGGATCGCGCTCCGGCTGGACAACACACAAGTAATGCCAAAGCCTTGTTGCCGCAAGACCTTCGATACCTCAAAGCAAGCCATGAAGGTCGCACCACACTTGCGAGTCGCGCGGCGGGCAAGTAAACTACCACGTTCCGGGGGTCCATGGCCCGCTGGAAAGCCGATTCCCGATTGATCGTGCGGTTCGTTATGCGTATGTGTAGACGCCATCAATATGCCCTTGTCGCCGCGACCGGCTTGGTGGCCGTGGCATCCAGCGGGTGCGTGGTGAACAACCTCTCCACCACGGACCGCTTGAAGAACGGTCTTGTCATCGTCCTTCCCGGTATTGAAGGTCGCAGTAAGTACAATGCCGACATTTTGAAGGGCCTCAATGACGGCGGTGTGCCATGCGCCATTGAAATCTATGACTGGGGAACACTCGTCCCCCTCGGCAGTCTCGTTAACCTTGTTGCATTGGAGCGAAACCGCGCCGAAGCCAAGAGAATCGCCGATCGGATCGTTCAGTATCATCAGGACTATCCGGATCGGCCCGTCCATCTTGTCGGGCATTCGGGCGGCGCCGGAGTTGCGGTACTGGCACTTGAGGCACTGCCGCATGGATGTAACGTGCGAAGCGCCCTGCTACTGGCAGCGGCCCTTTCCCCCGACTACGACCTGACCAAGGCGCTAAGCCATACTGACGCAGGCATCTGGAACTTCTATTCCGACTCCGACGTGGGTTACCTTCAAGTCGGCACAAGCCTATTCGGCACGATCGATCGGCGACACACCCGCGCTGCGGGTGCTGTCGGATTCAAGCCTGCACGAACGGTCGGTTCCACCCCATCAAGCGGGCAGAAGTTGTACGCCAAACTGCACAACGTGGGTTATCGGCCCACGATGTCGGATGCGGGAAATCGTGGGGGACACGCCGGTTGGACCAAGAGGAGTTTCGTGGCCTTGTGGCTGGCGCCGGTCATCCTTGCCACCAGCGACAGCAGAATGGGCTACGAGATTCCATTTGACGATCGCGTCGAAGAGGAACTCTCGCGGCAGAGACGAACCCCGTCGAGCTTACCGGCAGTTACGTCCAGACCGCTCACAAGCACCGATATGGGTCCCTCCTTGCCCTTACAGGTCGTACGACAAGCCGACGAAGAACCCACAAAAACAAGTAATACAACTCCATAATATCCTGTGGACAAAAGCCCAAGGAAGTGCCACAAAGCCCTTGGTCTCGCGAGGTGCAACCTCTAGTCTGGTTGGTAGCAAAGAGCTGGGGACTCAAACGGCACGGGGCCTGAATGACGCCTACAAGGGCTGACCAACCGAAGATTCTGCTGCTCAGTCGTTCGGAGGCTACAACAGCGTCGGTTCTTTCCCTCGTCGATCAACCCGGTCAAGTTCTCGTTGTTGACTCATTTCAGAAGGCCGCCGAAGCGATCCAAAGCGGTCGCGTGGATGTCGTCGTAAGCGAAGCCGGCGATTTCCTGCCCGGGCACTGTGACCGATGCGCTCGATGGACCAAAAAGCTGTTGAGTAGCACCGGCGAGGGGATTGCCGCGATCGGACTGGACGGTCGGGTAGTCTGGGCGAATGCGACCATGACGGAGATGCCCAAGGAGGTCCTGAACAAGGTCGTCGAGATGTCGCTCGAGGCCGTCGGTCGGTGGGCTGCTCCGAAAGGCGAAGCAGGTCCGGCCCGAGTCGACGTTCGCCAGTTCTCCCTTGCGGATTCAACGGGCGTGTCCGGCGATTATGAGGTGGCCATCTCGCCGGTATGCGACGATCGGGGTCAGTTGATCCAGGTGGCAACGGTGGTGCGAAATGTCATGGCCGCTCACCAGCTCCAGCAACGACTTCGCGACGTGGAAGCCGCCGGCCAGCAGCTCGTCCGATTCGACGCCGAGCATTTCAGCGTCTTGAGCGTGCCGCAGCGAGTGGAGAAGATTGAGAGGCAAATCGCCTCGTATATTCACAGCTTGATGCACTTCGATCGATTCAGCATTCGGCTGGTGAACCGCCAGTCCGGCCGACTGGCCGTTGCCATGGCGCACGGCATGTCGGACTGCATCTTCGATCGGGAAATGACGGCCTCGGAGGAAGGGCAGGGCATCTGCGGATATGTCGCCGCCACCGGGCGAAGCTACATCTGTCCCGACACCACCCGAGATCATCGATATCTGCCGGGCATCGATAAGGCCGGCTCTTCATTGACGGTTCCCCTTTGGCTGCACGATGAGGTGATCGGCGTCTTCAATCTGGAGAGCGATCAGGTTGCGGACTTCGACGACGTGGATCGACAGCTTCTGGAGGCATTCGGAAGGCACCTGGCGATTGCACTCAAGATTCTCGATTTGCTGGTGATCGAGCGATACCGTACCACGGGTCAGTTGGCCGACGACGTGTCCACGGAAATCGCCGCGCCGTTGAATGATATTGTGACCGACGCCAGCTCCCTCATCGCCGAACACATCGACAACCCCGCACTGGTCGCGCGTTTGGAAAGCATCCTGCACAATGTGGAACGGATCCGCACATCGGTTCGGGAGGTGGCCCGTCCGATCAACGGGTCGGGCAAGGTCCTCCAGAAACAGAAGCCTGCGGGGGATCCGTTGCTGTCCGGAAAGCGCATTTTGGTGGCCGACGACGAGGAAGTCATCCGGACGACGGTATACGAGGTCCTTCGCAAGCAGGGGTGCCATGTCGACACCGCTCGCGACGGCGCCGAGGCCGTCAACATGATCTCCTTGAACCAATACGACATGGTTTTGGCCGACATTCGCATGCCGTTCAAGAACGGCTATGAGGTTTTTGCGGCCGTCAGAAGTCAACTCCCCGCGTGTCAAGTCATCCTGATCACCGGATTCGGCTATGACCCGAATCACTCCATCGTCAGGGCGAATCGAGAGGGATTGGCGGCCGTCCTGTTCAAGCCATTCAAGGTGGATCAGTTGCTTACGGAGGTTCGCCAGGCCCTGAGGCGTTCGCCCAGTTCGTCGGCCGTCGTTGAGACGGTCGCCTGATCCCCCCTTCTTTCCCCTCATCTTGCACGGACCGCTCGATCGAGGTCAGAATACCGTGTGCCGCGTGTGTTCCTGTTGACCCAACCGGCGCGCGAGGATCGTCCAGCATGGAAAGTTGTCCAAATTCTTCAACGACCGTCGGGCTCCAGCAGCCCGTCGTATGTGAACGGCAGCCTTCGTGTCGTGCGCTCTCCCTTCTCCTCTTCTCGGCGGCCGTCCTCATCGGGGGGCTTCACACATGGGCGGGTCGGTTCTACATGAACCCGGACGGAATCTGCTACCTCGACCTTGCGGAGGCGTGGATGCGGGGTGATTGGGCCGCGGCCGTCAACGCGCACTGGAGTCCGTTGTATCCCTGGATCTTGGGCGTGGCTCTCTTTCTCTCCAAACCTTCAGCCTATTGGGAATTCCCCGTCGTTCACGCCGTCGGGTTCGCCGTCTACGTGGCGACGCTCGGATGCTTTCGGTTCCTGATGTCCGAACTGCTCCGGCTGAACCAGCGGCGCGACGCAACACTCCGAGCCGACGACCGCGCGGGACTCCCCGACTGGGTGTGGCTGACGCTCGGCCACGCCCTGTTCATCTGGTGCTCACTTCCCTTGATGATCGCCAGTCCCGACATGTGTGTTGCCGCTTTCACTTACCTGGCCTGCGCGATTCTGCTTCGAATCCGCAACGGCTCAACGAAGTATCTCACGTTCGCGTCGCTGGGGCTGGTGTTGGGGTTGGGCTACTTGGCGAAGTCACCCATGTTTCCCCTGGCATTCGTCTTCCTGGGCTGCGGTCTGTTCTTGCCGGGGGACATTCGCCGGGCATTTCCGAGGGTGCTCCTGGCGTTGGGCGTCTTCGCACTCGTGGCCGCGCCGCTGGTTGTCGCTCTGTCGATCGCCAAAGGTCGGTTGACGTTCGGCCACAGCGGTCGGTTGAACTATGCCTGGAAGGTGAATGGTATCACGGAATACACACATTGGCAGGGGGGACCACCCGGATGCGGAACGCCGCTGCATCCCACCCGAAAGCTCCTGGATTCGCCCGGCATCTACGAGTTTGCCAAGCCGATTGCCGGGACATATCCCGCCTGGTACGACCCGAGCTACTGGTACGAGGGTGTCACGCCTCACTTCGACTTGAAAGAACAACTACGAGTCCTGAAGGAAGGAGCCGAGGTCTATTTCCATCTCTTCTACCATTGGCAAGGCGGATTGATCGTCGGTGTTCTCGCGCTCTACCTCCTGGGCTTCCGCCGATCATCAGCGCTGCGACCCCTCATGCAATACGCGTTCATTTTCGTGCCGGCGATCGTGGCCTTGGCCATGTATTGGGGGGTGTTCGTGAGTCTCCGGTACGTATCACCTTTCATGTTGGTCCTCTTCCTTGCGTTGATGGGCGGAGTCACCCTGCCTTGCCGGCGGGAACTCGATCGTGCCGTCTCGGCGGTGTGCACGGCGATGCTGGTTCTCATGGGCATAGGGATTGCGGCCTGCCTGATTCGTCCCGTCGATGCCGGTAGCGCCGAACGCAGGCTCATCGGCGCCTCGCACGTGCAAGGGCACATCGCCGACCGACTGACCCGCATGGGCGTCAAACCCGGATCGGCGATCGCCTTGGCGGGCAGCGCCATGGAGGCCTACTGGGCACGATTGGCCCGCGTCCGCATCGTCGCGGAGATCCCCGCCTCCCTGGGCGACGCCGATCAGTTCCGAATGGCCTATCCCTATGTAAAGGACCGCGTCTTCGATACGCTCCGAACGACCGAGGCCGAGGTCCTGATCGCCGAACGGCTTCCGCCGGCATACGCCGCTCAGGGTTGGGAGCCGATGGACGACCGGGGACGTCTGTGGCTCTTCCGCCTTCGTCGGGAACCTAAGTGAAACAGCCGCCATCCCCAAGGCCTCGCGGTGGACTCTTGGTTGGGAATCCTCAACTTGCAGGGCGACCGGAACGACCCGCTTGATACTCACCGAGCCGTTCGCGGATCTGACGGGCTAGGTGCGGCTTGCCGGCGGCCTCCGCCAATTCCACGGCACGCGTGGCGCAACGCACGGCATCGTGCCGGCGTCCGGCGGCGGCGTAAGCGGCGGCGAGCGCATCGAGGCATTGCGCATCCTTCTCACCGGTTGCCTTGACCAGTCGCTCACCGATTTGAATGGCCTCTTCGACATTGCGGATGGGGAGGTCGGGTGCGGTCGCCAGAAGCCAGACCAAGCGAAGGTTCAGGTTCCGATCGCCCGGGCAGTGGACGGTCCCCTGTCGAAGGACGTCGACGGCCTTGGCATAGTGGCCTCGCCGGTTCAACGCGATCGCCCAGTTGTCGTATGCCCCTTCGTTTCGAGGATCCTGTTGCGTGGCGATCTGCCACTGAGCTTCGGCCTCCTCATGCCGGCCCAGCCGATCGAGCGTATTCGCGAGATTGACCCTTGCGGACACCAGGGCCGGCCGGTACTTGATCGCCAGCAGATAGTGTCGGACGGCCTCTTGAAGCCGTCCGAGTTGGACGAGCACGTTGCCCAGGTTGTAGTGAGCACCGCCGTGCTCGGGCTTGAGTTCGATGGCTCGCCGAAGGGAGGCTTCGGCCTCGGCGGGACGACCCAGGCTGAGCAGGGCGTTGCCGATGTTGTTGTGAGCCTCGGCCGATTGTGGCGCCAGCCGAGCCGCCTCTTGGTAGCGACGCAGCGCCTCCTGGGGGTTGCCGGACGCCGCCAGCGCAGCGCCCCAATTCTGGTGGATTAGCTGGCTGTCGGGGTAGATGGATGCCGCATGTCGCCAGAGCGATACCGAGTCGTACCAGATCGTGGTCTGAAACCACGTCAATACCGACAAGGCCGCAATTCCCGATGCCGTAACGAGAGCCATGACGGGAAAAAGTCGATGGCGCGTTCGTACGAGACGATGAATGAGCCATCCACCCAACAAGGCCCACCCAAGACAGGGCAAGTAAGTGTAGCGATCCGCGGCGATTTGCGGTCCCATCTGGGTAAGTCCGGACACGGGCGCAAGCATGACAACGTATCCCAGCCAAACCGCCAAGAACCCAGGCCAACGCCGGCGATATGCGACGGCGAAAAACGTCAACGCGCCCAGGACGGCCGCGCTCAACACATAGGGCCACGAGAAAAGATCCAGAGTTCGTGGCATGGGGACTAGCGGCGAGAGGTTCCACGGAATGAGCGTCTTGTAAAGATAGAACGCCGTTGCGAACAGCGACACGCCGATTCGTCGGTCCAAGCCATACTGGTCAAGAGTCGCCACCGCCCCGGAATGGACCTGGCCGTGGATACCTGCCAGTCCGGCCGCCACCGCCAGAATGAGAAATGGAACCTTCTCCAACCAAAGCGAGCGAAACGGGGGAGCAAACCAACTCGGTGTGGGGTTGAGGCGCCCGGGCGGCGACTCCGGTCCCTCGACGTTTCGGCCGGGAGGCGTTGCGGCGAATCGACGCAGCGGATACCAGTCGAGCACGAGCAGCAGCACCGGCATGGTGACGGCCATCCCCTTTCCCAGCAGCGAGGCCAAATAGGCTAGCACCGACAGGGCCAGCCACTTGCGATAGTCCGACGTCTGTCGATCAAGCCGGCTCGCCCGCACATAGGCCAGCAGCGTCAGCATGAAGAACAGGCCGCTGACCACGTCGCGGCGTTCGGTTGCCCAGGCGACGGATTCCACTCGAAGCGGATGAACGCCGAACAGCAGGGCGGCCGCGGCGGCCGAGAACCGCATCGCCATGCTGTCGTTGTCGGCCGGCTTGTCCCATGCCGACCGCATGAGCTGAAGGGCCACGAAGTAAAAGGCCAACACGGTGGCCACGTGGAATAGCAGGCTGGTCAGATGGTACCCGCGGGCGTCCATCCCCCACAGCACGTAGTCCACACCGAGCGTCAGCCAGCTCAGCGGTTGATACGGACCCGCGTGGAAGGTCGTGAACATCCAGCACAGGTTGTCCCATGTCAATCCGCGATAGTTGGGGTTCTCAATGAAGTTGAGCTGATCGTCCCAGTTGACGAACCCATTGTCGAGCGACGGGAGAAAGGCGACTGCCGTCAGCAGTACGACGACGAGCGGCACGACCCGAGCCCAGGGCGTTCGGGTCCTCGGGCGAACGCCTTCGCAACCGGCATCCGCGCACGGCCGTTGTTGGCTGGAGTTGCCCTGCATGGATCTATTTCTTCGCGTACCATCCGATCTCGGGCCGATGTCCGTACGTCTGCACCGGCGTCGGCCGGGGCGCGGCCCAACGCACACCGTTGGTGATCACGCGGAGGATGTTCGGATCGTAATAGATCGGGTACGTCTCGTGCCCCGGGCTGAAGTAGAAGACCCGACCGGCGCCGCGATGCCACGTGCAGCCGCTGCGGAACACCTCGCCGCCCGCGAACGAGCTGATGAAGATCTGCTCGTCCGGTTCGGGGATGTCGAAGTGCTCGCCGTACATCTCGCTGTGTTCGATGACGATGTGATCGTCGATCCCCTCGACAATGGGGTGGCCGGGCTTGGTAACCCAGACGATCTCTCGCTCGCCGGCCTCGCGCCACTTGAGCATGCAGATCGTACCCATCAGTCTGACGAATGGTTTGCTCAGGTGGGCCGAGTGCAGGCAGATGATGCCCATGCCCTCGTACACCCGCTTGATGACCTTGTCCGCGACATCGTCACGGACCTCGTTGTGGGCCATGTGACCCCACCAGGTCAGGACGTCGGTCTCAGCGAGCACCGTGTCTGTCAGGCCGTGTTCCGGCTCGTCGAGCGTGGCCGTCCGCGCCGTGATGCCCGACTGGGCATTCAGATGCTTGGCGATCACCGCATGCATCCCGTCGGGATAGATCTTGGCGATTTCCTTGTTCGTCTTCTCATGCCTCCCCTCATTCCAAACCGTGACACGAATAACACTGCTTGCTTTGCTCATTCTGACTCCTCACGCTAGGCCTAGGCCGATTCAAGCCGCTGCATGATACCAGCTTGCCGGAGTCTCATACAGGATTGAGAGGGTGACGTTGTTGACCCGCGCGACCGGGCGTATAATCCGGCCCGATATTCCCGTGTAACGCAAGGGCGCCGTTCCCGTCTTTCAACGCGAAACTGGGGTGAGCCGTGAAATACAAAACGCTGGTTCGCGTGCTGCTCAAGCTGTTGGGCGTGTACTTTGTGGTCCAGGGGTTCTGTACCTTCCTGACCAGTGCGGTGAGTATGGTCTGGGTACTGTCTATTCGGCCGCTTAGCGCTGGGTTCCACTACTACTTGGTGGCGCCAATTGCATCATTGGCTCAGATTGGATTGGGCGCGTACCTTTTCCTGGGCGGCGAATGGATTGTGAACAAGGTCATCCCGAGCAACCGGCCGTACTGTCATGAATGCGGTTACGACCTTACCGGAGCCGTCGAGAATCGCTGCCCGGAATGCGGCACGCCCTTTGCGGCCGCTGGGCGGACACGCGGAGCCGAAGCGGAATGACGGACGAATGCTCAACCGACGGAAGATGCAGGAACGTTCAACCGATTCCTCCACGCCGAAGCAATGTGCTCCAATGTGGCGCGGGTCAGACGATACTTCCGCTATAGTCCTTTGTCGTCGGCCGGACTGACCCAGAGCCACCGGCTGGATTCGGCCGGCGTGATCGTCAACACGATCGACGGGCCTTCGCGCCGGCAGGGCACCTCAGGACCGCATGAGCCGAGCGTCGCGCCGGCGGCATGGACGCGCACCTTCTCCGGCAGGGCCGTTGCGGGGATCCGAACCGTGCCGGTGCCGTGGATGCAGATCTCGAAGACGGCCTTTCCCGGCAGGCGCCGTTCGGGGACGAGCGGGCCGAAGCACACCAGACCCAACGGTTTCTCTGCGAAGACCGTCGTCCGGCCATCCAGCGTGATTTGTCGGCATTGATGGCCCGCCATTCCGATCAGGTTTCCTTGTGCGTCCAGCCGGTAGGCCACCGCGCCGGTGCCCTCGTACGTCACGCTGTGTCCATTGACCTTGAAGTCGCGGAGGTCGAGCGTGTCCGAGGGGAGCTGGTGGCCGGCGGCATACGCGGCGTCCCGTTCGGAATTCCGCGCAAAACCCCCATGCCAGTTCTCTTCCAGATGACGCAGATGCCGTGCGATCGTTACCGTACCGTTCGGGAACCGGCAGGCGATGTAGTCACCGGTCCGCGAGAGGTATTCGGTGTTGTCGTTTACACCGGGGAACTTGCCCGAGGGCGGATAGGCCCCCAGAGCGCAGAGGACGTCGAACCACGTGCGGACATCGTACCCCAGGCTGCACGACTGATTGTCCTGCGGCCGGAAACCGAGGAATGTCGCGCTGCCGCCACCGGGATAGGGACGATGCGTCGCCACGACCCGATCTTTGACGCAGGCCACGCTCTGGGCCGACTCCGTTGCCTTAACGGGGTAGATGTGATCCACCAGAAGGTGCGTCAGGATCGTCTGCGGCGGAACCGACTTGAGGGCGCCGTCGAAGACGACCCGGCGTCCGGGGGCGGGCAGGCCCTCGGTCAGTTCCGGGCTGTAGTGCGCACCGAAGACTGCCGACCACGCGGCCAGGGCGTCGTCGCCTTCATCGGTGAGGACCGGTGGCGGGCCGGACCAGACGACGCGTCCGCCGGCCTGCACGAGCTGCTGCATCATGTCCAAGAGCCGCTTCGATGGAAACGGCTCGAACGTCGTCGCCAGCGTGGTATACCGCCGGCCGGCCATCTCGATCGCCCCGCCGACGACCCGGCCCCGTTCGAGGAGCTTGGCCGCAGTGACGGTGTTGGCATAGGCGTACTGCGTCATCCAGCTTCCAAAACGCTCCTCGACGGCCACGAGGTCGATCGGGTAGAGCATCAGCACCTCCACATCGCGGTGCTGCATGTCCTGCACATGTCCGAAATGCCCGGCGGCCACGCCGAATGCCGACGCCACCATCGACCGCCGGTGCGAAATCGGGCCCGGCATGCCCCAGTGCGCCCCATAGGAATACGGCACTTCATTCAGAATTCCGGTAGAGCAGGCCAATGCCAGACCGATGTAGTTGCGGTCGAGAAAGCCGCCCTCGGCGTGGTCATTGCCGTTACCCGTCAGGAAGTCTCCCCAGCGGAAGTAGTCGGAGCAAGCCACCGCCGATTGCTGCACGGTGTTCGACCAGACAAAATCGGAGGTGTACTCGTACTTGGCGTGCTCGCTGTTAACACCGTGGGCCGGCAGCCAGGAATCGCAGGTGGGGCTTTCGGCCCAGGTGGCGTGGGCGCGGGCCTCGAGGCGGTGTCCCATCCGCTGCTCGGCGTGGCGCTTGGCTTGGACAAGAAGGTCGGTGATGCCATCCTGGAGGAAGCGGTAGTAATGCGCCCGGAACAGGGCGGTCCTTCGGATCTCCTGTGGCGACGCCCCGAAGACGTGCATGATGCCCTGCGTGGCGCTCAGGTCGTTGGCGAAGTCCTCTTGGCCGTAGGTGAAGTAGATCAGGTAGCGGGCGAAGTCGCGGTAGGGGGCGCCGAACCGTTGGGCGAACTTCTCTGTGAGTCCCGGCGTGACGTATCGCAGGGCGAACTGCCCATGCTCGTGGTGGCTGTGGTAGGCCCAGTCGCCCATCAGGTGCGGTTCGTCGGAGTAGAGGGCGTTGAGTTTCACCCCCGCCGCCGCGTAGCGGTCGACGAGTTGCTTCAGGTAGGGCAGCGCCTTGTCCGAGAAGTAATCCATTTCGGGCGTGCGATACGTCTGCACGACGAGGACCCGGTTGAGTCCGTTCGCGCCGATCTTGCCCGAACCGTAGATCCGCACGCGGGTGGCGCCGAAGCCCTGGGCCCGGATCCCCGGCATCTCCTCGACCTTGGCCTGGTCGCTGATCTCGGTGATACAGTCCTCGGGAACGACGCGGTAGGGGGTTCCGTGCAGGGGCTGCTCGCGGAAAGCGAAGACCCGGACGCCGGCGTTTTCGACATCGAACGGCCCCTTGTTGTTGACCCAGCGGGTGTGCCGCCACAACTGGACGCTGAACACGCCGCTGTCGGGGTCGCGAAGGCCCTTGCGGTACTGCATCCAGACGCCCGATTCCCCGGTCGCCTGGCGATAGCCCCGGCCGATCTCCAGCGGGGTCAGCAGGCTCAACTCCAACCCGAGCCCGTACGTCAGGGCGAACTTGCTGATGCGGGCGATCTTCTCGATGTAGGCATCCATGTCGGGCATCAGTCGCCGTACGTGGTTCTGGCCCGGCCGGTACTGCTGAAAGAAGTGATCGAAGGCCACAATCAGTGTCCGCTGCCCGTGATTCTTTGCACTCTCGCAGATCTGGCGGAGGCTGGCCATGTGCTTGTGTTGGGGCGTGAGACTTAAATCGAGGATATTCTCCGGGTCCGAGGCCAGTGTCTCAAGTTCTTCATCGCTGACGAGAATGATCCCCGGCTTGCCGAGTTCAAAGCCCCATGCCCCCGCATACGCCGCCATCTCGCCGCGGTAAACATTCTCCGGCACTCGGGGCAGGTCCTCCGCCCGGGCCGATCTGGCCGAAACCGTCCACGGCAGCAGACAACACACGACGCCGGCGTTTGCGAAGCGACTCATGGCAGGTTCTCCTTCCGATGCTCGGGTCGCGATACGGACGTTTCTTCTTGGGCGACGATTATTCAGAAGCGCCGGCTCCTGTCGGGCACGACCAAACACGGCAGTTGCCGGGAGAGATAGCGGGCCTTGGTCCCCTGAGGTTGGCGGGACATACGGCGCCGCCGCGGCCACCCACAACACCAGCACTCCGGAATTCTGGCAAGAACCGGGCCGTCTTTCAAGCGAATGTCCTGACCTGGAGGATCGAGTCCGACGCCGATGATCCGCGACACCGTGGCAAAAGGCCTCACGGTTCCCTAGAATTGCCTTGGTAGCCAAGGCAGCCGGCATGATCGATGTCAGTGTCCTCTACTGCGGTTTCGAGTCGCCCTCGACCCCGCATCGCTATGGCCAGGCGATCGGGCGGGATGTTCCGTTGCATCAGCGGATGGACGTGGCGAAATCGGCGATGGATCGTCGGCCGATCGTAGTCTGGAATATCACGCGGACGTGTAACCTCAAATGCGTGCACTGTTACAGCGATAGCGAGGCCAAATCGTACGAGGGCGAGATGACCACGGACGAGGCGCGCCGCGTCCTCGATGATCTGGCGACGTTTCGTGTGCCGGCCGTCCTCTTTTCCGGCGGCGAGCCGCTCATACGATCGGACATCTTCGAACTCATCTCATACGCTCGGGGCAAGGGCTTGCACGTCGTCCTGAGCACGAACGGCACGTTGATCACGCCGGAGATCGCCCGTCGTCTGGTCGACCTGAAGCTGGCCTACGTCGGAATATCGCTGGATAGCGCGATTCCGGAAGTGCACGATCGGTTCCGCGGAGTCGCCGGCGCCTTTGGCCGCACCATGCAGGGTTTTCGCAACTGCGTCGAGGCCGGCCAGAAGGTTGGGCTGCGACTGACGCTCTCGCGCCCGACGTTCGAGAATCTCGACGGTGTGTTCGATTTCATCGAGCGGGAACGAATCAATCGTGCTTGCTTCTATCACCTGGTCCCCACCGGACGCGGCAAACGCGTGCTGGACCTCTCATTGGCCGAGTCCCGCCTGGCGATGGATACGATTCTTCGCCGCACCCGCGATTTCCATCGTCGTGGCTTGCCGATCGAGATACTCACCGTCGATAATCATTGCGACGGTCCGTACATGTACGTGAAGCTGAAGGCCGAAGGCGACCCGCGTGCGGAGCAGGTGTACGAGATGCTCCGATGGAATGGGGGCGGATTGTACAGCTCCGGCGTGGGCATCGGCTGCATCGACTTCTACGGCAACGTGCATCCCGACCAGTTCTGGATGCACTACTCGCTCGGTACCGTTCGCGAGCGACCCTTCAGCGGGATCTGGCAGGACACGTCGAACGATCTGATGGCCGGCCTGAAGGACCGCGCGGGGAGATTGAAGGGGCGGTGCGGCCTGTGCAAGTTCAAGCCGTTATGCGGCGGTTCGTTGCGGGTAAGGGCGGAACTGATGACGGGCGATCCATGGGCGGCGGATCCGGCGTGTTACCTGACGGATGAGGAGATCGGTCCGGCCGACATGCCTCAAGCTGCTCCGTTCAACGGCTGAAATATGGGGCGAGCGAGCGTCCCGGCATGATGAACCCCGAATCCGCCGACGGGACGCTTCGAATCGACAGGGTCCGTTTTGAGGCGACAAGGATATGGCTGAGATCTCGAACGAACGACCGCGACTACGCCCAACCATCGATGTGACGCCCGTCGAATACGACGACGAGCAGATGATGGTGCTATACGATGCATCCGGCTTGGCGTCAGGTCAGATGACACTGACGCCGGGGGCTTTCTATCTGGTCACGCTTCTGAACGGCCAGAACACGTTGGATGACATCCTGGTTAAGTTCCGCAAGCAGTTTCATCAGTCCCTGCCGGCGGGGCAACTCGTCCAGTTGCTGCATCAGCTTGATCGGACGGGAATGCTGGATGGTCCGGTGTTTGAGGCCCGCTACGCCGATATGGTTGAGGCGTATCGGGAGGCGCCCGCGAGATTCGCCCAGACGGTGGACGGTCTGGCCGACGCGGCCGGTCTTCGGAGTGAATTGACCGCGATCGTGAATGAAGGACGCTCCGTAACGGACGGGCGTCAGGTCGTCGGTCTGCTGGCGCCTCACCTGGACTACGCCCGCGGACGACCCTGCTACGCCGGCGCCTATGCCCAATTACGGAGGCAGCCGCCGTTCGACCGGTTCGTCATCCTGGGGACGAACCACTTCGGTCGAAGCCCGACGCCCGTCTGGACCCTGAAGGACTACGACACGCCGCTGGGTGTGGCGCAAACCGATCAGGAATTCATCCGAGCACTCCGCCGACGACTGAGTTTTGACCTCGGGCAGTGGGAGTTGGATCACTTCCGCGAGCATTCCGTGGAGCTTCAGGTCATGCTGCTCCAAACCTTGACCGACTCGCGACCCTGTACCATCGTCCCGATACTCTGCCCCGATGTGTGCGGGCCCACCGGCCTGAAGCCGGCACAAGGAGAGGGTCCGGCCTTGAATGAATTCGCCGACGCGCTGGCGGAGGTCATTGCCAAGGATAGCGGCAGTGCTCGGACGTGCATCATCGCCGGGGCCGACCTGAGCCACGTCGGCCGGCGGTTCGGAGACGACCGAGACCTCGACGAAGAGTTCCTCAAGGAGGTGGAGCGGGAAGACCGCGCGACGTTGGCACGGATCGAAGCGGGTGATGCCGATGGCCTGATCGCCGGCCTTCAGGCCAATGAAAACATCTTCCGCGTGTGCAGCTCGGGATGTATCTATGTCTTGCTCCGAGCGCTGCAGGGCGCGCAAGTGACCGTGTTGGAATACCACCAGGCCGTGACGCCCGAACAGGAAACGGGCGTGACCTGCGCCGCGGCGGTGCTTGCAAAGTGACGGAGAAACCGCACCCTTCCGTGCGGATTGGACTGCCGGGGTTGAGGTGGCGACCCTCAGCCGACTACCCTCGATTCACCGAGGCCCATGACACCCGACTCCTACTACTTCCGACTAATCAGCGGCGAACAAAAGGGGGCAATCGCAACCGTTTTTCGCGGTGGGCTGACGGTGTTGGCGTGGGCCTATGGCGCGGTGATCAGGCTGCGAAACGCACGCTATGATCGTGGCGGAAAGGCCGTCCGTCGTGTCACGGTTCCGGTCGTCAGCATAGGCAATCTGACCACCGGTGGCACCGGAAAGACGCCGATGGTCATCTGGGTCCTTCAAGAACTCATCGGACTCGGCCGTCGGCCGGGCGTCCTCATGCGGGGATACAAGGCACGGGTGAATGCCTGCTGTAGGGCAACCGAGGCCTTTCGGCAGGCTGTGGAAGGTTGTGAAAACGACGAGGCCCGCGAGATTCGCCGACGTTGCCCCCAGGCGAAGCTGATCGTCAATCCCGACCGGCTGGCCGGTGCCCATGCGGCGATCGGCCAAGGGTGTGACGTCCTCGTGATGGACGACGGCTTTCAGCACCGGCGCTTGGGTCGCGATCTCGACGTCGTTCTCATCGATGCGACCGTTCCGTTCGGTCATGAGGCCATGCTTCCGCGAGGGATGCTTCGCGAGCCGGCGACGTCGCTGCGACGGGCCCATCTCCTCGTCATCACCCGCAGCGATCAGATCTCGCCGGAGTCCCTTGCGAACCTCCGCCGTCGGATCGCGACGCTGGCCCCGGACGTCCCCGTCCTGTCGGCGGCGCATCGACCGGTGGAACTGTGCGACCCAGCCGGCCGGCCCGATGCGCAGATGCCCGTTTCCTCGGTTGCCGGGCGCCACGCGTGGGTCTTCGCCGGTCTCGGCAACCCCGCGGCCTTCATCGCAACGGTGGAACGGATGGGTTGTGTCGTCGTCGGGAGACAATTCTGGCCGGATCATCATACGTGGACTGATGATGAGTTGGACACAATGGCCCGTCAGGCCGCCGCAGCCAAAGCGGACATGGTGTTGACCACCGAGAAGGATGCCGTCAGACTTCCGCCGGATCGTCCCGCGTGGCCGGCGCCGTTGCGTGTCGTCCGGGTGGCGATGACGTTTGCGGGTCACGAGGGGGCAACGGCGCGGGAGCTTCTCATCCAGGCCATCACCCCAAAGGACGCTACCCATGTCCCGATGATACCAACCCGTTGACCTGTCGAACCTGAAGAGCTTCGTCATGGATCGGCGAGAGCGCAAGGTGCGGCTCGACGCACCGACCCCATGTCCGCCGCCGGGGACTCCGGCATCGTCATGGACCGATTCGCCGCCGCCGCGTCGGGCGATTGTCGAGGCGACACGTCGAACTGCCGCGCAGGAACTCTTCCTCTTGGACAGGACATTATCGGCACTCCGGACACGGCCTTGCACGCCGCGACGATTCGGTAATGCCGTGTGGAGCCCCGATCTCGGACCTGTACCATCCCGCCTAAAGCCTCATTTCCGTAGACCCGATACACATCGGGATTGTTGCATACGGCTTGGCTTACGTGTGAAACACGTCCCTGTCCGAACGAGGATTCGTCGACCATGAGGAGACCGGCTATGTTGCGATGTATCGTGCACGCTGCGTGCGTCGGGTTGCTCGGTCTTGCCGGGTGTTGTGTGAATCTGTTTCCGTGGCTCGACCCCAACAACTGGCATTCGGATGCCAACGGGGCGAGGCTCACGGGACGCATCCAGGCGCCCCGTCAAGCAACGCGGCCGATGGCGGGCGATCCCGCACGGACCATCGATGAAGGCTACATGATTGTCGCGCAAAGCAACCAGACCGGGGAAATCTATCGAGCCGTGACCGACCCCAACGGAGACTTCGAGCTCACGATTCCGGACTCGGAGACCGGAAACACATTTGTGGTGACGATTCTCGGACCCGACGGTCGTGCCGTCGGTCCCGTCATGTACGGTCAGGCAAACGGCAACGGCATCACCGGACTCCAGATGGAAGGGGCGGCCTCCATGGGCACGATCAGCCTTCCCGCGGATCCCAACAACGCCGCGATTCAACCCGGCGCCGATGCGACCCTTGACGATTGGATCGACACCGGTATCACGACCCGAGTCGATGAGAACGGCGTACCGGCCGGCCTGGGTTCCAACGGAAAGGGCCTCAACGCAATGGGATCTTCCGATACCGGTCAGAACGTGGACGAAGACGGCGACGGCCTGATCGACATCTTCGATGCCGACGACAACGGCGACGGAATCGTGGACGATCTGGACCCCGCCGCCAGCATCATCGCTTTGCCGGCCGGGCTTCATCTCAACTTCTTCATGAACCTGAAAATCCAGTCTCATGAAGCCCCAACGTATTATGGGAGCGATGCCGACGCTATCGCAACCGCGCTCGGGGTCAACACGGTGATCACATTCGAGGTCTTTGCCGATGCCGGCGTATTCCCCAAGACGATTTCCTCCGTCCGCATTTTGGAAACGCCGGGACCGACCTATCTGCCGACCAGCGAGGCCTTGATGGGCGCGGGCGGTTCGCTGAGTTGGGTCTCCTGGTCCGCGGCCGGCTACGCGGTGCCTCCGGACGGAACGGAACGCTTCCAAACGTGGGTGCGACCGAATGCTCCCATGAACGCCGGCGACACGTTCACGGTGGAACTCGCGTTCAGCGACGGCACGACCGCCCAATACTCGCGCATGCTCAACTTCGTCTTCAAGAACATTCCGAAGCTCCTGAAGTATGGCGCGGCCGGCTCGCTGAGCACGTTCAATGTCGAAGATCCCAATATCGACGGGACCTATGAGAAGCCGATCCCGTTTGACGGGAGCCAGGATCTGACGCTGGTATTCAACCCGCCACCCGACGAGACGGGAGCGCTTATCACCGGCACGGACTACTCCTTTGGGATCTTCTACTTGGATTCCAGCGGTCAACAGGTCCAAGATATCGACGTCGGTGCGACCTGGCCGGTGCGTCCGGCGGGTTTCGGAGAGCATAACGGCACGGCGTACGAGGTCCCGGCGGCGGATATGACGCTATTGCCGGACAACACCTACTCCGTGACTCTTCCCAAGGAGATCTTCGCGAATACGGTGGTCCGTAACTCCGGTGCGACCGCAAACATAGCATCCTACAAGATAGACCTTTCGGCCGTTGTGCCGACGGGCAATTGTGCGATCATGCTCACATTCAAGAAGCAGTGACGGCTCACGAAATCGGACCGGGAGCAGGAGAGACCCGCGCCGGCGACGACTCGACCAGCCGGGTCTCTCTCTTCTCCCCGAATTCACCGCGTCGGCTTGCCGATGCCAACGAAATTTCCCTTCGACTCACGAATCCCCGCACGGGCTGGACGGACCGGCGCCCCTTGACCCAGAGCGGCTGTTCTGCGACCGTGATGCCTTATGTCCCGTCGTGAAGGGATGATCCGTGAATAATGACCTTGCGACTCTGACCGATCGGATCGGACCGTTTCGACCGGGAACGGCATCGCTCGTCGGTGCCGGACCAGGCGACCCGACCCTCATCTCGGTTCGAGGGGCGGTCCGCATCGCGCAGGCCGACTGTATCCTCTACGACCGCCTGGCCAACGAATCGCTTCTACGATTGGCCAGGCCGGACGCCGAATTGATCCCCGTCGGCAAGTTCCCCGACAAGCATCCCGTTCCCCAGGATGAGATCGAGCGCATCCTGGTAGCCAAGACCCAGGCCGGCCTCCGCGTGGTTCGCCTCAAGGGCGGTGATCCGTTCGTCTTCGGTCGCGGCGGCGAAGAGTGCGAAGCGCTGGCCGCCGCGGGCCTCGAGTTCGAGGTCGTCCCGGGCATCACGGCCGCGATCGCCGCACCGGCCTACGCGGGTATTCCCGTCACCCATCGCGACTGGACCGCCACGTTCGCCTTGGTCACGGGCCACGAAGACCCCACCAAGCCCGCCTCAAACATCGATTGGACGGCGCTGGCTAAGATCGGGACCGTCACGTTCTACATGGGCGTCAAACACCTGGCGGCCAACTGCCGCCGCCTGATCGAGGCGGGCATGGACCCGAACACGCCGGCGGCGCTGATCGCGTGGGGCACGCGGCAGGACCAGCGGACGCTGACCGGCACGGTCTCCGACATCGGCCAACGTGCCGAAGCCGCCGGTTTCAAACCGCCGGCGATGACGATCATCGGCCAAGTCGTGGGTCTGAGAGAAACGCTCAACTGGTTCGAGCGGCGGCCGCTGTTCGGGCAACGGATTGTCGTTACGCGGACCAGACAGCAAGCCTCCGCGTTGGCCGGTCGCCTGATGGACCTCGGCGCGGAGGTGATCGAGGCCCCCACAATTGCCGTCGAACCGCCGGCGTGCTGGGATGCCGTCGACCGGGCGCTGCGCGGCCTGGAGCAGTACCACTGGCTGGTACTGACCAGCGTCAACGGCGTCGATGCGACGGTCGAGCGAATGCGGGCGTGCGGGATGGACGCCAGGGCGTTGGCCGGCGTGCGCGTGGCCGCGATCGGTTCGGCCACGGCCGATCGTCTCCGCCGCTACTTCGTCGAGCCGGAACTCGTCCCCGATGAGTTTGTGGCCGAGGCGCTCGCCGAAAGCCTCATCAAGCTGGACGACGTTCGCGGCAAGCGATTCCTATTGCTGCGAGCCGATATCGCGCGGCCGGCATTGCGAAAGGCCTTGCAGGATGCCGGCGCCCTCTGCGATGAGGTGGCGATCTACCGGACGGTCCCGGCAAGAGAACTGCCGCCCAGGGTCGCCGAGGGTATCGTCGAGGGCAGCATCGACTGGATCACCTTCACGAGCAGTTCGACGTTCACCAACTTCCTCGGGCTTCTCGATGACGCCGCCCGTTCGTCGCTGAAAGACGTTCATCTGGCCAGCATCGGCCCGATTACCTCCGAGACGATCCGCCAAGCCGGCCACGAACCCACCGTCGAAGCCAAGGTTCACACGATTGACGGCCTGGTCGATGCCATCCTGGGCGCCGACAGAGCAGCGTGAAGTGCGTCGAAACGCGTCGTCTCCTCTTGAAAAGGAGAAGACTGAGCGAGGGGTTCGAATGGCGGAGTGCCTGTCACAAGGCTTCGGAAAGGATGACGCGCCTGCTGCATGTTGATGCGCCCGCGAACACACCGTAGGAGTCTTCCATCGCGGCGATGTGGCACCCCCAGGAGGCTCACGGCGTCTCAGACGAAGCGTCCGGGCGGAGTGAATCCAGGTAGCTTTGGAGAATGACGAGCGCGGCCAGTTGGTCACGGCGTTTGGTCCGTTTGCCCGCCGAAAGCGTCGTTTGCGCCAAGAGCTGATCGGCGGCGTAGGAACTGAGGCGCTCATCCCAGAGGACCACGCACCGGCCGCCGGCGGCGGCCTCAAGCTGCTCGGCGAACGCGCGGGTGAGCCGGGCCTGTGGACCCTCGGTCCCGTCCATGTTCAACGGCAGACCGACGACGAAGGCCTCAATGCCCTGGCGATCCGACCAGTCCGCGACGTTCTCGGCGTCCACGTTTGGATCGCCCTTGGCGGGCAGCGTGGCCGCCGGGGTGGCGAGCGTTCCGACGCGGTCGCTGATCGCCAGGCCGATGCGCCGACTGCCATAATCGATGCCCAGATATCGTGGCATCAGTGATGTCCCTTGCGTGCGCGCGGTATCGTATGGACGGCACAAGTCTTCAACTGAGGCGGGCTAGACGCCCACGCTCCAAGACGACGCGAATGCCTCGCTTTCCGTTGGACTACAGGTGGTTTCAAAACCCTTGTGGGGGTGCCACGGGCGGCTTGTCCACCCGTGTGTGTCCCTTTTCCAGCCGGATTCGCACGGGCAGCGAGCTGCCCCCGGCACCCAAGAACGGTTTGGAAACCACCCCTACAGATACTTGACGCCGTACCGCTCCTGGAGCAGGCCGACGAGTTCTTTCAGGCGCTCGGCGGACTCCTTGGTGCAGATCAACGTCGCATCTCCGCTCCGTACAACAATGAGATCCTTCGTCCCGATCAGGGCGATCAGATGATCGTCCTCGGCAACGACGATATTGCCCTCGGCGTCCAACGAAAGCAGTTGCCGGGCCGCCGCCACGTTGCCCGAGGCGTCCGCGGGGACAACCTCCCGCATCGAGGTCCATGACCCGACGTCCATCCAGTCGCAGTCCATCTCGACGACGGCCACATGGTCTGCCTTCTCCATCACGGCGAAATCGATGCTGATTTTTCTCAGCGTCGGGTACAGGGTGTTGACCTCGTGGCTTGCGGCCGGGTCGGACCACGCCTCGGCGATCCGGATGAGTCTCGCGTGCGAATCGGGCAGGTTGCGGGCCAACTCGTCGAGGACAGTCCGGGCACGCCAGACGAACATCCCGCTGTTCCAGTAGTACTCGCCGGAGGCGAGATACCTCGCGGCGGTTGCGGCGTCCGGTTTCTCCCTGAATGATCGAACGCGATAAACGCCTTCGGCGCCGGGATCGCCAACAGCGTCGCCGCGATGGACGTAGCCGTAGCCCGTGTGAGGCGTCTTGGGTCGGATGCCGAACGTGACCAGCGACTCAGGATGAAGAGCGACATGGCGAAAGGCCTTGTCGACCGCCCGAGTGAATTTCTCGATCGGTTTGATGATGTGGTCGGCCGTGAAGATGCCCATGACGGCGCAAGGGTCGCGGCGTTCGAGCAGGGCGGCGGCGAAGCCCACGGCGTTGGCGGTGTCACGTCCGCAGGGCTCGCCAATCAGGTTTTCGGAGGGCAGCTCCGGCAGTTCCCGGACAACCATCGGCAGGTGCGCCGCCGTGGTGATCACGTGAATTCGATCGGCGGGGAATCTCGGCGCCAGCCGCTCGTACGCCCGGCGAAGCAGTGACCGACCCTCAAACAGGCGGAGAAGAAACTTCGGATGGTTGTTCCGCGAGAGCGGCCAGAGCCGCGTCCCGGGCCCACCGGCCATGATGACGGCATGTTCCACTCGAATCAGCCTCCGTGGACGAAGACGATGACCGGCAACACGACGACGAGAAACAGCACCGTATTGACCACGAAGAGTCCCGTGGCCAATCGCGTGTTGAGACCGTAAAGGTTCGCCACAACCGTAACGAACATCGCCATCGGCATCGCCGATTGTATGACGAGCACGTCTCGCTGCAACCCCGAGATATGCAGACCCAAGAACCCGGCCACGGCAATCCAGGCAATTCCCAGCAAGGGCGAAAGCAGGAACTTGATCGCCGCCAGCGACGCATGCAGTGACTTCCATTCGGCCAGACGGTCGATGTGGAGCGTCAGGCCGATGACGAAGAACATGGCCGCGGTGCACAATACGACCAGAATATCGACGATGTGCGTTTGATCGACGACGGCGGGCCGGTGGATCCCGGCCCGGTTGAGCACCAGGCCCAAGAGCGTGCCGGTCAGCGGCAGCGATCGAAGGTCGAGCAGACTCCGAAGGATCAGCCCCGCCGTGAAACGCACGTGCCGGCCGGCAAAGGCGTTTGCCAGCGGGAAGAATCCCCCGTACATGAGTACGTTCCAGGCGAGTACGTAGATCAGGGTGTAAGCAAGGGCCTGTTCGCCGGCCAGGCTGAAACAGATGAAGCCTCCCATCGTGAATCCGATGTTGCTGTGCGCCGCGCCGTAGCTATAGACGCCCAAGTCGGACCGATCGAGACGATGCAGCCGTCCGACGAGCAGGCCCACGACGAAACAGGACAGGGTGAGGAGGACGCACTGGACGAGAATCCACAGGTCGTCGATCTGCAACGGAAGCACCCACACCGGCAGCGTGCTGACGACCGGGTAGCCGGCGATGAGGGTGATCAGGAGGATGGGGCGCGCAGCGGACTCACGAACCCAACCTCGGCGCCGCGCCGCATAGCCCGCGGCGGACGAGGCAATCACGACCGCCAGCATCACGATGAACGTGACGGTCGGCGGGTTGGGAACGACTGCGCCGATCACAGAGACTTTCTAGCGGATGCCGTTCTCGGCGGGCTTATCGCCGCCGCCGGCCTTGGCCTTCCGGGACCTCGCCTTGGTCTTCTCTTCCGCCGCCGGCGTCGTCTCCGTCTTGGATGAGGGCAGACGAAGCTTCATGCCCGGGCGAAGATCGCTCGGATCCGGACACAAATCCTTGTTGAGCTGCTGTAACTCGCGCCACCGATCGCCGCTGCCGAGAACGGACCTCGCGATGGAGTAGAAGCTGTCGTTCGCCTTGACGGTATACGTCGACTCGCCGGTCTTGCCCTCAGGCGTCTTCGCCGTTTCGGCGGGCTTGGCGTCCGCGGGTTTCACGTCGGCCGCGGCCGCCTCGGTCTTGGTCTTGTCGACTGCCGTCCCCGCGGGCGCCTTCGATGTGGCGGGCGACAGCGGCGGAATCAACAACTTGGTCCCCAACTTCAGTCGACGGGGGTCGACCTGCGGGTTGGCCTTGACGATCACATCGACGAAACGCTGACTGCCGTAATACTGCTCGGCCAAGATGGCGAGGGTGTCGTACTTCTTCACGATGTGAGTGCGCTCCTTGGCTTCCTCCGGAGTCTTCGAGGCGGTCGCTTCGCGGGGCTTGGGCAGATCGATCGTCAGCTTGGGCAGGGTGGTCGGAGGCTTCGAGACCTTCGCCTCGTCCCCCGTCATGGACGTCCGCTCGGCGGGTTTCTCGCTTTCACTGATCTTAACCGCCTTGTTGGGAAGAACGTCCGCCTCGGGCTTCTTCGCCGTTTCCGAAAACACGCTGGGCGGCAGGATCAGCGGGGGTTGCGAGGTCGACCTGCTGCCCGAGCCGTTCTTCGGAGGGGCGACAATGGGGGGCTTCTCGTCGGCCGCCTTCTCGGAGTCCGTGGATCTCCCGTCGTGGGCGGCCGCCACCATCGGCGGGCTCGAAAGGTTTGGCTTGGACGGCGACGCCGACGAGTCTGCAACACGAACAGGAGGATTGTGGGGCTCGGTCTTCGTTGGCGGCACCGGGCGGACAATCGGAGCGATGATGGGAGACGGCGCACCGGTCGGCTCAACGCTTAGCTTGCCGCCGGCGGTTCTGGGAGATGCGGGTTTGCCGCTCGCCGTTGCGCCCGCGTTGGCGCTGCCCTTGGAGGGAGGAGGCACGTTCCACAGCGAAGGCGGCAGCGGCCGATCGTTGGCGGTTCGATCGGCCAACTGAAGTGATTTCTTATCGGGCTTGGTGAGTCGGATGCTGTTCGCCTTGTCGTCTCGCAGAAAGTACCACCCGAGGACGCCCAGGACCGCCAACCCAAGCACCACACCCACTTTCACGTCGGATCGCATGTATGGTCCTCTCTCCGTCCCCCCGGAATAGGGGGGTCGACGAATGCTCCCCATGAGTAGGCTTCCGACCCCTGAAGACCTCACCATGATAGCATCGGCGAGAAAAGGGTCAACATCAACAGCGCCGTCACCTATCGATCATCAGCCCCAAACCGTTAGAGATCCCAAACCTGCCGGTCGCCGGTCCGCTGTGGAGCCGACGGTCGCGGCCCTGCCCGGTGACGAGCGACAACACGCGTGCATCGGCCTCCGTCCAAGAGCTACCAGATGACATGCGCCGATCCCGTCGGAGTTGACCTCCGCCTGGCGTTGCGGTCCAAGAGGTCCAAGGCTTCCGCCGCGACATTATCGGACGCCCCCGTCTTGACCAGCGGATCGATCAGGTCGGCCAGTGACGCGCTCATCCGCTCGCGGAGCGACGCGTCGGCGAGCAGTTCGACGGCCTTCGCCACGATGGGTTCGGTACTGCGGAAGTACGGCATGAATTCGGGGACCAACTCGCGGCCGGCCAGGATGTTGACCATGCAGAAAAACGGGGTACGGATCAGCCGGCGTCCCAGCAGCGTGTACAGCACCCGCGACGCGTTGTACATCACAATCATCGGTCGGTGAAAGTACGCCGTTTCCACCGTGGCGGTCCCACTGGCAACCAACACGAGGTCGGCCGCATTGATGGCCTCGATGTGCCGGCCGACATAAATCGGTATCGTCAGCCCGCTCGATGCGACGAGCGGATCAATAACCTTACGAACGTGCTCGTCGGCGGCCGCGACGACGAGCCCGAGTCCGTCGAACCGCCTTTGAAGCTCCGCAGCCACCTCCAGTTGTCCGGGTAGGACTTCCTGAACCACGTGCTTTCGGCTTCCAGGCAAAAGCGCAACCGTCAGGCGGTGACCGCCGCGCATTCGGGCAACCAGATCCGCGTCGACTTCTCGGCGTGCCAAGGCATCCCACAACGGGTGACCGACATAGACCGCATCGATACCGTGACCTCGGAAGTATTCCTGCTCGAACGGGAAAATGACCGCCAATCGGTCCGTTCGACGTCGAATCTTGCGGACGCGGAACTCCGCCCACGCCCAGACTTGAGGAGCAATGTAGTACAGAACCGGTAGTCCTCGCGCCTTGCAGCGTCGAGCAATCGGAAGGTGGTACGTGGGCGCGTCGACGAGGATGGCCAGGTCCAACGGCTCCGAGGCCAGCACGCGGTCGACGTGGCTGAACATGGCGAGCCCACTGCCGACCTTGAGGAAGGCGCCGGCCGCCATGGCCGAGCCGGTCGTCATGTCTCGAACGGTCTGACAGCCCAAGGCCCGCATGCGGGGCCCGGTGAGCCCGATAAAACGCGCGCCCGGGCGCCGTCGGCGAATGGCCTCGATCAGCGACGACGCATGAAGGTCGGCGCTATGTTCGGCGGCGGAAATGAAGATTCGAGGACTGTCCTGGATCATGCGGTTCTCACTGTGATCCCACAGCGTAATGGGCGGGCAAGACAAGGGCAATCCGCAGCCCGTTGCCACGGCTTGCCCGCCTCGCAAGCGGATGCATATAATCAACATCGTATCGCGTGAGCCGCGGGACGAAAGACGTCGCGCTTGGGACGGGCGAATCCCATCGAACTTCTGCCCGCAGGGGGCGACAAGGCACGGGCGTCTAACATTCTGCATCGCCCCGGAGCTGATTACCAGCGGGCGGCGACATCGAAGACGCTCGACGGCTGAGGCCGATCTCGGGGATCATGGACGGGTCCCAGGATCGGTCGGGAGTGACCGAAACGACGATGGCCAGGACGCACGCCGGGCTGTGGGATCGTTCGATCCGGGCTGCCTACCGCCTGGGTGCCAAGATGGTCTTCCGGAACCCCGACCAAGGGGAGTGGATCTTCGAACGGATCCGTCGACCCAGGACCGTCTTCGCCGCCATGATGAACCTCGCCTTCTTCAAGCTGAGGATTCCACGCATCTGGGCGCCCGTGAGCATGCAGATCGAGCCGGTCTTCGGCTGCAACCTGAAGTGCAAGTACTGCTGGGGAAGCGGGGCCATCACCGCCGAGAGACCTCACTTGATCAGCGACGAGGTGTTCAGGGCGGCTGTCGACCACCTTCCGGACACCGTGGAGAGTGTGACGTTTTCACTTACCGGCGAACCCCTCCTACACCCCAGACTGGGCGACATGATCGAGTACGTCTACCGGCGAGGACACCGCGCGGTCATGTTCACGAACGGTACCCGCCTGACGGGCGAGCGGGTGCGCATGGTGGCCCAATCCAAGCTGAGTGTCGTGAACATCAGCATTGAACCCGATCACCAAACCGCTCGTGAGAATCGCGGCGTCGATCTGGACCAGGTGCGTGCCAACGTTCGAGAGCTCCACCGACTGAAGCACCCCGGACTGGACATCAAGGCATCGTGTGTCATCACGCCCAACAATGTCGATCGCATTCCGCAGATCCGCGAGTATTGGGACGGCCTGATTTCCCAGTTCAAGTTCGCCCCCTGCTTCTACGAGTTCGGCGACGAACCGCCCAGCATGTGTCTGGAGCTGTGGCGCGGGAATCTCAACATTCATACCGGCGGTAACGTTTCGCTGTGCTGTTTCGACGCCAATGCGGAGCTCGTTGTCGGAAACGTCGTGGAGACCGACTTGCGTGAGATCGTCAACGGGCCCCGGATGCGTGCCCTGTTGAAATCGATGGTCAAAGGGCGGCCTCCACCTCGGTGTCTGAGATGTCATCAGTTCGAGACCAGCGTGGCACCGCTGCGTGCGCCGAAGGGTTAGTGTCGACCGTGAATGGTCCGCAAGTGAGGGACCCTCGATAGAAAGGCTTCCGGCAAGGAGCATGGAGCTTTCGGGAATGCCGAACCCCTACCGCATTCTCTTCGTCAAACCGCGGCAGAACATCGTGCCCTATGCCATCGAGCCACCCCTGGGCGTGATGTATCTCGCCGCCTACATGCGTCGGCACGAACCCGACGTCGAGTGCCGAATCATCGATATGACGCCCGAAAACATGAGCTACTCGCAACTCGCCGAGCGCATACGGGCCTTCGCGCCGGACATGATCGGCATCAGTGCCCTGACGGTGGAATCGCGCGGATTGCACCGAACCGCCGCCATCGCCAAACAGTTGCGGCCGGAGACCGTCGTCGTCGCGGGCGGGCCGCACGCCACCGCCTATCCCAACGAAGTCATGACGGACACCCATTTCGATTACGTTGTCCTCGGCGAAGGGGAGCTCACCTTGGGGGATCTGGTATCCGCCCTGCGAACCAACGGCTCCGTTCGGGAGATCGACGGGCTGTCCTATCGTATCGACGGACGGGTCGTTGTTGCGCCGCGACAGCGCTACGTCCAGGACCTCGATTCGTTGCCGTTCCCGGCCTGGGACCTCATACCGATCCGCAAGTACAAGAACTTCACCCGGATGTCGAATACGGGTCGGGGAGACTTCATGGCCTTATTCACGTCGCGGGCCTGCCCCTTCAAGTGCATCTATTGCCACAACCTTTTCGGCAAAAGATTCAGAAAACGCTCACCGGAGAACGTGTTCGAGGAAATCCGACAACTGCACGATCACTACCGCATTCGCGAGTTCGAGATCATCGACGACATCTTTAACTGCGATCTTAATCGGGCCAAGCGAATCTGCGATCTGATCATCCAGTCGGGCCTGAAGATACGACTGACGTTTCCCAACGGAATTCGCGGCGACCACATGGACGAGGAGCTCATCCGCAAGCTCCGACAGGCCGGAACAATCTTCATGGCTTTTGCCGTGGAGACAGCTTCTCCCCGGCTTCAAAAAATGCTCCGAAAAAACGTCAACATCGAGAAGATCCGCCGCAATATCAGCCTCGCCCGCAAGGCCGGGATCATCTGTCAGGGATTCTTCATGCTCGGGTTCCCCACCGAAACCCGGGAGGAGCTTCAACGGACGGTGGATTTCGCCGTCGACTCGGACCTGCACGCCGCTCACCTGTTCATCGTTAACGCTTACGAAGGCACCGCACTGGCCGAACTGGCCAAAAGCCTCGGCAAGCGGGTACACTCGGATTTCGAAGATACCTACATGAGCTCGGGCTTCAACAACCTGACCGACCTGAGTGACGATGAACTGAACGCGATTCGGCGAAAAGGCATCTGGCGGTTTTGGCTCAAACCATCCCGGGTCTGGGCCATTGTCAGGGACTATCCGGACAAGAGCCGGTTTCCCAACATTTTGGCCGTGCTGCTGAAGCGACTGATGCTGAGGGGTTAGAGATCTGATGTCGGTGACCGAACCTCATGCGTGACAAACAACGCGTATTGCTGATCAGGCCCCACCGAAACAAGCCGACTCTGTCCCTCATGCCGCCGCTGGGCTCGATGTATCTGGCGGCCTATCTGCGGCGGACGGGCGAGGTCGAGGTCCGGATCATCGACATGGCCCCGGCGCGGATGTCGTACGAGGACATCGCCGGCCGGATCCGCGACTTCCGGCCCGATTGGCTGGGCATCAGCTCGCTGACCTTCGAATCGGATGGGATGCACCGATTGGCGGCGATCGCCAAGGAGGTCCGTCCCGATATGCCCGTCGTGGTCGGCGGACCACACCCGTCCGCCTACACCGAACAGGTGATGGCCGATCCCCACATTGACTACGCCGTCATCGGCGAGGGCGAGTTGACGGCCGACGACCTGGGCCGGGCGCTGCGAACCCGCGGCTCAGTGGAGGCCATCGATGGGTTGGCCTGGCGCGAGAACGGCGGCGTGCGCATCAATCCCAGGCAACGGTACGTCGAGGATCTCGATTCGCTTCCCTTCCCCGCGTGGGATCTGGTCGATATCCCCGCCTACAAGTCGTTCGACCGCATGAGCCGCAGCGGCATCGGCGACTACATGGTGATCTTCACGACGCGCGCATGCCCCTTCAAGTGCCTCTACTGTCACAACATGTTCGGCAAGGGGTTCCGCAAACGCTCGCCCGAGAACGTTCTGGCCGAGATCCGCGAGCTGCACGATCGGCACGGCGTGCGCGAGCTGGAGATCATCGACGACATCTTCAACTGCGACCTCGACCGCGCCAAACGAATCTTCGACATGATTGCCGACAGCGGCATGAAGTTGACGCTGACGTTTCCGAACGGCGTCCGCGGCGACCACATGGACGAGGAGTTCTTCGTCAAGGCCCGCCGCGCAGGCGTGGTGTTCATGGCCTTCGCCGTCGAGACGGCCACCCCTCGCCTTCAAAAGATGCTCCGCAAGAACATCAACCTTGAGAAGATCGAACGGAACATCGCGCTGGCCCGCAAACACGGAATCTTCTGCCTGGGGTTCTTCATGCTGGGCTTTCCGACGGAGACGCGAGAGGAACTTCAGGCGACGGTCGAATTCGCGGTGCGATCCAAGCTGCACGCGGCGCACCTGTTCATCGTGAATCCGTACGAGGGCACCGAACTGGCCAAACTAGCCGAGGATATGGGCAAGCCGGTCTTCAGCAAGTTCGACAACAATTACCTGACGCCGGGTTTTACCAACCTGACCGATCTGTCCGATGAGGAACTGGACAGGATTCGGCGACGGGGTCTGCTACGGTTTTGGCTGAAGCCGTCACGGGTCTGGGCGATCGTTCGCGATTATCCCTGCAAATCGCAATTGCCTTACCTGGTGACGATCCTGTTCAAGCGGTTGATGCTCAAAGTATGACGCGAATCGCCGGAACGCCGACGCGTCGAACAGACAATGAAGTCCCGTCGCACCGGCCGTTGAAGGTGCGAGGGGGCACGCCACGAAGGCAACGCCGATGACGGAACCGTACCGAGTCCTGCTGATCAAGCCGCGACGCAACGAAGAGCAGCCGACGCTCATGCCGCCGCTGGGCTGCATGTATCTCGCCGGCTACCTGCGCCGAAACGCCGACGTCGAAGTCCGCATCATCGACATGACCGCCGATTTCCTGCCCTACAGCCGGCTCGGTGGGGAGATCCAAGGATTCAAGCCGGACCTGCTGGGCATCAGCGCCCTGACCTACGAGTCGAAGGGCATGGACCGCGTGGCCGCCATCGCCAAATCCGTGCGGGTGGACCTGCCCGTGGTCGTCGGCGGACCACACCCATCGGCCTATACCGAGCGGGTGATGGCCAACCCGCACATCGACTACGCGGTGGTCGGCGAGGGCGAGTTAACGCTGGATGACCTCGTCCGGACGCTGCGCAGCGGCGGCGATGTCTCGGCAATCGACGGACTGGCGTTCCGCCGAAACGGTGCGGTCCGCGTCAATCCCCGGCAACGCTACATCGAGGACCTCGACACGCTGCCCTTCCCGGCCTGGGACCTGATTCCGCTGAAGGTCTATAAAAAGTTCATCCGCATGTCGCGATGCGGCACGGACGACTACATGGTCCTGTTCACGACGCGATCGTGTCCCTATCACTGTCTGTACTGTCATCAAGTCTTCGGCAAGGGATTTCGCACGCGAAGCCCCGAGAACGTGCTGGCCGAGATGCGGACGCTTTACGATCGGTACGGCATCCGCCACTTTGAAATCATCGACGACATCTTCAACCTCGACCTGCCGCGGGCCAAGCGGATCTTCGACATGATTGGCGAGTCGAAGATGAAGGTCCGACTGACGTTTCCCAACGGCGTTCGTGGCGACCACATGGACGAGGAGTTCTTCATCAAGGCGCGACGTGCCGGCGTCGTCTTCATGGCCTTTGCCGTCGAGACGGCCTCGCCCCGGCTCCAGCAGAAGCTCCGCAAGAACATCCACCTGGAGAAGATCCGCGCCAACATCTCGCTGGCGCTCAAGTACGGCATCTTCACGCACGGCTTCTTCATGCTCGGCTTTCCGACCGAGACCCGCGACGAGCTGCTGACTACGTCGAACTTCGCTATCAAATCGGACTTGCACACGGCCAACATCTTCGTGGTCAACCCGTTCGAGGGAACCGGCCTGGCCGACTGGGCCAAGGAGATCGGCAAGCCCGTCCTGAGCCAATTCGAGCGCAACTACTTCAGCAAGGAATTCGTCAACCTCACCGACCTGCCGGACGAGGAATTGAACAAGATCCGCCGCGACACCGTCCGTCGGTTCTTCCTCAATCCCCGACGTGCCTATCGCATCGTCCGCGACCTGCCCGACAAATCGAACCTCTGGCCGCTGTTCGTCCTGCTTCTCAAGCGATTGATGTTGCGGAGCACGGGGTAGGGGCCTGCGATCTTCCCCGCCCGGGTTCGCCGCCCCGATGCCTCTGGACAGCCACGCCATTCTGTACAATTGTCCATAGAGATCAGGAACACCGCTCCTATGGATATCGTGGCGGACACATCGGCCATTATTGCCGTGACGGCAAACGAACCGAAGGAGGCGGCTCTTGTGAAGCGCACCGTCGGTAGGGATCTGATCGCACCGCCGTCCATTCACTGGGAGGTCGGCAATGTCCTCTCGCTCATGCTCAAGCGCAAACGTGCAACCGTTGCGCAAGTGCGAGAGGCGATCAAAGCATACGGCAGGATTCTAATCCGCTTCGTTGATGTGAGCTTAGACCGAGCTCTAGAAATTGCGAGCAAACTGGATATCTGTGCATATGATGCCTACCTAGTCGCTTGCGCACAGGACTACAGGTGTCCGCTGCTGACATTGGACCGAGGGCTCGTTCATGCCGCCAAGCGGTTGGGGATCGAAGTATGGGAGATGAGCCCATGAAGGTGTTCACGTATTCGGAGGCACGGCAGGGCCTAGCGTCCGTTCTGAACCGTGCGAGGCGTGTGAGGGAGCGGTTCGGATCCGCCGCGCCGGGACGGCCAGACGTTCGTCATCAAACCGCAAACGCCCACCGCTTCGCCCTTCGACGTGAAAGGCGTCGACTTGGACGTGACGACCGATGAGATCGTGGCCTTCGTTCGAGAAGGCCGTCGCGCGAAGTGATCTTCTTCCGCCCGAGGTCCCTGCCGTTCGCATCAGCCGACCATTCAGATGCTCTCTCAGTGCCATTTTCCGGAAATGGAGGACGAGTCACGGCAACCGCGTGCCGGGCGTTCTGCCTCTCGCGAACCTGCCCGGCGGCTCGCGAGGAGCAGAGCGCCCAGGCACATCATCACCGGAAGCGGCATGGCCGAGCCGCAACAGCCTGGGGGTACGGTACGTGGCCCAGGGCCTGACGCCGTTACGGTGAGCTGCCACGTTTCGTCATCTTGCCCCACGCCATTCCCTGCCCGGATGGTCACCGTCGCCGGGCTGTCCGCAACGGCCGGTGACGGCCAGGTCACCAGGCCGTTCCCGTCGACGACCAACCCGCCGGTCCGGATACGACGGACCATGAGACCGGCGCTGTGCCCTGCGTCAGGACGGCCGCCTGGCTGTAGGCCTGTCCTGCGGCAATCGTCTGATCGGCGATCTCGGCGATGACGGGAGGACCGTTCACCGTCAGCAACCATGATTCTTCGTCGAAACCGAAGTCATTAGTCGCGCGGATCGTCACCGTGAACGGGCTGCCGATGGTCGTAGGCGTTGGCCACGTCACGGCGCCGGTGGATGAGTCAATCGACATCGTGGGCGGTCCGCTGGTGATCGACCACGTGATCGGTATCCCTCCTTGGGTGAGGACCGGCGTCTCGGCATAGGTGGCGCCCGTGAGAATGGTTCGGTCGGGGATACCCGCGATGATCGGGGGCACCTTGGGTGTCAGGAGGAACGCACGCTCTTGCCCCCCAGGATTCCTGCCGAATCCGACGATATGGCCGGTGTCGTTGATGGCTCGGGCTTGGTAGAGGGTCCATCCGGCGCCCGTGGCGTCGAGACGGGTGTTCAGATCGATCATGCCATGCGCGGCATCCCAAACCCACGCCCTCAATTCCGTCCCGACCCAGCAGTATCCGACGACCTGTCCGCCGGCGTTGATGTGTGTTGCCTCGCTGGAAGTGAAATCATGCAACACGCCCAAGTCGGTTGCTTCGCCGGAGGCGGACCATAGAACGGCCCGAGTCAGGCCACTGTCCGTATCATACGATCCGACGATCTGACCGGCGGCGTTGATATGAACTGCATTACTCGTGATGGCACCGCGTAGGTCGCCCAAGACGGTCATTCCACCGAAAGCGGACCACAAGAAGGCACGGCTCCCCTCGAGAGTGTCTGCCTGTCCGACGACCTTGCCGGCGTCATTGATCGCATGAGCAGAGCTCCTATCCTGGCCGGGGAACACACCCAGATCGGTCATTCCGACACCGCCGGGGGACCATAGGAAGGCGCGAACCCCACCCCCACTGAAATCAGAGTCCCCAACGACCTGCCCTTGAGTGTTGATGCCTTTGGCGGCGCCGGCGACGTGGCCGGGCAGGACGCCCAGACTGGTCATGCCACCCGAAGCCGACCAGAGAAATGGCATGAACCCACCGAGTGATGGGCCACCGGAGTGTCCCACGATCTGTCCACTGGCGTTGATGGAGTTGGCCCAGTTGTGTGTGGCGCCGGGCGATCCGCCCAGGTTAGATATGACACCGTTCTGCCATAGCCAGGCCACCGTGGCCCCGGCAGATGCGATCCCTCCCACGACCTGGAGGTTGTTGTTGATGTCCTCGGGGGTGGCGGGGCCGTAGGGGCACAGATGCGTCAAGGTGTAGGTGACTGTGTCACCTCGGCCCGCGGTCGCAAAGCCGAGCGCGCACACACATACTCAAATTCCCGAGCGTTGAGACATGGTCTACTCCTCCTCCCTGGAAGGGAAGCGATAGACGCTCTATTGGTGAGATCGATAGTGGAAATGAACTCCTATGCTGGTGGAGCGCCCATCGCATAGTCAACGGCTACTGTACAAAGTATTATGCTACACAAATCGGAGAAACATTCAACTCGAATGGGTTTCTTGTGGGCTCAGCAGGGCGGCTAATATGTCACATAGACGGCCGGTATGGGGACTACCAACACATTGAGCCGTCTTCGGGTCCTCGGCTTGGCAACGGCCGCCTATCGCTCTCTGCGCATCACGACGACTGTTCAGAAGCGTGGAAACCACGTCGAGAAGGCGGCAGGCACATCCGCGCGTTGCACACGCCTTACGTCCAACTCCGGTGAGGCCACGGCTGGCGTCTCGCTGGCCGCGGTCCCGGGGACGCGGGTCGCTACGGCATCAGCTTTCCGCTCGCCGCATCCGGGTTGGTCTTCAAATAGATCCGGTAAAGCTCGAAGAACGTCGGGGCATCCAGCAGCTCAATCTTCGGGTCGGCGGCCTTGAGCTTCGCAACCACGGTCACATACCACTCCGGCGTCTTGAGAATGTTGCGGAACCAGTGGAAGGGAAGCTTGCGGGTCTTGACACGCGCCCGGATCACCCTGACCGCCTCATCGGGCTCGCCGTTGACATCGTGGTCGGCACGGATCACCGGCATGTCGCCATGGAGGAGCGAGCCGGGGATCTTCTGCGGGACGATTCCGTTGGGGCTGAACCTCGCGTAGCAGTCGAGCCCTTCCTTGTTCAACCCGGGTGCGTAGCCGTCAATCACAAAACCCGTGATCGTGATGTCCCATCGATGATAGAGCGTCTGACAATGTCTGGCCCATGCGTTCAGTCCGCTGGGCAGGCCGGAGATCGGTCGAGGTTCCTGGAGCATCCCCGGGTTTAGGTAGCCCGCGCCGTTATCGGCGGCAGCGAAATAATCGTTCGGCGTTGCGGTTCGGCGCATGTAGGCCATCGCCATTCCCGCTCGGCGCTCGAGAACGGGGCTGATGCACCACATCAGCGGTACCTTGCCGCGATCGGGGTGATCCCAGGCAAGCGGCATGAACTGATAGACCCAGGCGGCGGAATCGTAGTCGCCCACATAGAAGACGAAGAAATTGCGGCCATCGAAGTTTACGCGGCCCTCGGACGTCAGATAGCCGCGATGAGTGAGTTCCTGATGGGTTACCCAGCGTTGCGGGTACCGCGGTTTGAGTGGGTAATGCATGAAGAAGGAGGCGTTGGCCATCGCGCCCAGGCCAATCGCGTCGGCGTCCACATAGGCGTTATACGCACTGGAGAGTTTGCCGAACTCCCATTCGGTGGGCACGCCCTCATGCTTGCCGCCGGCCGCGCCGTGGTTGGTGTATTTGTAGGCCCATGGCGTGAAACCGCCGATGTGAATCATACGATCCCTGCCGCCCTGCTCGTAAGCGCTCAGCAGTAGCGCCTTGAGCGTGCGGAGGTCGGTCCCCAACGGCTGCGTCTTGTCGTCGACGGGGACCTCGTCGTCCCAGGTATTCAAGTCGAAGAAGAAAGCCCTCTTGGCCACGAAGAAATCATGGTTGGTCAGCGTGTGATGGTTGGGAACGCAGGCCGTGGGGTTCTTCATCCAGTATGCATCCAGGTAGAAGCCGGCGTAGGTCGGGTCCACCTTGCCCGTGTCGATGTAGTGGTGTTTGAGCCACAGATAGGCATCGCATTTTGCGCTCCCGGTCGAGGGCTCGTCGGTGCCGGGTATTGTGCCCTTTCCCGTGAACATCGAAGTGCCGTCTTCGCGCAGCAGTCGTCGGCGGACGGGCAGGTGGGGCCCCGACAGGACGAGTCTCGAGTAGAGGCTATCGGGGCTCGGGTCGAGTCGGAGGGCGATCAGGTTCTCGACGCCGGCGATCGTCGACGCGAGATTACTTGTCGCGGCGACATGGGGATCGTAGAGAACAACCCCGTCGATGAAACGGCGGTACTGGGTAATCAGCGTGACGATATCCGGAATCGTCCGGCGCGGTCTTCCGGCCAGCCATTCGCCCGGTTCAGACATGCGACCCAGCCAGTAGTCATCCACGTTCTTCCCGTAGGCGTCGACAAATCGAATGTAAAGACGGGCCGCGTGACGGTTCACGTTTCCCTGTAATGTCGCCACGGCATGACAATGGTCCCAGGCATGGGTCACGGTCCCAGGAACCTTCGGATCGAATCGCAGCGCGTAGGTCAGGTCGAAGACATCGATGGCCGGCGATTCTGCTCCGAATGCGGCGACTGTCACCAGGAGAAATCCGTACATGGCGGTCCTCTCACCGTGCGTGCACGTGCAATGATGCCTCGCGTCAACTGACGCAACTTCATCCGTCGGTCCGGCGAAGCAGGAACGACATGGATCGGTGCAGCCTGCCGGTGAGGCGGCGGAACGACATCACGCGTCCGCGGCATCTCTCCCTGTGAGCGGCGCTCAGGGCGGCGCGAACAGGCCGTCTCACGACCGAAGCTCGAAGTTCTCGAGAATGGCGTCGAGGAATCGGAAGGTCTCGCCCTTGCGCTTGACCACAAGCACCGGCACGGGGGCCTCCAACAACACCCGTTCGGCCGTGGCTCCGAGCAGGGCGATCGCCGGCAGTGTCGCCCCACGGCTTCCGATTACGATCGCGTCCATGTTCCTTGCCGAAGCCATATCGTGAGCGGCGGCGGCGGTGTTCAGAGAGCAGGTACAGACGACGTCGAAATCCACGCCGCGGGTGTCGACGTTCGCAACGAACTCGTCGATTTTCTCCCGTTGCAGCGCTTCGCGGTGACGCTGCGCTTGCTCGATGGTCATGCCGGTATAGCGATGACCGTAAGGAACGCCGTAAACGGACTGAACCAGTACCTGCGATTTGTCCCCGCTCAACCTTGCAATGTAAAGCGCTGTCTCGAGCGCCATCTTGGAGTGCTCGGAACCGTCCACCAAAACCAGCAGGCGGCTCAGATGGGGGTGTGCCCCCACGGGCGCCACCAGCACGTCACAAGGCGTCTTTCGGGCCAGCCGATAGAACGCCGACCCCAGCGCCAGTTGATCGTGCGGCAGGCGACGCCCGACCACAATCATATCCAGATCGTGGTCCCGCGCCGTCCGAAGCATCTCTTGAAGACCGGTCGCGTCGGACACGTGCACGTCGACGCCTCTTGCCAAATCCTCGGAAAAAGCCGCCAGAACCTGTTGACGCAAGACCTCCGGTTCCGGCGCCGGCGTTTCCACCGGATCCTCGATGCCACGTACATGTATGCAATCGATCGACTCGGGCTTCCCCAGCTTCGCCAGCAGGCCGGCGAACGCCAAGGCCTCCTTGTCGCCCGGTTCGTCGTTCAGGTACACGCCGAGTTTCTTGAGATTCTTCATGAGAGCACCTCGTCATGATGGAGTCCGTCACGTCTCCTCGTGGCTGCCTGAGAGTGACTATAACCTGTTTGGGCTCGCGTTTCGAGCTGCCGGCGGCACGGAGGTTAAGAATTCTCCGCCGGAAGCTTGGACGCAAACGGGTTTCCCACGACCAGCCAGTAACCGATGCTCATCGCGAGGGTGACCGCCGCCAGGCCGAGCATTTCATGCATGCTCACTTCCTTCATGTCCAGGATGATCACCTTTCGGGCAATCGCCATCAGGGCGGTCGCCATGACGATCCGGATGTGGATCACATCGTCGCGCAGATAGATGGTGATGTTGACAAAGATCTCGATGGCAATCAGAACGGCCATGAAGGCGCCGAAGGTCCCCAGGATGTCGCTAATCTCCAGGAGCATGAACGGGGGGGCGACCAGTCGTTGGTACAGGACCCAGATGACGTCGATCACACCCATGATGATGACGAAAACCATGAGGACCGCCAACACCCGGACCGCCCAGCGAATGATGCGAACCAGACGTTCCACAAACCGATCGTGGCGGGCCGTCTCTCCACCGGTCACAGAGCAGCGTCGTTCAGTAACCGGAGGTCGGCCGATTGTGGAAGTCTCCTGGTTGTCCATGACGCCATTCCGAAACGCACCCGCTCGCAGGTCTGTGACACCTCGTCGCACAACCCGGTCGCCGATCGCGTGTAACTCCTCATGATACGCTCACTCCCTGCGTCCGGCCAGAGGTTGACGACCGGAACCACGCGTCGCGCTATTCGTGGCCGGCGGCCCGATGGGGCTCGAATGGAGCCCGCACGGACGTTGATCAGGCTCCCGACTCCCCAGGTCGGCCGAACGCGGCGGTTCCTGCGAGCGGGCGAGCCCGTTCAAGGGTTGGCGGCAGGCGCGCCTTGAGAATAGAATGCACGCGGGAGGAACCTCAACCATGGAATCGCTAATCGGCAAGCACTGGCATCACATCGCCGCGGACGAAGTGGTTGATCTCCTTGAGACAAGCCTCAACGAAGGTCTCGATCTGTTTTCGGTCAAGCACCGTCAGGAACACTTCGGTCCGAATGCCGTTACGGCCCGCAAGGGGGCCGGCCCACTGCGTCGCTTCCTTCTGCAATTCCATCAGCCCCTTGTTCACATCCTTCTGATAGCCGCGGCCATCACGGCCGTCTTGAAGGAAGTCGTGGACGCGGGTGTCATCGCGGGAGTCGTGTTGGTCAACGCGATTGTGGGCTTCATCCAGGAGTCCAAGGCGGTCAAGGCCATCGAGGCTCTTGCCAAAGCCATGGTCACCGAGGCGACGGTCGTTCGCGCCGGCCGACGTCTCCGACTCTCGTCCGCGGAACTCGTACCCGGCGATGTTGTGTTGCTCCAGTCCGGCGACAAGGTCCCGGCGGATATTCGTCTGCTTGAATGCCGCGACCTTCAGATTGATGAATCCATATTGACCGGCGAGTCGGTGCCCGTACATAAGACGGCGGAGCGCCTCGAACGCGACGTTCCTCTTGCCGATCGAATCAACATGGCCTATTCATCCTGTCTGGTGACCTACGGCCAGGGCAAGGGGGTCGTCGTTGCGATCGGCGACGCGACGGAGGTCGGACGCATCTCCGAGCTGATCCACGCCGCCCCAAGCTTGGCCACCCCCCTGACACGAAAGATCGCCCGCTTCAGTCACGTCCTCATGTACGGCATCCTCGTCATGGCCCTGTTGACGTTCGGTGTGGGCATTCTCCGCGGCGAGTCTGCCCTGCTAATGTTCAAGGCAGCCGTGGCCCTGGCCGTTGGAGCAATCCCCGAGGGATTGCCGGCGGTGGTGACGATCACGTTGGCGATCGGCGTGTCGCGGATGGCGAGGCGACGCGCCGTCATTCGCAAACTCCCCGCCGTCGAAACCCTCGGCAGCACCACGGTCATCTGCTCCGACAAGACCGGAACGCTCACCGAGAACCAGATGACGGTGCGACAGATCGCCGCGGGTGGCACGACCTTTGAGGTGACAGGTGCCGGCTACGCTCCGGACGGAGAAATCCTCGCGGCAGGCGCGGCGACGGACATCTCGACAAACGCGGCTCTTCGGGAATGCCTGACGGCCGGGCTCCTCTGCAACGACGCGATCCTTGTGGACAACGAGGGACGGTGGAGCGCCCAAGGCGATCCGACCGAGGCCGCGCTGCTCGTCGCCGCGGGCAAGGCAAACCTGTCTCGCGAGCAAATGAACACACAGCTTCCGCGCGTTGACGTTGTACCGTTCGAGTCCGAACATCAGTACATGGCCACGCTTCATGACGGCGGCGCCGGCCGGCCGTGCATCGTATACCTCAAGGGAGCGCTCGAAGTCGTGCTTCAGCGCTGTCGTGAGACGTTGGATTCAACCGGCAAGCTTGTTCCGCTCGATCACGAGCAGGTGATGGCCACCGCCGCCCAAATGGCGGGGCAGGGCCTGCGGGTCCTCGCGTTCGCACGGGACGAACGACCGGCGGGCACAAAACACATCGCTCACCGTGACCTACGCAACGACATGACGTTCTTGGGCCTGCAAGGCATGATCGATCCGCCGCGAGCCGAGGCCATTGCGGCCGTGGCCAAATGTCAGGCGGCGGGCATTCGGGTCAAGATGATCACCGGCGACCACGCCCTGACGGCCGCGGCGATCGCCAAGCAAATCGGGATCGGCGCCGATCCGACGGCCGGCGACGCCTTTCCGGCGGCCTTGACCGGGCCGGAACTGGCCACCCGCTCCGATGAGAAACTGATCGATGTGGCGGATCAGACCAGTGTGTTTGCTCGCGTCAGTCCGGAGCAGAAGCTGCGGCTCGTGGAGGCCCTGCAAGCCCGCGGTCACATCGTTGCCATGACGGGCGATGGCGTGAACGACGCACCGGCCCTCAAGCAGGCCAACATCGGCGTCGCCATGGGCGTCAGCGGAACCGACGTCGCCAAGGAAGCAGCCGACATGGTGCTCACCGATGATAACTTCGCATCGATCGAAGCCGCCGTGGAGGAAGGCCGCGGCGTATTCGACAATCTGACGAAGTTCATCGCCTGGACGCTGCCCACCAACATCGGCGAAGGTCTCATCATTCTTGCGGCCGTCTTCGTGGGCACGACGCTGCCGATCCTGCCGGTCCAGATCCTCTGGATCAACATGACGACGGCGGTGCTCTTGGGGCTGATGCTGGCGTTCGAGCCCAAGGAGCCCGGCATCATGGCGCGTCCGCCCCGCAACCCGGATCAGCCGATCATCACGATCGACGTGGCCGTCCGCATGTTCCTGATCGCCGGCGTCATGCTGGTCGGCGGCTTTGGCATCTTCAAGTGGGAGCTCTACCGCGGGTTCGGCGATGCGGCAGCCCGGACGGCTGCGGTCAACGTCATTGTCCTTGTTGAGTTGTTCTACTTGTTCAACTGCCGATCGCTTACACGGTCAATCTGGGAGATCGGGCTCCTTTCGAATCGCTGGATCCCTGCGGGGGTCGTGTGTATGTTGCTGCTGCAACTCGCTTTCAACTATCTGCCGGTAATGAATCGGTTGTTTCACACCGCGCCCGTGGCGGCGGTCACCTGGTTCGAGGTCGCCGCGATTGCCCTCACGGGTTCGGTGCTCGTGGCCCTCCAGAAACGACTTTGGCGCCGCAAGCCGGGTGCAACCGCTACCCCGGCTTCCGGTGCCGCGTCGTAGCCCCCTCGCATCTATGGGGACCGCGCGAAGAGGCGGGCCGCTCCCTGTGTTTGCGGGCGGGAGGATCTCACCGGTCGATGGGCGTGGCGTTATCAGACTATCAGACGAAAGACGAGCTAACCTCAGGCCGTCTGGCTGACGATGTATAGATCTGTGGTTTCTCGCCGCTGGGTCGATTCGTGTTATCGGGCGGTACGATCCTCTGTTTCCTGACCGTCATTGTCGGCTGCTGGGCCTTTCTGATCCTGGCGGGCAAACTGAACGAACACCACGAGAGCGAGCGCCGGATCATTCAGTGGGAAGAAGAGCGAAAGGCGGAACAACGGCTGCGCCAGCAAGCGCAGGCACAAGCCAATGCCTCCTCTCCGCCCCGAGTCTGGAACTGAGTGCCCAATACGCGCCGAAACCTAATGCATGACTGGGATTCCTGAGGTCCTGCCGTAAGCCCGATCGAGCGCGGCCATTGCCTGCTCCAGTCGTGCGGTGTCCAGCCCGCCATAGTGCCACTCGGGCTTGCCCTCCATGAAATCCACCCCTTTGCCCTTGACGGTTCGGCCGATGATGACGGAAGGACGTTCCTTCTCGGCGTGGGCGTTCTCGACGGCCTGACAAATTGCACGCATGTCGTGCCCGTCGATTTCTTGTGTGTACCAGCCGAACGACTCCCACTTCTTCGCAAGCGGCTCGAGCGCCATGATCTTCTCGGTGAACCCGTCGATCATCAGCATATTGCGATCGATCATGACGGTCAGGTTGGTGACCTTGAATTGACTGCCCGACAGAGCCGCTTCCCATATGGTTCCCTCGCACAGTTCACCGTCGCCGCACAAGCAATACGTGTGCCAGGATTTCCCCCGTAGCCTCGCCCCCATGGCCATGCCGATGGCGATTCCCAGGCCGTGTCCGAGCGATCCCGTCGATGCATCAACTCCCTTCACTCGATGATGGTCCAGATGCATGCCGAAGGGCGAACCGGTCTTGTTGAACTCCTTGAGGAGATCGCACTCGAAGAATCCAAGGTCGGCCAGTATGGCGGCGTGGCCAAGCCCGCCATGTCCCTTGCTCAGAACGAATCGGTCGCGGTCGTCCCAGTCGGGACGGGCCGGGTCGACCCTCATGAAATGGTGGTATAGCGCCACCAACATGTCCGTCTGGCTCAGCGATCCGCCGATATGCCCGCCGCCTGCCCACCCGGTAATCAGCAGGCAGAGGCGTCGAATCTGCCAGGCCTTTTCCTCCAGCCGTCGGATGTCGTCGTCGGTTATGGGCATGCGCTGTCTTCCTATCACCGTGGTCCTTCCACCCAATACAATCCGGGCTCGTGCGGCGAACTCATCGCGCTTCGCCGCGCCCTCCATATCGAGTTTCCCTCGCCGGCAGCCGTCCGAATCCTTACGGAGGCGTATCTTCCCACCGCCTTTCGCTCGGGCCAAGTCCCTACGAACCGAATTGCCTCTTGACGATGGCGAACGCCTCGTCGGCTACGTCGACCGTTCGTCTTACGTCCGCCTCCGTGTGTGCCACGGAAACGAACCAGTTGTGATGCGGGTGTACGAAGATGCCTCGCTTCGTCATCTCCCCGCACCACACCTGGTTTCGATACAGGTCGTCGTCATTCGCAAACCGCACGAACGGCATGGACGGGTGCCCGCTGCAAGTCAACTGCAAACCATGGGATGCGGCGCATTCCGTCAAGCCATTGCACAGCATCTGGCCGATCTCGAACATCCTCGCAACGCCGTCGGACGCCTCCAACTCATCCAGCGTTGCCAAGGCGGCCGCCATGGGCACCGCGTTGAACCAATAGCTACCCGTCAGAAACACCTTGCTGGCGGCGGTCTTCAGTTCCGCCCGGCCGCCGCAGGCGCTGAGGGGGTATCCGTTCGCGATCGCTTTGCAGTAGGCGGCCAGATCCGGTTGGAAGCCGAAATACTCTCCGCTGCCGCCCATATGTAGTCGGAAACACGTTCGGACGTCGTCGAGAATCAGAACAATGCCCTCTTCGTCGCAAAGCGTGCGAACGGCCTGCCAGAAGCCCGGCGCGGGGAGCTCGTTGTCCCACCAGTTGGGGAAGTGGTAGGGGGTCATGATGATGCCGGCCACCGAACCGCGATGTCGCTCGGCCAACAGTCGCAACCCGGACAGATCGTTCCACCGAAAGGTCAGGATCGACTCGCGGTCACCCGGCGTGAGCCCGGCATGTCCGGGCGTGCACCATGCGTCCTTGCCGTGGTAGGTCCCCTGAACCATGATGATCTTGTCCCGACCCGTGTGCGCGCGGGCGACTTGCGTGGCCCACGTCGTCATGTCCGAGCCGTTCTTGCCAAAGACGAACCAATCGGCGAACGGTGTCAGTCGAACAAGCCGTTCGGCGAGCTCGACCGCGCGGGGGCTGGGTAAACTCAGGCAGTCCCCCTCTTGTCGTTGCCTGGCGGCGGCGGCCTCGACCTTGGGATGGTTGTAGCCCAAAATCATCGGTCCATAGGCGCACATCCAGTCGAGAAACTCGTTGCCGTCCACGTCCCAGAACCGCGTCCCTTCGCCGCGGGCGGCATAGTAGGGAGTGACACCCGGAGTTCGGATCGCGGGCGAATGATGGCCATAGATCCCGGCGGGAATAACCTGGGTTGCCCGTTCGAACAACTCGATCGAGCGATGAAACTGGTAGACACCCGTCCCCGTGTTCTCGGCAAGCTTAACCTCCGACATGTCTGCACCCTCCCGTCGAGCACGTCTCAAGGGCGTCGGACCATCCGGTGGACGCCTGGGGTCCGGTCATTTCAAATACGGTTCAAGGTACTCCAGCATGGTATTCAAATAGTCCGCCAGCGGCAGAAACCCCGTGATCGTCACGTCGCCTCGCCCCAGCGCGGCGAAGGCATCAACCCGCCCATTGAGGAGTTCATTGCATACCCGCGAATTCACAAACTGCATCCGAACGTTCGGCGCCTCCACGGGGCCTTTGGCCGCCGTGAACGTACCGTTCACATGTCGAAGGTGAACGGCCGGACCTTCAGGAAGGATCTTGAACTCCGCGATTCCCTGCGGCGTGCGGTCGGCCAAGTCGGCCACCGCCGCGTCGTGTTCCGCCAACTCGGCCAATCCGAAGACGGCGGTGTACAACATGCAGCGAGTGACGAAATCGAAGGTCTTCTCGTCCCTGAGCATCTCGTCCCCGGCTCGAAGATACCGTTCGAGCCGATCCGTCAGCTTGGCAAACTCTCGCGACATGAACCCCAACCGCGTGAATCCCTTGACGGGGACCGGCTTGGCGCGACCGTCGAACATGGCGTTCAGGTGCTCGGGTGACCTGAACCAGAGCCTGACGTCCGCATGATCAGCCGGTCCTTTTCGCACGCGGCATTGCCCGTTTCGGATCGTCACGGCCGTCTGAGGACCGTGATGTACTTTGAACTCCACCGTGATGTCCCAGTCGGCCACCAAACGCGCCATCTCCGGGTCGAAGACGACGACCTCTTCCAGATTGGGCAGGATCGCGTGAAGGTTCAGGTGGGCCTTGACGACATCGCTAGGCATAGACGCCTCCCCACAGTACCTACCAACCGCAAGATACTGCCGGACCGGCGTTCAATCAAGCAATCAGGCCTGGCCGGGTGCATGACCGTAGCTGCGCGCCCGCATGAAGCCTGGGTAGATTCTGCACCGACCTGGGTCCGGCCCATCCCCGACCCTCGTTTTTCG
>CAZQTW010000011.1:18497-117726 GCA_964596165.1 uncultured Planctomycetales bacterium | reverse complement strand
AGGGCGTGGATCAGGTCAACACGGCCGTTGCCCAGATGGACAAGGTGACGCAGCAAACGGCCGCGAACTCAGAAGAGTCCTCTTCAGCAGCGGAGGAACTTAGCGCTCAGGCGCAGATGGTCAAGGAAATGGTCGAGGAACTCATCGCCCTGGTTGGCGGAAGTGGGAAAGGAAGGCCCAGCACCCTGGCAGATGCCTGCCGGAGCACCGCGAACAGTGTCCGCAATGCCTCCTGGCGCAAGCCGCTGAACAAGAGCGAGATATCGTCCATGGGGACGGAAATGGCCCATGCCGTCTCGACCGATGACGGAAGAACACTGACCGCCGCAGTGAGCGATCGCGAATTCAGTCAATTCTAACGCGTCCTTGGGTCCGCGGATCCGACTTACGAGCGTGTTCTCTTACATCCCTCGGATGCCGGTGCGACCGTGTCTGGTCCACTCCGAGCGTCCGAGGGTGTCTCCTTGTACCGCGCCCGCGGCGCCGGACCGTCGATTGAACGACGACTTGCGCTGTTTCTGGGGAAATCCGGCCAGCTCGAGATTCCCATCTCGAACCAAACGGCGGAGAAAGGTTCTTGCGGCAAGGTGTGCGAGCAGGACTTCTCGCGCCAGCGCGTCGGTTGCCACGTTGTATGCCTCGGTCTTCCGGACTTCAGTTCCGGGCCCCGCGACCCGAATTTCGGCCGTGTTCAGTTCTTCGCGTAGAACCAGTCAGGAGGAATCCGCGCCACGTGCAGCCCGTCGAGCGCGTGGTAGCTGACGACCGCGACGTTGTCAACGAACGTCACGCTCTGATAGCCGTAGTCGCCGTCGGGATCGGCGGCGATCGGCCGCTCGTTGGTCCACGTGGTGCCTTCATCCCTCGAAATGGCCGACACCATCGGGTTCCGCTTGCCCTCCTTGCCGCCGGTCGTTCGTATCAAGAGCAGGTCGCCCGTGCTCGGGATTCGGGTGATCGTCACCGCGCTGGCGTTTGGCGAGAGCTTCCATTCCCTGACCAGTTCCGCCTTGGACCACGTCTCGCCCTTGTCCGTGGAGTACGAGCGGCCGATGCACCCGGCATACGTGCGAAAGATCATGAGGAGCCGGCCGTCCTTGAGCTCGACGACGTGTGCCTCCTGTGACTCCTGTGGGTCGGCGTCGACGGCGTTCCTCGCCTTTTGCCAACTGTAGCCCTGATCGTCGGAGTAATACACGAGGCTGACGTATCCGCCGTGGTCGTTGCTGCTCGGCCAACGGGCCTTGTATTCGGTTGGGGCGATGAGCCGTCCGGTCGACAGTCGCAGCAGCTTGGCGTTGTGCATGATGATGTAGCCGGGATGCGGCGTCATGACGAACTGTTCGCTCCAGGTCAGGCCGTCGTTGCTCGTTCGCTTGTAATAGTTCTGACCGTAGTAGGGCAGCGTTTCAACCGCATAGATGTACGACAGCAGCAGATCGCCGTTGGGCAGCCTGATGAAGCTGGGATGACAGTAGTATCCCTTGGTCGATGGGGCCTGGGGGTTCGGCACCAGGCTGAACGGCTCGCTCCACGTCCTGCCCTTGTCGGTCGACTTCCGACCGACGATGCCGAACGGCGCGGGTCCGCAGCTCGCCGTCATCGTGTAGGACATCAACAACGTGCCGTCCTTCAGCTCGACGATGTCTCCCGGCATGCCGCGCGGGCCGTACTTGCCCTTGGGCATCTTGACGACGTGCGCGTCCTCGATGACCGGGGCGGCCGGGCACACGTCGCCGAACGCGACGACCACCGCTACGACAGTACGCCCGAGTCTCCAACTCATCTCTGTGTCCTTTCTCGCATCGTATGGCGACAATCACCGGTGCGTCCGGATCCGTGAGTGCCCCTACATCTATCCCGTCCCGCTCCCTTGATCAATGCCGCCGGGCAGAGGACGATGACGCACCGCTTCATTACGAACCCGGCTTGGCCCGTTCGCGTGGAGGTGCCCGCCATGCGGTACTCGATGATCGTCGGTCGAATCTGCCTTTTCTTCTTCGGCGCCATCACCTCACTAGCCCTCGCTGAGCCGATGCAGTTGGCCGGAACGGAGAAGCTGACGCTGCCCGATGACATCGTCGCGGCGCAGCTCGAGCAGGTGAATCAATACTGGCTCAGGAGAATCGCGGAGGCCACGCGACTCCGCGACCGGGTCTGGAAGCCGGATTTCACGTCGCCGGAGGCCTACGAGAAGTCCGTTGCCCCGCATCGTGAACGATGTCGCCGTATGCTGGGCCTGCCGGAGGATCGCCCCCGGATCGGCAAACCGACGATCGATGTGATCGCCGATGAGGCCTCGTGTCGCATCGAACGGGTCACCGTTCCGATTGCCGACGGCCTCCGCGCCCGAGGTCTGCTCTTTCTGCCGAAGACCGCAGGCCCTTATCGGCTGGTGATCGCGTGCGGAGATGCCGACACATGGCCCGAGCGGTTCAGTGGCCTCGACGGCAACAGTGCCCCGGCTGCCTGGTTTACGGACCTTCTGTCCCGGGGCACGGCCGTCTATTTCCCCCAGTCAATCGAGCGACTGCAGGACCACCCGTTCTGCAAGACGACGAAGGGCAAGGATCGGCGGATGATCCTCCACCGGCTGGGCTATGTCGTGGGTCGAACAATGACGGGCCTGGACGTGCAGGATGTCGTGGCGGCGACGGACTATTTGCTGGGGCGAAGCGACATGGATCCAAGGCAAGTCGCCATGGCGGGCGTCGGGCAGGGGGGCATGACCGCCCTCTGTGCGGCGGCCGTGGATGTCCGGGTCAAAGCGGTCGCGGTAATCGACTACTTCGAGAATCACGAGCGGTTCTGGGAGGAGCCCGTCGATCGCCGGTTGCCCGGCCGGCTACTCGAATTCGGTGATGCAGAGCTGGCCGCCCTGATCGCGCCTCGTGCCCTGATCTGTATTCGAGGGTCGGATGCGCCGATGACTGAGCATTCCGTTCGACAGGAATTCGAACGAGCGCGTGGCTTCTACGCGAGGCTAAGAGCGCCAACCCCCCTGATCCTGGTGTCCGACGTGCCGGCTCCAGACAGGATGGGCACGTCCTTTACTGTCCTGGCCGATATCTTGTCATCGCCCAAGCCGATCCGTCCAGCGGTTGTGCCGAAACTGCGAGTAGCCGACGATCGGGCACTGGCCGTCCGAAACCGGCATTTCGATGAGAGGGTGAACTACCTTCACACGCTCATTGCCGAGAGCGAATCCGCGCGCGAACGCTGCTGGGCGATCACAACACGGCCCGCCGAGGAGTTCGAGTCGATCCGGCGGGCAATGCTCGATGACTATCGCCGCCTCGTGGGGGAAGTGCCGCTCGCGAAGACGCCGCTGAATGCCAAGACCCGGCTTGCCCTCATCACCGACAAGTACGAGGCCTATCGCGTCATGCTCGACGTGGCCGACGGCGTGCAGGTCTACGGGAACCTGCTCATTCCCAGGAACGTCGAAGGACGAGTCCCGGCAGTCATCTGCCAGCACGGCCTGAACGGTCTGCCGGAGATGATCACCGGCCTCGGCCTGAAAGAGGACACGCCGTACCACGAGTATGGCAAACGTCTGGCCGAACGCGGCTACGTCGTCTTCGCCCCGCTGCTTTTGCATCACCATCCGGTCAAGCAAGTCAACGATCAGGTGCGCATGGCTGAGGCCGTCGGCGCGATGCGCATCGCCATGCCGATCGCCAAGACGAACCGGGTGATCGACTTCCTCCGGACGCTTCCGTGCGTCGATCCAAACCGAATCGGCTACTACGGCCTTTCGTACGGCGGCTACTCGGCCATCTGGATGGCGCCGCTGGTCGACCGGCTCTCCGCCATCGTCATCTCCGGCCATTTCAATGACTGGCGCACGAAGATCACGAATGAGAAAGAGGGCACCAGCTTCCTCCAGCATCCGGACGAGGACTTCTACAACTGGGACATCCTGCATCGGTTCACGCACCCCGAGCTAATCGCGATGGCCTTACCCCGCCCCGTCTGCGTCGAGTTCGGCGAGCACGACGGTATCACCACGCCGCAGTGGACGGACTACGCCTGGAAGCAGGTCGTCGCAATCCGCGACCACCTGAAGCAGACCGACCGGGTCTGGCTGGCCCACTACGACGGCGTTCACGAGGTCCACGGAGTCGAGTCGTTCGACTTTCTCGACCGCTTCCTGTGGCCGGAACGAACCGTCGGGCGGGACTTCGAATACACCATGCTCGGCACCAAGGTGAACGCGTTGACGCAGGTCATCGACCTGCCCTTTGTGAAGCAGACGCTGGACTCGGCCCCCGAGTCCTGGCTTCGCGGGCGATTCTGGCTGCCGGTCGGTGCCAAGGAGTCTCGCGGCATGGCCGTCAAACTCATGAGCACAGGGCATCCGGCCCCGCTGGAGGCGCGCTTCGGCACCGCGCCGGGTCGCGACGACCTGGGCACCGCCACACTCGCCCCTGAACAGATGGCGCCGCTCTTCGAGCAATGGTATGAGCTGACGGTGACGCCACGGTCCTTGCCGGCCGGTGAGTTCATTTACTACGAACTTCGGTGTTCCGGCGGAAAGGCCCCTGCCGATTGCTACACGTTCTGGGGCCCACGCCCTCTCGGCGGCAAGGATTATCCCGAACGGTTCGGCCTGTCGTATCGCGTTCTGACCGAGCGTCCGCAGGATGCCCTCGATGTGCCCGGCAAGCAGCATCCCTTCGCGCACGTCCGTGCGATGACCGGGCCGTTCTATCCGGACAAACCCACCGGGGAACTCCGCGGATCGACGCCGCGGGCAAACGAGACGGTGATCGATTCGGAATGGCAAATCCAGTTCGCCGAGGATGCCGAACGAATGGTTCAAACAGCCGCGGAGGACCTCCAACAATTCCTGCGGACGCAGGCCGAAATCAACGTGGATCTGACCTCCTTGGCTCAGACGGGGCGTTCGAAGCTGATCGCGCTGGCGATTCCCAACGATCCGACCTTCGTCAAGGACCTCACCGCCGACGAGGACTACCACATCGACGTCCGGGACAGACGGATCATCATCAGCGGCCGGACGCCCCGCGGCGTCATGCGCGGGGTCTATTGGCTCGAGGACATGATGCGGTTCCGAGGGGCGCCCTGTCTCAAGCAGGGCGCCACGGTCCGCAACTGCCGATTCGGCCGCCGCATTGTCTGCTCCGTTGTCCCGGGTGGAACGAAATACACCGAACTCGCCCGGCCCCTGATCTACACCGACGGCCTGCTTCAGCGGATTTCACATCAGGGGTTCAACGGGGTCTGGATCTGGACGAGCCTCGACGAGATCGCGCTGAAGACGAAGGTCTTCCCCGAGCTGGATAACCCCGCCGCCCGGCAGTCCTTCGAACGCCTCAATGACCTCTGCCGGCGCGCCAAGCGGTTCGGCATAGACGTATACGGCTATCTGAGCTGGTGCGAGGACTTCCGCATCCCGGATTCGTTCTACGCCAAGCACCCCGATGCCAAGGGGGTCGCCTGGAACAACTCGATGTGCCCCTCGAATCCGCAGGTCCGACAATACTATGCCGAGGTCATCACCGGCCTCTTCCAAAACGTGCCGGATCTGAAGGGCCTCATCGGCATATTCGACAGCGAGGGGCTGTATCATTGCGGCACCTTCGATTCCCTCCGCAAGACGTGTCCACGCTGTAAGAACCGCACCTGCGAGGACATCTCGCTGGAGCTGGTCCTGACGCTCCGCGACGCCGTCCGCGCCGGCGGCGGGCCGTCGAAGGACTGGATCGTCTGGCCCTACGGCGGTGGCGTGCCCGAGCCGTGGGTGATGAAGGTCATCGAGGGGTTGTCGAGGGACATGCTGTTCCAGGCCGACTTCACCAAAGGGACCATCGCCGAGAAGGACGGCATCAAGCACATCACCGGCGACTACAACATCTCAAACATCGGCCCGCCGGACCACTTCGTCCAGGAATACAACGCGGCCAAGAAGCGAGGGCTCGGCGTGATGGCCAAGACCGAACACGCCGTCAGCCAGGAGTTCATCACGGTGCCCTACATCCCCTGCATGCAGCAGTGGCATCGGCGGATGGAAGCGATGCTCAAGTTCGACCTGGCCGGCCTGCTCGCCAACTGGTGTCACTACGGCTACACGCCGTCGCGCCCGGCAGAGATCATGATGTGGTACTCGTGGGCGCCCGCCCCGCCGATCAACGAGCTTCTCGCGAACCTGGCGCGGCGCGATTTCGGCGACCCGGCCGTGCCATACGCGATCTCGGCGTGGGATCACTTTTCGAAGGGGATTCAGCACTACCCGTATTCCGATTTCGTGTCGCGAACGCCGGGGCCGATCCAGAAGGGCCCGACGCAGCCGCTGTTTCTCGATCCTAACGTCAAGCCCGGCCTTCCGTGGCGGTCGTGGCAGAACGATCTGAAGTGGACCCAGCCGTGGGGACCGGCGATCGCCGCGAAGCACCTGCGCCTGCTCGAAGAGGAGTACATCGCAGGCCTCGCCGACTTGGCCAAGGCCCGCGAGCTGACCACCGATGCGGTCCATAGAGTCGAGCTCGACCGCGAAATAGGCATCGCGCGGACGATTCAAGCCTCAGTTCATTCAGTGCTGAACCTGATCGAGTGGGTGCCGATCCGCGACGTCTACGTCAAGACACCACCGGGGCCGGAACGGGACAAGCTCCGCGAGCGTCTTCTGGCAATCGCTCGCGACGAACTGGCCAACGCCCGCGCCGCCCTCCCCGCCGTCGAGGCCGACTCGCGATTGGGCGCCAGTTCCGAGGGCGGCGGGATGCAGCCGGGCGGTCTCTTCTCACCCGCACTCATCCGCCACAAGATCGGCCTGACGGAAGACCTGATCGAAAGGCAGCTCGCCGTCGACGAAACGCCACGCTGAGGCGGCCGACGATGGTGAGTTCCCACGGGTTTAGGGGAAGCGAGGCTTCTGCCGAGCCGCAGATCGAAAGGGTCCATTGCAGGTCCAATGGACGATGAACACCACAACGAGCACATTCGTGTCGACCCTCAGGAGACTTGATCGAAAACATCCTGGTCGGTGTGCACACCCTTGTGGGCCGCTTTGGGCAACATGAGTTTGCGGCGCGTGCGGAATTGCCTGATGAAGAGATAGTCTCGGACCGATCGACGTACGATGTCGCTGCGCGACATGCCTTCGGCCTTTGACAGTCGGTCCAGTTGTGTTTTGAGTTTCTGGGGCAGGCTTACGGTAATAGTGTGTCTCATGGGCATCTCCTGCTGCCGCGATACGTCATTTTCCGGCACGCCGTCTTATTGATCCTTTTTCCGGCGAACGTTGAAACGCTCGGTTGAGAGCCCTTGCAGCGTCCTGGCATGTCGTGTCGCGCGCATCTGGCGGTACTCATTTCTTGGGAGACCGCTTCTTGTCGTTGAACTCCGGCAATCGTTCAAAGGTCTCGGCGAAAACTGCCAAGCACTCGTATTCCTGTTTCGCCACACCACCCATGATGTGGAGGTCGCCGGGGCGGTTGGATTCCACATCACATTCATGGAACCAGACCGACACGTACAGCTGGCGTACGAGCTTGTCATAGTGAGGATGCTTGAAGCGGACGCGCTGAGCGCCCCCGTGCCCGCACCTTCCCTTGATTGTGTTGTCGAACTGACGGAGCCGTGACTTCAGACCGCCTTTTGCGTTCGTCATGCCCACGTAGATGATCTCCGGTCTCCAGGCAAACGGTTTGCCCGAAATGTCCTTGTCGGAAAGGGCAATGGCATAGACTCCGGGAAACTCGAGACCCGCGAGTTGTTTTCGTTCGTGCCATCGCGACCAGACGGAGAAACGGTGACTCATCTTCTCGTTCCTCAAACCCATGTCGCCAAATGTTGTCGAGATCTCGGTACTCCGAGCAACGTATTTGTCGGCAGAGCATGAGTCAAGTGCAAACGGTACCGTCCGTGCAGTCAACCCTATTGGGATCCTGTGGGAATAGTGCTGAGACCCCAAATCCCACGCCGCAGCGCTTGTTCTCCCGGTCGGTCTGCAATAGTGTGATACTGCCGTAATTTCGAGTGCTGTCAGGATGAACAGGCGGACCCGGCAGACCGATCGAGGTCTGCATGGATGAGGTCGTCGCCTAGCAAGAGAAGGTGTAATTATGATCGGCTGTCATGTTGGAAGGGTGTTTCAGGTCACCGTCGCCGGCGGTTCATACCAGGAAGGTCTGACGAGCGTGATCCAGGGCGTGCCGCCGGGCCTGCTCCTGACGGAACAGGAGATCTACGGCGATATGCTCCTGCGCAAGCCGGGGACGGATGAACTGTCGTCGCCGAGAAAAGAACCGGACCTCCCCATCATCTACACCGGCCTGAACGCGGCGGACACGATCGAGAACGCGGGCAACATGAACCACACCAACGGCACGCCGCTGACGATCCTCATCCCCAATCTCGACCGGCATTTCATTCACATCAAACAGTATCAGGACACCAACCGCACGCCGCGCCCGGGGCACGCCTCATACGCGTCGTTCATCAAATACGGACCCGACGACGACGCGATCGGCGCGGGCATCTTCAGCGGCCGCTACACCTCGACCATTGTGGCTGCGGGCTCCGTCGCCAAGAAGGTGCTGAAGGCGTGCGGCATCCAGGTCTTCTCGTTCATTCGGGAACTGGCCGGCGTCCGGGCCAGGGATGTCAGTCATGCCGAATCGCTGGAGTCCGTCGAATCGTTCAAGCAGATGCGCCGCGACCTTGATCCCTTCTACCAGGAGATCTACGTCAAGGGCCGCATCACTCCCGAGATGCGGTTCCTGGAAAAGACCCGGATCATGGCCGAAATCGAACAGGAGATCGATGCGATCCGCGACAAGGCACCGCTAATGACCGAGGCGGAGGTCGAGGGAAAGTACGGCGTTCATCCGGTGATCAACTGCCCGGATCTGGATGCCGCCCATCGAATGCTGGAGGCCTGCAACCAGATCACGGCAACGGGCGACTCCTCGGGCGGGGTCGTTGAAGTGACTGCCACGGGTGTTCCGACCGGTCTGGGCGAACCGGTCTTCGCCAAGCTCGACGCCGAGCTGGGGCGGATGCTCGGCATCGGCGCCGTCAAGGGCGTCGAGGTCGGCGCGGGTTTCGCCGTCAAGGATATGACCGGCATCCAGTCCAACGATTCCATGGAGTCGAAGGACGGCAAGGTCATCTTCAAGAGCAACAACGCGGGCGGGATTACCGGCGGCCTCGCCACAGGACAACCGATCGTGGCGCGACTGGCCGTCAAACCGACGCCGACCATCAACAAGCCGCAGACGACCATCGACAAGTACACGCTGGAGAACAAGACGCTCGCCGCGATCACCCGCCGCGATCCGACGATCGTCGGGCGAATCTGGCCCGTCGCGGAAGCCTACACGGCCATGGTCCTGCTCGACCTGCTGATCATCCACTACGGCTATCAGACGTTGCGAACGAAGATAGGCCGGTGATCGGATCCCCGCGGGATGACGATCGTGTAAGGAATGAGCGCCGTCGCAACACCATTCGGGACTCCGTCTGTGAATCGCGGACGTCGCTGTCGAGGTCGGACGACATGTTCGGACAAGGTGACTCGTACCTGGCGATATCATGTGCCATAGGCAGGGGTGAGAGTAGCCCAACGTCTTGACGTGGGGTTGTGAATGCCTCCGTACAGTCTTCCAGTCCCGAAGGGACGGCGGACAAGGGCGGTTCGACTTACGGACGGCACATTCCGTCGGCGCCACGGACCGCCCGGACCCAGACTGCGGCCCTTCTTTCGTGCCCCATGTCGCCTACGCACCGGCCAATGGACCCCGATCCGATCTGCAGGTCAGGCAATTACGAGCCCCCGGCGGTCTGGACGATCTCGACGGTGCACTGGGCCTGTTGGGCGTCGGCATCCACCGAGGCGGTGATGCCGGCAAGTCCCCAGGTCGTGCTTCTGAGTTGAATGGTCGCTTGTCCGTTAAGGTCCGTAAGTCTCGGGTTCGCACCGACCAGGGTCCCCACGCTCGAGGAGAATCGAACGAGCTTATTGACGACCGGCGCTCCCGTGGGCGTGGTCGTATCACCCGATTTCCACCTCCTGAGCGTGGCAGTTATGGTGGAGGTAGTCTGACCGTTCGCCGGAATTTGCGTGGGGTTTGCCGAGACGATAATGCCATAGTCGGAGCCGGCCCGGTCCCCGCAGAGGTCAGGGATGCACCCGGCGAGTAGCAGCAAGGCCAGTCCCGTTGATCCTACGAGACGTACCGCAGTGGACGGTAGTGATATGTGGCTTGGCATGTCGCGAACTCCTTGAGGTTGACGGCTTTCTCCCAGTTAGATCGGCTCATCGCCGTTCGTGGGATGAATCGAATGCGCAGCCGCCCTCTTGAGACCGAAGCCCGGACGAATCAGGGGGGCGTTTGTCGGCCGTCGCGTCCGCGCGTCAGTTGCTGTGGTATTCCGACACCCTGTCCTCTCGGCGGGCAAGTCAGCTCGTGTATCTCAGGCCCAGCGTGGACGCATGCCGTCTGGCCCATTCGCTGAGCTTGGTATGCCCGGCCGGTGGCGAATCCACGTACAAGAGGTTGGCCATCAGACCCCGGTGACGGCATGTGTCTCGTTGTTGGCCATCCTCTGAGCTATCCGTTCCTAGCCCGTTCCCCATAGCACGTCATGCTGGCCGGCGGCGATGTGGGGTCAAGTCGCCTCGCAGAGCGAAGGGACGAGAGATCGGTCGCGCTAGTAGGAGATAACCTCCAACGCGGGTATACCGACGAAGTGCTTCGGGTTGCGCGTGACGAGGACCTGGCCGTTCGCCATCGCAACGGATGCAATGAGCACGTCCATGTCGCCCACGGGCCAACCGATTCGTTGAAGGTGCGCCGTAATCCGGCCGAACTGCCGTGCCGCAGTCTCATTGAATTCGAGAATATCCAGATTGGCCAGAAGCTCCCGCATCTCGTCTCGCTCTCGAGGGGGGCGTCAGACCGCTCGACGCCGACCCAAAGTTCCGCCACGTTGAACCGCGTCGTGCAGCGGCGTAGGCCCGGCCGCGCAGCTTGGGCCAAACACAACTGCGCCCTGTTTCGTATTGCCGCACCAGCCCGACCGGTGAGATCCAACAAGACGCTCGTATCCAGGCAGGCCAAGCTATCTTCTCCGGTTCGAGGGACGACGGCGTTTGGCGATCTGCTCTTCGACTGCTTGGACAGCCTTCGGGCTTAGTTGCACTCGCTCCATCTTCTTGAACCACGCGTCGAGGTCAACCGGCGGCCTCACGACGCGTTTGATCACCTGGCTGAAGGACTCGTTTGGCTGCTTGGCCTGTTTGAGGCGCTTGTACGCCTCGAGATCGATTGAGATTGTCTTCGTGGCCATGGATGATGCCTCCGTGTACATGTATGTATGTGTATCATATCCTTTTGGCCCTTTCGACGGCGACCCGGTCGCCCACACTCGACTCGTGCGTGAAGCCGTCGGATGTGCCGATTGGCCTTCGGCCAGGTGTCGGGATGATTCACCTTGACGCCCACGTGCAGGGCCCCGATCATTCGCAGGTGAGTCAGCTTCGGTTTAGCGGGTAGGAGTCAGACGGTGTTTCGGAAGCCACTCTCAACGATACTCCTGGTGCTGATGCCTGCATTGGCCGCCCGGGCCGGCACGCTGACACAAGCCGACATCGACGGCGGGGCAGTGCCCCGAGCCGGCGATCGGGTCGTGCTGAGCGACTTCTCAAGGCTGATGCCGCAAGACGCGCTGAGCAGGACGTCCGTCCGCGGCAAGTGGTGGCTGCGATCCTACAAGACCGACGGTGGGCAGGCCGGCACGATGCTGATGACCGTCGAGCGGGACATGGACAAGCCCGAGACGTGTCTGGTGCCGAAGGTGACCTATCCGCTGAATGTGAAGGGCTGGTACGAGGTCTGGGTGGCCACGTATCGCGGGCCCTACGGCGGCGGCATTGACGTTCGGCTGTCGGGCGACGACTGCTTCGTGCACATCGATCCGCAGCAGGTTGCCCACCATCCCAAGCGGCCCAAGCCCCGGGTCGGCGCGATCGTGGAGATCAACTACAAGCCGGCCGTCGACCTTGCGGGGCAGAGCCTCATCATCCAGCAGCCCTTCGGCAGCTACGAGTCATTCCACTGGGGTTTCTGTGAGGCCTCGCTGGCCTATGTCCGCCTGATCAAGCTGAGTGACGAACAGGTGAAGGCATTTCAGACTGATCAGGCCCGGCAGGACCGTCGCACGTTTGCCGTCGACGACGACAACTTCTCACGATACTGGATGTGGGGCGGCACCGATAAACATGCCATCCTGCGCATATTCGAGCCCTACCGTTATCACGACCTCGCCTTCTTCGGCCTGTGCATGGGGGCGATGGCCTCGTGCCACATGCCGACGCCTTACACGGATCTCCAACTCTCCGACGCGGGCAGGCTGGGCGACAAGCGGGTGAACCGGACGTATCAGACGTTCGCCAGGGAGGGCGTCGACTTCCTGACGTTGGCCACAGAGCGGGCGCACCAGTACGGCTTCAAGCTCATGCCCACGTGGCGGATGTCGGCACCCTATTTCAACGGCCCGAAGTTCAAGGAACTGGCCAAGTACACGCTGAAGGGCGATCATCACCGATTCAACTTCGCCTGCCCGGAGATCCATGATTTCTATGCCAAGTTGGTCCGGCACTTTCTTGAAACGTACAACGTGGACGGCTTCATCCTCGACTACACCCGACATCGAGTCCATTTCGACAAGGACCAGCCGGACAAGGTTCGGTACATGAACGACTTCTCGGCGAAGATGCGCAAGATGGTCGACGAGGTCGGCAAGGCCAAAGGCAAGAAGCTCCTGCTGTGCGCGTCGTTTACCGAGGCGCCCTATTCCAGGTCGCAGCCGCTGCTGGAATCTCAGGGCATCGAGGTGTCCGCCTGGATCAGAAACGGATACTACGACATCATCATGCCGGAGGGACCGAATATCGACCGGTACATCGAGATGACGCGGGGCACGAGCACGCGGTGCTTCCCGCGCTGGGACTACACCTGCGACATCAATGCCGACGGGCTTGCGCCCAATATCCATGACCCGACGCCGAAGGAGGACAAGACGGACCGTCCGATCAACCCGCACCTCGGCGCAAACGATCTGGAGGCAGGGTGGCTGGTTCTGAAAGAGAAGGGCGCCGACGGGATCTACTACTTCAACAACCCCGAAGGCATGGTTGGTACGCGCCGCATCGGCCACTTCGACGAAGTCCGCGAGCGCGTCAAGGCCGGACAGGTTTACGGGCTCATCGAGGGGCCCATGATCGCGCTCGAGCGTTAGCGTTTTCTCAGGTCGGTGAGTCGCATATAGGGTGCTCGCGCGAAACCAAAGCCTCAATCGGAGCCGCCACCGTGAGGGAGCGGAAAGGGGTGATGGTCCACTTTCTCGCGTCGCCTTGACCGGACGAGATCCTTGTGAGTGTTGGACCGGGAAGGATTTCGGTGCGAGGGGCTGGGGCACGAAGAATCAGTTGGGCATTCGCTCGACCGTCTCGACCTACGGTACCACACGCCGGCGTGTTCCGGACGGCAGCCATTGGAAAGGATGACGCCATGAAACAACGCAAACTGGGCAGCCAGGGACTTAAGGTCGCCGCCGTCGGATTGGGGTGTATGGGGATGTCCGAGTTCTACGGTGCTGCGGACGAAGCCGAATCGCTCGCCACGTTGAACCGGGCCGTCGAATTGGGCATCACCCTGTTCGACACCGCCGACGCCTACGGTCCGTTCAAGAACGAGGAATTGGTCGGCAAGGCACTCCGCGGCCGGCGCGATCAGGTCGTCATCGCCACCAAGTTCGGATTCCGCCGTGATGAAAAGGGTCAGGCGCTGGGCATCAGCGGCCGGCCCGAATACGTGCGGAGCGCGTGCGACGCCTCGCTTCGACGATTGGGCATCGACTGTATCGACCTCTACTATCAACACCGCGTGGACACCGAAGTGGCGATCGAAGACACCATCGGTGCGATGGCCGACCTGGTGAAGGCCGGCAAGGTGCGCTATCTAGGCATGTCCGAGGCCGGCGCGCTGACGATCCGTCGGGCCCATCGCGTTCACCCGATCAGCGCGGTTCAGACGGAGTACTCGCTATGGAGCCGTGACGTCGAGGAGGATGTCCTTCCCACGCTTCGCGAATTGGGGATCGGGCTGGTGGCCTACAGTCCCCTGGGGCGCGGTTTCCTCACGGGCCAGATCAAGCGTATCGAAGACTTGGCCACCGACGATTTTCGCCGACTACTGCCGCGGTTCCAGGGTGAGAACTTCCAGAAGAACCTCGACTTGGTCGAGGAGGTCAAAAGGATCGCCGGGACGAAGGGTATCACACCCGGGCAGTTGGCGCTTGCATGGGTGCTGGCGCAGGGCAACGACATCGTCCCCATCCCGGGGACCAAGCGGCGCAAGTACCTCGAGGAGAACGCGGCCGCCGCCGAGGTGAAGCTGACCGCTTCCGACCTGGCGTCGATCGAGGCCGTCATGCCGCGCGGCGCCGCCAGCGGAATGCGCTACCACGAGGCCGGGATGCGGCGGCTGAACTTGTAGACTACCCAGCGTGTCGGTCCGGGGATAATGAGCGGTTGGCGGGAGGCGTCGCAGTTGGCGGAGCGAGGCAGCGGCCGGCGCCTCGCCGGCCGTAGAGACCGTGGAGACGCCGGTCGCTGGGAACCCTCCGATTCAAACAGCCGGCGAGGTGCCGGCCGTTACGACGGTTACGTGTGGGCTGAAGGATGTTCCGGGTTCCCAGCCAGGCCGTCCTCCTTCGGGTCTGAGCCTGAGGGTCGAAGACCGGACCGGTTGACCGGGCGCAGGACGGCCCGGCTCGGCAGATGGCTCTGACCTCACACAGACAACGGCGCCTCCGTGGAAGACGTGCGGATGTCGTTTCTGATCTCCATGGGCGGCTGTTGATCCTGCATCTTCGCAGGCGGATAATTTCACTGGATATGTGCATCGGGCCGGCACCGGAGAGGTCGGCCTGTCTTTCCAGGGAGAGCTACGCGATGAGGCGCATGGTCGGAATCCCCGCCCCGCTAATTCCGGGCTTGGTTGTTCTGTCGCAGGTGCTCGGGTGTGGCGGCGGTGGTGGCGGCAGCAAGAAGGACGCGATTGTGGTTCACCGCGTCCCCGACTTCTACCGGGCCGATCTGAAGCGATTGGCTATCCTGCCGTTCGGCAACCGGACCCGGGTGAGCGGCGTGGGCGAACGGATCAGCGACAAGGTCTCGGCCATTCTGACGAACAACGGAACGTACGAGGTCTACACGCGGGCGCATCTGGCGGACATCGAAAAAGAGCTGAAGATGGCCGAGTCGGGCATCATCGATCCGGAGGCGGCCAGGCGGATCGGCAAGCTGAAATCCGTTCAGGCGTTGGTGTGCGGCGTGTGCAACCGGTGCGAGGTGATCACCCGAAACGAGACGCGATACAATTCCGTCCCCGTTTGGGGCCGGAACCCGCAAGGTCAGATGGTCATCGTTCGCTACAACAAGGTTCCCTACCAGTTCACCCGTTACGATGCGCACGTGGAGTGTCACGTCGTCGTGATCGATACGGCGACCGGCCGGCAGGTTGCGGCCGTCAACGAGCCCTCGACGTTCTGGGCTCAGGGCAGCCCCCCCAAGTACGCGGCGGCCGACTGTTTGCGCATGGCGGAGGAGAACCAGGTCGAGCGCATCGTGAAGGCCCTCGCGGTGACGAAAACGCAGATCAAGCTCAAAGGCGACGTGCTCAAGACCGCCACGAGTCTGTACGATCAGAAGTGGGATTACCAACGGCGATTCCTGCCCACGGACGAGCGGTTCTACGTCGTGGTCGCGCTGCCACCGGAGGCCGACCGCAATACCTTCACGATTGCGATCGTTCCCAAGGGCCGGCGCGAGAACGTCGCCGAGCACACGTTTGTGTGGAGCAAGAAGTATCACGCCTTCGGCTATGAGTTCAAGGTCAAGCCGATCGTGGACAAGACCGGTCTCGGTGAGTATCAGGCCAAGCTATACTCCGGCCCCGCGCCGATCGCGACGTACGACTTCACTATCGCGGAGAAGCGGTAGGGGGCGACACACGTGAACGAGGGCCCAATGAAGTCCTCGGCACGGCCGGGTCGGAATTGTCAATTGTGACCAGACAAATCGTCCGGGTACAATGAGATGTGAGGTGAATCATGGCCATTCAAATGGACATCGGCGAGGTTGCGCCGCAATTGGCCGCCCTCTTGGACCGGGTGCGCCAGGGGGAGGAGATCACCATTGCCGAAGCGGGCCAACCGGTGGCGATGATTATTCCGGCAACGCGCCAGGCTCGGCAACGGGCGTTTGGGATGTTCAAGGGCCAAGTGTGGATGTCTGACGATTTCAATGCCCCGCTGTCCGAGGAAGAACTCAGGGAGTGGGAGAGGTGAAGCTGCTGCTTGATACGCACATCTTTATCTGGTGGATGACCGAGGATTCACGTCTGTCGCCAGAGGCCCGGCAGGCTATCTGCGACCCGGACAATGAACTGTTCCTTAGCAGTGTTAGCGTTGTGGAAATGACCGTCAAGATAAGGCTCGGCAAACTCCGCGTGGATGCCTTGCCAGAACAGTTTTTGACCCGTGGCATGGTACAGGGCCAGATCTCAGAGCTGCCTTTGACTATTCGCCATGCCCTGCAACTGGCCTCCCTGCCGTTGCACCACCGCGATCCCTGTGACCGAATGCTGCTTGCGCAGGCGATAGCTGAAGGCATGTCGGTAGTATCCCAGGATTCGCAGATGCGTCCGTATGGCGTGAAGATGATCGGATGAGGGGCTCATCTTCGCGGAGCCGATGGTTGCCCGTGTCTGTCCCGCTTGAATACACATGCAACTCGAGACCGACATCCGAAGAATTAAGCAACTCGCCGAGCAGCAGGACGAGCGTAACTGGGCATTTCGCTGCTTTCTCAAGGGCTGTGACTTGTCGGCGGATAAGATCGATTCGTTAGTCCATGCTCTGAACGAAGAGGTGTCGCGTCAGATCGACTGCACGACGTGCGCGAACTGCTGCAAGGTAATGCGGCCCGTTCTGATGCCGCAAGATGTCCAACGGCTCGCACGACATCTGACGCTGTCGGAGGATGCCTTTCGTTCGAGATACCTGCAGAAGCACAAGGACCAACAGGGCGAGGTCTTCCAGAATCGTCCATGCCCGTTTCTGGCTGAGAATCGCTGTACGGTCTACTTATCCCGACCTGATGACTGCCGCTCGTATCCCCACCTGCACAAGCCAGACTTCGTCTTCCGGCTCAACGGGGCGGTCTCCAACTGCTCTGTGTGTCCGATCGTATTCAACGTCTATGAGGGGCTCAAGCGGAAGCTATGGCACAAGAAACGGAGGCCCTGGGTCCCGGGGGAGACCATAGGCCAATTGCTCGTTTGCGTGTGGTCGGTTTGACAAGACATTGGGGGTAGCTAATAGACCAGCGTCTTCGCTGACACCGTGAAAAGGCGACGAGGCCAAAACACACATGCAACCAGTAGATTCCCCGACAACGCGACAGACTCCTCGACTCCACTACGCATGGGTCGTCCTGGTCGTCGGCACGCTCGTCGTCTTCGGCTCGCTGGGGTTGGCCCGGTTCGGCTACTCCATGCTGTTGCCGCCGATGCAGGCCGGCCTTCACCTGGACAACACGCAGGCCGGCGCGCTGGCGACGGCAAATCTGGCGGGCTACCTCGCGCTGGCCGTGGTCGGAGGCGCCATGGCATCGCGGCTCGGGCCGCGCGTAGTGATCACGGCCGGACTCGTGGTGGCGGCGTTGGGCATGCTGCTTACGGGGCTGGCCGGCAGTTTCGGAGCGGCCATGGGCTGGCGGGCGCTCACCGGCGTCGGCAGCGGCGCGAGCAACGTCCCGGTCATGGCGCTTCTGTCGGCGTGGTTCGCTCAGCGTCGCCGCGGGCTCGCCTCCGGCATCGGCGTGACGGGCTCGTCGCTGGCGCTCATCCTGTTGGGTCCGCTCGTGCCGCGCCTGCTGGCCGACTATGGCCACAACGGCTGGCGGATCTGTTGGTTCGGCTTCGCGGGTGCGACATTGGCGCTGGCGGTGCTGGCATTGGTCGTCCTGCGGAATCGGCCGGCCGATGTCGGCCTTTGTCCGTTGGGGGCCACGGGTGACGAAGCGCCGACCGCCTCGGCAACCGGCGGACTGCACTGGGGCAGCGTCTACCGGTCCGGAGTTGTGTGGCACGTCGGCTTGATCTACGTTGCCTTCGGATTCTCGTACATCATCTACATGACGTTCTTCGCCAAGTACCTCATCGCCGAAGGCCGTTACACGCAGGCGGCCGCGGGCAGGTTGTTCATGATCATGGGCTGGCTCAGCCTGTTGTGCGGCCTGATCTGGGGATGGGTCTCCGACGTCATCGGCCGCAAGGGCGCCCTGGTCATCGTCTATCTGATCCACACCGTCGCCTTCGGCCTGTTCGCCCTGTGGCCGGTGCCGGTCGGGTTCACGCTCTCGGCGATGCTGTTCGGGCTGTCGGCGTGGAGCATTCCCGCCATCATGGCCGCCACGTGCGGAGATCTGCTGGGTCCTCGGCTCGCACCCGCCGGACTGGGCTTCATCACCCTGTTCTTCGGCATCGGCCAGGCGCTTGCCCCCAGCGCCGCGGGCCGCCTTGCAGACGCAGCCGGTTCGCTGTCGCCGGCGATGCTGCTGGCGGCGGGTGTCGCCCTGCTCGGCGCGATCGGTTCACTGTTGCTCCGCCATGCCGGCTTGGCGCAAGGCGGGAAATAGGTGGACGAGGGCGGGTTCCGACCGTCATCCACAGAGCGGGCCCGGTGTACGAATCAGGGCCGCGAGCGTGAGGGAGCGATAGAGCGGAGTTCACCCGCCGAGGGAAGGTGGCAGAATCGACAGCCGGCAGGCAAAGTTCGTCATAGACGGCCTCCGGCGATAAGAAGACGATGGACTACCTCATCCGAGAAATGGCTATTGATGATTACGGTGAGGTATACCGACTCCGGAAGGATGCCGCTGTAGATTCCAACCAGACGGTCGCGCTCTGATTGACCTCGCCGTCTCGTGTGGGCACCTGCCCGGAAGGAGTGAGCCCAGCCATTGCACCGGGCTGTCCCCAGCCCGTCCTGACCGGCTTGAGGACACGCCGGTTCGGTAGATCCCACACCGTCTTCATGGTGAGTTGTGATCACGTCGATCATGGCGTCGTTAAACAAGACTCACCGACCAAGAATGGACCAGCCGCCACTCTTGTGCCGGCCCTACGTCGTCGCCGGCTCGAAGCCGGCGATCTGGAGGATGTTGTTCTTGACCTCGTCGGAGAAGACCGCGCGGACCCGCATCCCGATCCTTGCCTGATCGACCTGCCCGCACCTCAGGACATGGGCGATGGAGGTATCGGCGCCGTCGAGACGGATCATCGCCAGCACGTACGGCGGTTCCTGCGGCTGATACGGCTCGGCGTAGCGAATGACGGTGAAGCCCGTGACCTCGCCGGTGGGTTCCAACTCGACCCAGTGATCCGTTAGGTTGGCGAAACATCGCTCGCAGGTCTGGCGGGGCGGAACGAACGTCTTATTGCAGGCCTCGCATCGAACGCCGAGGATCTTCTTCTGGTCGCGCAGGGCGACGATGAACTTGCTTCCGGTGGCCCCGGCGAAGTACTGGTACGGCAGGGCCATCCTGCCTTCAACAACGAATGCATTACGTTCCTGTTCGCTCATCGGCTGCTCCTGGCGGACGCGGGCGTCCTGAATCTCGGCCTATGCCTTTTCGACGATCTCGAAGTGTCTGATGTCTTCCATCGTCCCGTGGCGCCGGTCGGCGAAGACGACGCGGACCCGGAGGCCCCGCCGGACCTTGTTGGGGTCGGGGGCGTGCAGGAGGTGCCAGAGCGGCGCGTCACCCTGCGTGCGATCCAGGTCGACCCAGCAGGCGACATAGGGCGTCTGGCGCGTCTCGCCGGTCAGCGGGTCCGGACTCGCGTAGAACACAATGTCGTAGTCGCGGATCGTGCCCTCGGGACCGAGTTCGTCCCACTCGGTGGCCTCGACGCGACAGACGGCGCACACCTCGCGCGGCGGCAGTTGGTGCCGCCCACACTTCAGGCACCGATTGGCCATGATCCGCTTGTTGTCGCGCAGCTCCAGGAGGAATCGGCCCATGACGGGCCCGGTGGAGAACCGCTGCGGGATCGAGACGATCTGCCGCGAAACGATCAGTTCCTGCTCGGTCTTCTTCTCACTCATGAGTCTTCTCTCCCAACAGGGGCTTCTCCCGGGACAGCAGCATCAGCACGGTCCAGAGCGTCCCACCGAAGCCCGACGCCAGGGCCAGGCGAACGGGCTTCGGGACCTGGTGCTCGCCGGCGGTCTCGCGGATCTGCATGGCGGCCTCGGCCACGCGAACCAGCGCCGTGGCGCCGATCGGATTGCTCGCGATGACGCCGCCGGACGGGTTGACGGCGATCGTGCCGTCGAGGCCGATCTGGTCCTGTTCGACCATTGTGAGGACCGCGTCGCCTTCGAGCAGGAGAAAATCGCGCAGCCAGTCGAGTCCCCACCAGGCCGACGGGTCGTACATCTCGAAGACATCGATCTGTTCGACGGGCTGGGTGATGCCGTTCCGGGCGTAGATCCGCTCGGCGGCGATGCGGTGCGTGCTCTCCTGAGAGGTGAAGATCATGGTCTCTTCACGGTGGACCGTTTCGTGGTCGACTACCCACGCGGGCTTGGCGCGAAGCTGATCCACCTTGTCTTCGGAGGCGAACACGACTGCGCAGGCCCCGTCGCTCTGCGAACACATGTGCAGCATCCGCAGTTCGCCGACGAGCCGCAGGTCGCCGTCCGCGTAGTCCTTGAGGTGGTTCCGATCGAGATTCAGCCGGCGATGTGCCTTGGGATTGCGCATCGCGTGCTCGTCCATGATGGTTCGGTACTTGATGGCGGCGAGTTTGGCTCGCTCCTCGCCGAATTCCTCGATCATCTTCTGGGCGGTTGTGCCCGTCAGCGCGCCGGTCTGGAGGCTTCGCCCCCAGAGCGGGTCGGCCATGTTCGTGATGCCGCCGGTGGTGTGGCCTTCCTGGAGCTTCTCGAACCCGATCGCCAGCACGATGTCGTGCAGGCCGGAGGCGACGAGGTTGTCGGCCGCGCAGGCGAGCGTCGTGCCGGTCGTTCCGCCCGTCGTCAGGCGAAGCCCCGACTTGCCCCACGCCCCGTCGCCGATCACGTGCCACATGTCGGGCTGATGCACCATCTCGAAGAGTTCCATGTTGCCGTGGAGGATGCAGTCGACGTCGGCGAGCGTGACCCCGGCGTCCGCCAGGGCCTCGACGACGGCCTCGTGGATCATCTCGGGCTGGTTGACGTCTTCGCGGTGGCTGGAAAACCGGGACATCCCGCAGCCGATGACGGCGACATTTCGATTCTTGCTTTTCATGGCATCTGGTTTCCTATTGGTGGTTTCACAACTCTTATAGGAGGTGCGACGGGCGGCTTGTCCGCCCGTGCTCGTCAAGTTCCCTGTCAGATCTGCACTGGCAGCGAGCTGCCAGTGGCACCCAAGAATCGTTTTGAAACCACGTCTAGTTCTCCAACACGACCACGGTCTGAAGTTGTCCCGCCGGGCCCGTGGCGCCCTGGGCGACGGCCCGCTTGGCGCCGAGTACCTGCCGATCGCCCGCCTCGCCGCGGAGCTGAATGACGGCCTCGGCCACGCGGACCATGCCGCCCAGCATCAGCGGATTGCCGGCCAGCATGCCGCCGGACCGGTTGACGTTTTGCTTATCCGGCCCGCCCTCTTTCAGCCATCGCCCGCCGTGGCCGGGCTCACACAAACCCAACCCCTCGGCGTACTGCGGCAACTGGTGAGCGTACGCATCGGCGATCTCGACCACGTCGAAGGCCGAGATGGGCCTCTTCACTCCCGCCATCGCATAGGCACGTTCGGCGGCCCGTTCGAGCGCGAAGTTCCCGGCCAGGTCGCGTTCGCCCAGGAAGAAGCTGTCGTAGCAGTTGCCGAGGCCGGTGACCCACACCGGTTTGTCCGTGAGCCCGCGGACGCGATCCTCGCCGGCGAGGATCATCGCCACGGCGCCGTCTGTAACGGGGTACATGAACGCCTCGCGAATCGGGTCCGCAACCATCCGCGAGGCGAGCGCTTGATCCCGCGTCAGGGGACCATTCTCGCGGGCGACGGGGTTCTTCGCCGCCCCCTGTCTCGACCGGACGGCCACGTCGGCGAGTTGGGCTTCCGTAACGCTTGCGCGGGCCATGTACGCCTGGGCCTGCAAGGCCGCCGCCGCGAGGTAGTCCAGTCCCACCGGGCGGGTGTAGAACGGATCAAACGCCAGGTGCGTGACCTGATTACGGCTGGCGGCTTGCGACTCCTTGCAGTGTCCGGCGAGCAAGATGAGGTCGTGGTGGCCCGAGAGGATCGTCGCCACCGCGTAGTACACGCCTTGGGCCCCATCGGCCGCGACCTTTTCCTCGCTCTGGTAGTGGGCCCCGACCACGTCGGTGATCGCACCGTCGGAGATCGTGCGGGCATCGAAGACGTCGTCGGACACCGTGACGGCCGCCTCGATCCCCCCTTTGCCGAACGTCAGGTGAGTCTTCGCCAGGACCTCTCGAACGACCTCCCACACCATTCCCTGAACGCGGACGTACCGCTTGTCGGCCTCGAACTTCGTCTGCGCGACCGCGCAGATCGCCACGCGTTTAGCCATGCTGAGGATCTCCCTGCTCCGCCCATTGGGAGCGATGTGACGTCCAGGTGTGACACATGCGTGCCCGGCCGCTCTTGATGGCCCGGAGGATCGCATCGCGGTCCTTCTCACAAGACACCTCGATCCACGCCCGGCCGCAGCCTTCGCGCGAGTGCGAATCGTCGCAAGCGACCTTGGGGTACGGGATATCGTTCACGTCGTATTCGGGCGTGTAGAAGCCCTTGAACGTCACCTCGACGGCGTGAATCGGCATTGACTGTTCGATTTCCCTGAGGCGCTCGACGACCTGCGCCACCGTCAGATCGTATTCGGCCGGGTGGCTGAGCACGTTGAGCTCTTCGGACGCCCCCCGAATCCGGATGACGTGGACATATCCCCGGGCGAATACGCTGGCTTCGACTCCCTTGAAGACGAGCATCCCCTCGAACTCGTCGGGCACCTCTTCCCGCTCGTAGGCGCCGGGCGTCATGAGGAAGTCATGATCCGTCAAGGCGACGAAGTCGAAATCGAGATTGCGATACGCGCGCAGCACTTCGGCGGGCGAGAGGTCCCCGTCGCTGCACGTGGTGTGGGTGTGGAGCGCGCCCTTGAGCATCCGCCGGACTGGTGTTGATTCGCCCACGATCTACTCCGCCGGTGCCGTTGCGTTCCGCATCATGTACATCAGCTTCCACTCGCCCTCTTGGCAGAGTTCGTTGCGCTGGTTGATCACCTTGGCGCCGTACACCACGATGCCCAGGCCGGGTTTTGACGTCGGCCTCTTGCCGGCGACCTTCTGCTCAACGTAGATGGTGTCGCCGATGAAGACGGGCTTGCGAAAGTCCCACGTCATGCCGAGAAAGGCCACGATTCGGTGCTGTTCGGCTCCCGGGGTCCGCGTGACGAGTCCGGAGGCGATCGACAGGCCCAGCAGGCCGTGGGCGATTCGTCGGCCGAAGGGCGTGATCTTCACGAACTCGGCGTCGGTGTGAATGATGTTGTAGTCACCGGACAGTCCCGCGAAGTTGACGATGTCCGCTTCGGTGACGGTCCGCGCGGGCGAGGTCCGTTCGCTGCCGACCTCGATGTCCTCAAAGTAGATGCCGTCTAGGGGTTCCACGTGTTCTCCTTTCCGGCCGATCCGTGTCACATCGTTCGCTTGACGATCTCACGCGCTATGATCAACCGCTGGATTTCCGAGGTGCCGCCGCCGATGAGGCCGATCTTCGCATCGCGCATCATCCGCTCCACCTCGTATTCCTTCATGTATCCGTAGCCGCCGAAGATCTGGACGGCCTCGGCGGTGGCCCGCATGGCCATCTCCGATGAAAAGAGCTTTGCGTGCGACGCCTCCGCGGAGCAGCGAATGCCGCGGTCGCACAGGTCCGCGGCCTTATACGTGAGCAACCTCGCCGCCTCGAGCTCCATGCTCATGTTGGCCAGCTTCTCGGCGACCATTTCGAACATCACGATCGGCTGGCCGAATTGCTGTCGCTCCTTCGCGTAGGCGATCGACCGGTCGAGCGCCGACCGCCCCATACCCAATCCCAGCGCCGCGCCGACCGCCCGTTCGACATCCAGCCCACCCAGCAGGATGCCGAGTGCCTTGTTCTCGCCCTTAACCAGGTTTTCCGTCGGCACGCGACAGTCCCTGAAAAAGAGCTCTGCCGTGGGCGATCCGCGGATGCCCATCTTGTCGAGCGGCGGACCGATGGTGAACCCGGGCATCCCGCGCTCCACGATGAATTGGCTGATCCCTCGCGGACCGGCGTCCTTGTCCGTCCGGGCGTAGACCAGAAAGACGTCGGCGACCGGGGCATTGGTGATGAACGTTTTGGATCCGTTCAGCACGTACTCGCCGTCGACGCGTGTGGCGGATGTGGTCAGCGACAGGACGTCGGACCCGGCGCCGGGCTCGGTCATGGCGATCGCCCCGAGTTTTCGTCCGGAGGCGAGATCGGGAAGATACTTGCGCTTCTGTTCCGGCGAGCCGTTGCCGGCCAGGTTGTGATTGCACAACAGGGCGTGGGCCAGATACGACATGGCCGTCGAGGCGCACGCATAGGCAAGCTCCTCGGCGATGATGCAGCAGGTCAGAACCGTTTGCCCCGTGCCGCCGTATTCCTCGGGCACCATGGCGCCCAGCAGGCCCAGCTCGCCCATCTTTTTGAATGTCTCCGCGGGGAATCGCGCGTCGCGGTCGACCTCGATGGCGTGCGGCGCGAGCTCCTTGGCGGCGAACTTTCGGACCATGTCCTGAATGGCGAGTTGTTCTTCGGTAAAGCTGAAATCCACGGCCATGCTTCCTTACGTTGGAGATGTGAGTGGGTTCTGTCGGGCCGCTGGCTGACGACTGGCCCGGGGTCAAGTACGTGACGGACGACACTCTAAGGGGGCTCGGGCGCGTCGTCAATGGCCGCGACGCGCCACCGCGTGAGGCGGACCGCGTGGATGGGAAGCCGTGTCGGCGGGTTCTACCCGCCGACAGAGCCGGTCTGTTCCAAGCCGGGGCGTCCTCGCCCCGCTCGTCGTACCGAGCCGGGCGGTCCCCAGCACGGACTGGCCGGCGTGAGGACACGCCGGTTCGGCCCGGGTGCCAGCGTCTTCCGTCCAATCGGGGCCGTGATCGTGAGGGAGCGTTGGGCCCTATCGTCAGGCTACGGCCGCTCCGGTATGATCCGAGCACCCTGACGAACCGAATCGTTCGCACAAGACACACGAGGATCGCAATCATGATCCAAGGCCTGACGTGCTGTCTGCTCATACTGAATCCCATGCTGTGCGGCGCCGCGGAGGCCTCTTGCTCATCGGAGACTGCGCGTGAACCCAAAGTCCAGGCCGGCCAAGAATCCCCGATCGCCCTGGCCATCGGCGGCGTGGGCGGGGTCTACTTGCTAGCCTCGCCGGGCGACCTGACTATCGACATCGAGAAACGAGACCGGAATCGACGGGGCGGCAAGACGGATCTACTCGCCCTACTGGTCGGTCCCAATCGCCGCGTTCTGCAGGAGGTCACGTTGCCCGACGACGGTCAGCCGCAGGGAAGCGGGTTGGGTCCGCCTCAACGAGCCCGCCTATCCACCCGCGTGGACCGCAGAGGCGTGTACGCCCTGAACGTCACCGTCGCTTACGACCGATACGGCGACGACATCGTCTGGGGCTTCCGCACGAACTGCCCTCACTACCTCATCGAGACATCGCGTGGTCATCGCGACGAGCGCCGCGAGGAGCCCATCATCCTGTTCAACTCCGATCGACCGGGTGACGTCTGTTTCATGCCGCGAAAAGGGGCCTTCGGCATCGAGATCACCGGCCTGCCGGCGAGCGTGAAGACGGTGCCCGTTTATGACGCGGCCGGGGTGCTCGTCGAAACGCTGCACGTCGCCGCCAAGGGCCGGGCATCGCACTCGTTCGGTCCAAACGTCCGCCGCGACGCCGTTCCCTGGCGGCTGCATCTGGACAAGGCGCAGGCCACCGTCCAGATCGACGGCGTCACCCGTTGGGACCGTAAGGACCTCTATCCCAATCTGCCGTACTGGACGCCGCAGGTGACGTCTTGGTTCCCCTTCCTGCCCTATCGATGGATCCTGACGCCGTACAGCAGAAAGGTGTACGGGCAACCGGGGAGCGATGGGGAGATCTCATTTCAGGTCAACAACCATTCGAACCGGCCCCGCACGGTGCGATTGGCTATCGAGTTCCCGGACGCCGAGTGGCCGGCCAGGTTGTCCGCCGACACGGTCGCGCTGAAACCCAAGGCCACGCTACCCGTCACGATCAAGTACAGCGTCCCACCCGAGGGCCAGACGCGGGTCTGCCACCTGCGGGCCACGCCGTCCGAGGACCCGGACTTCACGACGTATTCGACGCTGAGCGTCATTGCGGGGACCGCGCCGGCCGCTCGCCCACTCGCCCTGCCGCTCGTGCTCAAACCTTATCGGCATGAGAACGAGCAGTTCGGGTACGTGCCGGACTATCCGGTCGAATCGGAGATGTACTTCGACCTGGAGAACCGGCCATTCACACAGACCGACGGCCAGATCCGGACATGGCGCGACGGATGCTGGATGGCGTCCGACCTGCGAGCTGCGGTGCGATCCGCGGGGCCGGCCTCGCAAACCGCCGCCTCGCACGCACGACCGGGTACGACCAAGCTCGCCTTCGACCGCGACAACGACCTGTACCTCCCCGTCACGTTCGAGTCGCAAGCGGCACTGCTGCACTCCAACGACGGCGGGCGCACGTTCACCGCCTATGGCCTGGGAAAGGGTGGAGCGTTCGACATCGAGCAGTTCTCCGGCCACAACGTGCCCGACGGACCGCCGCCGCTCCTCCGCTCCGTGGCCACGGCCTCCGATGCCAAGCTGAAATGGCGTCGCATCTGCGATCTGGAGCTGTTCGTGTCGAAGAAGGCCGATGGGCGGCTGACGGTCGGGGACCCTATCCTCATCTCTCGGCAGAGCCTGGGTGTGGGTTCCCATTCCGGGCATCCTTCCGCCGTGGTTTCGCGCGGCTCGAAGGTGCATATCGTGTGGGCTGAGGCGACGGATCCCAACGTCCGCGTTCCGGGCGTGCCCACCTATGTCGTGACCTACGATTCGCGGACGAGCACGCTCGGCAAGCCGGTGCTCGTGGGCTACGGGGCCCCGCCGAACGACGTCCACAATCGCCCGTGCATCACGATGGACAGCCAGGGATACCTCCACGTCCTGACCGGCACGCATGGCCGGCCGTTCCACTATGCCCGTTCGCTGAAGCCCAACGACGCCCATTCGGGTTGGACCCAGGCGGAGCCCGTGGGCGAGGGACTGCGGCAGACGTATATCGGCATGGTGTGCGGGCCGGACGACACGCTTCACCTGATCTACCGGCTGTGGAGAAACGATCCGGCTCGGTTCCCGAGCGGCTCGCTCTTCGCCACGCTGGCGTACCAGCGCAAGAGGCCCGATCAGACCTGGGAGGCCCCTCGAATCCTGATTGTGCCGGCCTTCTCGGATTACAGCGTCTACTACCACCGCCTCACGATCGACCGGCAGGGCCGGCTCTTCCTGTCGTACGACTACTGGTCGACGTATTGGTTCTACCGGACCGATCACTTCGGTGACCGACGCGCCGTGATGATGTCGGCGGACGGCGGTGAAACGTGGAAGCCGGCGGCAGCGCGCGATTTTCTCCAGGGCACGTTTAACGGTGGCAGGGACGATCGAAAGTAGCCGCATCACGGGGGCGCGGGTGTCCCGCCCGCCTTTTGTAGCGGGTTGCGCCTGGCAGGCCGAACCACCTTGGTGGAGGGGCGAGTGCCTTGAGTCTGTCCTCACAAAGTGGGGATTCGGGAGGGGCGGCGTCGGCAAATGCAACACTTTGCAACAAAATGCAACACTTTTGGGGGGGTGTTGCAGGTGTTTTCGTAGCCAATTGGCAATCAGAACGCCCCATATCGCGTTTCGGTGGTAGTGAGGTGGGGTGTTGATGTTTATCATAGGGCTGCGTACTCCGCGATCTCGCGAGGGTCTTCTTCACGTCGAAGGAAGCGCTTGCCGGATAGGGCACCGACCCCCTTGAGGAGGGCAAGGATAGCCCAGACGTTTCGACGGATGGTCTTTTCGAGATAGGGCAAGCTTCCGATGGCGATGTTGAGGAGCTTGTCGTCGAGGGAGTCGGTCAGGCTATTGTGACAGCGGTTCAGTTCGGCCTGAAACTCGAAGTCTTTTTTGAGCCAACGATGGATGGTGGATCGGTCGACGCCGACGGCGGCGGCAGTCTCGGTGATGGTGTTGCCAAGCAGGAGTTTCTCAATGGTCGCCAACTGGACAGGTGAGAGGACGAATTCGGTGGTCTGGTGGCGATCCGTCTTCGCTGAGCCGGGCCGTGACGCGTGCGTGTTCCGCTTGGTTGGGTTGTGTCGTGACTCGTCCGACTGAGCGGCGTTGCGTCGTGGCGAGTTCGGGTGAGTTGAGACGTGATTGAGATCCGAAGGATTGGCACCGGGCTGGGTTCCCAGCTTGGCCTGCGGGCGTGCGAGGGCGGCCGGCAGGGCGGTCTTGTCAAGACGAGTGTCGATTGGGGTCACGATTGATTCCCTCCATTGGGTAGAACGTGTCGATGCCGGGTTGGGTGAGCCGACCGATTCGGCTGCGATTCGCCCCCCTGACCGTTGAGGGTACGGGGTACCCGGCGAGACTGTTCTTCTCCTACTAATAAAAGGTACGGTGCGTTCAACCTCATCGCGCTTGAATGTGAACAGCGAGGCCGGGGAGATCTTGGATGTTGTTTTACTGTTTTGGATGTTTTGTTGTCGATTGGGGTGTGGTGTCTCGTTGTGTCCGAGTTTGTTACGTGATCGGTCGTAATGAGGGGGAGGGACGCTATTATTCGATCCTGTATGCCCCAGTCTGCACTTGCAGCGAGCGGCGAGTGGCACCCGTGTCCTCGAGAGGGATGTCGCCTGCCGGCGCGCGGTCATGTAGAATGTGTCGCGTTGGAGACTGCCTACAACGGCACGGCGACGATTCTCGTTTAGATTCTTCTCTCGTGAGGTGACACATGCGTTTCGATTCGCTTTCGGGGACATCCAGTCGTAGAGATATGCTCAAGGCTTTCGGAGGGGCCGTTGCGGCCTCGGCCATCACGGTTCCGGTCCTTGCGTCGGAAGCGGACACATCCGCCACGCTGAGGGCGCGGGCCAAGAAGAACCTGACGCTGGGGACGTTCACGTCGTTCTATGCCTCGCTGTCGCTGGACGAGGCCGTCCGTCGGCTCAAAGAGCACGAAATGCATTGCGTCGTTTGCGACTATGCCTTCAAGGACATCCGGTTCGACCCGTTGGCCCCCGATTGGGATGTTCTCAAGAAGATCCGGGCGGCCTTCGAACACCAGAAGATCGAGTTCGTGGGGCTGTACGGCTACTACAACGTGATCGATCCGGACCTCGATCGGCGGAAGCAGGGCGAGGCCCGCATTCACGCGTACATCGAGAACTGGAAACGATTCGGGACGCCGGTCATTTCGCTCGAAACGGGGACGTTCAATCGCCAGTCGCAGTTCGCGGAAGACCCGCAGAACTTCACCGAAGAGGGATACCAGATCTTCAAGACGACGTTCGAGAAGATCGTCCGCGCGGCGGAGAAGACCCAGGCGATCTTGGCAATCGAACCGTATTGGCGGAACATCATCTGCTCCGTGGAGCGGGCGGAACGGCTCTTCCGCGAGTTGTCGAGCCCGTCGCTCAAGCTGACGATGGACCCGTGCAACTACTTCCGGAACGAGGATCTGCCGAAGATGCGGCCCATGCTCGAGGAGATCTTTCGGCGCCTGGGTCCGGAGACGGTTTTGGCGCACGCCAAGGACGTCAAGGCCAGCGACAAGGGAACCGACCTGCCGGCCGCGGGCAAGGGGGTACTGGATTATCCGCTGTACCTTCGCCTGCTGGCCGAGCTGAACCGGCCGTGCCCGCTGCTGGTCGAACATCTGTCCATGGCGGATGTCCCGCGTGCCCGGGACTACGTGCTGAAGAGCATGGAGAAGATATAGACCATCGTGCGAATGTTTGTCGGATGATCGCTTGGCCGCATCTTGCGGCCGTCGCCGTCGGTGCAGTCCCGGCGGATTCTCCGTCGGCCGACCTCACGAGTTTTCCTGCGCCAAGAGGTCCTATCATGGGGTGTTTGCTGGCGGAACCGTCTGTCCGGTCAAATGGGCAGCAAACGACAGCGGATGGCACGGTCGGTCACGACGACAGCAGCTCCTTCTTTGAGAGCAGCTTCGCAAGTCTTCAAGACCTCGTTGAGTCCCAGTAGGACTCGCATTGGTGTCATGTCGCTCAAACGAAATGTCACAATACTTGGTCTGTTTGCCCCGCTCAAGGCGAGGAGACGGCTGAAATCAAGATCATGCGTCAGGATGACTCGATCCTCTTGCGCAGCCTTTGCAATGATCAGATCATCTGAAAGACGCTGCAATCCCACTTCGTGGAGGTGCACGACGTCATGCCCCGCCGATCGGAGTGATCGTGCGACATCCAATCCGATTCCCATATCAACTAGAAACCGCATGGCGTGGCTCGTCGTACGGCATCACCTGCTCTTCCGCTAAGCGGGCCGCATAGTGCAGGCACTGGCGGATGTCCTCTTCCTGAAGATCGGGGTAGTTGCGCAGGATTTCCTCATGGGTCATGCCGTTGGCGACGAGATTGGTCACCAATCCCACCGTGATTCGCATTCCACGTACGCAAGGCTTACCCTGCATTATGTGGGGATCGATTGTGATTCGGTCGAGGGTCATGACACGTGCTCCATCGGCTTCAGGATAGCTTCCTCGATTTGACTCTTCAATGCTTCGTTTCAAGTTGAACATGCGCGGACTGTTGAATGACTCGCATCCGTTGACAGGTGTGCGACAGGGCACATGTCACGAATACCATTGCAGGTGTTCTATCAGCTGTCCGTGCGGCAGTCTCCTGTGCTGTCTGTCCGACTGCGGATCGGCGGGGGGGCAAACGTCGCAAGGACCGGCCTTGAGGCGGCCGGCTATTGGGGTTTTCCTGAATTCCGAGAGTGTGGTGTTGACTTCCCCCCATCCAAACGACGAAGATAGATGCGAGTGGCAGCTACACCCCGAGCTCACAGTGGCAGATACCGCCGGCAGGATCTTGGGAGCAGCGTGTAGCGCCCGGCCACTGATTCACCCCGAAACGGACTTCGCCAGCAGCAAGAGAGCAGGGACGAGCCTGTGAAAGGCCGTTAGGGATCTTGCTGACTTCGACATGCGGGCACGGCCGTTTGCGTTGTGCCGGGTACAGCCTGCCTCCCGGGGGGGCTGACGTGATGCACGAGGATCTCGTCGTCATGGTTTCGAACGGGAGGAGATAGACCCGGAGTCGTTCACTTCTGAAGGGAGGATCGCGATGAGTTGGACTGGCAAGCTGGTTCGTGCGATGCTGCTCTGGGTACCCGCAATGTTGGCGGCGTTGTGGATGGTCGGCTGCGTACCCTTGACGCCGTCGCCGGTGTATCGGGCGACACTGAAGCCGGAAACGTCGACGCTCCCATACTTTGGGGAGAAACTGTTGACTGCGGAGGTTACACCAAGCGTGCCTGCCGGCACGGAGTTGCTCTACGTCTACCAGGACTTCGGTTACTCGGGCGGGATTTTCGGCGACAGTAACGCAGTCAGAGGCCCGAACGGGGTCGAGACCACCGCGAACTCGATCCTGTACCGCGCCTACAATCCATTTGCGTTTGCCGATAACAAGGTGCTGGTCGAGGTCTTTCGCGTGGAAGGCGGTAATCGCGTTTTTGTTGCCCGGGCGGAGGCAACGATCCGCGTCGACGAACCCGTCGTGTATATCACGCCCCCGGCCGTCTTCGTCAACAAGAACGAGTACCCGATTCTGACCTGCAAAGTGAGCGGCCCCCTGGGGCCGTTCACCTACAAGTGGACCGGCAAGCGAATCTCGGGCGAGGCGGGCGGTATTCGCGAATTCGGAACCACAAACTGGCTCAGTTCGATCACGAGCATAAGCGCCGACAGAATCGAGTTCTCTCGCAACAGCGGCATCGAAGGCGTGTTGACGGTCCAGGTGGCGGTCTACAAAGACTCCGTTGAGGTCGGCACGAGTGAGTGCACCATTACGCTGAACCGGTATTCGGTGGCGGGAACGCAGCTCGGCTACGGCGAGCGAGATGCGAACGGCGACGGCGGCGTCTTCTACGGCGTCGATTTTCCAAAGATTGAAGGGGCCTGGCAGTACTACATCTACGGGACCGGCTTCAACGATCCGCTGGTGTACGGTGACTATCGCGATCGACAATACGCAGACAGCGCCAAGGTGGTAAACCTGAGAGACCGAGGACTCACATACTTCTACCAACTCACCGGAATCGGTGGCAACCTCGGTTCCAAGAGCACGGAGGACTACGTTGCGGAAATGGCCCCGCGATTCGTGGGAGGCACATGGGAAGTCGTCCCGGACTTCCGATGACGAAGGCGGACGTCTCGCCCGATACCAATCGCCGGTGATTGGTTGACATCCTGCAAGGGGTGTGTCTAACCTACGCGCCGGAATGACCGTTCTGTTTGCCACGATGATTTTGTTTTTTGGTGCGCCTCCCGCAACGACCCGCGCGGTCGAGCCCATCGTTCGCGTCGTCGACCTCAGCCTCGGTGAGTCCGCCACCGTGACGCTTCACGACGGTAGGCCGGTTTCGGTCAAACTCCTGGACCTCAGGGAACGGCGCGATGCCGTGATGAACGCCATCCAGCAGGCCGACGTAACCGTGCAAATCGATGGTCAGCACACGGTCAAACTGATCAGCGGCATGTACCGATTACCCGTCACCGTCGGCGGTGTCCAGATCGACTGTCCGATTACCGGCGGCTATCGCATCAACAGCGGCGAGGACCATTGGGGTCTGACCAAGGACGCCCGTTTGCGGTTCTGGCCCGCCGGATCGCCGCTGATCCAGCCGGGGACGTTCACGTATCCCATTCGTCAGCGGTGGTTCGCCTCGGGCACGTGGTTTTCCAACGAGCCGGTCAGCGTGCTCGGCGGCAAGATCTACTATCACGCCGGTATGGACTTCGGCGGCGTCGAGGGCGTGACCGAGGTGGTCTGCGCGACCGACGGCTTGGTCGTCTCTGCCGGCGGTCAGGTTCACGGTGATCTCAAGGACCACCCACCGGTCAAGCCGCGCTACGACGTCGTCTACGTCAAGGACGCCCGCGGCTGGTACTACCGCTACAGCCACTTCCACGCGATCGCGACGGCGGTGCAGGTAGGCAAACCCATCCGTGCCGGCCAATTCCTGGGCCTGGTGGGCAAGGAGGGGGCCAGCGGCGGCTGGGCCCACCTACATTTTGAGATCAAGTCGCCGCAGCCGAGCGGGAAATGGGGTACGCAGGACTCGTACGCGTTTCTGTGGGAGACATATCAGCGGCAGTATCAACCCCAGTTGCTTGCCGTCGCCCGCCCGCGACATTTGCTCAGGGTCGGCGAGTCCGCAACACTCGACGGCTCGCGATCGTGGGCTGCGGCGGGCATCCGCAGCTATCGCTGGACGTTGGGCGACGGCACGACGGCCGACGGGCCTACGATCCAACGCCGCTACGATCAACCCGGGCAGCACAGCGAGGCGCTTCAGATCACGGACAACAACGGGCGGGTCGACTACGACTTCGCCATCGTCCGCGTCGTGGCTACCGACGGCAAATCGCCCTCTATCCACGCCGCCTATGAACCGACGTTCGGCATCCAGCCCGGCGACCCGGTGACGTTCAAGGTGCGGGCGTTCAACACGCACGAGGGCGTTGATCGTTGGGATTTCGGCGACGGCAGCCCGCAGACGGTCACACGGTCAAATCCCGACGCGGCGCAGCACGCCCCCGACGGATATGCCACGACGGTTCACCGCTTCGCCAAGGCGGGGCGCTACGTCGTTCGTGTGGAGCGGGCGAGGCAGGACGCCGTGGCCATCGATCACCTGCTCGTGCGCGTCGGCCTCGAGGACTAGATAGGCCGACATCGTCGTGTGACAGTCCGTCAGGGCCGCAACCACGGCCGATCGGAGCCGCGTCAGGGAGCGGATGCGTTGTTGGGTCGGGTGCCCTATTGCTTCGGCGGTGGGGACGCGATTTCGCGACGAGAAAGGGACAAGGACACCGGCGTTTTGCAGGCTCGGGCAGTCTGTGTCGAAGCGACGTAAGCCGTTGCCGGTCTTGTTCCCGTCGGTTCGGATGCCGTAGAGCCGGGATTTCCTGAGAATGGCTTGTGTCTTCTATCCGGCGCGGCTTACAATGCTTTCGTGGAGTTGCGTGAATTGAGAGGCGCCCTCGGGGAAGGATCGGTTCGGACGTGTCTTTTGTGAGGAGGGGGAGGATCGTGCACAGTTCCATCATTGCCGGGCTCGCTGTTGTCGCCGTTGTTGGCCTTCTGTGCTTGGGATGTGGGTCGTCGTTGCCACCGCTACCCGGCTCGTCCGCCAGCGGCCTGAGCGATGGGGCGCGTTCCTCCGATGGCCTCGTGGTTGCGAGTGCCTCGGCGGCCCAGAGCCAATCGAGCAGCAAGATTGTTGACGACGCACGCGCGATCGGACGCGTCCTGAGCATCTCGGTGGGCATGCTGCAGAACGAGCAGGGGCTCTTCTACGGCACTACGATTATCGATCCGAATGACCCGCTCGCGTATCCTTCCGGTTTTCCGAGGTACAAGCTCGTGGAAGGTTACGACTACTCCGCCCTATCCCAACCCGACCCGAACAACTCGATTTGGCTGACCGTGTGCCAGGACGATCCCAATTCGGAGGACGGGAGCATTTATTTGGCGATTCGATGCGCGAGTACGTTGAGTTCCGATGTTCCGGGGACATCGCCGTTGGCCAGGCTGACGCCTCCCGAACCGATCCGCGGGAAGGACGATGGGTTGGCGGTCTTCGCGACCATCGTTTTTGAGGAGAAGCCGTCGCCGTTCACGTGGCAGTGGGTGCCGTTCGTCTACACGGCGGCGCAAGGCGGCAATGCGATGATGGCCATGTATGCGATGGGTGTGGATGCACATACGGCCTACTTCTACCGGTTGCCGCATTCGGTGCCGTTCCGCCTGGTGGCCGACCCGGGCACGTACAGCCCGGATGATCCCAACTTCATCACGTACCAGGTTCCGGACCCGGCCTTCCTGGACAGCACCGTGCCGTACAGCTTCGCCGGCTATGGGAGCACGACGGGCTCCTGTTTCCTCGTGTGGTTCAATATGACCAGTCCGGACCCGGACCCGAACCACGGCGGCGATTACCCCATGTTCCGCAACACCAACGATCCGTACAACCCGAGCTACCCGGCCGGGCCGGGGTGGGCTAGCGGCGACATCTTCGAGGTCGGCGTGGCCTTTTCGATCAAGAAGCGGATCGTCAGCGAAGAGTAGGATGCTTGGCGGTGTTTTGTCCTCCTTGTCGAAGGAGGGATTGGTTGGGCCGGGCGGCGCACCCGCTGGGGTCCTGCCTTTCCGCTTTCCTCTTTGCTTTCGTGTCTTTGTGGCTTCCGGTGACGGTTGTCTCTTGCCTCGAGGGGTCCTGAGAAGCATGAGGGTGTGCCGCGGCGCGTCGGCAACGCAAGGGACATGCCTTGACGTGTTTTGTTCGCAGACCGGGGTCATCCGCCTGAACGGCAATTGGGTTAAGAGTTGCTCGTCCGAGAGGTTCTGTGTGTAATGCCGGCAGTCGATGCGGGCCCGGGGTGGCATGCCGTGGACGCTGCGACCTTCTCGTCACGGATGGGCGGCCATGAGGATTTCGCTGGTCTATCTGGTCATCGATTCGCCTCAGGACACGCGATACAGCTACGGACTGGGCTATGTCGCCGCTGTTCTCAAGTCGGGCGGTCACGACGTGACGTGTCATGCCTTGGGCGACGATGCGGACGTTCGGGATTTCGTCCGATACGCCCACGATCGCCGTCCGGGGCTGATTGGCCTTTCGTGCACGAGTTCGCAGTTTGCGTACGTTGCCGATATCGCACGGGACATCAAGCAGCGCTGCGAGTGCATGGTGGTGTGCGGCGGCGTGCATCCCACGCTTCGTCCGGAATGTCTGCTGGCCGCCCCGGACGTGGACGCCGTCGTGCGGGGCGAAGGGGAGTACCCGCTGCTCGAATTGGCCAGCGCGGTCGAGAGCGGTTCGGATTGGAGGTCCATACCGAATCTGGCCTGGCGCGAGGGCAGTGAGATTCGCCTTAATCCCACTCGAGCGTTCATTGAGGATCTCGACGCGCTACCGATGCCCGACAAGACCTCGCTCGACTATCAGGCGGTGATCGACCGGGCGGGCGGCGCCGATCGCTTCATCTTCAGCCGCGGTTGTACGTTCACGTGCACCTATTGCTCGAACTGGGCGCTGTCGCAACTCTGCGAAGGTCCCTACTTCCGCCAGCAGAGCCCGAGTCGCGCGATCGACGAAATCCGGCGCGACCGCGAACGCTTCCGTTTTTCCAGGATCGTCTTCGACGACGACACGATTACGTTGAGGAAAGACTGGTTCTACGAGTTCTTCACGCAGTACAAGCGGGAGTTCTCCTATCCGTTCGCGTGCAACCTGCGAGTCGGCACCGTCGATGAAGACATGGTCCGGCTGCTCAAGGACGCCGGCGCCAGGACCGTGGTCATGGGCATCGAACACGGCAACGAGGAGTTCCGCCGGACCGTGCTGAAGCGGCCCATGAGCAACCGCCGAATCGTCGAGACGTTCGACCTGTGCCATCGCCTGGGGCTGGAGACGTGTGGACAGGCGATCGTTGGTTTTCCGGGCGAGACCCCGAAGCTTTTCCGGGACACTGCGCGTCTGTGCAGACGGGTCTCGGTCAGGAACCCGATCTCGATCTTTCAGCCCTATCCGGGCACCGAGCTGGGAGACCTGTGCGAGCGAAACGGCTGGCTGCCCTCGCGGACTCAGTACCGCGAGCGCAGAGAGGCCGTCATCGACTTTCCAGGCTTCAGTCGCCGACAGATCCAGTTGTGTGCGGACGTATTCCCCGTGTTGACGCAACACAGGTGGATTCCCATCGGCTTGCCGCTGTCCTTCACGCTCCGCGCCTGGCGGTGCATCGACCTCTGCGCCTACGTCTGCAAGCGGACGTTCCAGCGGCTGACGGGTTCGCGGAAATGACGTAGCAATTGCAGGGATTTCGCTAACCCGCACCCATCATGAAACACCCCGAACGAGAGAGGGTTGTGGTCTTCAATGCGCTGGGCTATGCAAACCAACGGCCCGTGGCGGGCGAGCCAGGGGCCGGGCAATTCGACGCAATGGGACGTATCAGGCTACGGTGCGGTCGGAGGATAGGGGAAGTAGATCCGCCGGCTGGCGGAGGCCCAATCGTGCGTGTAGTTAACGTCGGCGTAGAAGAAGTACCACCCCTCTTCGGCCAGCGAGACGTAGCAGCCGAACCATGTGTCGATCGGGGCCTTGGCCGCCCGCACGTCGGACGTGCATTTCCAGATCCACTGGTTCATCGGCTGGAAGGTCGTGATCGACAGGTCCGGCGGGTTCGTGATGCAGTTCTGGAAGAAGCAATCGGTGATAGCCCCGACCTGCGGCATCTTCATTTCGTAGCGCCAGTGGGCATTGTTGACCCGGTCCATGCTCTTGTTGAGGACCTTGCAATCTTGGATCGTGACCGTCGTATGGTTGGCGATGGTCATCCCCGCGGAGAGGCCGGCACCCGAGTCCTTCCCGAAGGAGACCTGGCCGCCGATGTTGAAGCCCACTTCGCTCTCGACGGTTGTCGTGTTGTTGGCCGTCTGCGGACTTGATTGGATCAGGCCCACGGCGGCCGAGTTGTCGGCGAAGCCGGCCAGGCTGGACGACGTTTCGAAGACGCTGATGAAGTATCCCTTCTTCATGCTCTCGTTGGTCGTATAGGCCCCGCTCCCGTTGAGCACGGCGTATTGCTGCACGTAGAGCCAGTCGAGGTCGTTGTTCGTCGAGTGACAGCTATAGACGAAGGTCGACACCGTGTAGTTGTTGCCCTTTTGCTGCCAGAAGGCCTGGTCGACGAAGGCCTTTGCCAGGTCGGTCAGGCTCTGCCCCGACTCCGAGACCGTTGCCATCTGGGAGCTCAGTTTTTGCTTGGAGGCAGCTCCGATCGACGTCTCCATGCGGGTTGCGTCGTCTTCCAGCCACTCCAGAAGCATGGCCGCTCGCGAGTTCTGGCATGCGTCTTCGTCTTCCGGATAGTTGACGTCCACCGGGTCGGTCGTCGTCGTGGTGGTCGTGCCGTCCTCGCGGTTGAGGGTCAGGGTTTGTGTGTGTCGGGTCGCCTCGTCCGCCGGGGGGATCCAACCGGCCTGCCAATCACTACCATCGGGTTCCTTGTCGACGGCATAGATTTCGAGGTGATCCTCCCCATCGGGTAGTTCGTACTGAAAGTCGGCATTGCCCAGGACGCGATGCTGGAAATCGAGAATTTCCGCCAGCGTCGGATACACGAGAATGATAGGGTGGTGCGATTGATAGGTGTTCCTCACTCCGGCGATCTCTTCCGCCGTCAGGCCCGCCACCGCGTCCCCCGCGATGGCAATGGGCGCCATGGGTTTGTTCGGGTCGTATGCGGGCAGGTTCAGGTAGTCGTGTAACTCATCGGCCAGTACCCCCTTGAATTCGCCCATCTTGTAGACAAGCGTCCGAACATCGGAGGAGGACGTGTTGGGGTCGACCGAGACGCCATTCGGATCGGTCGGCAGAGACTGAAAGAACGGAAAACAGCCCAAGACCAAAACGGCGAGCGTAGCGGGAACCACCATCCATCCGGCATAACGAACCATTGACCTGCTCCTTAGCTCGCTCCACACACACGGTCTGTTGCATGGTGTGTACGTATGGCCTTACGTGTCGCTTGGTTGCACGCTTCTTGCCTCGGCCTTTGCGCCGAAATGGGCCTTGGCAGTTGAGGCTCAATGTCAATCCTATTGATTATCGACCAACATGGAGTGAAGCTTAAGGTCTTGGCCGCGAGGTTGGGCGGAGCGGTTCTGTCGCGCAACCGGAAGTGGGACGGCGCGGCTGAAAACGGCGATTCCGGCCGGGGCAAGAGGGCTTGACTCATGGGTGCGGTGCGGGCAAGAAAGACGTTCGCTCTTTCGCCTGAGCGTGGAAAGCAGAGGGTTGTGGCGGCTTGGCGACGGGGCATCTTTCCTCGTGTTTTCGGGGTGTGCTGAGAATGAAACCCAAGGAACGTGTCCGAGCGGCCATCGCGCACGAGTCGACTGATCGCGTCCCCATCGACTATTTCGCGCGGGACGAGGTGACCCAATCGCTGGCCGCCAAGCTGGGCGTGCAACCCGGCGAGCCTTTGCGGCAGCGTCTGGGCGTCGATCTCCGCGAGATCAACCCGGTATTCAAAGGCAAGGCGTATCCGTTGGCCTACTCCGATCCGTCGGTCAAGGTGATCCATGACGACATTCACCTCGACATCTGGGGCGTTGGGTTCAAGCCCAATACGACGGATATCGGCTTCTACATGGACCTGGCGTACAGCCCGCTCAAGGACATCACGTCCGATCGGCAGATCGATGAGCACCCGTGGCCGACGCCGGACCTGTGGGACTACTCGACGCTCGCCGACCAGGCGCGGGCCAACGCCGACTATTGGACCTGGACCCACAGCCGGGGCGTGTTCGAGATCAGTTGGTTCCTGCGAGGTTTCGACACGTTCATGGAGGACTTGGTGCTCGCGCCCGAGCGCGTCTGCCGGATCATGGACCATGTACTAACCTACCTGATCGAGCGTACCCGACGGGAACTGGAGGCCACCCGGGGCCTGATCGACATGATCGAGTACAACGACGATGTCGGCAGCCAGCGGGGAATGATGATCAGCCCCGACATGTGGCGCGAGTTCGTCAAGCCGCGAATGGCTAGGCTCGTCGCGATGTGCAAGTCCTATGGCGTCGTCATGCGGTACCATTCCTGCGGCGGCATCCGACCGATCATCCCCGACCTGATCGAAATCGGCATCGACGTGTTGAACCCCATCCAGACCCTCGCCGTCGGCATGGACCCGTATGCCCTCAAGAAGGACTTCGGCGATCGGCTCACGTTCAACGGCGGCGTCGACACGCAGGACCTGCTACCCCATGCGACCGTTGAGCGGGTTCGGGAAGAGACGCGACGGCTGATCGACACGCTCGGCACCGGCGGCGGCTACATTCTCGCGCCGTCCCACGTGTTCCAGCCCGACACGCCGACGAAGAATGTTCTAGCCGTCTACGAGACCGCATTGGGGCGATCGCTGTGAGGCGGGCGTCACTGCATGATCATCGATGCGTCAAAGCCCTTCTCCGTCACGAGGATCCCTCGCTGGGCGAAGATGTGGGCTTGGACCCAGTCAACCAGTACCCCCCATCCCCAGGCCAGACTGGGCAGCTCGAGGTAGCGGTCGGGTAGCGGATCGCGGTCGAGCCCGACGTGTCCGTCATAGTAGGCCGCGCTGCCGCTCTTGACCTCGGGAATCTTCGGGCGGGCCGGATCGGGAACCACGTTCGCACGCCCCGGTGTTCCGTGACGAACATGGAAACCGCTCCCGGCTTGCGCCTCACTTCCAAGTCGGCCCGATTGATCCCGAAGACATCGTCGAGGACGCCCGCCTTCCGGATCCGGCAGTGCCCGTCGCGCAGGCCTTACCGGTAGTGGGCGATGAGCGTGCCGCTGGCCTTTACACGGCCATCCAAAGATCCGCGCCCAGGCCGAAGTTGTTGACGTGATCGCCGATGCCGCTCTCGATCGTGCTGGCGTGCCAGTTGGCCGAGGAGTAGTGGACGGCGATCGGGTCGTACTGCTTCTCGGCCTGGGCCAGGAGAGTCGCCGGCCCCGACTTGATCTCGAAGGCAGCCCTCGTCATGCCCGCGGCGACGGGCTGTGAGAGAAGTTGCGGGGGCCGCTTGATGATCGAGAGGGACATGCGGAGATCCGTTGGCGGACGCACGCGGACGAGCAAATCGTCCGGCGGCAGGTGGGAGAGATGTTGACGGGCGAGACGGACGCTCGGGTGAGGATCTGGATGAGCGTGCAGCTAGGCGGCGAACGTGCAGCAGACCTGGCTTGGGAACTGGGCTATCCCGACGGGAGCGGTATCTTGCGGGTGATCCAGCGGCTCGAACGGTAAGCTGGCGAAGATACCAGCCTGACCGGCAAGCTGAAGGCCGCGAGAAGGCAGGTCGCAATGTCAAGTGTCAAGAGCTGACCCCGATTACGCGCCGACGGAACGTCCGAGCCACTACTGAATATCACAGGTAGCCTGCACCGCGCGTGCTACCACGCGACCGATTATCCTGAGCCCCTTCCTGTTCGCGTGTACCCCGTCGAGGAACAGGTCCTTGTCGCTGCATGCCCTTAGCTCCGGGAGAACATCGACGACGACGTTGCCGGTGCTTTCCGCCACCCGCCTCATGACGGATTGGTTGCGGATTCGAAAGTACAGTGGGAACAGCCCGTCTTGGGGGCTCGAAGCCCGCGTGGCAGGGTCATCCGAAGCGGAACGACTTGTCACCTGAGTGACGACGGGCCATGGTACGAACATGAGCCTCACCCTCCGGCTGGAGCACATCTCTGCGATGTGTGCCAACTCCGCCCCGAATTCTTCCTCCCAGTAGTGGGCGCGACTGCGCTGCTCAGCGCATGGGTGACGCGGTGAACGATCCACAAATCTGTGGAAGGCGTGCTTCGCAAGGAGAAGGATTCTTATGCGCTCAGCCAATTCATCAGCAAGACCCCCTGACCAGGTGCTTGGGAAGGCCATCAATGGGTTCTTGTCGTCGTGTAGTGGCCCGTCGTTGTTCCCGAAAGAAACAACGACCATCTGAGGGCACACCGTTTGTCCGTCCGTCGCAAGGAGCCTGGCGCCTTGCCAGGCGGCGTAGCCCGGAACAGCGGCGTTGAGTACCACGAATCGTTGTGTTCCGGCCCTGCCTTGATTCAGAGCCTGCTCTGCTACTGCCGGCCAGGTTTCGTGGTCTTCCACACCCACCCCGAACGTACACGAGTCACCGAGTGCGAGTATGCGATAAGTGTCCTTGACTGAGGGTGGATCTGCTCCCCGAAAGCCGAGTGAATTCGTGGAAAGCCGAAAGCTAGCCGGTTTGCCCTCGGCGGCGCCAACGATCCTCACTGCTCGCAGATTCGCTCTGAGTCGATAGCCGCGCCAGGAGTCGACCTCCACGATTTCGTCCGCGTTGGGGAAGTCGGAGTAGTAGAATACCTTAGGGCCCAGCCCGAACAGCCGGACGGCTGATTCCCCCAAGACAAGGCCGACAAGCGTCGAGATGGCCACAGTCAGGAGTCTCTTCATCACGGCGACCGAAACCTACACATCAATCCGCCCTGACGACAAGCCAAACCACACCCTGCCGCCAACTGAGGACCTATCCCATCAAACTCAAGGTTTCAAGTGGAAGATGACGATAACCTATTGCGAGCGATCGCGTCAACCGCGTTCATGTGGCGCGGGGAACCTGGGGTGGCTCTGGCCCACAACATGAGGAGGCGCTATCGTGTCCAGGCGAGCAAGGGCTTTGTCGTGTTTGATGGGTCTTCTTATTGCGGCGCCCTTCATGATGGGCCAGGAGGGAGGCTGTTACGGGCCCGGGTTCTCCCCGGCGTTGCTGCTGAACTACCCGAGTGTCGGCTCAAGTCGGACTATGTTCAGGGATGGTGAGCCCAACATCGACTCTGAGGGTTCCATTGAAGACAAGTATTTGTTGCTCTTGGACGCGAACGCAGCCGGAGTGGTCCGCAACATCTGGTTTGGGCTCGATTCCAGCTGGGCAAATCCCGCGATGGAATGGTCGGATCTGGAAACGTGGCGCCTGAGAGTCTACACGGATTGCGGTACCGTTAACGACCTCAACAGTCCTCCCGCTGAGTGCCTGGACATAGATATTCCATTTGCTGCCCTGGTGTATTCCTACTACTCTCCAGAGCCTAACATTACAAGAACTGTAGAAACTGATTATCTTGAAGCGATGTACCTCTCTTACGATCTGCCCAATGAATCAAAGGCTACGGGCGTTGTGGTATCATTCAAGTACCCTATCCCATTCAGCAATGGAATACTTGTGCAGATCGGTCGTCTGGATCAATCCATATGGGTCCCTTACGGTTCCCCAAACGAGACCCTGTACTCTTGGGCAAGTTATGAAGAGGGCAACCTTCCCAGTGATCCCGGCGACAGGTTTCGCCTGAAGACAGGCCGCTGGGATGGAACGACTTCGGATCCCAATGGTGCTCGGTTCTTGGATGAGCCCAACGGAATGGGGTCCGCGGCCTTCCTTTGGTTCTCGTCAAGCAGCTTGGACGCGGACGCCTTGGAGAACAATTGGACCTTCCGCCCTGACGGGTCGGAAGAGACTCTCTGGCAAACTAGTGGAGCGGAGGATTTCTTCGGAATTCACAACGTATACTACTTCCTGCTCGGAGCTTACCAGGATAGACAGGCTGGGTGTGTCTATAGAAGCGAAAGCGATGACCCCAACTTGCCGAATACGGGCGTAGAGGCTTATCGAACGTTCAACACTGATCCGGTCGTTTGGTCGAACGGATGCACCGGCTTCCTGCCCAACATATATAGCGACACACTATCGGGACATATCACCTTCCTGTACTACCAAGAGGAATGAACGCAACGCCTAAGCTGGTTCCAACACTGAAGGAAATTTGATTCCGGTGGGGCGGCGACGGCGGCGGCGACGAAGGGGAACTCCTTGTCGATCTTTTCGGAGTCGGGATTGACCTCGTCGTGCAGGAGGTTCTTCGTTGCGAAATTCCCCGAAGGAATCTCCTCCATATCGTAGGGGAAGGCCGACTCCGGGTTGACGTGCAGTTTGCCGATTCTCCCGGTGCGATAGCCGGCGGCCTTGAGGCTCCGCGGAATGTTCGGCGTGTCTTCGCGATACATACGGAAACCCCACGTCGCTAGGCCGATCTGCCCGTTCTGATGTGGATAGAGTCCGGTCAGGATGCTGGAACGTGACTGACTGCAACCGGCCTGGGTAATGTAGGCGTTGAGGAACCGAACGCCGGAGGCAGCCAACCGATCCAGATTCGGCGTACGGACGTAACGGTCGCCGTAACAGCCCAGCTCCTGACCCATATCCTCGGAGATGATGAGCAGAATGTTGGGCCGCGTTGAAGGCTTGGGCACATCCGCCGCGCGCACGGCGGTCACAGAGGCCAGCAACAACGCGGCATGAATCACGAAATTGACTGTCCTTATCTCCTGGCTGACACCTCCTGGATGGGCTTGCCCAGCGGCACTGGCGGCTACATTCTCGCGCCGTCCCACGTGTTCCAGCCCGACACGCCGACGAGAAACGTATTGGCCGTCTATGAGACCGCGTTGGGGCGAGCACTCTAAGACGGGGTTATTGCAGAATCATTCCCCAATCGAAACCACCTTCGGGGACATTGATTCCTCGCTGGGCGAAGATCTGGGCCTGAATCCAGTCGACCAGGACGCCCATTCCCCACGCCAGCGTGGGCAGCTCGATGTATCGGTCGGGGAGCGGATCGCGCTCAAGTCCGACGTGTCCGTCGTAGTAGGCCGTGTTGCCGCTCTTGACCTCGGGGATCTTCGGGCGGGCCGGATCGGGAACCACGTTCGCGCGCCCGAGCGTCCCATGGTAACGGCCGATCTCGTCACCCCACGTACCGAATATGCAGTCGGCGGCGAACCATTGTTCATGGATGATGCCGTTCAGGATTCCCTGACCCGCTTTCTGGAACTCATCGATCGGCGCCGCGCAGTGCCGATTCCACTGCTCGTCCAAGAACATGCGGAGCAGGGCCGGCGAGTGAACCTGGCCCAGTTTCATGATCGGCCCGGCCTGGCCGCACCAGTTATTTGATTCGGCCGAGGTAACGTAGATCGACCCGGGGACCCCTTCGGGTTCGGCCCGGTGAAACCACTTGCGCCCGTGGACCGAGCGGGTGTAGTTGAACGCGTTCTGCGACTTCTCGGGATTGGGCACTCGCTCGAACTCAGGACAGAGATAGAGATTCTCAAAGCGGGTGTAAGGGAAAAGACGGCCGTTACGGACCTTCGCGTCATCGGGCCAGTCAGCCTCTACCTTCATCCAGTAGTCCGGCATGCGCGGCATGAGCCAGTTTTCGAGCATGGCCCAGTCGCGAAGCGTCAGGCCGGACCCTGCCGGCCAGATCTCGGTGGCGAGTTTGGGGAAGTGGCAGTCCTCCCATCCGCGTCCCATGAATGGCGGCGTTTCGTTGAAGTCGTCGGCGTAGATCACGATGGCCTTCACCATTTGAGTGATGCGGGCGGCGCACAACGTGGTCCGGGCCTGAGCCCGGGCCTTGCTCAATGACGGGAGGAGGATCGAGATAAGCAAGGCGATGATCGCGACGACGACCAAGAGTTCGATGAGTGTAAAGGCAGGGGCGGGTGGGCGTTCAGGGCGAGGTGTGCGTCGGGTTTCTCCATTGCCGTGATGTGTGGCCATGGCTGTCAACCCCTTTGCTGAAAGACATGTAGGCCCACTCACTCATGGTATCGTTTCGGTCGAAATCTACAAGCGGCACCTTTGTACGGACGGCCGGAATAGAGCGCCAGGGCGAGATACCGGTGTGGGAATCGGTGTCAGGCTGGAGAGGCATGCGGTTGGAGTAGCTGGAGCCGTATTGAGGACCGCAGCGGGGTCCGAAATCCGCGCAGGACTTTTCGCGACCCGTGAGAAGAGCCCGCCCGTTTTCGAAGGCTCCGCGGGGTTCAATCTACTCAAACACCAATCGCGAGCCGGCTGCACACGGCGCGCATCGGTCGGGAAGGGTGCTCCACAATCGGGCCATCGCGCGGTGGCCTGTGCAATGCGATGCGCCAACCACCTCTACGCCGAACCTTTGCAGCGCCTCGATCGATCGCGTCAGCCGGTTTTCGCGGGCTGCGAGCAGGTGTGTTCCCCCAAGGACCGCGTGAACGCGCGACTGTCCGGACAGTTCCCCGATGTAGTCAAGCGTGTTGACGAGTCCGGAATGGGCACACCCCAGCAGGACGACAAGCCCCCGCGGTGTCTCGATGAACATCGCCTGGTCGTCCAACAGCGGGTCGGGGGTCGTGCAACCCGCGTCGAGGTAGAAATCGCCGCCCGTGTCCTCGAAATCGTTGCAGCGGGGTATCTGCCCCGTCAGCCAGACCCCGTCGATCAGCTTGCGTGGTTCCTGGGTGGGGACAAATGTCCCGACGCGTTCGATGAGGGCGGCAACACTCGGAACCGGCGCGCCGATTGCCTGAACCCTTCCGTCACGCATCCGGCTCCACTTGGCCTCGAACGCCAGCGGGTGGGCGTGCACCGAAAGCTTGCTCAGCCGGTCCGCGAGCCGGTTCAAGCCGCCCGTGTGGTCGAAGTGCCCGTGACTCAGGGCGACGATCTCGGCGGTCTTTAGGTCTACATCCAGCGTTTTGGCGTTGTGCTCGAGGACGCGACCCTGCCCCGTGTCGAAGAGAATCCGACGCTCGTTCGCCTCGATCCAGAAGGACAATCCGTGCTCGGCCAGGACGTCGCGCGCCCCGGCGGTATTCTCGGCCAGCACGGTGATGCGAAGATGTTCGACCAACTTCGACGGCCTCCTTGCCGACCAGCGTCTCGATTCGGGGAGAGGCGACCTTTTCGCCCGAGAGAGATGCCGACCGTAAGAGAGGGATACTAAATGAAAAGAGGCATGACCGCCAGTCACACGGTCATGCCCGCTCGCTCCAAACCGGTCCGTTGCGCGCGGTGGCCCGCTCTACTCTTCGACCTCTTGGTCTCCCCAGTTCCAGTCGTAGTCCCAGTCATGGTCCCAATTCCACTGGTGATTTCCGCCGCCGAACCGATCGAAAATTCCGGATTCTTGCAGTTGGCTGATGAACGATTCAATCTCGGGTAGCAAGCTGGTGAGCTGACTCGCACAACCATCAAGCGTGGCGGCCGGCACACCGACGGCCAAGGAACAGCCCATCAGCGTTGCAACGATCCGACATGACACTTTCTTGAACATCTCTGCTTCCTTCCCCAAAGCCCGGACCAACAATAGAATGCGCGCCCGCCATTCGGGCGCCGCTGTCTTCACCAGGAATATCTGTTTGCCCGCAGAATCGGTGGGTTGCCCCGTTGCGCTCATGCCTCGGATGAAGCTGTACGATATGGCAGAGGCATCTGTCAAACAAAATAGGTGGTTTGGGTAAAATAGGAAGCCAGGAGGTGCATTTTCCCATTACCCGATAGTAAGGTATTCTCTCTAGCAGGCGTGTATACTTAAGGCATTATATCATAATAGTTTAAGTGCAATATCGGATTTTGTTTTTACATCCACAGGGGGCGATTTTCAGGCACGTTGTGCAAATCCTACAATTCCCGCAGGTGGGGGCATTGATGTTCGTTCAATTCATGACTGGACGCTTGAGAAGCGGTGTGCGCGTGCTTAGTGGGTGAAGGCGAGTCATTATTCTTATTTCTGTTGGAGGTGTCGTATGAGGTTGGTGTTTGTGGGGTTGTCGGTCTGTGTTGTGGCGGGCTCGCTTGTCCTGACGGCGTGCGATGAGGAAAGCCTCAGTGCACTCTCTCCCGAGCTTGCCAAGCTTGCAGGCGCGAGCCTGTCGAATGGCGAGTTGGATGCAACGGGCAGCGGTGGCCGGCTCCAGACGCGGGATCGAGATCGTTTGGCGGATGGTTCGTGTGCACAGGCGGCCACCCAGGATCAACTCCGGTCTCAGCGGCGCGATCAATTGCGAGATGGGTCGTGCTGGGGCATTCCGGCACAGGACGGCTCCGGCGGACGGGCCCCAGCGGGGGCCGGTATTGGAAATGGGGACATGCTGCGGCTTCACGACGGTAGCTGTCAATCACAGTAGTCGGCGATTATCTTTCGCAACATGACTGGGATGCGTGGTGCCGTCGCCGGTAGAGCGGCGGCACCGCGCTATCCATGGTACCGACTCTGAACGACTGCGGAGCGCTGTCGTTTATCAGCAGACCGGCTACAGTGGATCTGGCCGGCTTTCGGGGAGGACCTATCCATGGCACGTAGTACGTTGAACTTTGCGGTGGATCTCGTGACGTTCATCACTCTGTGGGCCTTGTTGACCACAGGACTACTGATCAAGTACGTTTTGCCGCCGGGAACGGGACGATGGCTGACCGTGCTGGGTAAAGACCGGCACGGTTGGGGTGACATTCACTTCTACTTGGCGGTTGCTCTCTGCGGTTTGTTGGTGGTTCACGTATTGCTCCACTGGCGGTGGGTTTGCGAAACAGCACGGCGGTTATTGTCGCCGTTGCATCCGAACGGGGATGCGGGGTCGCGCGGCGGGCGGGCGTTATGGGGGGCCGTCCTTGCGGTATTTCTGACCCTTGGGACGACGATTACGCTGTGGCAGTGCAAGAGACTGGTTGCCGCCACGGACGCCACTCCTTGCGCAGACGACCCTGTCCGTGGACGGGGGTGTTGCTTCCGTGGTGGAACCGTGGCGGCATCGAGCGATCAGCAACCGGCACCGAAGGAACGTCGCACTCCGGGATGCGACGCATGTTGCGACAGGACTCGCGAACGCGGAAGACAGCATGCCAAACCATCGTGGGCCGGAGAGAAGGACGACGGTGAGTGCGGCATGCTCGGGAGGACGAGTCAGCCGTCGTTGAGGTGCTGCCCTTCCCGACTGATGCCGTCTTCGCCGTAAGCCATTGTGGCGATCATGCGAATCGCCGATACGGCTTCCTTCAGATTTCGCCTCGCGACGGACACCCCTGCCTTCGGCTCGCGGTTGTGGGCATTACGCTCCGCAGAGGACTTGCACGTCCAAGATCCGCGACATGCTTGGCGCACAAGAAAATGACCCGCAGGATGCATCTCCTGCGGGTCCCTGCGAATCCCCGTTCAACTGTAATGCGATCCTACGCCCTGCGCCTCATTGCCGAGACAAGACCCAGCATGCCCAGTGTTAACGCTAGGGGGAGAACGGCAGTGTCTCCACACCTGTTCGTCGCCATTAGTGGATCGACTACGTCAGGGTCGACCGTGTTGGGACCTGAGCTGTTCGGCTCACACGAATTGGGACCTGAACAGTTGGGATCGCAACAATTTGGATCACAGTAATTGAGACCTGACCTGGTAGGATCAGACCGATTAGGACCCGACCAGTCGGGGTCACAGGTATTGGGATCCGCGCGGTTGGGATCACACCGATTGGGGCCTGACCAGTTCGGGTCGCAGATATTGGGTTCGGAACAGTTGGGATCACAGATAATGAAGCCGGTAGACTCCGCCAATATGCTCGACGCGTGGGGTTCAGTTGAATCCAGCACGGTAACGGTGTCCGATCCCTCAAAGGGTGTCCCGTCCAGTCTATTGCCGGTAAGCGTCAAGGTCGCTTCGGGTGGTGCGACGAAGGCCTTGACGTCAGCCTCCGGGAAACCTGCGACGAGATTCCCCCTCAAATCAACCCAGGTACTTGATGCCGGAATGCCCTCCAGAGCGACCGTGGAGCGATCCACTGTGCTCCCGGCGATGTCGGTATGGACCGTTACGCGCCCGCTTTGTTCAGCCCCAAGGATCAGTGCTTGAGGTGATATGGCGATGCCAAGAGGATCATCGGTCCTCTCGTTGGCCAGCACCTCTCCGGCAGACGCAAGACAACATGTTCCCAAACAGACAACTGCAATGTTCTTCTTCATTAGACTTGCCTCCGTTGCGATGCACGGTTCCAGACGGGTTGCCGATCCGCTTGTTCTTGGCCGATCGTGTACGATGTACTACTCGCTGGAGCTGCTGCTCCCACCGTATATGTGATCCATGCCGTCGTTAACTCGGTATCTCTGAGCCCGTCCTGTCCTCACACCGATGGTAGCCCGCTTCGTGCTCGAGTACGCCCCTTCTACACGAGCCGCCGGACTCGACAGCGTGGTATTCGATACGTGACGGTCGTCTACCTGCTTCTACGCACAGACCAAGTGTCAGACACCTGAAGCATAAGGAAAACCGGTCCGTCTGCCCGCCCCCGAGAAGGTGTGAAAATACGAGACAAAACGAGAGAGTTGACAAACCAACCGGCCTCGTTTTACACCCCCTGTTTCTGTTGCATCTACGAACAACGAAACGCAGAACAACTCGCAACCTTGGTCGTTCGGCGCACGTTCGGAGGGTGGTCAATCCGTGAGTTTCCCGCCCGGCGATTCTACCTTCGTCGGCGGATAGCGGCCAAGCCCATGAGGGCAGAGAACGCAGCGATCGAAGACGCCACCTCGCCCTGTCCACAGGTTGTAGTGATGACCCGAACCGTGTCGGATCCCGAGAACGGTGTTCCGTCCTTTGTGCTTCCTGTCAGGGTGAGTGTTGTCTTAGGAGGCTGCACAATTGCTTCAACGGCAAGCTCGTCAAACAAGGCCACCAGTTCGCCACGGTTGTCTGCCATGGCGCCGACGGCGGGTACCCCTTGAAGCGCCAGCGTAGCGACATCCACCGTGCTGTAGGGGATGGCGGTGTTGACGGTTACTCTACCCCCCTGATCCGTTCCCAGAATGAGTGTCTGTGGAGAAATCGCAACGCCAATAGGATCTTCCGTTCTGCTGTTGCAGAGTCCTTCGGCAGCCAGCAGAAGTACAATGCAACACCCACAGATCGCCCCGTAGTGTTTGTTCATCGCCTTATCTCCTTATGAATGAGGACATGGTTTACCACACGGTAATCATCTGCAAGGGACCAAGTGGCCGACAAGACGTTGGGTAAGATTGTGGAAACAAGCGGAACGTCTCCAGTAGGGGAAGACGGATCAGAAATCCTGGGCGTACCGAACGTCCCGAGGGTATCTATCTTGTCCAAGGATCGTGGTCCTACATCGCCAGTAGGACGTCACATACCGATGGCCGTGCAGTCGAATCCATGCAACCTTGCGGCTTGCGACGCGTCAGACTCGTATCTCTTGGGGGCAGTTCCGCCGACAGTCCTGTAAGGCTCTTGGCAAGCCGCGCGAGTGTTTTTCTTTGCTCACCTCCTGTATTCGGTATCGGCTGAACCTCAGCTACCCCGCCGGGAGTTCCGGGCGCGCGGACCACTGGGACCGGCCGCCGTCGTATCATTTGACGTTCGTGTAACCCAGGAGGTTCTTGAGGACGAAATAGGACTGGCTTGCCTGATGCCCTGTGCGGCAGTAGACGACGACTTCAGCATCTTTCGAGGGAATCAGACCGCCGTGAACCTTGTGCAACTTCTCCAGAGGTTTGAGGGCGTGACCACGGGCGACCTTGGGCACATCGTCGACAACAGGTCGGTTCCGCGCCCCAGGAATATGGCCCGGCCTCGCCTCTTCCTTCTTGGCGCCGGAGTAGAGCTCCGCCGGTCGAGCATCAAGAATCACTGCGCGGCGATCGTGAACGCGACGAAGCACCGTCCCGGCGTCGACGGTGCAGGAGTCTGCCCCGGGCGTGTAAGGGTACTGAGTGGGCTCGATTCGAGGCACCGCCGTGTCGACCGGCCGCTTCTCGGCCACCCCCTTGCTGAACCTTCCCTGAACGACCCCGTAGTGGCGGTGTCCGACGTGCTCCAGGCCCGTCGCCACCAGCGTGGCGTCGTGAGACTTGTCTTCGGGGACGATGACGATGGTGTGCCGTGGGGTCACCCCCATCAGCGAGAGATTCCTGGCGATCGGGTCACCGGGCAGCAACATGGAAGAAATGCGGCCGAGGACACGCTGAACGGTGTCGGGGGAAAGGCATAAGGTGCCCGGAAGATGTCCGGCGGCGTACGAAGGCCGCGGCCGCGTCTGGATGATCCGCAGATCCGGTTGGCTGAGGCGTTCCGCCGGGCGGGCGGTCTCGACACGTCATGACGGCTTTGAGTCCGCGATTCGTGCGGTGGGGGCGGTCGAGTGGACGGCTGCCCCTTGAGACGTCGGCTGCCCGAGGAAGTGGGCTCGCCAGGCTCTGATCCTGGCGGCCGCCTCATGGGGCAGCGGTTCGGGTCGGAGCGAGACGGGCTTGAGGCAGTGCCGCATGAAACCGTCGAGTCCGTCGGTCAGGATGCGAACGTTCCGGAATCCGAGCCGCGTCAGTGCGTCGGACGCCTGCGCCGGATGCGTCATGCCGTTGGAGTAGAGCACTACGATGCCGGTGTTCTTCCTCGGCTCCAGGTGCCGCGGCAAATCGGTCATGGCGATGTTTGAGGCCCCCCGGATGTGGAAGGCGGCGTACTCTTCGGGCGTGCGGATATCGATCACAACCAGATCCGGTCGGCCGGTCATCAGCCAGTCGGCGAGTTGTTCGGGCGCGACATGATCGGCCCCCGTCTCGACGGCGGCCAAGAAGCCCGCTTCGTCGGTGGTTCGCTCTGCGCCCGTTTGGCCGGTCAGCTCCGATGTCCGGCCGGCTACGCCCGCCGATGGGAAGACGACGAACAATCCGCCCGCCGCCACGAGAATCGCCAGACTGAAGGCCTTGAGGAACGGGCTGTTGAAGTATCGCCCTCCGCCGACGCGTATCCGTTCGATGTATTCCGCGCCCCAGAAACACGCGACAGCCACCAGCGCCAGGCCGAAGGCAAACCCGGGGTGGGAGACGCCCAGGCTTTGCCAGACGAACTGCACGCCGCTGGAACCCCATGTGTAGAGCGGCCTGACGACGGAGAACAATTCATTGAAGAGGATGCTTCCAAGACCGGCGCCGCCGAGGAACAGCAGGGCGTCCAACTTGCCCGAGGCGACGCCAACGGCCGCCGTGCCCGGGCACCATGCTCCCATCGCAAAACCGATGCCGAACAGCAGGCCGCCCACGATCTGCGCGCCATACACGGTGGGCATGAAGTAGATCTGGTCGGGGCCGACCCAGCCCATCGCCATGCAGTACGACAGCCCCACCATGCCGGTGACCATCGCCGTGAAGATCACCTTGAGTACGGTCATGTCTCGGAAGTAGAAGATGCCGGCCAGCTTTCGCGAGCTGCCGAACCCGGCCTGTTCGAGTGAGAAACCGAAGGCCAAGCCGATCAGCAGGGCTGCCAGAAAGGCCTGAGGCGACCCCAGGTCGTCCATTCCATAGAATGTTCTAATCATGCCACTGCCTCCGGAAGAAGTAGGCCGCGGCATAGCCTCCGCCGAAGACACACATCATGAAGATCAGGCTGCCCGTTAGAAGCATGGCGCCGCCGCTGAGGGCCTGTCCCGACGTGCAGCCCTGGGCCAGACGGCCGGCGAATCCCACGACAACTCCCCCGACCAATGCGAAAACGGCCCGAAGCCGGCTCGGCGCCGAACGACCCCGCTCCAACCCGAGCCGGATCCGATTTCCGAGCAACGCGGAGAAGAGCCCGCCGAGGAACGTGCCGCCCAGCATGAAGACCAGGTAGTAGCGGAGTGGGTTGGCGCCCCACGCCCCGAAGTACTCGCTGGTCAGCGTGTGGGCGCTTAGAAAGCATCCTTCGACATAGGCGCCTGCCCGCGCGATGCCGGCGGATGCCCCCAGCCCGGCGCCGAGCAAGAGGAATGACGTCAGCAGCGTCAGGCCCAGGAGGACGCCCGCCAGGTACGGATTCATGTAGTCTCGCGGCGACGATGACGATTGCGATGGCGTTGTGTTCATGATCTAGCACCCCGCACTCTTCTTCTTGGAAACACCGGGGGCCTGAGGGGTCGTCGGCGGAGGCGCGGCAGGGGCGTGTGGCGCCGGGCCGGCCGTCCCCGGTCTTGCCGGAGGGGGAAGGGGGACTTCCTTCACCGCCCGCCTCCGCTCTGTCTGTTCCCAGAAGGCTTCCAACCCGCCATGGAGCGCCCGGATTGGTCGCTGCGTTTTCTGAGACAGGATTCCCGCGACCTGCATGGCCAGTGAGCCGTCGCGATCGACCACGATCAACGGCGCGTCGCCCGCAAGGTAGGCGGGATTGTTCAGTAGATCGCCGATGTCCACGTTTTTCGAGCCGGGCAGGTTGTAGTCCAAGAAGTGCGGCGCCGGCCGTATGTCCACCAGATCGAACGTACCCGGCAGGTCCATCATCAGTCGTTTTAGGTCGTCCGGGGAAATACGGTCGGCCAGCCGGATTGCTTGCTTCGCACCGCCGGCGTCGTGGTTCTGCCCGGTCTCGGCGCCGTGAACGGGCAGGCCCGCCTCGATCCACGCCTTGCTTCCGCCGGCGAGCGAGGCTATTTGCCTGAACCCTTTGCGTTCGAGAAGTCCGACGGCCATGCTGGACCGATACGCGGAATTGCACACGGTGACGACGGGCTGGGCCGGGTCCAGCTTAGCCGACAGTTCGCTCAAGTGCGTCAACGGCAGGTTCACGACCGTTCCGATGCGGAGGCCCATCCATTCGTTGGGCAAACGGACGTCGATCACCAGCGGCGCCGTACCGTTCCGAGTCTTTTCGAAAAGGTCCGCAGGCTTCACCAGGGCGTTGGTCGCCCAGGGCAGCCCCGCCTTCTTCCAGCTCTCCGGCGTGATGACGCCCGCGCGGTAACCCACGCGGTGAAGTCGTCGGACGGACTCGAGGAGTTCCGGCGTTCCGCCGCACAGGACCAGGTTGGCCTCCCAGGGGACCAGGGTTCCCACCCAGGTTTCGAATCGGCCGCGAAGGCCGATGTTGACCGAATTGGGGATATGTCCGGCGGCGTACTCGGTGCTTCGGCGGACGTCCACGACGTAATGCTTGGTGCTGTCGGTCAAGGCCTGGGTGGCGGGAACCTCGTCCGGGAGGGGCGCGTTCCAGTCGACCGGATCCGGCCCCTTTCGATTTATCGCGGCGTTGTGTTTGAAGTACTGCGGCGCTTCGGGGAGGCCCTCGAGGACCGCGGCGATGAACTCGGATCGCGTCTTGTGTTGAACGTAGGGGTTCGCGGCCTTCTCCGCTCCGATGGTGGAGAACGGCTTGTCGCTCAGACGGGCCCCGCACAAGGATCCGGCTCCGTGGGCCGGAAAGATGATAGCGTTGTCGCCGGCCTTGGCCAGCTTGTTCTGCCAGGTGTCGAACGCCATCGACGCCAGCGACGCGGCCGTCACCGTGCCCTCCAGCAGGTCGGGGCGTCCGATGCTTCCGACGAAGAGCGCATCGCCGGTGAAGATCACCTCCGGCTTCCCCGGTTCGGCCGAGCCCGAGACATATCCGCACACCATGTCGGGCGTATGTCCGGGTGCTTCAACGAATGTGACGGTGGCCTTTCCCACCTTGAGCACCGAGCCTTCCTTGGTCGGTTTGTACGTGAAGCCCGGCGAGCCCACGGGGCTCTTGTAGATCGGGCTGCCCGTTGCCTTGGCGAATTCCATATGGCCCGCGACGAAGTCGGCGTGACTGTGCGTGAGAAATACCCCCTTGACCGTCAGCCCCTCCTTGCGGATTAGTTCCATATAGGCCGCAATGTCGCGACCGGGATCGACGACGAGGGCCTCTTTGTCGCTCATCAGGATGTAGGAGTAGTGTGACAGGACGGGGAGATTGAACTGTACCACGCTGAAGCCGGCGTACGTGTAGGTGTCGACAATCTGGTACGCGGCCGCGTCGCCGCCATGAGCGGCCGATTCCGCATCCTTGACCTTCGCGCTTTCCGCGGCGAGGACCGCGACGCCTCCGGTTATCGAACACAGGGCAGCCACCAAGAACAAGAGAATATTGGTGAGTTTCATGTGTTGCTTCCTTCGAGGTGTGTTTGCGGCCGGGCACGAAACGCGTCCGGCGCGATACCTGCAATGCGGACGCATGCCTCACGACACGGGGGTGACCGAAAGTCCGCCTTCCCGAGCCTTGTCGTGTCTCTGGAACCTCGGCTCCCTACGCCAAATGCGCCGGTCCGTCTATCACCTATTTCACCGTCCCATCCGCGAGTTTCAAGCCGTCTTTCGTCAGTTAGTTGAGAACTTTGAACCGGTCCGAAAGCCGGTTGTTGACCGCCGGTTTCTCAACGGCATCGTCGATGCCGAGGAGGGCGCCATTCCACTCCGTCCTTCTGCCGGCCGGTTCGATGCGGTACAGGGTCCTCGTTCGCCGCTGAATTGCCTCTGCCTGCCGGAACAGCCCGGCATTCGCAACGCCGGGGTTGTCGCGCGCCCGTGTTCCGGTTTCCTTTCCCCCTTTGCGTGCCGGGCGACCACGGCCCTGCTACAATGCGAGCGCGGACGATCATCATCGTCCACCATGTTGGATCGTTGTTTCTTCGTTTTCGTAGGGTTTGGTCCGCATTTCTTGCGAGGAGGATCCGCAATGGACAACACGACCACCCGCAGGGTGTTTTTGGGTGCCACGGTGCCGGCGGCCTTTGCCGGTTCGCACGCGCTGGCGAAGGCGGCGGCCGCCAAGACGACGGCAAACGAGAGCATCGGCTTCGGCCTGATCGGTTGCGGCGGACAGGGGAGGTATGTCCTGGGACGATTCATCAAGTTACCCGGGATTCGCGTCGAGGGCGTTTGCGATGTGCACAAGGGACGGCTGGCGGAGGGGAAGAAAGTAGCCGGCGAGAAGGCCAAGACCTACGGCGACTACCGCCGGTTGCTCGAGGACAAGTCCATCGATGCGGTCATCGTGGCCACCAACGGTCATTGGCATGTCCTGCCGACCATCGATGCGTGCGCGGCGGGCAAGGACGTTTATGTCGAGAAGCCCCTTGGGACGTCGATCGGCGAGGGCCGCGCGGCGGTCAAGGCGGCCCGCCGGTACGATCGAATCGTTCAGATCGGCACGCAACAACACAGTTGGCAGCATTACCGCGAGGCCGTCGAGATTATCCGGTCGGGGAAGCTGGGAGACATCTCCCACGTTCACGTGTACGATTTGGAGAATCAGTATCCGGGCATCGGCAACCCGGCCGATTGTGATCCTCCCGCGGAATTGGATTGGGACTTCTGGGTCGGTCCGTCACCGAAGGTCGCGTACAACCCGAATCGGTATGCGCATCATTACTGGTACTTCGATTACGGCGGCGGGTGGCAGCTTGATTGGGCGGTTCACCATTACGACATTGTTCATTGGGCGATGGGTGTGGAGGCGCCGATAGCCGCCACGGCCGCCGGCGGACACTGGGCCTTTCCGGACGAGTCTCGTCAGTGGCCCGACACGTTCAGCGGCTCGTGTGAGTATCCGGCCGGACCGGTGGCGAAGCGGGGGTTCCTGATGACGTACATGTTCCGCGCGGGCAATGCCCGGCCCATCGACGGCCGCACGCACGGCAAGGTCTTCTATGGAACGAACGGAACCCTGGTTCTGGATCGAGGCGGCTACCATATCTACTCCGAGACGAGGGACAAGAAGCCGGTTATGGAGGAGAAGAAAGTCGGCGGCTCGAAAGAGAATCACCACGAGGTGTTCATTGAGTGTATCAAGTCGCGGAAACGGCCCGAGGCGGACGTCGAGGTGGGTCACTACGCCTCGAATCCGGGCCACCTGATGAACATCGCGGCAAGGGTGGGTCGCCGCGTTCGTTGGGACCACAAGACCGAGCAGTTCGTGGACGATCCGCAGGCAAACGCACTGGTTACCAAGCAGTACCGGGCTCCGTGGGTACTGCCGGTCTAGGTTTTGTTGGGACCGGGCCGTGGTCCGGTGGAACGTATCCTGTCGGCCTGATGCTCGTCGTCCGACTGTTGAACGCCCCATGCGAGGGGGGTAGGATTGATGGTGTGGCGAGCCTCTGTCGGGAGGCGGGACGCGCTCGATGCGGTGTGTGTGTCTGGGTGCACGAAGCGCGTTCGTCGCTCGAGTAGACGGGTTCGGCACGGATCCCCTCATGCCGGAGGCCGGCGTCTCCATTTCGTGCGGCCATACGAGGGAGGGCGAGAAGATGAAAGGCGCTGCATCGGGGCATCTCCCACGCGTGTCGGCCGCCTGCATCGTGGGCTTCTGTCTTGTCGGCTCGTCCCGAGCGATTGTCGTCAGTGACGCTCCCGACAATCATGTGATCACACCCCCGTCGGACTATGACGGCGTGGGCAACCTTATCTACCAGGGTCTTCCGGGAGGCTCCACGGCCGTTCTGATCGACCCGTGGCACATTCTGACCGCCAAGCATGCCATCAGTCCGGGCGCGGTGAGCGACCATACGTTCGCGCTGGATCTGGCCGAGGGTCGGATCGTCTACTCCGTGGCCGAGAGATTTCTGCATCCGTCCGCAGACATTGCGGTAGCGCGGTTGCAGAGCAGCGCCAAGCATACGGGCTACGCTCTCTATACGGGCAGCAGCGAAGCGACGAAGACAGGCATTCTGGTCGGTTATGGCATGAGCGGCACCGGTCTGACCGGTCCGGATCCGAATTACCCCCGAGGGACCAAGCGGTCCGGGTCCAACCGCATTGACCTGGTGGCGTCGGATCCGAACGGTGTTCCATACCTGGTGATGGACTTCGACGGTCCGGGGTTGCCCGGCCCCTACGGTCCGGGGACGCTGGGTGCTTCCAAGGAGGTCATGTTCGCTCCGGGGGATTCCGGCGGGCCCACATTTCTCAGCATCGGCGGAACGCTGTGCGTTGCGGGTATTCACAGCGCGCTGTGGGACTACAATAACAACGGACTGGCGCCCGACTACACGGACGTAGGGTATGACGTGCGCGTCAGTGAGTACGTATCTTGGATCCAGAGCCGGATACCGCCACTAAGAACACTGACGGTGACCGTCACCAACGCGCTGTTCGGGCACGTGAACCTGAGTCCCGAACCCGCCGATTCCAATGTGCCTCAATACCCTTCCGGCGTGTGGGTAACGCTTACGGCGATTCCCAACGACGGTCGGTCGTTCGGTCAATGGACGCTCTACGACCCCAACCATCCCGACGATCTCAATTTCGCCACGATTGATGCCAACACGGTGATCACGATTCGCATGGATACCGACAGGCAGGTGGAGGCGGCGTTCAGCTGCGGCGCCGGGTTGGCATTCGTGCTGCCGTTGGTTCTGGGAATGTCGGCGTTATCGGGGTGGGTCAGGCACGTTCGCACGCCGGATCAGAGGGCGCCGGTGCCGCGACGGTCCGCGAGGTAATCGCTCTATTTCCAGTTCACGCTGCCGCGCTTGATCCCGGTGGGAAATGCCGTTGGAATCAAGAGGGGGAGGCATCCTTGATGGCGTCGGCATTCTTGCCCAAGGACTTTCTCCGCCGACATAATGATCGTTCGGGCCTGGAAAGGCGTCGGTCAGAGGGGCAGGTCGTCGTTCGATGATCCGTGACGTAAGCGGCGGGCCTGCCGACGGGGCGGAATAGGCTGGGTGGCCGGATCGCCAACGGACGGGCACGTGTATATGAGAACGGAGAGCACTGGGTGAGCACGACTTCCAAGAGGGTTCCTTCGGATATCGAGATTTCGCAGGCGGCTGTTCCCCTGGACATTCGGGAGGTGGCCGACAAGGCCGGCATTTTGAGCGAGGAGCTTGAGCCCTACGGGCGATACAAGGCCAAGGTCTCGCTTGAGATCATTGACCGACTTCGCGACAAGCCTCCGGGCAAGTACATCGACGTCACGGCGATCACACCGACCCCACTCGGCGAGGGCAAGTCCACCACCAGTTGCGGACTGACGCAAGGTCTGGGCAAGATCGGCAAGAAGGCGATATTGACCATTCGCCAGCCGTCGATGGGTCCGACATTCGGTATCAAGGGCGGAGCGGCCGGCGGCGGTTACAGCCAGGTGATTCCGATGGAGGAGTTCAATCTGCATCTGACGGGTGACCTGCACGCCGTCAGCATTGCCAACAACCTCCTGGCGGCCGCCATCGACGCCCGCATCAAGCATGAGGCCCACACCAGTGAGCAGGAATGGTCCAAGCTGGGTTTGCCGCGGCTCGACATTGACCCCGAACACATTACCTGGCGGCGGGTGGTGGACGTCAATGACGCGGCATTGCGATTCGTCGAGACGGGCCAGAGCGACAATTGGATGGATGGCCCGCGGCGGAAGACGGGCTTCGACATCGCGGTGGCCAGTGAGATCATGGCCATCCTGGCACTCGCCACCGACCTGAAGGACCTCCGTAAGCGAATGGCGCGGATCGTCATCGGCACCAGCAAGGCGGGCAGGCCGATCACCGCGGCCGATATCGGGTGTGACGGAGCGATGACGGTTCTGATGAAGGAAGCCCTCAAGCCCAATCTGATGCAGACGTTGGAGGGCCAGCCGGTATTCGTTCACGCTGGACCCTTTGCGAACATTGCCCACGGGAACAGCTCGATCGTGGCGGACAAGATCGCCCTGAAGCTGGCCGGCTACGTTGTTACGGAAAGCGGCTTCGCATCCGACATGGGCATGGAGAAGTTTTTCAACATCAAGTGTCGTTACAGCGGACTGATACCGCATTGTGTGGTTCTGGTGGCCACGATTCGCGCGTTGAAGATGCACGGTGGCGGTCCCACCGTCATACCGGGCAAGCCCCTGCACTCGGCCTACACCACCGAGAATCTCGATTTGTTGGGCAAGGGGCTGTCCAACCTTCAGGCGCACATCCGGATCGCCAAGTTGTTTGGGGTTCCCGTGGTGGTGGCCATCAACGCCTTCGCGACCGATACCGAGGCCGAGTTGGAGCTGGTCCGCAGGGCCGCCAAGGACGCCGGGGCCGAGGACGCCGTTCGGTCGACGCATTGGGCGGACGGCGGCGCCGGTGCGTTGGACCTTGCGAGGGCCGTCGTCACGGCGTGCGAGAAGCCCAGCAGATTCGACTTTCTCTATCCGCTCGACGCCTCGATCAAGCAGAAGATCGAGATCATCGCGACGAGAGTTTACGGTGCCACGGGCGTTGACTATGAGCCGTTAGCCGAGAAGCAGATCAAGACCTACACCGAAGCCGGCTTCGGCAGTCTGCCCATATGCATGGCCAAGACGCACTTGTCGCTGAGCCACGATCCCAAGTTGAAGGGCGTGCCGAAAGGATTCCGGCTTCCGGTCCGTGAGGTTCGTGCGTCGGTGGGGGCGGGCTTTTTGTATCCGTTGTGCGGGCAGATGCGAACGATGCCCGGTCTGCCGAGCCGTCCGGCGTTTTTGAACGTGGATCTGGACGACGACGGCCGTGTGGTAGGGCTTTTCTGAATCGCTTATGAAGTGATCCGGGATCGAATCGGCAGACTGGGGGGTGTGGCATGTTTTGCCTCCGCCGGGTTTGTTCCTGTCTCAGCGATCACCATCGACATGATACTCCGGATGAGCAGCGGACTGGCGTTCAGGGAATACGACGTGTTCCCCCCAGCGATTTGGTTCGTTCGTTGTTTTTGAGTGAGGATGCGGCCGCGTATGCCGCGCAACTGCCGTTGGCGCATCCCGTGGACACGGTATGGGCTTATGCAAGCGGCACGAGCAACATCCTGTCGCGGGTCTTGCGAGAGGTTTACGGCGACGATACCTACTATGCCCTGCCTTACCGGGAGCTTTTCAGCAAGATTGGGATGCGAAGTGCCGTCATCGAGGCGGATGCGTCGGGGACCCTTGTTTGCTCTTCCTTCATGTTTGCAACCGCCCGCGACTACGCGCGTTTTGGCCTGTTGTACCTGAACGACGGTGTATGGCATGGGACACGCATTTTGCCCGATGGCTGGGTGAAATACGCCGGGACGGTGACGCCCACGGCTCCTGACGGGCAGTACGGTGCCCATTGGTGGCGGCCATCGTCGAGCGAACGGGCCCGGGCGGCCGCGCGCGGGGTCCTTTTGCCGGAGGATACCTTCAACGCATCCGGGTTCGAAGGACAGAAGATCGTCGTCATTCCGTCCCGCAGGCCGGTCATTGTTCGTCTTGGCCTTGCCTACTTCACCGACTACCGTATCTACGACCACGTGTGCGATGTGTTGGCGTCTTTGCCGGTCCGATGAAGCGGCGTGGCGCCATCGCTTCATGGATGACCACAACGACCCGTTACGTTCGTCCATGCTCGCGATAGTAGGCCAGGCCTTCGATGACGGCCTCGATATTCTCGCGCGGCGTACCGGGGGGAATGCTGCTGCTGGCACCGAGCATCAGGCCGACGGGCGGGCCTTTGGCGACAAGCCATTTCATCTCATCGATGACCTCTTGCCGAGTGCCGAACGGCAGCGTTCGCGTCACCGACACGCCGGCGATGATGAACAATGGGGCGCCGTTCCGATCGGTCATCCGACAGATCCGTTCGTAGTCCATGCCGTCCTCGTACTGGAAGCCCTGAAAGCCGCCGATTCCGACTTCGAGCAGCCGAGGCACCATGGGCATCAGGTTGCCGTCGCAGTGCCAGATGAGCCGTATGCCGGCGTCGAGAAACGGCCGGATGGAGCGGGCGAAGTGTGGAAACCAGATCGTGTCCAGCGACCGGATGTCCACCAGGGTTCCGCGAGAGTCGGCCATGTCGTAGTCGAGGCGGACCAGCCGGGGCAGGTTGCCGCGAATGATCGCGGCGGCGGCGGTCTCGTTCTCGAGCGTTGCCAGGTCGGCCTGCTGGGCGAAGTCCTTTTCCATGATTTCCGGCCAGAGGGCGTAGGCCATGAAGTAGTTCTCGTAGCCGTAGGTGTAGTTGCCGAAGATGGGGAACGACTGGAAGCCGTCGCAGTAGGGTCCTTTGAGGATATGGGGGCCGAATTGCTCCTGGATTTTCCACTCAGCAGCGATCAGCTCGTTGATCCGCGTTGCGTCGAGGGGGTTATACGAACGGATCCGCTGCGCGCGTCGGGGGAAGACGACTCGTTCCAGATGCTCGATGACGGCCTCGGGCGAATCGATTCGGATACCGTCGAGAACGATGTCTGTCTTGCCGGTGGTGGGGCTCCGTTCGGTGGCGGAGTCGAAACCGTGGGCCCTCATGGTCAACGGGTTGTCGGGGATGTACTGGTCGATGTAGCAGACGCCGGCGCGTTCCTGGAAGGCCAGGTAAGCGGCATCGGGGTTTCGGGCGAAGTCGCCGGGGGCGCGGCCGGTGACTTCCTCGATGAAAGGGATGTCCATGACGTGGAGAAGCCAGGCGGGGATGCCACGGCTCGCCTTCATGTCGATCGTGTCGCGGGCGAGCTGTGCCCGCGGACCCCATGACCCTTCGAACCCGTCGGCTCCGAATGATTTCGCTTTCTCAGCCGACATCTTCCACGCACGCTCACCCGCCCATGCCGGCGGACGGTATTCGGTGATTTTACAGCGTGCCTGCTCTACTCGAAAGGTTCGCACGGTCTGAAACGAGGTGAATCGCAACTGTGGTTCGACTCTCCATGCGACGATGGCCGACCTGCGCAGGACTCATTGGGGCAGACATTCGACCGGTCCGTGCACGCGTGAAGGATGCTCCTCGTTCGGGGAGGAACGGAGGTGCTATTTTGCTCCGTCGGTCTGAGAGGCGCCGGCCGCGCCACACGGACCCCGTCTGATTTCAATCCACCGGTCCGGGTCGGGGGACTCGAGGTGCTGTGGCGATTCGGGGCCGGATGGCCAGCCAGTCGACGCCCTGGAAGATCGGATCGGGGATCTGCCGGATTTCCTCGTCGCCGAGGAACGGGCACATTGCGTCGACCCAAGCGATCAACCGTTGCAGGCTGACGCCGTCGACCTTGACGCCGTGGTGGTTGCCGCTGGAGGCCCGTTCGATGAGCGGGCTGCGGTAGGAAAGCTGCGTCATGGGCTTGGGCGTGCGATAGGCGGCCGGGTCGACGGTGCTATAGGCCTCGACCATGATCATGTTGGCGATGCCGAATCCGGGCGGCGGGTTGGGGGGACGGACGTGGGGTGCGCCCCAGCTTGGCCGGCCGATCAGCGTCAGGTAGGGCTCGGTGAAATCGAGGAAGCCGGGTCGTTCGGTCAGGTCGAGTGTTTTGCGGGCTTGGCCCTGTCCCTGGTGGCACTTGCCGCAGTACTTGTCGAGCACGGGCTGGACGTAGCGGCCGTAGCTGACGGTATCGTGGTCCCAAGGCGGCGGGGTGATACGGCGGGGCTCGCTGGTCATGGCGATTCCGCGCGGCGCGTTCTGCGGTGTTCGGCTGTGCAATTCGTGGCAGCCGAGGCATCCGCGGCTCTCGCCGGGCATGACGCCTACGAAGCTCCGCATCGTCTGAAGCGCGCGGTAGTTTTCGTCGAGCAATTGGAAGTGGAGGGACTTGCCCGCCGGTGCGAAGAAGGCGACCGAGCCGTCGGCCTCGATGGGGACTGTTCCCAGGATTCTCTTTACCCCTTCGGACTGAACGGCTGAGACGACCGGGCCGGTCGAGATGTATGGCCGCTTGTACCAGTAGGTGTAGGTCTTCGGATCGATGTGGAGCACACGGAGGTACCTGGCCATGCCTTTCAGTTCCTCGGGGGCGCCGTAATACACGTTGGCGCTGTAGATGATGCCGTCCTTGGGGGTTTGTCGCTCCTCGCGTCGCGGCCAGACGACCCGGTCGGGGATGATCGGCGGGGTTGGCCGAGCCTTGAGCGGCTGGGCGTGGAAGACGTTGTTGGCGCCCTCGTAGATGAGCTCTCGGTTGCCGTCGACGTCCATGAGATAGAGGAGGAACTTGCCGCCGCGATCGGCCGACACGATGAAGTCCTGTTCGCTGAGCGGATACGGCGAGTAGTAAGCCGGATAGTAACCGCTGCGGTGATAGTTCGGCGATTCGATCGGGTCGGTCGGTCCGTTGCCGCACTCGGGCCAGGGGACATCGGCGGTGACCTTGGTGATGCCGTTGGGGAAGTTGTAGCCGCGGTGCGGATCGATGATGCCCACCGAGCCGCTGAACCAGTTGTGGTGGGCGCTACCGGTGAACATCACGCGGCGGCTGCCCGGGATGCTGCGAGCGTCTTTCATGAGGTCCGGCCAGACGCTTTGGTTGCCCCAGTACATGTAGAGTCCGGTGCCGTCGGGGTTCATGGTCCACAGCTTCTGCGCCCGCCAGAGCGGCTTATCGGTGTATTCCCATCGCGTGTAGATGACGCGGCCGTCGTTCATGACCGACGGCAGGTAGTCGGGCTCGTTGTTTGTTGAGACGAAGTAGATGTTTTTGCCGTCGGCGTCGCAGCGGGCCAGGACGTAGGCATTGGTGGGCGGCATGCAACGGACGTAGGTGTGTGCGCGGGTCGTCGAGAAGAGGATGTGGCCGTCCGGCAGGTAGATCGGATCGAGGTCGTCATACGGCCCGTCGGTCAGTTGGACCAAGCCGGTGCCGTCGACGCGGATCTCGTAGAGGTGGAACGATTTTTCGTTGTGCGGTTTGAAGCAAAACACGACCCGCTTGCCGTCGAACGACAGGTCGGGTCGCCAGAACGTTCCGTGAAGGGGGTGCTGGGGCATGAGTTGCGTCGGCTTGCCGTCCGGCGAGAGGCCGTCGAGGATAAGCAGCCGTCCGCCGGGAACGGCCATGTAGCCCAGACGATGGCGCGTCTCATGTTGCCACTCGGAGCCTTGCGGGTACGGCATGTCGACGAGCAGCACCTTGTCGAAATCGACCACGGGGTTGCGGAACATGATCCGCCGCTTGATTTCGCGGACCTTGAAGTAGAGATCCGATTGGGGCGCGGGCGTCCCGCGCGCTGAAATCGACGGAGTGGTCGTGGACCCACTCACGGAGGCCGGCGGGCAAGATGCCCGCGTGCCACCGGCGTCTGACGACATGGTGCTTTCCAGCTCGGCCAGAGCCGCGAGCTCCGGGGCAAAGTCGACCCGGGCCTGGTGTTGGGTGGTTATCCGCTCGGCAAGCCGGCGAGTCCAGCGAATCTCTTGCTTGATCCGGTCCGGCGTGGGCTTGCCGTCGGCCTGATGCAGCCAGTCTCGTTCGAGGGCGTCGCGCCCCTCCGCGGCCGACAGGCGGCGCGTGAGCGGGGTTGAAGGTGCGACATAGGGCGCAACGGGCTCGTGTTTGACCGGGCGAAATTGGATTCGCTGTCCCATCTGGAGGCACAGATCGATCCACTCCGGCAGGAATCGGGCGGCGTCGCCTTTGGCCTTGAGGCTCTCCAACCGCATGACGAGGGCGTCGGCCTCTTTCCACTTGCGGAGCTCCTCCGGTGTCTGCTTTTTCCACTGCCGTTCGGTGAGCGGCTTGTATTCGAGGAGGAGGTCCGCGAGCCGCGCGGTACGGTTCATCAAGATGTCGGCGTTATCGGTCGCCAGGTAATCGAGCGGGTTGGTGCCGGTCCAGGTGGTGAAGTCTTCGCAGTCCTTCGGGAAGCGTGCGTGTAGCCTGGTCATCACGAGGCCGGCCAGGTCGCGATTCAGTTTGATTCCCTTTTCGAGGATGTTTTTTCGCGTGCCGGCGAGTGTCTCGGCGAACGTCTTTCCCGGCATGTAGATGGCCCGGACGACCTTGTCGAGTTCACGGTTGGACTGCTCCACGGACTGGATACCGCCGCGGTAGAGGAGCGCGATTTCCTGGGCCGTCAGGGCGTCGGCGTATATCCGGAGGTCGTCCATCAGGCCTTGGAAGCATTCACCGCCGTTGGTCGAACCGATGCAGGGCGGCGCTGCCCCGCCCGATGTAATTGCGCCGGGGCGTTTCAGTTCGCCGACTTGTTTGCCGTCGAGATAGACCCGAAAGGCCTCGCCGTCGAACGTGGCCGCACCGTGGTGCCAGCCGCCGTCGAGCACGCGGGCCGGGTCGATTGGGGCGTCGCACTCCACGTAGCCGCCGACGTTCAGCCCGAGCGAGAGGATCTTTCCGTCTTCCTGGAATGAGAAGAGGATGCGGTTCTCGCCGTCTTCCTTTCGGAAGAGTTCGCGGTAGCCGCTGAGGTCGGAGGGCGCCGCCCAGACGCTGAAAGAAATCTTCGTCAGCTCGCCGAATGCCGGCTGATCGGAGACGCGGAGCATGTAATGGCCGGTGAGGCGAACGGCCTTGCCGAACAGGCCATTGACGCGTTCCAGTGCGGCCGGTGGCGTTCGTTCCGGGACCGCGTCGCGCTTGTTTCCGCTCGTGTCGCGACAGGTTCCGCCGAACGACTCGTCGAAGCTCCAGGCGGCGAGGAGGGGCTTATTGATCCGTACCGGCTGGGGCCGATCGGAGTCGTTGCCGGTCTGTGCTGTCCTTGAGGGTCCCGCTGCGGCCGCCCAGAAGGCGACGGCGCACACTCCCCGCACGAGGCGCTGACTGGGCCGCATGGAGTGACCCTCCGAGGCAAGACCGACAGACGCATCTTGACCTTTCGACGATCGTATCTCGATGTGCGGGATCACTGCAAGGTGCGTCGCGGGTTCCGGACCTGGACAGGCTTCCGGTCGAACGAATAGGGGTTCGGCAAGAGGTCTTGACGCCGCCGGATTCGGGTCTACTCCACCTGAACGGTTTCGACGCCCGAGAGAACCGTTTCGCGCAGCGGGGCGTTCGGTTTCGGCGTCAGCGCAATCACCAGCGCGTCCGTGACGTTCACGTCCTGGATCGTCTTGATGAGCGGGCGCATGGGTCCCCTCGCCTCGCGGGCGACGTCGAGGTCCGTAAGAACCGTCCGGCCCTGGACCGCGACGTCGAACAGGCGCCGGCCGGGATCGACGGCTTCCGGCTCGCAGAAGACCAGCCGGACGCGATAGCGTCGCGGCGCCGTTTTCTCCTCGGCGAGTTGAATTCTGAGGGATGTGAGCCCGATGGCGCCCGAGGCGGCGACCCACGTATACTCGTTGCCCTGAATCCGCGACGAATGGCGGCAGAACCATTTCGGCTGACCCGGCTCGTGTGCGATCGTGACGAGTGGCGACGGACCACCGACCCTTGGGTACTCCAGCCAGAGTACGCCGTCGCCGGCCATCCGATCGCCCGGGGCGCCCAGGTTGATGCCCATCCGCCGGACGGGCTGGTCACCCAGGGCGATATCGTTGAACGACCACGTTTCGATCTCGGGCATGTGGACCAGCGCGAGCGAGCACTGGTTTTGGTAGCTGCAGATGCAGCTCTTCGTGTAGTCGGGGGCATTCAGCAGCCCACCGGCGGCGACGAGGTTGGAGGTGCAGCCTGACCGGAAGCCGCCGAGGTTTCCGGTCCCCGACTCGCCGGTCAGGTCGCAGTATCCCGCCGCCGCCGACCGGAACGTCAGCAGGTGCTCGCTGCCGATGGCCGTCCCGCAGCCGTGGGTTCGGCTGAACCTCCAGGGCATCTCTTCACCCGTAATCGGGCTGGGTCGCATCTTCGGCTCGCCGGTGAGGAGGTCCAATGCCGTGCCTTGCGTGATGATCGTTTTGCCGTGGATCATGCACGGTCCCTGGTATGAGGTCCGCTTGTCCCAGAGGACGGAGCCGTCGCTGCCCCGGCAGGCGATCATCCGATTGGACGGCTCATCGGGCAGCATGTCGCGTGACGCGCGGCCTGCCTGGAGGAGGACGTCGTGCGGCTCGGAGTAGCTCAGCCACGTTCCAAAGACGTTCTCGGTCCGGGTCCAACGCTTCGAGCCGGTTTGGAGATCGAGGGCCTGCAGGGCGGGTTTTCCCGAGGGCGTTTGGCCCCTTCGTCGCAGGCTCTGGACGACGGCCTCGGGGTGTCCATCGACGAAGAAGACCTTTCCCGCCCCCGCGCAGATCGCATTGTGCCTGATCGAGTTCTCGGCGGTGAATGTCCACAGGACCTTTCCGCTGTGACGGTTCAGCACGACAAGACGCTTGCTCGACGTTCCATCCCAGGTCATGGGCCGACCGGGTTGGGCGCCTTGACTGAGGCTAATCGGTGACGCGGTTGCCACAAGGAGGTCCCCTGAGATGCGCGGACAGCCCCAGATCGGCTGCGTGGCGTCCTTGTCCTCCTTGGGCAGTTTGAACTCCGCGACCCGACGACCCGAGGCCGGATCCAGGCGCACGCAGCTCTCACCGTAGGCGACGTAAACGCCGTCGGCGGTCGCGGCGTAGTTGCTGCCCACGGCGCTTGCGCCCGGCTGATGGACGGTGTGGTCGTACGCCTTTCCCAGGCCGGGCAACTCGGCTTCCCAAAGCCGACGTCCCGTATAGATGTCGATTGCGCGGAGGATATCCGGTCCTTCGATAAACAGGCGCCCGTCGATCACCAGTTCGGACGGGCCGTGACCGTGCCTGGGTAGGATCTTCACATTGGATACCCCCCCGAACCACAGCAGGCCGAGGGGGGTCTTTACCCGGCGATCCGCGGAGACGCATGTGTTGGCCGCATCGGCGTACAGATGGGTCCAATTGGCCGCCCCCGGCAATGCGCCGGTCCGGGTCAGCGTCAGCCATTCGTTGAGTTCGCCGATCCGGGCGTTCTCGAGCTTGGCCTGAGCCACGGAAGAGGCAAAGGCTTCGCGCGTATCGGGTGGCACGGGCAGACAGGCCATGCCTCCGTACGGGCGCAGCGAATCGAAAAGCCGCTCGACGGACGTGTGGTCTGATGCCGGGAGTCCTGCCGGCAGGTCCTCGGAAACGATCAGGTCGGCCAGGTAGGGCGGCAAGGGAATCGATCGGACGTCGCCCACAAGCAGCGCTATACGACTTGCATACAAGCCGGCCGCATCAAACCGACGCCTGAGCGCATTGACCTTGGTTGCGGAGGGGTCCAGTCCGATCAGGCACAACTCCGAGCGTCGGGCGAGCGATTCCAGCAGCCGACCCGACCCCACCCCCAGCACGAAGGCGTATCCTTGACGAACGTCCCGCGCCTTGAGGATTGATTCGGCGGTCTTCTCCCAGCGGTCGGGAATCGTGGTGATCGTGGTCGGTGCCTTCGTGGGGGGACTGTCTCGGGGGGTCGCTGCGGGGGCGAGGGTTCCGACGGCCGGGGGCGCTCCGGCGGCCTTGGCCCCGAAGCAATAGATCCGGCCCTGGCGGGTAACCACGAAGAGCTTCCCGTCGGCGGCGAGCATGTCGTGGGGCGTTCCGGAGATCCTGGCCTGCCAGGAGACCTTGGGCTGGCCGCCCGAGGGTGGCACATCGACTGCCCACACGGCGTCCGGATTCCCTCCATACAGCCGGGGACCGGCCTTTATGAATACCTTGGCCTCCTTGTCGGAGGGTCTTTCCCACACGGTGGACAAGGCCATGACGGGCCCTTGCTTTCGTTGGGCCTTGTCGTCGGCTTTCAGACGCTTGGGATGGGCGAGGTCAAAGGCGCGGAGGAGGCCGCCGCTCGCCGTGTAGGCTACCCCCTCGGAAAGCACCGGTTCGCCGCTGAGGGTGCCGAGTCCGTCGCCGGTCGTGAGGCTGTAGAACCATTCGTCGTTGGCGAAGTACTCGCCCTCGATGCCGACCAGATGTGCGCCCTGCTTGCCGTATTTGGCGAGCTGGTAGTACGCCAGGGTGCCGGTCCGCCGATCGAGGCAGGCGGGGACGCTGCGTCCGCCCGATACGAGCAGCCGGTCGCCGGCCAAGGCCATGTGTCCTTGTGGGGCGGGTCCGGCAAACGCGGGGCTGTTGTGCGGCTGATTGATGTAGATCGAGCCGACGGCGTCGTTCACCCAGATCTCCTTGCCCGACTCGGCGTCGAGGGCATAGATGAAGATGCCCATGAACGGCCAGATGCCGGCGGCGAAGTACACGACGCCGTCGGCGACCACGGGGCCGCCCCTGGCAGGCCATGCGGAAATGAGGCGCTCGTTGCCGAGCAGTCTGCGCTCCGTCGGCCCGCCGCGGATCTTCCATCGGACCTCTCCCGTCAGGGCGTCCAGACAGTACAGGTACCCATCATCGCACGCGAAGTAGACCTTGCCGCGCCATGCGACCGGGGCCAGTCGGATCGGTCCTTGAGCGTAGAAGCGCCAACGTTCTCGTCCTGTGTCGGTGTCGACGGCCGTCAGGCTGTCGTTGTGCGACGAGCCGATGAACAGCGTTTTGCCCGAGACAATCGGCAGGTATCCGGCGTCGAAGGTCATTCGCGGTTCATCGGGCCAGGCCACCCGGAGCGGCGGCCATTGCAGGATCCATTGCACCTCCAGCTCGCGAGGCAGGGCGTGTGGGCTTGCGGCGCTCCGCTTGGCGTCGTATCGCCACATGGGCCAGTCCGCCTCGGGCGTGCCGGCAGACACCGCCGAACCGGCAAGAACCAAGGCCACCCCAACACCGCGCCGCATCCGCATTGCCATTCCCTCAGCCTTGCCCGGCTCGGCTCGAACGCCGCCATATCACCGTCGCCGTTCCCAAGATCGCCACGGACAGAATGCCCAACGTGAATGCCACGCTTCGAGCCACAGGTCCGGAGGTTGAGCTCATCGGGCCTCCTTGCCCCAAGCGACCGGGATTGTCTGTGGTTGTGCGGAGCGTGAAAGGCATTTCCGAGGCCGCGATGTTCCGTTTCGCCGCCGCCCGGTCCCAGTCGGCGCACATCAGGAGGTCTACTCCCGGATTGAGGTCCTTGACCTGGCAGGGGCACGGGCCCACGACGAATTCGCAGGTCTCGGCGATCATGGCCGGCGAGAGTCCCTTTCCCACCAGCGCATGTAGCAGCCGTCCTCTTCCGAATACGGGGAAGGCCATCGGTTTTCGAAACGTTCTCAGATCCGGCTCGCTGCCGAGCAGCATTTCCACAAAGACCTCCTCGGCGGGGTCATCGCGTCGGACGCGAACCACCGAGAAGGTCACGGGACCGGGGACGACGGCCGAGTCGGTCGGTTCGTTCTGAGCGGCGGGCGCCGTGGTTGGGGTCGGTTTGCTGAGTCGCCGGCCGTTTTTATCAAGCTCTTTTTGGAGCGTGAGGTCGGCACCCTTGTCGTCGGCCGGGCTCCCCGATTCCAGGAGGACCCAGACGGCTGCAGCATCGGTCGCCAGCCGCTCGACGATCTGCCGGCGTGCCGGCGAACGGAGAATGCGTTCAACGGTCTGCGCGTTGAGCTTGGCCGCCCATACGTCGGGCGAACGGCCGTCCTGTCGAGGGTATCGAACGACGACGCGCGGCAGCTCACCGTTTTTGTGACGATTCCAGATGGTCCGAACCGGACCGGCTTTGATGGCGTCCACGTTCACTCGGTGAACCCGGCAGTTGGCCGGCGAGGCATCGGACCGACTTGCGTCGGTTAGCCGATCGACGGCCCGGGCGTCGGAGGGGCTGAGCGGTCCCCGGTGGAAGACGAACACATCGTAGTCTTCCGGGGGCCAGTGTTGCAGGGCATAGTGGAACACCGGGACGGTACATCCCCGGAGCGTGCGAGGCTCGGTGACCGGACCGACGGCGAGCGCGATCACCATGGCGATGACCGTTGTCGAGGCGTTTCCTCGCCGTTGAGAGCAGGTCTTGTGTGCCATCGATGCGTTTGTCCTCTCATCACGGACCGAGCGATGCACCAGCGGAAAGGTTCCCCCTTGTCGGGTGTGAAAGGAGCGCAGCGCACCTGCTGAGGCCGGCGACATCTGTTATGACCGAATCTCCGGCTCGACCCACGCAAGACCATACTAGCGGAATAGGGCGGAGATCCCAACCGTCCGCCGGCAGAATGGCTTGGACCCTTGAGCGCCCTTTGCGATGGCCCCGAGGCACCCCGGCATGGGCTGGAACGTATGTAAGCCCTGTTGGTTGGTCCCCTTAAGGTCTGCTCGGTCACGGATTGGTTAAGCCGACCGCATGAACGTCCGATAGAGTGCCATATGGTGGGCTCGGTCGCCGCTTGTTTCCACGTCACTGGGTACCCCATTCAGGAGCGACGGTATGAATCTTGGACGGCGCAGGAGAACCCGTATGGACCGAGGAAGGCAAGACAGAGGCAAGAGTCATACCCGTCGCACCTTCCTCAAGACGACGGCGGCAACGGGCCTTACGGCAAGCGCTTCGCCCCTGCTGTCCGGCTGCGGCCTTCCACGGTGGCTGGAGTGCCTCCTCGTCGGCTGTCCCAAGGAAAAACGAGAGAGGCGGACACTACACTTCGACCTGTCGCACATGGGGGCCAATACGACATTCACGCTCCGGATAGCTCGTAGTTCATCCAACGGGATGAAGTTGAAGCGGCATACGGCCGCAAGCCGGGCGTGTTGCCGTAAGGGCAACACCGTTCTGCAGCAGATCCCCGACGAGCGGCTGACGCACTACGCTGAAGACGTGGACCTGCCCGCCGACGCCTGTCAGCACTGGTATGTCTCGATGCAGATCGAGACCGACACCGGCCCCGTGGAAGCGGTGGTGATGACGAGCATCCACATTCCGTCGTACGCCTGGCGTCACGCGGCGCAGCGGCGGCGGGCGAAGGTGGAGTCCGGCCTGTTGACGCACGCCCTCAGCGAGTCCTCCCACACGTTCCTCAGGACCTACGGGGTCCAACTGCCGGAAGGCGTCCGGAGCGGCCAAGACATCGAGGCCACGGCGCAGGTCCTGACCTGGATCAACGACATCAACACGTGGATCGCCGCCGGCAAATCGCTGGTGTTCCACCATCCGGACATCATGAACCTCGATCCGAAGATCGCGGCCCTGGTCGATCCCGCGATCGAGGTTGCTCCGTCGTTCACCCTTTTGGTGAACTGTATCATGGCGCAGGGGCCGGCGGGCGTCAGCAACGGCTACCTCCGCATCGTCCCTTCAAAGGACCCGGACGGGAACCCCGTCATCGGCCCAGACGGCAAGCCGGTTTACGAGCAGGTTCCCTCGGATCAAACCAACGAGCGGCTCGGCGACACGATCGATGAGGTCAAGGCGCTGATCTTCGACGACGCGGACTTCCAGGACCAACAGTGGCATCCCGCCGACGGATTCACCATGGTTGGACCGGACGGCGTGGCGCCGGGGCTGGAGGCGCCGGCAGCGGCGACCAACTATGCCCTCCACGACGCCGTCGGATCGAGGGTGCACGGCATCCGATACTACGATTTCCAAGTGACCGACGCCGCCAGCCGAGCGGTCAGACTGACGGTGGACAACCTTTACCTGCGGTGCGCGGCCGCCTGGGCACAGTACCTGGACGCCGATGGGAACGTCCTGCCGTTGGCGAACCCCGGCGAGCATGATATTGCGTCGAGGAACTCCCAGTACCTGGACGACGTCAACTCGAACAGTACGATCATGGGGATCCCCCTGACGGGCGACCTTCTGGAAAAGACGAAGCTCAACATCACACTGCCGGCGGACGCCACGTCCGCCCGGATCATCTTCGGGTCGTTGGGCGTGGGCGGCGGTGCGTTCAGCGAAGAGGCGGCCAATCCTTCGGCCTGGACGTTGGTGCTGAATATCGGGATCCCGACGCTCCTGCTGTCGCTGGGCGTGGGCCTTCAATCCTCCAAGTGGATTTCGGATCTGCTGAAAGACCCCGACATCAAGTGGGCGATCGCCGGGATTCTCTTTCCCATCATCACCGGCGGCGAGGCCATTCACGCCTATTTCTCAGGCAGTATTCGTCCGGTGATCATCGACGTCGCCAACGTCATCGTAAGCCTCGTCATCATGAAGATACCCGCCCTCTTGGCCCGAATCCTGGCCTATGCAACGGCGGAGGAACTCGTGCAGGCCATCCCGTTCGTCGGCTGGGCGGTGAAGGCCCTGTCCATCGGCGCCACGGTGTCGCAGATCGGTCAGACCGTCGGGGAGGTCCTGGCATCCCCGGCGATTTTCGACAATACGCTGTCGGCCACCATGAACACGCAGGTGACGATCAAGCACGACCCGAAGGACACCCACTTCCCGCTGGTCGCGCGAAAGTACGTCGTACGGGCCCTGTACGGCAAGAAGACGACCCGCTACTACTGCGGCAAGCTGACGGGCACCACGTCGGCCGATATCGTCGTGAACTTCACGAACGTTCCCGAGGGCGGCACGGTTCAGATCGAGACCTGGTTCCTCTCGGACGACGACTGGATCGCCGGTTACGGCGGCGTCCTCGACAACACGGGCAAGGTCGGTCCGATCCCCAACACGCCGGAGTCCGCCGGCGCAGTGACCGTCACGATTACCGAGAACCAGGTCCCGCTGACGAAGAACACGAAATACTCGCACTACCAGAAGCTGACGTATGCCGGAGGTGCCCACCACTGGTCCGCCACCTCGGCCCCGACGGCCACCCGCGGAGACTTGGACTGCGCGAGCAACACCGGTCTGTGCAGCCTCGTGAATCTGACGGTCAGCCAGCTCACCGGCATGCTGGGCTACGGCTTCCTGGGCGGCGGGCAGACCCACACGTGCGACAACACCGGAGGAGCCACGCTGCTGTACACGCTGCGCAACATCTCGCTGAACAACCCGCCCGACGACGGACTGAAGACGTCGGGGTGCGGCTACGTACAGATGCCGGCCATGGCGTATGACCTGATGGGTCCGGCGTCCGGACGCGGCAAGAACTTTTTCATCGACGCCCGGAACGGCGACTACCACGTGCGGTCGATCGTCCTGGACAAGACCACGCCGATGGACACGCATCAGATCCGGAGTTGGGGACGGTTCAGCCAGGTGATGAACGCCGTCGCCGTCCATCCGGCCGGCTACATCGTGGGGGTCAACACGAGCAGCCACAAGATGGAGATCATCAAGCTCGAGGACGAACCGAAGCCGGACGACACGTCGGTCATGTCCACGTTGAAGGCGGGACCTGGGACTCGCGTCGGCCTCTTGAATTCGCCCGTGGCCATTTCGGTCACGCCCGACGGGACCATTGTTGTCCTGGAAGCCGGAAACAATCGCATCCAGGCTTTCGACGTGACCGGAAACGCCGTCGCCTATTTCGCCGACAAGACCTCCAGCACGATGCCGTTGAAGGATCCGCCCAACACCGCCGTCTATCTTGACATGAAGGTTGAGGCGGCCGGCTACCTCTACGTTCTGGGGTATACGGGCACGGGCCTGCAGCCCGCCGACTACTTCCTCGATGTTTACAAGCCGGACGGCGTGTGGCTGTCCCGAACGGAGGGGGTGCCCGCCGCCCGCATCGCCGTGGACTACTGGCGAACGGTGTATTCGCTCAACTACGAGTCGTTCGTCGGCCCAAACGGCCTGACCGAACCTTCGCTCTCGCAGTGGACGCCGTCCACGCCGGGAAGCGACGCGCCGAACACGATCGTCAATCCGTCGATTTGCGGAAGTTGACGTCGCCCGACTCGTCTCCGGCGGTTGTGTGGGAGGTGACGCGTGAACCCGAACCGAGCCTGTCGACACCCTGATCGGCCCGGGGCCGTATCCGCCGAAGCCGGAATGCCTCCCCGGTGAAAACGAATGGTGTCCGCCGCCGCACTGAGGCCACGGCGCGTATCGAACGGAACGACGAGGATCAATCATGGACCTGAATAATCGGCACAACGGTTGGAATCGGCATGGGTGCGTCTCGCTGCTCTCGGGAGCCGGGGCTCTGGCGCTCTGCCTTGTTGCCCTGTCGCTGCTACCCGGCGGCTGTTTCGTGTGGCCGTGGCAGAACCCCGACCCCGAGCCGGCCTCCGTAGCCCGAGGGGGCAAGAACGCCTTCTGCGAGCGGGAGTTCGCCGCGGACCCTAATTTGACTGTCGGGCTCGGTGATATCGTGGTGCTCGATCTCCGCGCGGCCGAATCGGAGGAAGGCGATACCGGCAACGAGACGGGCGTGGACGAGATTCCCTATTATTTCCGCGATCGGATGCAGATCTCGATACGATTCGCCCTGGGCAACCAGCGCGGCCACAGCGCCGTTCTGCGTGACGAAACAGGGCGCGAACTAGTCGCCGCGACCAACGGCGCCGACGCGCCTGCCGTTATGATTGACCCGGGGCGCTACACGCTGCACGTTCGGCATGCCCAAAAGGGACTGCCCGAAGCGCCTGGTGACGTCCTGTTCCTCACGCTCTCCGGAGAAGCCCGGAGGGTGCCGCTTCTCAAGTCGCAGGTGGCGAAACATGCGACGGACTGTCCCGGAGGGTCGATCAAGCCGCTGCCTTGGAACCTCACCGTGAGCGATTCGGCCGCCGGGCTGACGTTCTCCTGCTGGGAAGCAAGCTATCAGGAGTTCTCCGACAAGGACTTCTCGAATTGTTCGTTTGTCGGTTGCAACTTCTTCGGCGTTAGGATGACGCTCTGCAACTTCGCCGGGGCGAGGTTCCAGCAGCCGGATTCCGACAGCCTTTGCCAATCTCCGCTAAGGATGGGGGATGCCACGTTCGATCAATGCGCCATGGCCGGCGCGTCATTCGATCTGGCGGCGGAACAGACGGATGTGCCGTTGGGGGCCAGCTTCGTTTCCAGCGATCTGACGGGGACGACGTTCCAGGGGACTTGGAGGTGGATCGACTTTACCGGGTCCGACCTCAGTGGGGCGACGCTCGTGCACTCTCCCTATGTGTACTGGTACGGCTCGTTTGCCCGCGCGGATCTATCTGGGGCGGACTTTTCCGGCCTGGATCTGAGGCACTGTACCTTCAAGGAAATCGCCGCGGCGCAGGGCGTCTCGTTCGCGGGCTCGACACTGTCGGGGAACGCCGACTTTTCCGGAGCGAACCTGCAGGGCTGCGACTTCTCCTCCGCAAACCTGACGGGCGCGAACTTCGAGGGCGCCGACCTGGCGAACGCCAGGCTGGACCATATCGACGCCATCGGAGTCAACTGGAGCAATCTCAAGAGCCTCCAGGGCGCCAGTCTCAAGGGCGTAAAGCACGTCAATGCGATGTGTTTCACCGGACTCAACATGGCCGGCTGTGACCTGACCGGCGCGGAGCCGCTCAAGGACTGCAACTTCGACAGCGCGAACATGTCGAAGGCGACGATAACCCCTCGTGCCGACCTGACCGGCTGCTCCTTCCGGAATGTCCGAATGACCGGCGTCGACCTGCGGGGAGCAGTGTGCGACGGTGCGGATTTCACGGGCGCCGACATGCGCGAATGTAATCTGGCCGGCGCGACGCTGATCGGAGCGGTCCTGAACCAGGCCGACCTTCAGTCGGCGAACCTGAGCAACGCGGTTGCACTCGGCGCGCACCTCGCCTACGCCGACCTAGAGGGGGCCAATTTGCAGGGCATCCTCCTGGGCACTGCCAGCCCGACCGACCATCCCGGTCCGGCCATCCTTGATCACGCCTTCATGCCGAACGTCAACCTGGAGGGGGCCGATCTTCGGAACGTTCGCTTGGCCGGCGCCCACCTGTACGGAAAGAACGCCACTTTGCAGAACGCCAAGATGGACGGCGTCGATCTTGCCGGCTGCGTCGCGTCGGGTATGGACTTCACCAATGCCAAGGCCTCCAACGCGAATTTCGATTACGCCGTCCTGGTCAACTGCAAGTTCGTCGGGGCGTCGCTGGCGGGCGCGCACTTCCACCTGGCCTATCTCCAGGGCACGGACTTTACGCAGGCGTTCCTGGCGGGTGCCGACCTGACGAGCGCGTCGTTTGACGTGGACCCGAACACCCTCTGTCTCGACGTATACGGAAAGCCGATCGCGAACACATGGTGCTACACCGGGCCCGACGGGCAAGTCTACGAGGTCATTGTCAAGGCGCCCAAGCCGCCCACCAGCACGCCGAACATGACCTGTCCGGACGGGGCCGGCGGCCCCTGTACCCCGGCGGAGCGCCTCAAGCCGATCGGCCCGGGGCCGTATCCGCCCAAGCCGGAATGCCTGCCGGGCGAGAACCAGTGGTGTCCGCCGCCGCATTGACCGTGGGGGCGACACGTCCGTTGGGTTCGTTGGGCGAAGCTGCCGGAGTTCCCGTTCTCCAACGGCCTTCATCAGCTCGATCCGCTGCGTCACCGTTTGGCATGGTTCCTCTGCCTCCCGTCTGCGTTTAGGAGCGGGCCGTTGTATACTGGATGATGTCACCCGGAAGGGCGCGGGACGGTGGGGGGGCGTCCGACACGATCGGCATCACCCATGTGCGGGTCCGCCGCAAGGATGCCCATGAGGCGGGACACGATGAATGAGTAAGCCAAGGAGAAGAGAGCGAAGGCCCGATGCTCTGCCGGCGACACCCGCGGCCACCGAGATCATCCTGGAGAGCATCTCCGACGGTGTCTTCACGGTCGATCACGAGTGGCGGATCACCTCATTCAACCGCGCTGCGGAGGAAATCACGGGGATTCCGCGCCATGAGGCGATCGGTCGCCGTTGCTCGGAGGTCTTTCGGGCGAACATGTGCGAGGTCGATTGTGCCCTGCGGCGCACCATGAACACCGGCGCGCCGGTGATCAACCAATCCGCCTTCATCATCGATGCCGAAGGACGCCGTATTCCCATCAGCGTCTCGACGGCCCTTCTTCGGGACGGGGCGGGTAACGTCATCGGAGGGGCGGAGACGTTCCGTGACTTGAGCGTTGTGGAGGAACTTCGCAAGGAGCTGGAAGGCCGATTCGAATTGGGGGACATGGTCAGCCGCAGCGCTTCCATGAGGAAGATCCTCGGCGTCTTGCCTCACGTGGCCGCCAGTGACAGCACGATTCTGATTCAAGGTGAGACGGGAACCGGCAAGGAACTCCTGGCCCGGGCGATCCACAACCTGAGCGCTCGTTGCGAGGGTCCGTTCGTCGTTGTCAACTGCGGAGCTCTACCGGACACGTTGTTGGAGTCCGAGCTATTCGGATACAAGGCGGGTGCATTTACCGGGGCTCAGAAGGACAAACCCGGCCGATTTGCTCTGGCTGAGGGAGGGACTCTTTTCCTCGATGAGATCGGCGATGTCAGTCCGGCGTTGCAGACTCGGCTTCTTCGCGTACTCCAGGACAAGGTTTACGAGCCCCTCGGAGGCACGGAGTCGGTCAAGGCGGACGTTCGGGTCATTACCGCGACCAACAAGGAGCTGACTTGCCTGGTTAGAGAGGGGACCTTCCGCCAGGACTTGTTCTATCGCATCAACGTGGTGAGGCTGGAGTTGCCGCCCCTGCGAAGGCGCAAGGAGGACATCCCCCTTCTGGCCGAACACTTCATCGCTCGGTTCAACCGGTTGCAGGGCAAGTCCGTGGAGGGGATCAGCCAAGAGGCCATGGCAATCTTGCTGGCCCACGAGTACCCCGGCAACATCCGCGAGTTGGAGAATATCATCGAGCATGCCTTTGTGCTTGGTCCCGACAGACTGATCGAGCCTCGTCACCTGCCGGAGGACCTGGCGCTTCGAGCAGCTTCACGTCCGTCGGCCCGTGACGTTGCCGGTGCGCTTCGCGCGGTGGAGGCCCAGGCGATCCTGGAATCGCTCAAGAGGAACAACTACAACCGACTGGCGACCGCCCGGGAACTCGGCATGCACAAGACCACGTTGTTCCGAAAGATGAAATCGTTCGGACTTGTGCTGCCGGAAAGGGACGGCAGGGCCGCACGAAGACGCGGTAGGCATGAGGATTCGCAGGAGAGCGGGGCGCGGCAGACTCGAACGGCCCGGAAGGGAGGATCGAATGTCGGATCAACCTGAACACCCGAGCCGATCGGATGAGCCGGATCGGCGGGAGGCTCGCTACGACCACCACCTCATCTCGCGGTGTCCCCAGCTTGGAAACCCGGTCACATTCGGCTATTGTCGGGGCCTGAGTCAGTCGCTGCCGTGCCCACGTGTTGTGAGTTGTTGGGGCGGCGTGTTCGATATCGAAGGGTTTCTCCGCGAGCATTTCGATCCGGTTGAACTTTCACGGGCCTGGAGCCGTGCTCGGCGCGGCCGTGTGGAGATCATCGCCGACACACTCCGGCGCGTGCTTGAACGACGTGGGACTGAACCTGATTCCGGAAGGTAGGCGGTCGTCCCCTCGTCGATCCGCAATCGGCGACAAGCGGCGGCCATGACATCGAAGTGTCTTGCCGGTGTGTTCCAGGCAACCGAGTGTCGCGAGACAAAGCGGGTAACGGGCGACGGCAGACGACTGTGGCTCAGTCACGACGGCGCCTCGGTTCGCCCGTGGCGATGCCCTTCAGCACCTGTTCGGCGACCACGGTCCCGGACATCAGCATGCCCCCAAAGATCGGACCCATTCTCGGTCCGCCCAGCGACGCGCAGACGCTCATGCCGGTTGTCCACAAGCCGGGATAAAGCTCGGTGACGTGGTCCACCACGAACTGTTCACCGGCCCGGGCGTCCATTGGGCCTTCGCCGGGAAGCCGGGTGGGGGCGTCCTTCAAGAGGCCGCGGCGTTGCAGGCAGTTGGCCAGAACGGCCTCGTGTCCGGTAGCATCGATCGTGGCCTCGGCGGTGAAAACGATCGGGTCGATGGGCAGATTCTCTCCGAGCATCGATCGGTTTGCGACGACGCCGGTAACGCGCCCGCCGCGAACGCAGAGGTCTTCGGCCATCGTGAGGTTGAGGAGGATTGCCCCGGCGCGGAGGGCCTTCAGACACAACGCCGAGGCCAGTTCCATTGCGTCGGCCGTGAAGACGCAGCCGCGAGCCCGGTGCCTTACGTCCGCCTCGTTCAGGATGTCGAGTGCCTCCTTCTGAACGACGACCTCGTTCATCCCAAGGCTGCCGCCCCAAACGCCCCCGCCGGGGCTCAGCCGCTTTTCAAGAACGACGACGCGACGACTCGCCCGCGCCAACCGCCAGGCGGCCACCAGACCCGACGGACCGGCACCGACAATGACCACATCGCTCCGAAGGGCTTCGGCAAACTTGGCGTGGTACGCCTCCAGAATCGCCCGCGAAACGTCGCTTTCTTCAAAGTCATGCATGTTGATAAGCCCCCAGACCTAACAGGTTCACGTGTCCGGGAAGATCATAGCGTCGGCGAACACGGTTTGGAAACCCCCGTTGAGGGACAATCCGACGTGTCGGGTTCGTCGGACGGTGCCTTATCCTTGCCGGCGGGCTTTCGGCGTGAGCAGAGCCCCCTTCGCCCTTGCCGGCACCATGTTGGCTGTGGGATGAATCCGCTGGTGATCGATTTCCGGTGGGATCAAGCCGATTCTCTGGGCGTTGTCACGACGAATGAGACTGCCAAACCTTCGGGCGCTGAGGACGGTCTTGAGATCGCAAGCCTCCGGCCCGGCGCGCTTCAACAGAACGCGGATGCCGGCCCTCATCGCGCCGCAACCTAACCGCAGTTCTCGAATGTCCCATTGCCCCCGCTTTTGGTCCTCGGATTGAGGGCTGACAGACCTGACCCTGGCGAGGGGCGCGGCATTTTCGTGTCTGAGCTTTGTTCTCTTCAACTCGATCGACTCGACGGTAGCATTCATGCAACTGTGATCAGACGAATGGTTGCAGTAGTGCTACCCAATTTTGTTTCTCGACGTTCCCTGATCGAACAAGTATCGACATAAAATACTTTCTTGAAATAGGTTAAGATCGCGCCGTTGTCTTAGTTGCTTGCTGGCATGGCATGTGCTGTTCTCACAAATGAGTCCTCGGAGGTCTTTGGCAATGAGCCCTACAAGAGTAGCCTTCACTGTGTGGGAAGGAAGGATCTCTCCGGTTTTCGACGCTGCTCAGCAGGTTCTGGTGTTTGACGTTCGAGAGGGCCAAGCGGTCGCAAGCCGACAGGAGGCACTTTCCGACGCGCAGCCCCTGCAAAAGGTGGCCGCCATTCAGGGGATGGGTGTTCAGGTCCTTGTGTGTGGGGCCATCTCGGTACCGGTTGCCGCCATGGTGCGGGCCACCGGAATCCGGCTCATCCCATACATTGCCGGGAGTGTGGGTGATGTGCTGAGGGCGTTCTTAACCGGCAATCTGTCAACCCCGTCGTTGCAGATGCCGGGGTGTTGCGGTGGGCAGAGGCAGTTCAGGGGCGAGCGAGGGCCGTATGCCGCAACGAACCGGCCGGGAGAAGGCTGGGGCGGCACGGCTTCCTCGCCGGGATCAACGATGCCGTTGGGAAACGGGACTGGCGGACGAGGCGGAGGCGGGCGAGGAAGAGGAACGGGGCGTGGCCGGAGGGGCAGATGGCGCATGCAGAACCCGGACCTCAGCTCGCCGGGAGAGTGCGTTTGTCCGAGTTGCGGGCACAGGCAAGCCCATGAGAGGGGGCAGCCTTGCGTTCAACTGATTTGCCCGAACTGCGGTACCACGATGACCCGAGGATAACTTCCAGTTGAAAGGAGATACATCATGCCAGGTGGAGATGGAACAGGACCGATGGGAATGGGACCAATGACGGGCCGTGCCGCGGGCTACTGTGCCGGATACGGTGTTCCGGGTTTCATGAATCCGGTGCCGGTTTTCGGTCGGGGTCGCGGTTTTGGCGGTGGCGGCCGACGAGGCCGGCGAAACATGTTCTGGGCGACCGGATTGCCGGGCTGGGCTCGTTTCGGGTGGGGGGCTGCGCCGCCGATGTCGGGAGTTCAGCCGGTTCCAAATCCGGCAGCCGAGAAGGAATTCCTGACGAGGCAGGCTGACGTTCTTCAGGCCCAATTGGACGACCTGAGAAAACGAATCGACGAGTTGGCGGCCGAGGAGAAGGTGTCCTAACGAGCGGGGCGGGTGCGGCCGAAAGATCTCGGTGTTCGTGAGGGCGGGCCCGGCGAGCGCCGGGCCCGAGCAGCTCAACACCAAGTAGCCGTTGGCAGGGCGCCAAAGGGAAGGTTGCGGGCACATCAAGCGGGGATGGGTTGGGTTCGCCGATCGATCCGCGGTTTGGTCGAGCGGCGAAATTCATCCTCGTGGACACGGAAACGGGCAGCGTTCAGGTCGAGGACAACACGCAGAACTTGAATGCCGCACAGGGGGCGGGGATTCAGGCGGCCCAGAACGTCTCTCGCCTGGGAGCGCAGGTCCTGCTGACCGGGCACTGTGGCCCGAAGGCGTTCGCCACGCTTCGGGCCGCGGGGATCCAGGTTATTACCGGCGTCGAAGGGACCGTGGGCGAGGTCGTCGAGCGCTTCAAGCGGGGCGAGCTGAGCCCGTCGGATTCGCCCGATGTCGAGGGGCACTGGGTGTAGTGGCGTCGGGCGGCCGCATAGCGGGCCCACGGACTCGACGGGCAGGGATTGGGGACGATCGTGGCGACGGATACTGAGGCACACGCAAGACCGAGCACGGATGTCGAGGACTTCATCGACGATGCCACGGTGGCCCAGCGGCAATCGGGCGACGAGGTGATCGTTCCGCCGGCCGGCTCCTGCGGGACGGCCAAGGATCGCGTTGAGAAACCGGCGGCAGACACCCGGGTGCTGGACTGGTTCATGGTCCTCAAGAAATGTCCGAAGTGAGACGGGCCGGTAGCGGAGAGGCCGATGCTCAAGAACAAAGCCAAGATTAACTTCGTGATTGATGCCTTGATGTTCATCGACATGGCCCTGATTGCGGGTCTGGGGTTCCTGATGAAGTGGGTGCTCCTACCGGGCCGCGAGCGGGTGCTCAAGTACGGGGCGAACATCGAATTGTACCTCTTCGGACTGGACAGGCATCAGTGGGGGACGGTGCATCTGTACGCCTCGCTCACGTTGCTGGCCCTGCTGGCGGTACACATCGTGCTTCACTGGAGTTGGATCACCGCAACCCTTACGCATCTGATTGCATCGCGCGCCGTGAGAATCGTCGTCGCGGTGGTCTTTGTACTGATCTGTACGGGCCTCTTTGCCTTGCCGCTGCTGGTATCGCCCGAAAAGAGCGATACGCCGCAGTTTCTGCATCGGAATGCGCAGGATGTCGTTCCTCACGATCAACCGGTCGGTCGGGGCCGGGGCGGTCAGGGACGCGGACGGCATGGATCGCCGGATGTCCGCGCGAACGAGTCGTCACGCTAGGAAGGGGTCTGAAGGGCCAGGGGTTGTGGTTGGAGACCACCACCGCCCCATTGGTTTTGCAGAGATGGTCGAATGAACGCGGGATGCGACAACAAACGAATCGTCGTCGCGGTTGCCAGCGGCAAAGGTGGCACCGGGAAGACCACCGTTGCGGTCAGTATGGCGCTCTCGGCGCCGGGCCTGGTGCGTCTGATCGACTGTGATGTGGAGGAGCCGAACTGCCACCTCTTTCTGAAGCCCACAATTACCGGGACGCTGCCGGTCAGCGTTCCCGTACCGGTTGTCGATGAGGATCGCTGCACGGCCTGCGGCAGGTGCGCGGAGATCTGCCAATACAACGCGATTGCTTCGCTGAAGACCAAGGCATTGGTTTTTCCGGAACTCTGTCACGGATGCGGGGGTTGCGTCAAGGTCTGTCCTGTTTCGGCGATTGCGGAGGGTCGCCGCGACGTCGGCCACCTGAGCATCGGGCGGTCGCGGGACGTCGAGTTCGTCGAGGGTCGCCTCCGGGTAGGCGAGGCTCAATCTCCACCGCTGATCCGGGCGATCAAGCGATACGTTTCGGACGAGGGACTCACGCTCATCGACGCGCCCCCCGGGACCTCGTGCCCGGTGATCGCGTCGGTCCGAGGCGCCGACTATGTGATTCTCGTGACGGAACCCACCTCGTTTGGTCTGCACGATCTGAAGCTGGCGGTCGAGACCGTTCGGAAGCTGGAGCTCCCGTTCGGCGTGGTGATCAACCGAGCGGATGCCGGCGACGGCCGGACCCACGCATACTGTGCCGAGGAAGGCATTCGCATTCTCATGGAGATCCCCGACGATCGGCGGATCGCGGAGGCGTACTCGCGTGGGAAGGCGGCCGTTGAGGCCTTACCGGAACTGCGTACGGCGTTTCGGAGACTGGGACAGTCGGTTCAAGAGGAGTTGGACGCGGCGCGATCAGCGCGGCTCGGGTGTTGAGAGAGTGAGTCAACAGCGATTCCAATACGTGTTCGGTCCGGTGGCGTCCCGTCGCCTGGGGAGGTCCCTGGGTGTCGACCTGGTCGAGTTCAAGACCTGCACCTACGACTGCATCTACTGCCAACTCGGGCGAACCACCAATAAGACGGTCAAGCGGGCAGAGTACGTCCCCCTGGAACGCGTGGTGAATGAAGTTGCCGGCAAGTTGAACGTCAGGCCGCTACCCGACTACATCACGCTCTCGGGTTCGGGCGAGCCGACGCTCCACGGGCGATTGGGCGAATTGATTTCGGCGGTCAAGAAGATCAGCACGATACCGGTGGCCGTCCTGACCAACGGCTCACTCCTGTGGGATCGTCAGGTCCGAAAGGGCCTCTCGCAGGCGGATCTGGTGATTCCGTCCTTGGACGCGGGCACCGACCGGACATTTCAATACGTGAACCGGCCGCATCCGCGAATACGATTCGCGGAGATGGTGGACGGGCTCGTGGAGTTTCGACGGGAGTTCGCCAAACCGATCTGGCTGGAGGTGTTCATCCTGAGCGGGGTCACAACGATCGACTCCGAAGTCAACGAGATGGTGCAGGCGGTGGAACGGATTCTGCCCGATCGCGTGCAACTGAACACGGTGAACCGTCCGCCGACCGAACCTTATGCCATGCCGGCCTCCAGGGAGATGCTCGAGCGTATCGCGAGGCGATTCCCCGTTGAGACCGAGGTCATTGGAGGCTACCACGGGGCGGAGGATCATCCATCCACTCGCGCCACCAGCGATGGGTTGTTGGCCCTGCTGAGGCGCCGGCCGTGTTCGCTTCCGGATTTGGCCAACGGACTCGGTGTCCATCCCAACGAGATCATGAAGGTCATGGGTCCTCTTCTCGAAAGTCGGTGTGTGGACGCGAAGGTTTTGAACGGCACTACGTTCTACAGGTCGACGGAGTAAGGTGCGGGATTCCAGAGGCCCGCCCGTACGGCGGGGCACGAGAGCAAGCATGAAGGAACTCGTGGTCATCAGCGGCAAGGGCGGTACCGGAAAGACGAGCGTGGTGGCTTCGTTCGCCGTCTTGGCCGGGAAATCGGTCTTGGCCGATTGCGACGTCGACGCCGCCGACCTCCATCTGGTGTTGGACCCTGCGATCGTCCGACGAGAGGTGTTTCGCAGCGGCAAGGAGGCCGTGATACGCCAGGAGGACTGCCTCGCCTGCGGCGGGTGCCTGGCGCATTGCCGATTTGAGGCCGTCCGGAAGGAGAGCACGAATGGGGCGTGGACCTTCCGAATCGATCCCATTGCGTGTGAGGGTTGCGGCGTATGCGCGCGGTTCTGCCCGGTGAATGCCATTGACTTCGTCGAGAGAGTCACCGGTGAATGGTTTGTGTCGGAGACCGCGAACGGTCCGATGGTCCACGCCCGGCTCGGCATCGCCGCCGAGAACTCCGGGAAGCTGGTCAGCACGGTCCGGCGCGAGGCCCAGCGTATTGCCGGCGAACGAGGGCTCGACCTGATCATCGTGGACGGCCCGCCCGGCATCGGCTGTCCGGTCATCGCGTCGATCACGGGGGCCTCGGGCGTCTTGGTCGTGACGGAGCCGACGCTTTCGGGTCGGCACGATCTGGAGCGCGTGCTGGGCCTGGCGAAACACTTTAGGATACCGGCGCTGGTGTGCGTGAACAAGTATGACCTGAACCCGTCCATGGCGGATCAGATCGAAGACTGTGCCGCGGAGCACGGCGCTCAGCCGGTTGGGCGGATTCACTACGACCGGGCGGTAACCCAGGCGCAGATCCAGGGTAAGGCTGTGGTGGAGTGCCGCGACAGCACAGCGGCGCGCGAGATAGCGGACATTTGGCGAGATGTCTCAAGGCGGCTCGGCGAGGCACCGGGTGCATGATTGGCAATCAGGAGCAAGGAACGACGATGAGCGGCGAAAACGACTATGGGCAAGGGGCGATTGAGCGATTCGATCATCCCCGAAACCGTGGGGCACTGAGTGGCGCATCAGGACACGCGCGGATTACGGGCCCCTGCGGCGACACCATGGAGATCTGGATCAAGAACGACGACGGGCGCATCGTGCAGGCGACTTTCGAAACGGACGGATGCGGTCCGAGCATCGCCTCGGGCAGCATGGCGACCGAGTTGGCCGTCGGGAAGTCGCTGATGGAGGCGGCTCAGATTCGGCAGCAGGACATCATCGATGCCCTGGGGGGGCTGACGGAAGAATCCAGGCACTGCGCGCTGCTGGCGGCCAACACGCTCAGGGCGGCGGTCGAGGATTCACTGAAGCGGATGAAGGAGCGGTCCAAGGCGGACGGCCGGCGAGATCAGGGGTGCGGAAGTTGTTCCGATGAAAGCTGTGACGCCAAGACGGCCCGTGAAGGCGAATCGACCCAGGAGTTCGAGGATCGCCAAGCGCTTCAACGGCGGCTCTGTCAGATCAAACACAAAGTTCTTGTGCTCTCCGGCAAGGGGGGAGTGGGCAAGAGCACCGTCGCGGTGAATCTGGCCGTTTCACTCTCTCTGTCCGGCAAACGGGTAGGGCTTCTGGACGTGGACATCCACGGCCCGAGCATCCCGAGGATGCTGGGGTTGGAGGGCAAGCGATTGGAGGTGGAGAACCAGACGCTCGTCCCCTTCGAGATCGGCGATCTGAAGGTCGTGTCCATCGGTCTGCTGCTGTCGGGACGGAGCGACGCGGTCATCTGGCGGGGTCCGCTCAAGATGGGGGTCATCAAGCAGTTTATAAAGGACGTTGAATGGGGTGAACTGGATTTTCTGGTCATCGACTCGCCGCCGGGCACGGGTGACGAACCGTTGTCGGTCTGTCAGCTCATTCCCGATGCCGATGGGGCCGTGATCGTCACCACGCCGCAAGAGGTGGCGTTGTCCGATGTCCGCCGGTGTGTGACGTTCTGCCGGCAGGTGCGCATGCCGGTGCTCGGCGTGGTGGAGAACATGAGCGGTTTTGCGTGTCCCCAGTGCGGCGAGGTGACGGACATTTTCAAGAGCGGCGGCGGGGAACGGATGGCCAAGGAGATGGACGTACCGTTTTTGGGGCGTATCCCCATCGATCCCAAGATCGCCCTGGCCTGCGATGAGGGCAGGCCCTACGCCCATCACTACGCCGAAACCACGACCGCCAGTACGTTCCAGCAGGTCATCGGACCGATTCTTGGGCTGGACAAGAACGGATTTCGTGAGAGAGACCGATGGTCGTAAACGGATGTCTCGACCCGCGATTGGATCGCGGTCCATGGGGTGGAGACATGAGTAGCGAGTGCGTTCGTTCTGTGGAAATGGTTCAGCAGAAAATGGAGAGAATGCAATGCGTATTGCCATTCCGGTTGCCGGCGGCAGACTGTGTCCGCACTTTGGTCATTGTGAGCATTTTGCCTTGATCGACGTCGATCCGAAGACCAAGGCGATCGTCAAACAGGAGACGGTCGACGCCCCCGAGCACCAACCGGGGCTCCTGCCCCGGTGGCTGCACGATCGCGAAGCGAACGTCATCATTGCCGGAGGCATGGGTTCCCGGGCCCAGGATTTGTTTGCCGAGCGAGGCATCCAGGTGTTGGTGGGCGCCCCGTCGGAGGCCCCGGAGACCCTTGTGAAGGCGTATCTCGACGGGACACTCCAGACCGGTGCCAACGTCTGCGATCACTGATTCAGAGCGTCGGGTCGAGCAACGGCGTGCTTCGCCGTCGACAAGCCGGAAGGGAATGACCCGCAAGGGCCGGATATACAACCATGAAGGTAATGACACGTGAACACACCGAGTGAGGTTACGGAAAACGATGTTGGGCTCGGCGAGTCTTGTCATCCGGCGTGCGTCGCCTGCGGTGACCCGAAACGGGGAGGCCTGGGATTGAGGTTCGTGCGGCAAGATGACGGCAGCGTGACGGCCTCGTTTTCCTGTGAAGAGAGATACCAGGGTTTTCCGGATCGGCTACACGGCGGCATCATCGCCTTGCTGCTGGATGCGGCGATGATCCATTGTCTGTTTGCCCGCGGCCACCATGCGGTCACCACGAAGCTTTCCGTGCAGTTTCGACACCCGGTGGTTGTGGGCGAAGCCGCTACCGTGCGGGGCTGGCACGTGGGCGAGTCACCTTCGCTGTTCGTGGTGAAGGCTGAGATCCGCCAGTCGGGTTTGGTGAAGGCGGTGGCCGAAGGCATTTTCGCCCGCCAGGAAGTACCCTTATCCGATGAGGGATCACGAAGGTAATCGGGCATCCTCTCATCATAGTGCCGGCCGAGTGTGCCGCCGGGCCTATCCTCCATCCGCATGGGCACCCCTTGCGGAGTTCGGCAAGCACAAGAACCAGGGAGAACACATCATGCCGCTTGGTTCAAGGCGTCCGGTGTCTCCCCCGGCGTTCTGAATGCCGGGTCGATCCTGGAGTAGTCCGCCGTCATGTTGGCAGAGTTCAGAGTTGTTTCCTGTAATGCCCGAGGTGGAGGCGCAGTTCCTTTTGGGCGGTTTCCGGGCGGTGATTTCTCAGGGCTTCGACAATCCGTCGATGAGACTGGTTCCCGCTCCGCAGGCCCTCGGGTACGACGCTCTCGCGGAACTCTCGAAAGAAGACATGCAAGAGGTCCGTGAAGGCCACCAGCGGTTCGATTCCGCTTCCCTCGACCAGCGCGCGATGAAAGACGATGTCGCCTTCGATGAATTCGTCCGGTGTTTTCGCCTTGTCCAACTTTTCGATCAACTCGATCAGCCGGCGGTGGACGCCGGGGTCCTCGTTCATTCGCTCCATGGCGAACGGCAATGAGCCGATCTCGATTACCATGCGTGCCTGGAGCAGGTGCAGCTTTGAGTAGCCGCTGAGCGCGAAATGAAAGCCCAGGTACTTGGTGACCCGGTCCATGTCCACCTCGCCCAACGTCAGGCCGCGGCGTGGAGCCGCCTGGACGATGCCGAGGAAGCTGAGCGACTTGGTCGCCTCCCTGACGCTGATTCGGCTGACGCCCAGCAGATCGGCCAGTTCTTGCTCGGTGGGAAGTCGGTCCCCGGGTTTGAGATTGTGCTGGACGATGTACTGCTTGATCTGAGCTACGACTTGCTCACTCAAGGTTGTTCGCTTGACAGGTCGCATAGTTCAATTATCATATGATATGCTGAAACTAGTTTCAAGGGAGGTGTACCGCACACCTCGGATTTCCCCAGGACAAACCAAGAAGGTGAGGTCTCAAACATGACAAGGCGAGCCCATGTGTTCGGAGCCGTTTTCATGATGGTCTTCGCCGTTTCGCGGGCGACGACGGTCAATGCGACGACGGTGTTCTCACTCGATGGCCAATGGCTGCTGGCGACCGATCCCAAGAACGTCGGGCAGGCCGAGAAGTGGTGGACATCCCCACGCCCCGAGGCCAAGCAGACCAAGGTACCCTGGATCATCCAGGACGCGTTTCCAGGTTACCACGGCGTCGCCTGGTATTGGAAGGAGTTTGAGGGTCCGACCAATCCGAACAAGGACGGGCGCACGCTGCTTCGCTTCTGGCAGGTCGACTACAAGTGCGACGTGTGGCTCAACGATGCGCCGGTAGGCTCGCACGAGGGTGGCGAGTCGGTGTTTGTGTTCGACGTGAGCGGCTTGATCAAGCCGGGCGAGAAGAACCGGTTGGCGGTTCGCGTGCTGAACCCGACGCACCAGCCGATCGACGGGATTGTGCTGAACGAGACGCCGCACCGCAACAAGGCGCTGCCCTACAGCTCGGGCAGCGCTTGGGACCAGGGCGGCATCTGGGACTCGGTCGAAGTGCTTACGGTTCCGCAAGCCTGGGTCGAAGATGTCTTTGTCCGGCCGGATTGGAAGACGGGCGAGATTCGCATTCAGGCGAACATCCGAAACGCCGGCTCCAGCCCGTTCAAGGGCCGCATGCAGTTCGCTGTTGCCCCGGCGGCGATCGGCGAGACACTGGCCGTCACATGGCTTGAGCCCGAGCTCAAGGTGGGTGACACGCTGGTGGAGACGACCCTGAAGGTCGGTGGTCACCGGCTGTGGAATCTCGATGAGCCCTACCTCTATCGCGTGACCGTCAGACTGTGTCTGGGCGGTGCCCGGGAAGGCGGCGCCATGCACGAGCAGTCTGTCCGCTGCGGATTCCGAGATTTTCGATTGGAGGACGGCTACTTCCGCCTCAACGGCAAGCGGATCTACGTCAAGTGCTCGCACACGGGCAACTGCTGCCCCATCGGTCTGGAGATGCCGCACGATCCGGACTTCCTGAGGCGGGACCTCATCAACCAGAAGATGATGCGATTCAACACCATTCGTTTCATTGCCGGCGTCCCCAAACGGTACCAGCTCGATCTGGCAGACGAGATCGGCCTGATGGTCTATCCCGAGTGCTATGCCGGCTGGTGTCTGGCCGACTCGCCGAAGATGAAGGAACGGTACAACGAATCCCTGTTCGGCATGATCAAGCGCGACCGCAATCACCCGTGCATCACGATGTGGGGCCTGCTGAATGAAACGGGCGACGGTCCGGTCTTCCGGCATGCGGTCAGCGTGCTGCCGGAGGTCCGGAAGCTGGACGACTCTCGGTTGGTCATCCTGAACAGCGGCAACTGGCACGCACACGGCGGCGGTACGGCCGGCATCCGGGTCTGGCGGAATAGCGAGCGCGACAATCCGTGCGTTACGTTCAACGGAACGGACCACGTCATCAAGGCGCTGGGGATCACCTGGCAGCCCGGCCAATTGGCGTTCCACCCCGGACAGTACGGTGAATACGCCGTCGTCCGGTGGACGGCGTCCGCCGATGAGAAGGTCGATTTCGCGGCCGTCTTCAAGACCATCGCCGAGCGGGCAACCACGAGCGTCCACGTCCTGCACAATGGCAAGCCGCTGTTCGACAGCCTGATCAACCTTGAAGGCAAAGGACCTGAGTGCACCTATGCGGCGGCGATCGAGGTCAAGGCGGGCGACACAATCGATTGCGCCTGCGGTTGGGGCAACAAGGACTATGGCGCCGACACGACGGCGCTGTCCGTTGTCGTGAAGAACGCTTCGGGCACGGTGTGGACGGCGGACAAGGAGTTTTCCATCAAGCAGAACCCGAACGGTCCCTGGAGCTACGGCATGCTGAAGCCGGCCGACAAGCCCGATATCAAGACCTTCGAGCTGTTTCCGTTCGGCAAGACCGAGGAGAACATCGGCAGTGTCAGCAATCCTGGCTCCCTGGTCTGGGAAGACATCCTGAGCGACCAGCACCCGTATCGGCGGGTACCTCACACGGCCGGTGTCGTCCAGGAACTGCGGACGATCAGCGGAAACGGCAAGCCCCTGTTTATTTCGGAGTGCGGCATCGGAAGCGCAATGGATCTACTCCGAACCGTTCGGTGGTATGAGCAGGTGGGCAAGCCGGAGGTCGAGGATGCCCAGCTCTACCGGACCTGGCGCGATCAGTACATGGCCGACTGGCAGCGGTATCGCCTGGTCGAGGTTTTCGATCGTCCCGACGACTTCTTCAAGCAGAGCATTGCCCGGATGGCCGGCCAGCGTCTGATGAGCGTCAATGCCGTTCGCGCGAATCCGAACTGCATCGGCCACAGCATCACCGGAACGCTCGATCAGGGCATGACGGCCGAGGGTCTGTGGACGACCTTCCGCGAACTCAAGCCCGGCACGACCGACGCCATCTTCGATGTGTGGGCGCCGCTTCGCTGGTGCTTGTTCGCCGAGCCGGTGAACGTTTACCGGAAGACCCCCGTGAAGCTGGAGGCCGTCCTGGTGAACGAGGACGCCCTGATGCCGGGCGAGTACCCGGTCCGCCTTCAGGTCGTCGGGCCAAACCTCACCCGGGTTTTCGAGAAGACGATCGCCGTGAAGATCGCCGATCCGAAGTCCAAACCTGAACCGCCGATAGTGATGCCGGTCTTCGCGGAGGATGTGGTCATCGACGGGCCGCCGGGGACGTATCGCTTCCTGGCGACGTTCGAGAAGGGTGCGGCTGCGTGCGGCGAAGAGATTCAGTTCTTCGTCGACGTTGCGCCGGAGGAGATGCCGAAGGTCGAGGCCGAGATCGTGCTGATGAGTCACGACAAGGAATTGGCCAAGTGGCTCACGGATCGCGGCATCAAGAACCGTCCATATGCCCCCGGCCAGCAAACCGCCCGCGAGGTGATCCTGTGTTCGGGCAAGCCCACGGCCGAACCGGCGGTGATGTTCAAGGATCTGGCCCAGCGAATCGCACGGGGTTCGACGGTCATCTTCCTGACGACGGACACCTACGCCAAGGACAAAGAATCGACCGGCTGGCTACCGCTGAAGACCAAGGGCAACGTGAGCGGCATTGCCCGGTGGCTGTATCACTCCGACGAGTGGTGCAAGCGGCACCCGATCTTCGAAGGCCTTCAGGCTGGCGGTGTGATGGACTACGGCTATTACCGCGAGTTGATTCCTGATGTCGTCTTCATGGGCATTGAACCGGCGGCCGACCCGGTCGCCGGCGGTATCAACGCTTCGTGGGGCTACCAGTCGGGCCTGATCGTTGGGGTCTACAAGCTCGGAGCGGGCGAATTCATCCTGAACTCGCTGCTCATCCGCGACAACCTGGGCAAGGTGCCACAGGCCGAGCGGTTGCTGCGGAACATGCTCCGGTTCGCCGGTCGTGACGCAAGCAAGCCGCTGGCCGATTTGCCCGGCGACTTTGAGGCTCAGTTGAAGGCCGCGGGGTATCCCTAGACAGGAAGCATTGCTTGAACACTCGCGGAGAGAGCCTCCGAAGACGCGAAGAGAACAGAGTCACGCGCATCACATGATGCGTTCTGTCGGCGCGAGATGAGGCATCGTAGGTTGCGCTATTTCGCCAGCCCCTCGTCCTTCAGAGGCAGGTAGTATCGACCCATCGATATGATGCTCAGTCCGCCATATGGGTCCAACGCCAGGAGGTGGCGGTCGTTGGTGACAAGGTAATCAGCATCACAACTCAGGGCTGCCTGCAAGATGGGACTGTCATTGGGATCGTGGGGAACCTGTGCGGACGACGCGGCTTTCACCAGCATAGATCATCGTATGATTCTCCTCTGGGCGAGCGTGGCCAATCGGCTACTGAACCCCAGGTCATCGACCATCACCGCCGCGAGCTCATCCAAGAGGTAGCGACTAGCGTAGACGCGCCAGCGAGTCCGATGCGTCGCTTCTATCATGCGCCTGGCGACGTGCCCGAGAAGGGCTTCGGCGACGTAGACATTTGTATCGAAGAAGACCTTCATCGGCCGTATCGCCGGCGTTCGACTGCGCGATCAATGGTCTCCTGATTCAACTTGCGCTGGCGAGCCACCCTGCGGGCTCTGGCAACCTGGCCCTTCCACTGTCGTTCTAGCCGCCGAGCCGGTTCTCGCTCCAGTGCCAATCGATCCCCTTCGGGAAGTGCCTCAATCTCGCGAAGAATCCCTTTGACGGATGCCCTAGACATGAACCAGTCTCCTGGAACAACGCTCCATCTCATCTTGTGCGTCCCCGCATTTCCCCACAACTGCTCGTGCTCACCCACAGCGATTCCGCGAGGAACACGGGGGGGAACTCGTGATGTCAATGGAAAGTGCCCGGTTTGACGAGGCAGTCGGATTCGCGGTGGGTTTTTCGGCCCCCCGGGAGGGGGACGGGGCGGGTACGCCTGCCGTGAGGTACGGGATGCACGAGGTTCGCGGGAATCCAGGCACGCTTGCGACTATGTGGGCGTGAAGATTCGCCCGCGAGTGAAGCGGCTATAGAGTTCGGAGGCGATCCGGCGGGCGAAATGGAGCATGCTGCCGGACTGACGTAACGCAGGTTTGAGATTGCGCCGGTAGAAGGCCAGGAACGCATTGAGGCAGAGCATGACCAGGAGCCAGAATACGAGGATTTCCGTGGGCTAGAGTTTTTAGACATGGTCAGCATGCCACTGGTTCACCATCTGCACGATATGGTTGAACAGGGGACCCACGGCACAGAGTCCATCGGCCACGACCGCATCGAACGCCCGGGGATAGGCCTGAAGTACCCGATCCAGCAGGCAAAGGGCTGCCGCCACCTCGTCTTCGCCCGGACGCTGGGGTTCCGCGTCCAACATGAGATAGAAGTCATTTCCGACGAGCGATAAGGCCACCTCGAACCGCGGATCTGAATGCGTTATCGTGACGATTATGGACACTGCGAACGTGTTCGGCGGAAGACCTCATTGTCCTCAGGGCTTTTGCAGATCGTGCCCGCGATTGGAGCGACGTCGAGGGAATCGTCATCCGGCAACGGACGTTGTTGGATTGGGGCTACATTGAATTACACCTGCGTCCTCTTGTTGACATCAAAGGCTCACCGGAGATCATGGAACGTCTCATGAGGCTCAGGCGGTGATCCTTCCCTTACCGGTCGGGACGTACGGTGGTTCGACCCAGCCCCGATCCGAACGCATGGCAGACAGGTCCGGTCATGTCATGTATCGCCATGATCGATGCCCAATTCCGACGTTGCGGCCTTCTCGCGAGTCGGCGTTACAGGCAGTCAGTCGTGGAGCCGAAATGGTTCAACTTGGCTTAAGTTACTTGACCTGTTTGGAGGGACTTCCATCAACAAGATGCCGTCACATCCGGCAACCTTCCTCGAAGTAGCCGGCGTTGATTCGGCGGCCGATGTTCAGTGCCAGAAGTTGGGGTAGATTCGGCCGAAACGCCAGTACACGCTTGGCGATGGATCCGATGGAATAGAGCGACCGATAGGTCCGGATGTATCCCTCGAGCAGTGCGGCGGGGCTCATGTTCATGGGCTTGAAGACGACGTGGTTCAGGTCGTATCGCGACCAGTCGCAGTGAAGGAGGCGTCCGTTTCGCTGCATGTCTGCGAATAGTTCCGTGCCGGGCAATGGGGTGAGGAGATAGAGATTCGCGCCCTCGAGGCGATTGCGAATGCAAAACTCCAAGGTCCGCTCGAAAGTCCCCTCGTCGTCATGGTCGAGCCCGAAGATGAACGATCCCATGATGCTGATACCGGTTCCGCGGATCGTTGCGATGGCCTGCTCGTAGTCCTGGGCCCTATTGATGCGGTCCTTGTTCATCGCCTTGAGGTTGTCCTCGTTCGCCGATTCGATTCCGACGAAGATCCATTTGCAGCCGCTCCTCCGGGCCAGTCTGAGAAGCTCGGGATCGCGGGAGACGCGCAGGTCTCCCTGGCCCATCCACCGCCGCTTGAGCGGGATTAAGGCCTCGAAAAGCGACTTGGCCCGGTTGGTGTGGCCGAAGATGTTGTCGTCGATGAACCCGACGTCTCCCGGGGGCATGGATCGGATCTCGTCGACGACCTCCTCGATAGGGCGGAAACGGAATCGTTGACCCCAAAACGCGGACACCGCGCAGTACTTGCACTTATGCGGACAGCCGCGGGCGGTCTCGAGGATGTTGGTGAAGGTGTAAGCGCCGGGTTTGAGCAGATCGAGGCGTGGGTGGGGCAGTCCCACAAGGTCGTGGGGCTTCTCGGATTCATATCGATCCCGCATTCGGCCGGCCAGAAAATCGTCCAAGAGTTCATTCCATGCATACTCGGCCTCGCCAATGACCAAGGCGTTCGCATGGGCGGCGGCCTCGTCCGGCATGAAGAAGACATGCATGCCTCCGAGGACCACGGGCACGTTTGCATTTCTGAATGTATCGGCGATCTTGTACCCGCGAAGCGCCGTCGGGGTCATCAAGGTGATGCCCACCAAGTCGGGCCTGAGAGAGAGGTCAAGGTCCTCGACATTCTCGTCGACAATCCGGACCTCGAATCGATCGTCCGCATGGGCGGCCAACGTGGGGAGGTTGATCTGCGGGACCGACGAGGTGCGCCGTCTACGAGAACACAAGCGGTCCTTGTCCGGGGAAGGATGGATGAGCAGGAGTCGCGGTTTGTCGCTGATTGAGGTACCCTACCTACGGCTCGTAAGCGCGTGAAAGCGAACCCCCACGATTCGCAACGGGCGGCATCATAGCACCAACGGGGCAAGCACGCAAACGGAGTCTTCCGAGGCCAATTGCCATTGGGTGTGTGACGCTCAGAGACGGTGGATGTTCCCGAAACGGAAAGATGACGGCGCGAGGAGGAAGACCGATGAAGGTGGCGGTTATCGGCGGCGGTAGCTTCGTTTGGACGCTGGGTCTGTGCAATCAGTTCATCCGCGGCGAGCGGTTGGACAATGTGACCGTCACGCTGATGGACGTCGACCCGGTCGGGCTCGACCTGGTTTACCGCGCCGCCGACATCTGCAATCGCAAGCAGGGTTCGCCGGTTCGGATCGATAAGACCACCGATCTGGCCCGTGCACTGGACGGCGCCGATTTCGTCTTTGTCTCAATCGCCGTCGGCGGTCTCGATGCGATGCAGCATGATCTGGAGATCCCGGAGAAGTACGGGATCCGGCACACGGTGGGGGACACAGTGGGTCCGGGCGGCTGGTGCCGCGCCATCCGCAACATCCCGGTCTTTCATGACATTGCGGCCAGGATGAAGGGGCTCTGCCCCGAGGCGTGGTTCATCAACGTCTCCAATCCGCTGACGCCGCTGACCCGCGTGCCGCAGAAGTGCTTCGGCATCAAGACCGTCGGCCTGTGTCCCGGCGTCGAGGGTCAGATTGACGTGCTCGCCAAGCTTGCCGGCTGCACGGACTACCGCGAGTTGGACTATGTCGTCACCGGTGTGGACCACGGTTCGTGGCTGCTCCGGTTGTTCGCGGACGGGAAGGATGTGTTGGCCAGGCTGAAGGAACTGGGGTACTGCCGGGCCGACGGCGTGCTGCCGACCGACGTCATGACGGAGGATCCGCTGGCCGAAACGGCCCGGACGCGGGCGGCCTTTGCCGTGTGGCGCGAGATCGGCTATCTGCCCAGTTTGGCGGATCGGCACATCGTCGAGTTTCTCCCCTGGTTCATCGCGCGGTCCGCGCCGGAGCTTCCTTACAGGATCAAGCGAACGTCGGTGGCCGAGCGGCGGCAATGGAAGATCGAGAAGAAGCGGCAGTTCGAGGCCTTTCTGAATTCGGGTGACGAGTCGTTGCTGGCGAGTTTTGGCCACGGCGATGATCCGGTTGTCGCGGTCATCGAGTCGCTGTGCGGGAAGCGTTCGTTCGGCTACAGCGTGAACTACATGAACGTCGGTCAGATCCCGGGGCTGCCCGACGGTGCCGTCGTTGAGACGCGGGCGCGATTCGATGCGGCCGGCGTTCACCCCTTCTGCTCGCCCATGCCCGATGTGCTGAAGATCCTGACGTGGCCCACCGTGATGCGGCAGGAGGCGATTGTCGACATCGCGCTGTCCGGCACATTCGATGATCTGGTGGCGGTGGTGCTGACCGATCCGCTGTGCAGCCACATGCAGATCGGGCAGTGTCGCGAGATGATGCGGGAGATGCTCCGGGCGAACGGGCCGCTGATCAAGAATCCGCGGCTGATGGAGTGAATGGCCGCGGCGGGCGGGGACACTCGCGCTCCCAGCTTACGCTCCCTGACGGTCGCGGCGCTGATTGGGATACCGGGCCGACACGGCCCGGCTCTGTCTGGGACCGGTCGCTTGCGCGACTCGGCTCTGTTGTCTGCCACTGGGCTGACGCCCTGGCACGGCCACGGGCCGTTCCGTGGCAGGCACGCCGGCCAGACCGGGCTGAGGACAGCCCGGTTCGGAATTACGGTCGCGGCTGCGATTGCGTTGCTCCCGCTTCCTGACGGTCGCGGCGCTGATTGGGACACCGGGCCGACACGGCTCTGTCCGGGACCGGTCGCTTGCGCGACTCGGCTCTGTTGTCTGCCACTGGGCTGACGCCCT
>CAZQTW010000011.1:0-18397 GCA_964596165.1 uncultured Planctomycetales bacterium | reverse complement strand
GGCACGGCCACAGGCCGTTGCGTGGCCGGCAGCCCGGCTCTTTCTTCAGTCGAGTGGAACTACCCAGATATTGCGGAACGCCACCGGGTCCAGGTGGTCCTGGAGCATGAGCGGGCCCGGCTTACCCACCTCACGGGTCTTGGGCAGGCGAGGAATCTCCCGGTCGTCGATGACCGTGATGCCGTTGTGGACGACCGTGATGCGTCCTTTCTTGATCATTTGACCGTCCTTATCGAGTTTCGGGGCGTAGAAGGTGATGTCATATGATTGCCATTCTTTGGGCGGGAGGCAGGCGTTGGTGGTCGGCGCGATCGAGCCATACAAGGCCCCGCAATCGTCCTTTTGAGGCGGATGGATGCCGTAGCTGTCGAGCACCTGCACTTCATAGCGCCCTTGAATGAATACGCCGCTGTTGCCGCGGGACTGGCCCTTGGCTTTGGGCATGTAGGGTGTTCGGAATTCGATGTGCAGCTTATGATCGCCGAACACGCGCTTCGTGCGAATGTTTCCGGTCAATGGCAGACAGATGAGCGCCCCCTCGCGGACCATCCAGGGGCAGGGTTTTCCGTCGATGCGTGTCCAGCCGGAGGCGTCCTTGCCGTCGAACAGGACGATGGCGTCCTTGGGCGGTTCGGTGAACTGGGGCTTGGGTTTCGGTGTCTCCTCCGCGGGCAGGGGCCGGAGGGCGATGGCGAGAATTCCGCAGGTGGCACACAGGCGCCACGGTCTTCTTGAAGTGGCTCGGTTCATCATGGAGGTCCTCCGTGTCTGCCTCCGCTTCCTGACGGCGGCTCTGAACAAGTCCGGTCGCTCGCGCGACTCGGTTCTGTTGGCGGGTGAAGCCTGCCCCGCGCCACTCGTGACCTCGGATTTCCGGCTTCTGACGCCTGCCTTCTGAATTCCGTAGGCGGGTAGAACCCGCGCTACAACGTCCAGCCTTTACGATACGGCCGTCGGATGAAGCTCATTGCATCGGGTTCGTTGGTGATTTTGAAGGCCTTGGCGTCCCACTCGATGGGCTTTCCGGCGCGATAGGCCACATTGCCTAACAGTACGGTTTCGGTCAGCGGGCCTGAGTAGTCGAACCCACATGATGTTTTACCGCCGGTCTTACAGGCCTCGACCCATTCGCGGCAATGGGTGAGGTGATTGATCGGCGTTGCTCTTGCCTGCTGCGGACCGATCGGGCCTCCCAAGGGCAGTTGGACGTGTCGGTTGTAGTCCGCGAGTATCCGCCCCTTATCGCCGACGAACAGGACACCCATCTTCCAGCCCGCGAAGGCCTTTTCCGTCAGGAGGTCGGCGGGCCGACGGCCGTTGTACCAGGTCAGCTTCACGGGTTGTTTGCCTGTGGCGGCCGGATACTCGTAGTGGACCGTCAGCCATGCCGGGGTGCTCTCGGGGTGGGGCGGGGGACCCTCCGCCTGTATCCGGCGGACGTGTCGCAGCCCCAGGGCCTGGTGGGCCGCGTCCATGAGATGGCAGCCGAAGTCACCTAATACCCCGCTGCCGAAGTCCCACCAGCCCCTCCATTTGCCCGGCAGGTATAACGGGTGGTAGGGACGATAGGGGGCCGGACCAAGCCATTCGTCGTAGTGAAGACCTTTGGGAATGGCCGGCGTGTCGTTGGGACGGTCGCCGGGTGCGTAGCCGCTGTGATGCCAAACGTGGACTTCGGCCACTTCGCCGATCGCTCCGGCCTGAATCAACTCGACCGAGCGTCGATAACCGGCGCAGGAGTGCATCTGTATGCCCATTTGCGTGACGCACGTCGTGCGTGCCGCGGCCTCCGTCAACGCCCGCGCCTCGTAGACCGAATGGGTTAACGGTTTTTCGCAATAGACGTGCTTGCCGGCCTTGAGGGCCATCATGGCCGCCGGTGCGTGCGTGTGATCGGGCGTCGAGATGACGACCGCGTCGATGTCCTTCCGATCGAACAGGCGTCGAAAGTCGGCGTAGAACGCCGCTCTGGGGAGCCATTTCCGCGGCTCGGCTGCCTGGCGTTCGTCCGCGTCGCAGATGGCGACGATCCGTTCACCGCGGATGGCGGCCAGATTCGCGAGCCCTCGGCCGCCGACGCCGATCACGGCAATCCCGAGTTTCTCATTGGGTGATGCCTGTGACGTGCTCTCGGCCAATGCCGGCGCGGAAGTCGCCAGGGCACCTACTGCTGTCAGTGCGGATTCCTTCAGGAACGCCCGGCGTGTTTTTCGTGAGTGCGCCCCAATCCGTGCAGACGATCGACGGTCCCAATCGAGGCGGCTTCCCATGGGTTATGACCCCTATTGAAACCAGCACCCGTTCAGACAATGATCCTATCAGCAAACCCAGGGAGAACCAAACATGACCCAATTCACTCGTAGATCGTTCCTTCACCGGGTGGCCGGAGCCAGCACGATGCTAGCGGCACCCGGGGTGAATCGGATGAGGGCGTTCGGCGGCGTTCGAGGGGCGAATGAGGCGATTGGCGTGGCCGTCGTCGGGCTGCGCGGGCGCGGCCAAAGTCATCTCCAGATGACGGTCGCTACAAAGGGACTGCGTCTGGTGGCCATATGCGACGTGGATCCGGCCGTCCTTGGTGAGAACGTTCGAAAGGCGGAGAAACGGGGCGTAAAGGTCGCCGGTTTCGCTGACGTGCGAAGACTACTGGAGCTCAAGGACGTGGACGCGGTGACCATCGCCACGCCCAACCACTGGCATTCACTGATCGGCATCTGGGCCTGTCAGGCGGGCAAGGACGTCTACTGCGAGAAGCCGATTTCGCATCACCTCTGGGAGGGGCGGATGCTGGTCGAGGCGGCTCGCAAGCATGAGCGCATCGTGCAGACCGGCACGCAGGCGAGGGCCAATCCGGACGTGGCGGAGGCGCTGGCGTGGCTCCGCGCGGGCAACCTGGGGGCGATCCGCTATGCCCATGGGATGTGCTACAAGCCGCGGATGTCGATCGGCAAGGTCGGCCGGGGCGAGATTCCCCCGGGGTTGGACTACGACCTCTGGACGGGTCCGGCGCCGCTCAAGCCGCTCGCCCGCAAGAACCTGCACTACGATTGGCACTGGATCTACGACTATGGCAACGGCGACCTCGGCAATCAGGGCGTGCATGAAATGGACCTCGCCCGCTGGTTCCTGGGGCACAAGACGCTCTCCAAGCGAGTGATGAGCGTCGGTGGGCGCCTGGGTTATGACGACGACGGTCAGACGCCCAACACGCAGTTGGTTTGGCACGTGTTCGACGGTCCGCCGCTGCTGTTTGAGGTTCGCGGGTTACCGAAGTCGAAGGAATACCAGGCCAAGCCCGACCAATGGTCGAACAACATGGATGCCCCGATGGGCTTCCGCGGCGGCCGGACGATCGGCGTGGCCGTCGTGTGTGAAGGCGGCCGGTTGATTATCGACGACGGCGGGCAGGCGCTGACGGCGATTGATCCTCAGGGCAAGGTTATCAAACGATTCGAGAAGAAAGACCCCAAGCGGGGCCTTGGTTGGGCCAAAGGCGACAGCTACATCTTCGAGAACTGGCATGCGGCCATGCGGTCGCGCCGGCCGACGGATCTGGCCGCCGAGATCCTGGAAGGGCATTTGTCGGCCGGCTTGTGCCACACGGGCATGATTTCGCATCGGTTAGGCCGCGGCGCGGGTCCCGAGGAGATCGCCGAGCAGGTCAAGGCCGATCGCCTTGCGTCGGAGCACTTGGCGAGCATGAGGGAGCACTTGGAGCGCAACGGCATCGATCTGTCCAAGCAGATGCTTTCGCTGGGACCGTCTTTGGCGTTTGACCCCGTCGCGGAACGGTTTGCCGATAACGAAACGGCAAACGGATTGCTTCGCCGTTCGGACCGCAAGCCGTTTGTCGTTCCGGCCGTGGCGCAGACCGACAAATAGGGTCAGAGAGTCCGAACCACAGCCTCACGCTGAGGCGACTGGCATCCATCGGAAAGAACGCGCGCACGATTCCTTCGGCGCTCACCATCGTGCGGAAAGCGCCAGGTAGCCGATCAAGCGCGAGTACCCTTTCGCCGCGAGACTACTTCGGGTTCGGCGTGGCGTCTCCCTTGGCCAGGCCCAGCGCCCACGTGATGCCGCCCAACAGGTGTTTCTGGTAGAGCGGGTCGTTCCACGTCGACGGGCTGTGTCCCAGCGACGTGTAGAAGACGCGGCCCTGACCGAACAAGCGGCACCAGGCAACCGCGTAGTCGCCGTCCTTTCCGTAGAGCAGATCCGGTTTGTTCATGTCGGTCTTGGCCGTATTCAGACTCATCAGAACGCGGATGTGCTTGCGCGAGTACGGCGCTTCGAACTGGTAGATCTCTTCCTTGATCGTCCAATCGGCCGGGAGCATTTTGGTGGCCGGGTGCTTGCGGTCCTCGACCTTGATCGTGACCGGTTGTGCGTCGTCGGCCCGCCACGGGTGGTTCTTGAAGTATCCCCCGATCATCTCGCCGAACTCCGGCCACCGGAAGAACGGGTCGGCGGCGCTGTGAATGCCGATGAAGGCCTTACCGCCCTTGACGAAGTCGATCAAGGCCTTCTGCTGGGCCTCGGTCATTGGGAACTCACCGGTGACATACCACATCACGGCGTCGAACTGGTTCAGGTACTCCGGGGTGAAGTTGGCCAGTGTGATTTCTTCCTTCTTCTTGGCGTAGCCTTTCTCGGTGACAACGTCGAACGCGCCGGACTGCTTGCCCAACTTGGCCACCACCTCCTCGCTCAGCGCGAGGCAATCATGCACGTATCCGGTGGCGTAGGTCCAATACAGTATCTTCTTGGTCTTTTTGTCGGACGTGGCGCATTTGGGGGCTCCGCCGCAGGGCGTTCCTTCCTTCTGTTGGCTGCAAGAACAGAGCGAAACCAGCGATGCTGTCAATCCCAGGCATACAACGTGTCCCATTCTCATGTGGTTCTCCTTCCTACCTTCGGTGATGTTCCAAACAGGTATGGCACGGAGCGGAAGAATAACAACACGGGCCGCTCGGTTCAACCCCTTCGCCGCGGCTCGGCGGTGGCCGTTGCGAATCCCCCAATCGCGTTATCGCTTAGCCGGCATCGAATTGATGCGAACGCCATCAGCCGGTTGGGTGATGGTTACCCCTTACCCTGCGGGAATGCGGGAACGACGCGTCCCATAAACAATCCTGGGGTTGACCGAAGCAGGTCTTTGACATCCGCGTTTGTGCCCGCTATCCTTTCATGTAAGTGGTTGGTGAGGAGCGGGGAAAGTGTACACACATCGACCCTCCACTGACTACTAGGCGAGTCTGAGAATCCCATTTCCCTGGAGACCGGCCGGGTGCGATCATCACCTCGGTGAGCAGGAGCAAGACGATGTCGAAGAACACCGTTCGCGCGTGTGAGTCCATACTCTGCGGATTGTTGGCGGTGTCCGTCATTGGTTCGGCGCCCGCGATGGCAGCCACGTATGCCGTCACGGAGCTTCCCCGGCTGAATTCGGACCCCAACCTCGCGGCCGTTCCCCTTTCGATCAACAACCTGGGATGGGTCTCGGGGATGGCACCTGTGCCGGTCACCTACCTTTACATATTCACGTTCAACCTGCCACGGGCCTATCTGTGGAAGAACGGGACGGTGACCAACCTCGGCCTTCTTCCGGGGTCCGGTACCCTCGGAATCAGCGCCGCGCGGTGTATCAATGATGCGAACTACGTTGTTGGGATCAACACGGGAACGCCGCCCGACTTCGGCGGCGATGATGAGCATAACCACGCCTTTCTCTGGCCGGCCAGCGGCAACCTGATTGACTTGGGTTCCATGACCGGCAGTGCCAGCGACCTTAGCGGAGCGTATTCGGTCAACTTGGGGGGGCACGTCGTGGGGAACTGGGCCCCAAGCAGCGATCCGAACATCCAGCACGCGTGGCTGCGATGGTCCAACGGCGTCGCGACGCAACTCGGGACGCTCGGAGGGACTCAAAGCTTCGCATGGGACATCAATGACAACAACGTCGTGGTTGGAAAGGCCCAGTTGTCGAACGGCGTGTGGCATGCCTTCCGCTGGCAAAACGGGCAAATGAGCGACCTGGGCGTTATGCCGGGCTACGAGGCGAGCAGCGAGGCGTTCGCCATCGACAACTCCGGACAGATTGTGTTCATGTCGGCCTCCAGCGGCAACGTGGGCCACTCGTTCCTGCGGCGGAGCGACGGAACAACGACGGACCTGGGGACCCTTTCCGGTTATCCGAGCACGATCGCCGCCGCGATCAACGACAAAGGGCTCGTGGTGGGGACGGCCTTCGATCCCAACGGGCAGCCGACCGCTTTCGTCTGGGTCGCCGGCCAGATCTACAATCTTAACACACTGGCAAGCACCTCCGGATGGACGCTCCAGACGGCGACGAGCGTCAACAACGCGGGATGGGTCGTCGGGTCGGGAATCCACAATGGCCTCCCGGCCGGATACTTGATCAAGCTCTATGTCCTTAGCGCGACGCCCAGTCCGAGTGTCGGCGGGACGATCAGCCTTAGCGGGAGCGGGCCTTTCTATGACCCCAATACGACGGTGACGGTGACGGCCAATCCGGCTTCCGGCTACACGTTCGCAAGCTGGAGTGGGGACCTGTCGGGATCGACCAACCCCACCACGATCAAGCTGACCAGCAGCAAGGCTATTACGGCCAACTTTGCGGTGGGTCGTTACACATTGACACTCGCATCGAATCCGTCGAGCGGTGGGACGATCACCGCCGATCCTCTTCCCGATCCGAACGACGGGAAGTACGCGGCGGGAACGATCGTTACGCTGACGGCCAATCCGGCCACCGGCTACGCTTTCAGCAGTTGGAGCGGCGATGCGTCCGGGTCCACCAACCCGACGACCGTCACGATGAACGGCGCGAGGAGTGTGACGGCGAATTTCTCACAGCTTCGGTATGCACTCACGCTTGCATCAAGTCCGCCGGAGGGTGGGACCATCACTGCCGATCCGTTGCCGGGCGGCGATGGGAAGTATGCTTACGGGACTGTCGTGACACTGACGGCGAATGCGGCCACCGGCTATTCATTCGGCAACTGGAGTGGCGATGCATTGGGATCGACCAACCCCGTCCAAGTCACGATGGACGGCAACAAGAACGTGACGGCAAACTTCGGGCAAACCCGCCACACACTCCAGTTGACTGTGGACTTGCCGGGCACGGGCACGATCGATGCCGTTCCGCCACCGGATGGCGATGGGAAATACGCTTACGGCACTCTCGTTACGTTGACGGCCAATCCGGCGGGCGGCTATTCGTTCAGCTCGTGGAGCGGCGGCGCTACGGGATCGACCAATCCGGTCCAGATCGCCGTGAACGGAGATCTGGCCGTCACCGCCCATTTTACGCAAATGCGACACGTTCTGACGCTGACGGCCACCCCGCCCACGGGGGGTTCGATTGTGGCGAGTCCGTTGCCGGACGGCGACGGGAAGTATGCCTATGGGACTCCGGTGACGCTCACGGCCAACCCGGCCGTCGGCTATGTGCTGAGTTCGTGGAGCGGTGATGCGACCGGTTCGGACAACCCTGTTCAAGTGACGATGGACGGTGACAAGAGTGTTACGGCCACGTTTGCCGTAGGGCGTACGCTGAGCTTAGAGGTGATGCATTCCAACTACGGGTCGGTAAGCGTGGAGCCTAATCTGCCCCTGTATCCTGATGGATGCACGGTGACGCTGACGGCAGTGCCGAACAGCGGCAAGGCGTTCGCCGGCTGGACGATTTTCGATCCGAACTATCCCGGCGATTCGAACCATGCAAGTGTGGTTGATCCGAACACGCTGAGCGATCCGTTGGTGTTGCCGCTCGTGATGGAGGCGGACATGCACGTCGAGGCCGATTTCAAGTGCGGTAGCGGTGTGAACCAGGTGCTGCCGTTGCTGGTGGTCGGACTCGGCGTTTGCATGTGGCTGACGCGTGCGGCACGACGGCGAAGCTGAGGGATCGCGGGACAGGATCCAGAATTCAGAAGAAGAGCCTGCGCCCATTTCCACCGATATGCGCCCTGCCGAACTGCGACTCGCCGGGGTCCCCTGGCGTTTCACGCATGAGTATGGCGGCCGGCGCCCCACCGGCCGACGTTGGGCCTGCGAGGCGCCGGCCGCTATGGTTTATCTCGAACGGCTCATGCGGGAGTGCGATCACTTTCCCGGTGACGCGTCGCTGAACGTGTAGCCTTCCGTGGTACGGATTCTCGTCACCATCTTGCCGTCGACCAGGGCGAGTGATTGCTCGATTCGCGGTCCTTTGGCGGCGAAACCGTTCTGCGGCAGCAGATACTTGTCGCCGGCCAGTTCCACCTCTTGCGGCTTTGCGCTGAAGTTCACGATGACCTGCGTGCCGTCGGAGAACGAGGTCCGCTGCACGGCGTGATCGGGGGTGAGGAATTCGTGGTTGACCATATCGGTGCAGGCGATCACCTCGTGGAGCTTGCAGGTGTTGCGGTAGGTCCTGAGGAACGTGTCGCGGGCCTTGTTCCAGCCGCCTTCGGCGCCGGCCCACATCATCGGGATCGTGCCGTAGAGGACGTTGAAGGCGTCCTTCTTGGCCGTGATCTCCGGCGCCGCCTCCAGGAGGTAGTCGTTCGTGTCGCCCCAATACCACGTGCTGACGACGCAGTCGTGAAAGACCAGTTCCCAAAGCGGTGCACGATGCTCGTGACCGATGCCCCATTTCTCGTAGGCGTCCCACGCGGCGTGTTTTTCACCCCAGGGGCCGGTGAACCTCTGGTCCTTGGTCTTAGGACGGATGAGATGGCCGGCGGGCCAGGAGTAATAGCAGGGGCTGCCGCTCATCATGCCCTCGATATAGTCCAGGTACGGTACGGACCACCAGATGCCGTGCTCGCCACCGACCACGAGATTGAGTGAGCGAACGTAGCTCAGTAAATCGACGCCGCACTGTCGCTTTTGAGTCTTCGTCAGCGGGTGGTTGGGATCAAAGCACTCGTAAAGCCCCTCGGCTGTGGTCACGTCGATGAATCGCGCGAGGTACGGATGCTCCTTCAACACCTTGGGCACGACGATTTCGGCAGTCGTCTTCCATAGGGACGGGCACCGTTTCATGTACTGGAGTCTCTTGTCGAACGTCAGCCACGCCTTCATCCGTGAGCCGTCCGCGTTGAGTGCGGCGCTGTCCGGCAGCGGGGCGTGTTGCGAGTCGATGTGTCCGGGTTTCTCGGGGGGGAGGATGTCGGTGTAGTTGTCATATTCGCTCGTCAGATAGCCCAATTCGTTGATTGCCCGTATCTGGTCGGGGCTGCTCCGGCCGTTAATGAGCATCTTGTCGATGCCGGCGGCCTTGGCCTGTCGGGCGAAATCCAACGTGGCGTTCCCCCAAATGTCCGGCGCACCGAAGAGCCGCCGGAGATTCGGGTTCCTCTTGAGCTTCTCGGTGAGGGTGACGAGAAGACCTTGTTGTCCGGCGTGTTGGCGATAGGCCTTGGCCATGGCGACGTATCCGCCCGTGGGCAGGAACCGGTGAATCAGTCGGCGGGGGTAGGCGAACTTCCGCTTGCTGGATACCCAGGTCAGTTGCGGCGCGACGGACTTCCGGCCGCCGACCTCATAGTTCGTGAACCGGATCTCGCCGTTGTCACTGGTGTCGATGATCATCAGCCAGCCGAATCCCCTGGCCAGATCGCACAGCCCGACCCAGGGCATGTCGAGGCGGTCGGTCGACGTATGAGAGTTGAATGCCGGGTACTGATCGACGGGATAGACATGCCCGTTGCAGTAGTCGGCGACGGCCATCACCCCCGTGGGGGTGTCGAGAACGAACGGCGCGAAAAACGGCATGATGTGGGCCTCGACGTCGCGGTTCGGCATGTCGAGGGTCACGATGAGCTTGTCGGCTTCCTGGGGCATCTCCAGTGTGACGATGCCGGTGTTGGGGTGGCCTTCGGTGGTGCCGAATTCGGCCTCAAACCTGAGGCCGTCGGCGGGGGCCGGGAGCGGCTGAACATCGCGGGGCTTCGTCGTGACCGACTTATCGGGTTGGCGCCACTCATAGCCCGCTCGCTTGTCCAGCACGCTCATTCGTCCGGCGGCGGCGTCAAACCTCAGTCGGATCGCGACACTCTCAACCACCCATGCGTTTCCGTCCTGACTCGTCTTGCCCATCGAGCGGAGAGGGGCCATTGCGAGAAACGCGACAAGAGCCAGCGAACCCATGGAACGGACCGTCATCATGCGACCTCCTGCGTATCAGGAAAGCATTGTCGCCGTCGAACTCGGATCAGGCCAGTCGTTTTCGGACCGGACAGCGTGCCGCATGCCCGGGGATTCGCATCGCCCGCTTCCGGTCACCGGCGCGGGGTTGATTCGGGCAGAAGACAGAAGATGATGGGGTCATGGAACTTTCAGGGATTTCGTGGGTCTAAGGCAGTAGGCAAGCATGAGGGGCACGCATTGCCCACGACTCAACGGAGAATCCGGCGGAGGCTTCAAATGCGAGGCAAGCAACCGATGGCGATTGTGGCAGCAGTACTCGGACTGGTCGCCTTGACGGTCATCCGGGTGACGGCTGCGACAGAGAAGGACGTGCCGGCGAACGCCAGGCAGCAATTCGATCGGCACAACTACCGCGAAGCGCTCCGCCAGCTTGACGACTACCTGAAGGCCCAGCCCGAGGGACCGGCGATCGTCGACGTGCAGGTGATGCGAGCCCAGTGCCTGCTGAAGCTCGAACGGTGGGACGAGGGTAAGCGTCTTCTCCAAGGGCTCTTCGAGAAGCACGGGGAACTCGCGAAGCGACCCGAGCTTCACCAGGTCCTGGGTGAACAGGCACAGCGCCACGGTGACATGGAACTGGCCGTGAAGGAACTGTCCGTCAGCGCCGATCTGTTCGCGGGTGTGGGAAAGAAACATGACACGGCCGAGGTCTTGTTCAAGCTGGCCGACGTCTTGCGGCACTACCACGGCCCGCTTCGTGATGTCATTGCCCAGCAGGCGTTGCCGGCGCCGGCCGATGACTGGCAGGCACAGCGCAAACGAACCGCCGAGGTCGTCGCAAAGACCTACGACCGCATCGTCGCGCTGGACGTCGACGAGAAGACGTCGGCGGAGGCCCTGTTCAGAAAAGCACAGACCCTTCGCGATCAGTTCGCCGGCATCGTGCCGTACGAGCAATCCCTCGAGGCCTGGCGGAAGCTGGTCACCGACTATGCCAAGTCACCCCGGGCGGCCGAGGCGGCCTTTCAGATCGGCCTGACACTCGAGCAGCGGATGATCCGTTACGTGGATGCGGTTGTCCAGTACGAGAAGGTTCAAGATCAGTTTGGCGGGACGACTTGGGCACGCAAGGCGGCCGATCAGATCAAGGCGATCAAGCGGCCGGAGCTGTCGCTCCGGGTCGAAGGGCCCACCCTGCCGGGCAAGAAGGCGGAGATCCAGTGGCGGACGCGCAACCTCAAGACTGTCGAGCTAAAGGCATTCAAGGTTGAACTCTTCGAGATGATTCGAAAGTTCAATATGCCCGAGCAGTTCAGTCAATGGAAACCGACGGGCGCGCCGAGTGCGTCTTGGCAGCTTCGCGTGCCCGACAACGATGAACACAAGTACATCGCCAGTGGCCAGGAGAACCTGGAGCCGACGCGGCTGCCGATCACCGACCCCGGCGCCTTCGTGGTGGAGGCCACGGGCAGGTCGTCCGAAGGTCATTCGGTTCGAGCTGTCGTCCTCGTCCTGGTCTCTCAACTCGGCGTGGTGGCCAAGACGGGCAAGACGCAGAGCCTGGTCTATGCGGTAGACAGCGTGTCGGGGCAGCCGAAGCCGGGGACGCAGGTGCTTATCCAGCGGCGGCTTCAAAACAACCGCTTTGAATACAAGGACGGCGCGGCCGACGACGCCGGCATTCATCGCATGACGTATCCCGTCGATCGGAACGCGAATGCGCTCGACCGTCAATTGGGGTTCATCGTGCGGTCCGGCGATCACTATGCGGTTTGCCGCGACCTCTACGCGTGGGGATGGTGGGGCTACGATCAGCCGTACCGGGTTTATGGGTTCACCGATCGGCCCGTCTACCGGCCCGACCAGACGGTGTACTTCAAGGAAATCGTCTGCCGTCACGACCGAGGGCGGTTCGAGGTCGCACCGAATCAGAAGGCGACGATCCGGATCCGCGATCCGCGCGGCAACGTGGTCTTCGAGCAGTCGATGACGACGAATGCCGAGGGTTCGTTCGACGGCGAGCTGAAGCTGGCGCACGAGCCGCCGCTGGGCGTCTACGTGATCGATTTGGAGATCGACGGTCGGGGCTACGGTCCGTGGCAATGCCGGGGCAACCAGTTTCGCGTCGAGGAGTACAAGAAGCCCGAGTTCACGGTCGAGGTTACACCGGCCAAGCCGGCGTATCGGATCGGCGACGAAGTCCAAATCCGGATCAAGGCCGACTACTACTTCGGGCAACCGGTGGCCGGTGCCCAGGTTGAATACGAGGTCTGGAAATCCGAGTTTCACAGCACGTATCACCCCGATCGGCCATTCCCGTGGTACTTCGACGCGATTGATGGGGACATTGTCCGCATTCGCGGCCCGATGCGGAGTCGACGCATGGTGCCGCCGCTCCCGGACCGCTACGGTGGCGGGCGCCGCGAACTGGTCACGCGCGGGCAGGCGACCACCGACGCCAAGGGGATCGCGACGATCGGGCCGATCAAGGCCGAACCTTACCGGAATCAGTCGGAGGTGGATCTTCAGTTCGAGGTGACGGCCCGCGTGGTCGACAAGAGCCGGCGCGAGATCCAAGGGGCCGGATCGGTCAAGGTGACTCACGCGCCGTTCTTTATCCATCTGCGGCCGCAACGGTACCTCTACAAGCCCGGCGACCACGCGCAGGTGGATATCATCGCCAAGGGGCCGAATGACGATCCGATCGCGTTTGAGGGCACGGCCTCGGTCTACCGGCTCACGAGCAAACTCGTCGAGAAGGACGGTCAACAGTGGACCGAGTATGAATTGGGCGATCGGCTACAAGAGATGCCGGTGAAGGTCGACGCGCAGGGGCGCGGATCCTTCCGCTATCCGTTCGATGAGGAGGGGATGTTCCGGGCCATCGTTTCCACGAAGACCGCGCAGGGCGACGAGGTCACCGGTCAGTGCGATCTGTGGATCGCCCAGCGCGGCGGCGAGTATGCCCACTACGCGTATCGCGACCTGGAACTGGTGCTCGATCGCGACTCGTATGAGATCGGTCAACCCCTGCGGGTGCTGATCAACAGCCGCCACACGGACGGGTACGTCCTCTTGACGGGGGAGACCGACGATGTGCTTTTTCACCAGGTGGTCACGCTCAAGGGCAAGAGTAAGCTTGTCGAACTGCCGATCGGTGTCGAGCACACGCCGAACTTCCACCTGACGGCGGTGCTGCTGCGGGACGACAAGATCCATGAAGACCGCAAGTTGGTCATCGTTCCGCCGACGCAGCAATTCCTTGCCGTCGATGCGAAACCCTCAAAACCCTACTACCAGCCCCGAGAGAAGGGGCAGATCGTCATCACGGCCCGCGACAGTGCGGGCAAGCCCGTCGAGGCGGAACTGGCGGTCATGATGGTCGACGCGAGCATCTACTACATCGCGCCGGAGGCCCGCGAGCAGATCCAGAAGTTCTTCTACGGGCAGCTCCGGCCGCTGATGGTCAGCACGCGGAGCAGCTTTGGGTATCAGCAGTATGGTCGGGGTAAGGAGCTCCGCGACACATCCTTCGGCCTGGCCAGAAGACTCGGCGAGGCCGGGGGCGCAAATGATGCGGTCATGGAAATGGCCGCCCGGCCCATGCCGGCGGCCATGCCGGCCAGAATGGCAAAGGCGAAGGGCGCCCCGGACACGGAGAGCGAGGAGGTGTCGCTGGTCGAGGCGATGGTCCGAAAGGAATTCGCCGACGCTGTCTTGTGGCTGGCGCACGTGAAGACGGACGCCAAGGGCGAGGCGATCGCCGACGTGACCATGCCGGACAACCTGACGACGTGGAAGTTGCATGCGATCGCGTGCGACAAGCAGACCCGCGTGGGCGAGAAGTCGATCGATATTGTCACCAAGAAGGACCTGATCGTTCGGCTCGAAACGCCGCGATTCCTGGTCGAGAAGGACATGGTGTACGTTTCGGCGATCGTCCACAACTACCTCAAGTCGACGAAGAAAGCGCAGGTCGAACTGAAGGTCACACCGCAGATCAAGATCACCGACGCCCGAAGCGCTTCGGCGGAACTGGCGATCGGCGAGGCGGTCAAGGGTCCGCAACTTTGGCGGCGGTGGGTCGAGGTGCCGGCCGAACAGGAGGTCCAGGTCGACTTTGTCTGCCACGCCGAGGCCAAGGGCGAGGTGACGTTGCTGGCGAAGGCGCTGACCGATGAGGTCTCCGACGCGATGGAACTTAAGATCCCCGTGCTCGAATACGGGGCCGACACGTTCCACGCGCAATCGGGCTATCTCGGCGACGTGGCCGAGGGCGAGGTCGAGCTGACGGTCGCGGTCCCCGCGGAGATCAAGGCCAGCAGCCAGTCGCTCGAGTTGATCGCCAACCCGTCGATCGCGACCGTCATGATTGACGCGATGCCGTACCTGCTCGAGTATCCCTACGGCTGCACCGAGCAGACGATGAGTCGGTTCCTGCCGGCGGTGGTGACGGCCAAGGCGCTCCAGAAACTGGGCATCAGCCTGGAGGACGTCGCCAAGAAGGTCACGCAGCAGGGCGGTCCTGAGAACAAGCGGCTGCTGGCCAAGCTCGGGCGGAACCCGGTCTACAGCACCGCGAAGATGAACGACATGATCAAGGCCGGCCTGAAGCGGCTGGCCGAGTTCCAGCAGTCCGACGGCGGCTGGGGCTGGTGGAAGAACGACCAGTCGAATCCCTACATGACGGCCTATGTCGTGTACGGGCTGACCGAGGCCCGCGAGGCGGACGTGGCCTTCGACGCGTCGATCCTCAAGCGGGGCGTGGAATTCCTGAAGAAGCGGGTGGCCTCGACCGAGACGGTCGGGCGATATAGCTGGGTCCGCGATGACGACAACGTGCGGACCTGGATGCTCTACGCCCTGGCATGGGAGAACCCCGGCAACATCCTGGCGTCGGGGGGGGGACTTGGGGCGGCGCTGCAGGCGCAGCCGGTGCGGGCGGTCCTCGATCGCATATTCAAGGATCGCGACGGCCTGACGGACTACGCCCGGGCGATGCTTGCCATCACGCTGGCTCGGCTGGGCGACCGCAATCGTGCGGGCGTGGTGATCGAGAACCTGGGCAACACGATTCGGCTCGATGAGAAGACGGAGACCGCCAGTTGGGGTCGCACGGACAACTGGTGGTACTGGTACGACAGCGGGCTGGAGACGACGGCGATGGTTCTGCGGGCCTATGTGGCCGTCGATCCGAAGCACAAGCATATACCGATGATCGTCCGGTGGCTCGTGCAGAATCGCCGTGGGTCGCAGTGGTACTCCACCAAGGACACGGCACTGTGTGTCTATGCCCTGGCCGGCTATCTCCAGGCGTCGGGCGAGCTCGATCCGGACATGACCGTCGCCGTGCAGGTCGACGGGAAGATGCGGAACGAGTTGCGGGTGACGAAGGCGAACGTCCTGACGCTCGATGCGACGACGCCGCTCGGTCCGGAGGACCTGACGCCGGGCAAGCACACAATCAAGGTCCGCAAACAGGGTCGCGGCTTCCTCTACGTGTCGAGCTTCCTCCGCTATTACACGCGGGAGGACCCGATCAAGGCGGCGGGCCACCAAGTGGCCGTCGCTCGGAGTTACGTCCGGCTCGTGCCGAAGGAAGTCACCAAGACGCGCCAGGTCTGGCGAGAGGACGAGCGGAAGAATGTGACCGAGGAGTACAAGACGATTGAGTACGACCGGGTGCCCGTCGGCGAGGGCGAGGAACTCGTGAGCGGCACGCGGTTGGAGGTCTGCCTGCAGATCGAGGCGAAGAACAACTTCGAGTATTTGATCTTCGAGGATCCCAAGCCGGCCGGCTGCGAACCGGTCGAGCTGGTCAGCGGGTCAAGCTATGCGGGCGGGACGTACGCCAATATGGAGCTTCGGGATACGCGGGTGGTCTTCTTCGCGACGTACCTGTCGCAGGGTGCCCACAAGCTGACGTATCAGTTGCGGTGCGAGACGCCGGGCGTCTTCCACGCACTGCCCAGCCGCGCCGAGGCGATGTACACGCCGTACGTCAAGGCGATCAGCGACAGTGCACGCCTGGCGATCGTGGAGAAGAAGTGACCGAAGGAAGAATTCAGAAGTCAGAAGGCGGGATTCTGACTTCTCTTCCGCGATCCCTCACGAAGTCGCGGTGAGATTAAACAGCCTGGCCGCGTTTCGATGAAAGATGTCCTCGACGTATCGATCGTTCAGGCGGGCGTGTCGGACCGCCAACTTGAGGCATCGAAGCGATTCCAGCCCTATAAGTATGGGTTGCAGGTTCGTGTGCATTGCGGATGACCAATTCACCGAATCCTCATAGAGCCATATGAACGAGTCCCCAATCGCGACGCACTTGCCGCGGAAGTGGCTGACGTAGAAGTCGGTCCCGTATAACAGCCGTTCGTGGCCGAAGAAGTCGATGATCGCCTCCAGCGCGCCGCATTCGGTTACGGCGCTGGTGTCGAACCAGAGGTTGGTCAGGCCGGCCAGCGAGGCGACGCCCTCGATGGTGTGATGCGGATTGAACCCGCGGGCGGCATGCGCCAGGATCAGCCGCATGCGAGGGTACTTCACGCAATAGTTCCGGATGGCCTCCTGATTCCTGGAGTCCGCGAGCGCCCGCGACTTCACCAGATGCAGGATAATAGGCAGCTCCATTTCGTCGGCCACCTGGACGAGCGTTTCCGGCAGATAACTGGGGATGTCGACGTTCCAGGTCGGACTCTCCGGATCGGGGCGCCGGGCGAGCAGGTGGTAGCACTTCAGTGCGGCCATGCCGAGCCGCTTGACCTCTTGCCGCACGTAGTCCGGGTCCATCTCCGGCCGCACGACCATAGCCCCCCGACAGCGAGGTTCGTTTTGAATCTGCTCGGCGATGAACCCGTTGACCTTCTCGGGGTCGCCGTCGATCGCCATCGGGATGAACAACCCGTCGACCCGACGGTTCGGCAGCATCTCGGCGACGTAGCGGCGATACTTCGCCAGGCCGACGCGCCGAGGCATCTTCTCGATGTAATCCTTGGCAAAGCTGTCCGGCCCGAAGTGCCCTCGCTCGTACAGATGGGCGTGCGCGTCGAATACTTCCGATGGGACAAAACCGTCCAACTCCCGCTGAAACAGCTCCCGCTCGTCGTCACGCAGCATAGCGGCGAAGATCATGGTTTACTCCCCATCCCCGAATGCCTGTGATAGTATCCGAGATTAGACACGACGGCTATTCCCGAAAGCCCCGTATTTACCTTGGGGACAAGACAATTCCTGTGGTTGTTTCCGGGCGGTCGGGCGAGCGAGGCGGGCTAGGCGTGCGTCGCACGCCGCAGACGTGCCGATGGTTTGGAGGCGTTGCCGGTCGCCGATGGCTTGCCTAAAGTATCCCCCATCTATATTTCCACAAGGAGGACTTCTTCATGACGGCGAAACGACTTGGCCTGTCTCGCCTTCTGGCCATTGGATCGGTCATGCTATCCGCTCAACGCGCTGCGGCCGACGACGCGACGGAGCTTCTCCGCGCTGTCCGTGAGTTCGCGGACAACGTCCTCACGTACGGCCGCGACACGTACGGATCGCAACGAACCCCCCTACTGGCCGACAACGTCAATGTCGAGACCCGCGAGCCGTTCCGGTGGAAGTACAAGGGCAAGGATCGGATCGTTTCCGACCTCGCCTCCCAACAGATCCTGTTCCGCGTGTTCGACGGGCTGAGCAAACTGACGGATGATACGAAATACCACCAGGTGGCCGTCGAGGCGACACGCTACACCTTCGACCATCTGCAACATCCGCCGGGGCTCATCGACTGGGGCGGACATCGCGCGTTCGACCTGATCAACGACGAGCCGTTCGGCTATGCGCCAGCCTCGCACGAGCTGAAGTCGCACTACCCCTATTACGAGCTCATGTGGCAGGTCGATCCGAACGCGACGCAGCGGTTCATCGAGGCCTTCTGGAACGCCCACATCCTCGACTGGTCGGTCCTCGACTTCAATCGGCACGGCTACTACAACACCAAGATGGGCCCGCTGTGGAAGAACGAATACAAGGACGGCCCCGTCTTCTTCCGCAGCAAGGGGCTGACGTTCGTCAACACCGGCAGCGACCTGATCTATGCCGGCGCGTTGCTCTACAAGCTGAGTGGCCAGGGCTCACCGCTCGTCTGGGCCAAGCGCCTGGCCCATCGATACCTCGAAACACGCGACCCCAAGACCGGCCTAGCCCGGATTATTCATACCGCTTTGGCATCTTGATGGAAAGGTTGTCCCGC
>CAZQTW010000010.1:0-120854 GCA_964596165.1 uncultured Planctomycetales bacterium | reverse complement strand
CACCAGGAGGATGCCCCTTCCTTCATCCAATTTCCACAGGTTCTGAAACTACCTCTTTGCCCACATCCTCGGCCAGGAATCGCAGAACGAGGTAGCCGTTCTCTTGCAACAGCAGATCTTTGCGTCGGTCGCGGCGGTAGGCCTCGGCGCTTTCAAGGTGCTGGGCACCGTCGAGCTCAATGGCCATGCGTGCATCCGCGCAGAGAAGGTCCACCTCCATGTGTCCCCAACCATCGAAGGGAATCGGTAGTTCCGCGTTCAGGCGAAACCTGCCGGCGGTCTCGGGCAGTGTTTCCAGGCGTCGGTAAAGGAATGCTTCCGTTGCGCTACGCGCACGGTTTTCGCCTTGCGCGTCAGGCGTTACACTGCGTACCGCGCAAACAAAGAGGTTCGCAAGCGGTGTGTCCACCCCATCCCGAACGAGCCGCCGAATGCTGGCGGCATAATCCTGTTTCCACTGAGGATCGAGCGGTAGCGGAACCTCGGCGGGCCAACCCGGTACCGCACTGGCCGGCAGCAGGATCGTATAACCGACGGCTTCGTAGCCTCTGCAACGCCGATCGAACATCCTCGCCAGCATGGGCACATTCAGGTCGGCATAGTCGTACACGCGGACCTCACGTTTGCTCTCATGCAGGCGGTGCAATCTGCCGACATACTGGGCGATCGTCCCACGCCACGACACCGGGAGCGTCAGGAACAAGGTGTCCAGCCGGGCATCGTCGAACCCTTCTCCGACATATCGCCCGGTTGCCAGAATCACCCGCTCCTGATTCTCGGGGATGCCCGACAGGTGTGCGATGATGCCGCGAAGCCTCTTCGTTCCCGTTCCGCCGCGAAGCACAATCAAGCGGGGGATTTCGGTTGAGAGCCGGTCGGCAAGGCAATCCAGGTGCTCGTTGCGTTCGGTCAGAACCACCGGCCACCGGCGATCGCGGACGGCACGGACGACATCCTCGCAGATGAGCTGATTGCGTGCCTCGTCGGCGATCAGTTCGTCATAGAGCTCCTGGAACTGGCTTCGCAGATCCGGGTTGGCCGGTCGCTTCGGACGAAAGCCGGTTGGACGGACAAGCACCGTGTGCTGGAAAGGGCGCGCGGCCGCCTGCTCCTTCGCATTGACGCGATACCGTACCGGTCCGCATTGCATGAAGATGATCGGATGGTGCCCGTCCCTGCGTGCGACGGTGGCTGAGAGTCCCGTGACGAACCTCGCTTTCGCTCGCCGGGCCACCTGCTCGAAGCTGCGGGCGGAGAGATGATGACACTCATCCACGATGAGATGGCCGTATTCCCCGACCGCGTCATCCACGACGCCCTTGTGCACCAGGCTTTGAATGACCCCGACGTCCAGCGCGCCCGTCGGCTTCTTCCGCCCTCCGCCGATCCGACCGACGGCCGTAACCGGTAACCCCAGGAATTCGGACAGCCGCTCCACCCATTGTTCCATCAATTGCCGACGATGTACGAGAACCAACGTGTTTGTTCCGCGCCGTGCGATGAGCCAAGCGGCAATCACCGTCTTGCCGAAGGCGGTGGTGGCGGACAATACCCCCGTGTCGTGGGCGGCCAAGGCGTTCGCGGCGGCCTCTTGCTCGGGTCGCAGCTTGCCGTGGAACATCACTTCCAAAGGCTTGCCCGCGCACCGTTCATCCCGAATGACGGCCTTGATCTTCAGGTCCGACAGAAGCCCCAGCAGATCGTCGAGACACCCGCGGGGCAGGCCCACGTGATGCGGATGGTCTTCCGCACAGGCGATGATGCGCGGCTTACCGTACGTCGGCAGACGCATCGCCTGCGCCTTGTAGAACTCGGGGTTCTGAAACGCCGCAAGCCGCAGGACGCGGTTACGAAGACCGGCTGGCAACGTGTCCTTGGCGATGTAGATCTCATTTCCAAGAACCAACTCAATGCTCCGGGGCAACGGATCGGTGATGGGAGGTCCCCTCCGACGGCGTGAGCACGGCGCCGTCCAGGGTTCCGCATCGTCCTCGTTTGGCGGCGCAAGCCGCACGCCGACAACCCGCCCCGTGCCCTCGGCTTCACGAACAATGTCCTCGACTTCTCGGCGGGCCAGCTTTCGGACCTTTGACAGAAACGCCCACTGGTCGGGGTAGGGAACGAAGTCGTCGTCGAGGAAGATGCTATTCCCACGTTGTCGCGGCCCTTTCTGGAGGGGCAACGCGATCAGATTCCCGAATCCGCCTTGGGGCAGCGTGTCCTGATTGGGGAAGAACCGGTCGTAGTAGTCCAACCCCATCTCCGGACGGCGCTCCATCGTCTCGGTCAAGAGGTGTGAACCGAGTTGGCGCGCCAAGGTGGCGGGGATAGCCTGTTCGAAGAATAGCCAGACGTGCCCGCCCTTGCCGGAGCGCGATCGCTCCAGGGTGCCCGGCAGGTTCATCCGGTCGCATGTCTTCAGGAATTCCACCACATCCTCATGCCAGTGGGCTTTGTCAAAGTCGGCTGCCAGGAAGAAACAGGTTTCGTCCTGGAGCATCGGATAGACCCCCATGACGAAGTCGCGACCGCTGTCATCCCGGCCGGAAAGATGCCATCGAATAGCCTCATCCGTGACGGCAAGGAAGCGGCGGTTGGGGCATTCGGCACATTTGACCCGGGGCTTCTCGTACAGGCCCCGCACCCACTCGTTCGCACAAGCCGGTTGGTAGCCGGACCTACCGGTCCTGCGGCTCTCGAAACGACGGGGATAGACATCATCGCGACCGCGAAAGAGCGAGCGAAACAGCGGGATCTTCGCCTCGGATGAGGAATGGTGTGTGACGAAACGGTCCATCTAAACTCTTTGAATCGCTGCCTGCCTTCACTCGAGCCTGTCTCACGCTCCCGCCGGCCGGCGCCCCTGTGCGTCGTACTGAACGAGGCCGTCGAAGGGATGGCCGATCTGCCTCGCGAGATTCAGGAGGCATTGACACATCGAATCTGAGCGTCAGTCCCAGATTAAGCGAAGCCGAAGGCGTTTTCGAGGGCAGAGGAGTCGAATCGGCTACGTCGAGACCGCCCCTTGTGCGGCTTGCATGCATCGGCGTCATGACGGGACCATACGTGCGCATCATGGTTCTACCGGTCGGACGTTGCCCGCCACCTGAAGGGCCGGACCGCCGTGCCGGGCGATTCGGCGCAATTGCAAACAGGGTCGTAGGATAGGTACAGCCATCGGTCGGATTCGAACCGACGACCTGCTCGGATATGTGGTCGCAGAGTCAACGGTGGCCCGATACATGTACCGTCATCGCAAACCACCGTCTCAAACGGGGCGAACCTTCCTCGAGAATCACATACCAGACATCGCCGCGATGGACTTCTTTGTTGTGGCGACGGTGAGACTTCGACTGCTGTACCGCCTCACCGTCCTGCAGTATGACCGACGTCGCGTCGTCCATTTCAACGTGGCTTCGCCCCCAACGGCTTGGTGGACAGCTCGGCAGGTTGTCGAGGTGTTGTCCTACGACGAGGCACCTCGATTCCTAATTTGTGATCGTGACGCAATCCACGGCAGCGACTTTCAACAACGGATCAAAGGAATGGGCATCGAGGGGGTTGTCATCGCTTGCCGATCACCTTGGCAGAACCCGTTCGTCGAGCGCCTGATCGGCTCCGTCCGCCGCGAGTGTCTGGATCATGTCATCATGTTCAACGAAGCCCGCCTAATCCATCTCCCGACCAGCTACTGCGGCTACTACCATGAGTCACGGACGCATCTCTCAGTTGGTATGCCACGCGATGTTCCATCGAAGAGGCGAATGCGAAGATCCGTTTACACTTGATGGCCGCTCGGGTGTGAGTAACCTGTGAAGTTCGACGCGGCTTTCCGGCGCCGCGCGGGCGACCCGGCGCGAGGCGTCGTGCGGAATCCGCTCGGGACTGGTGTGTCCATGGGACAGGAAAGGCGTTCGCATGAATGAATCGTCGGACCGCGGTTCTGAACCAACCGATGGCGTGAGGGAGGCGCATGCGGCGCGGATGGGGAGTGATCGTATCGGAACGGCGCTTGGCGTAGTCGGGGCGGTCGTCGGAGGCGTGCTGGGTTGCCTGCTGTTTCTGGCAATTGCCAAACAAGGATTCTACGCCATCGTCCTTCCTGGGGCGCTTGTGGGGTTCGGTTGTGGTGGGCTATCGGGCCGCAAGTCCACCTCCTTAGGAGTCCTTTGTGGCGCAATCGGTCTTCTAGCCGGCGTTTTGGCAGAGTGGCGGTTCGCGCCGTTCATCAAGGACAAGAGTCTGTCGTTCTTTCTTACGCACCTCCACGACCTTTCGGGCGTGACTCTGGTCTTGATCGCTGTCGGGGCTTGTTTTGCGTTCTGGTTTGGCCAAGGGCGCGAAGGCGGCGTCTGGCCACGGAAGGTGGTACGCCCTCCGGCAGAACAAGGGAGGAACCAAGGGTAGCCGGTAGGTGGGTCGTCGGCCTCCGACAAAGCATGTCGACTCGAGGGGCCGGCTGATCGCCGGTCCGATCCCTCCTCGACGCAGCGATCCGTAGTAGAGGTGATCTGACCCGTGTTCGAAAGCCTCCCGTTGTTCGCTCTCTTGCGATCGCGACTCCGACTGGCCAAGAAACGCGAGAGCAACCTACGCCAAGCCGCGCCGGCACCGCTAAGCTGGCAAGCGACGCTCCGCTACTTATCACAGGCCTTCGCCGATCCAGCGCGCGAGATCTTTCGCGAAGTAGGTGAGAATGATATCCGCTCCGGCGCGTTTGATGGCCGTTGTCGCCTCCACCGCGCAGGTCTTTCGGTCGATCCATCCGTTGGCCGACGCGGCTTCGATCATGGCGAACTCACCGCTCACGTGATAGGCCGCCGTCGGAAGGCCGAAACGTTGTTTGACTCTCCAGATGACGTCAAGGTAGTGCACGGCCGGCTTGACCATGACGATGTCGGCGCCTTCGGCAATGTCGAGCTCCACCTCGCGAAGGGCCTCGTCGCTATTGGCCGGATCCATCTGATAGCCTCGTCGGTCCCCAAACTGCGGCGGGCTTTCGGCTGCGTCGCGAAAGGGTCCGTAAAACCCGCTGGCATACTTCGCCGCGTAGGCCATGATAGGGATGTGCGAAAAACCCGCGTTATCCAATGCACCGCGAATGTAGCCGATTCGCCCGTCCATCATGTCGCTGGGGGCAATGATATCCGCGCCGGCGCGGGCATGACTGACCGATTCCATGGCCAGTCGCTCGAGTGTGGCGTCGTTGACGACGTCCCGGACGCCGTCGGGTCGTTCGGTGATCACACCGCAGTGACCATGATCCGTATACTCGCAGAGGCAGACGTCCGTAATGACCGCGAGCCTCGCGCAGCGCTCTTTGATGGCCCGGATGGCGTGTTGGACGACGCCCCCGTCGTCCCATGCGCTGCTGCCGACCGCGTCCTTAGTAGCGGGGATGCCGAACAGGATGACCGCCGGAATCCCCAGCGCTTCCACCTCTAGGCACTCCTTCACCACCTCGTCGACCGACAACTGCGCATGGCCGGGCATCGATCGGATCGGCTGGCGAACGCCGCGGCCCGGCCGAACGAAGATCGGCAGGATGAGATCATCGCGAGATACCTGCGTCTCGCGGATCATGCGTCGCAAGGTGGGGGTGCCGCGCAACCGTCGCATGCGATGGATGGGAAACGCCATGCCTCTTCTCCGGGGTCGATCGCCCGGCGCGAACCACTCGCCAAGCCTGAGCAGGCGGCCTATCGGAACGTCGTCCGAACCACGAGGATGACCAGAATCATCGCCGCCCCGATCGCGATGACGATCGGCCAGAACCACGGGCTTCGACCGGCTTCGTTGGCCGGCCGGTCAATGATCCATTCCCCGCACCGTGGGCACTTGAGTGTCTCGTCGAGAACCGACCCACCGCAGTGCGGGCACCGGACGTTGGGAAGATGGCTCGTCGAAGGGGTACTCGATTCGTTCGGGTCGGTCATTGCGTCACCTGTGTCAGGCCATCCACGACGCCCACTCACTTAAGGATCTTGAGAACCTGCTTAAACACGTCAGTTCCAGCTTGGCGGGTCAGCTCGAAGATGACGCTCTCCACGGTCGTTACAAATGCGCCGGCCTGTCGCATGCGGTGAATGGCCATCTCGCGGTCGACCGGCCGCCTCGATCCTATCGCATCCGCACAGACCCAGACTCTGTAGTCCACCGTCAACAGGTCCAGTACGGTCTGTTGTACGCACACGTGCGATTCGATTCCGATGACAACGATCTGTTCGCGAGCGGCCGTCTCGAGTGCCGCGCGGACCTCGGGTGTGTAACTGCTGAACAGCACCTTGCTGATCGGCTGAATGCCCGACGGTTCCAAGAGGTCCAGAATCGGCCGTACGGTGGAGCCCAGGCCTTTGGGGTATTGCTCGGTTAGAATCATCGGCAGGGCCAGAACCTGGGCTGACTGTATCATCAGGCGACAGGCCTGTACGACCGAATCCGCCTCGTGGATGGCGGGCATCAACTTCTCCTGGAGATCGATGATCAGCAGGAGCGAACTACGCGCGCTCAGTTTGGCGGGGTACTCGATCAACCGACCGACTCCGAAGGTTCGTTGTATTTCTGGTAAATCTGCCTCTTGTCGTTAACCTGCACCAAGTCTAGCCCACCACGGGCCCATCTTCAATCGTCGCCCCGGGCGATGAGCGGGGCCGGGCTTGCCGAACAAATGCCTGTTGGATCCGTTCGCCAAGCGCATCCGGTTGGGGCAGGGAATCAGCCTTCAGGTAAAGCCCCGGGACCTTGTCCGCACGATACAAGAAGTGGGAAACCAACCACACATGTTCGGCCCACAGTTGCCGATCGACATCCGCAGTTGCCTCGACTCCTTGTCGCAGGACATCCAGCCACCCTGGCAGGTGGTCCGCCACCTTCTTGATCGCGACGGGCTCACCGCGGCTGATCAGTCCCACACGCACCCAAAACGGCTTGATAGCCGCTCGACCTTCCGCTCGCTGCAGAATCAACCAGGTAAACCCGTCAGCCGGTCCGACAAGTCGATACGGACCGGCATGAGCCTTGCGGGCCTGCTCGATCCGACGTTTGGTGGCCGCCGCCCGTTCAAACTCCTGCGCCGCTGCCGCCCGTCTCATCTCCTGTTCGGCCTCGGCGATGAACCCCGACGGACCCGCCCGCATGAACTGAACCGCATAGGCCAAAAGGCCGCGATATCGGTCCATCGACGACGTGCCGTCGCACGGAGCGGTGCATTTGCCCATGTCGTAGTAGGCGCATCGTGTGCCCCGTGGGACCTTCTCAAGAACGTCCGGGTGTCGACACAGATTGAACAGATCTTGGAGCAACTCGATGTAGTCGTTGCACAGGGCCCTCGTCGCGAAAGGACCGAAGTACTGGGCGTCGTCGCCGAACACCTTCTCGGTCGAGGTCGGTCTTGGAATGCGCGCGGTCAGGTCAATCCGGATAAACCAGGACGGACCAAAGCTGATCATCCGTCGGTATCGGTCCGGATAGATCTGTCGCGCGATGCGGTGGTAGTCATACGCGGTTTCGAACTGGGAATAGGTGGGCCACCACCAGATGCGGTGCGTAATGCTCCGAACATCTGCTTTCGGGCGGCGCTTGTCGTCGATGGATTGGCCGCCGGCGTCGGACGTCGCCGCGGGCGCTTCGGCTACCGAGCCGATTTCGTCCGCCGGCTTCGTCGCCCTCCCCACCGATGCGGTGGGACAACCCATTCGAAACCCGACCGACCGCCGCAGGTTTTCGCACCCCCCGAGCTGAATCGGACGTTCCTCTTCGTCGGCGAGAAGCCATACGCCCCCGTGTGACGGAAGTTGTCTCGCGTCGAACCCCTCGGGCAAAGCCGGCACATCCACGTGGTGACTGAAGAGACTCGCGAGATCCATGCCAACAGGTTACCGGATGCCGGCACACGGTCAACACAGGGGGGTGGAGCGATCGACAAGTTCTGGGAATGCTTGGGCTGCGCGTCGGTATGCCGCATCCGTCAAACCCCGTGAATGGGATTCCGGATTTGCGAGTCATGACCGTAAAAACCAGCCCCAGGCCGGACTACCCGGCCCGGGGCATCATACGCTGCAAAACGCCCGGCACGAAATCGCACGGACACGGTCCGCGAACAGGGCTGTCACAACCCGCTCAACAGCCTCGAGAAGGGCGATGACTGAACCCCAAGCACACGGTTGACCTGCTGACTGATGACCAGACTGGCAAACGTCGAGACGGCGCCGGCGATCGCTGTGGCGGCGGCCTCTCGATCCTCATTCGTGACACCGGTGCAGCCGGCAGTCTGTCCGACCATGGGCCATGTCAGCAGGCCGATCAGGCACCACTTGCGGGTATGTTGCACGAACCACTTCACGATCAGACTCCTTTCCTCAATTCCTCACTTTGTCGAGTCGACAGCCGCTGGTTGGTTGGCCGCGGCCGGCACGGACGGCTGAGTCTTTATGGGCTGTATGGGCGTCATCGGCGATACGGGCCGCGCGGCTCCGGGGGCTACCGGTTGTACGGAACCGCCGCTCGGCTGTTCGGGCGTTGCGCTCGGCTCTACGGGTGCTGGCGTGATGCTGGGTTCCACGGGGCCCGGCGGTACGCTGGGCTCCACAGGGGTCAAGGTCGGACCGATCTGACTGGTCGTTACGCCCTTCACGCCAAGGCCGGACTCGCCCAGCACGATCTCCGCCGGTATCACGACGTTCCTTCGAGCCTCCTTGTCGAACCGCTTCTCTTTTGCTCGAACCTTTACGATGCGTCCGACAAACTCCTTGATGTCAATCCCCGCTTCGGGGGGAACCTCGAGGTAGACGAGTGTCTTGCCGTCCGCGGGGTCCACAATCCGGTAACGTCCTTCAAACGCGAAGCTCTGCATGAGCTTGCCTTCGTAATCGGGGCGAGGCGGTGCGGTCACGGACACACTGGCGGCGGCGGCCGAGGCCTTGCGGATTTCCGGAACGGAGCGGGTGATCTGTTCGATTCGAGAGCGGATCGCAATTCGTTCGAGCACGTCGTCAATCTGCAAGATTCTGATCTTCGCGTATTCTCTGGGGACGTCCTCCTCGTTCTGATCTGCAATGGGCTCGAGCTGCTTCCGCAAGGACCGAAGATCGGCCTCACGGGGCGGCTGCTGGCGAAAAGCAGCTTTCAACTCCGCGTCAACCAGATCCAGCTTCTTCTGCCAGACGTCCATCAGACGAACGGGTTCGGCGGACTCCGACGGCCGGACCGCCTCGGGCGTCTCCGTTCGTTCCGCTCTTGGCTTTGCGGATTCCGGCTTCTGCTTCGGTGCCGGCTCGGACGGAGGCGGCGACGGTTCAACGTGTTCACGGGGAGCCTTCGTTACGGTTTCCTCCTCCGCCTCCGACGGTTTGCCGGCGCCCACCTTGCGGATGAACGCCTGGCTTACCCAGTAATAAGCATCCTTGGGCGGCACGATTTGGTAATAGCCGTCCGGGTGCTCCCCAAGGATCTTGACCTCCGCGCCCTTGCTCAACTGAGTGACCACGCCGGTCTTCTTTCGGGCGTGTTCCTGAATGTCGCTACCCGCCCGAACATACACGTTGTCGGCGTTGACCACGCCCTTGTCCGCGCCTTCACGCGTCACCAGCGTCTTATCGATGTAGCAGAAGCTCCCGCGCGGCGGGCGAATCTTGAGCCACCCAAACTGTTCGCCGAACACCTCAACGCGGTCCCCCCTCTTCAGCCGAGTCGTGGGGTACCAGTTCTGGTCCGGGCGGCACCGCACGTAGACGGAATCCCCCGTGGCCTCCCCGACGTACGGGAATCCTGCCTTCGGTTGATCGCTCGCTTCTTCGGCCGGCTTTGGCTTCTCGGCCGTCTCGGCGGGGAGTCGTACTACCCAGGCCCCGAAAACCGTGACGGCCGCCAAGCCCCATATCCGTTTTGTGGGACGCATGATGATTGACTCCCGGCGAGAGTACGCGTGGTGGAAGCACACAGCCGTGGGTCTAAGGTCTTACTTATATCGCACTTCCATTCGCGTTGTCAATACGCTGGGCATCGCCAATAGGTTCTTGCGTATCCGAATTACACGATTACCGTCGCATTGTGCAACGACGCCGCCGTTTTGTCGTTGCCTGTCCCGGATGACCTGCTAACCTATGCCACCAGCGGGGGTGGAACCGGATGGCGGACAACCCCAAGAACCCGGTACATGCGCAAGACGTGAGCACAGGGTGTCTCGACTGAAGGTGAATGTCGCAGTGACTCGGCGGATCCCGCAAAACGGGATCGATCTGCTTCGTGCGCACTGCGATTGTGTCGACGTCAGCCCCCACGACCGAGCCCTGACACGCCCGGAACTGCTCGAGATGATCGCGAATCGAGACGGCGTGCTCACCATCCTAAACGACCGGATCGACGAAGCGGCGATGGATGTGGCCGGTCCGAGGTGCAAGGTCTTCGCCAACTTCGCGGTCGGCTTCAACAACATCGACATCGAGGCGGCTACGCGCCGGGGGATCGTTGTCACCAACACCCCGGAGGTCCTGACCGAGACCACGGCCGACCTTGCCTGGGCGCTCATCATGAGCAGCGCGAGGAGGATTGTGGAATCCGACCGTTTTCTGCGCTCGGGCCGATGGGACGGATGGGGGCCGATGCAGTTCCTTGGTCAGGACGTTCATGGGGCCACCCTGGGAATCCTCGGGGCCGGTCGCATCGGGACGGCGGTGGCACGCCGCGCCTCCGGTTTCGACATGTCGGTCATCTACCACGATGTGGTTGACGCGCCGAATCCCGTGCTCGATGCGATGGGCGCGATCCGCGTTCCGTTCGATCGTCTGCTCGCGGAAAGCGACTTCCTCAGCATTCACGTGCCGCTGACGGATCAAACCCATCATATGATCGGCGCGGCGGAACTGAAGAAAATGAAACCCACGGCCTGCCTCATCAATACGGCGCGGGGTCCCATTGTGGACGAATCCGCACTGGTTGAGGCCTTGCGCGGTCGAATTATCGCGGGTGCCGGCTTGGACGTATATGAGAAAGAACCGGTGATCGCACCGGGGCTGGTCGGGCTGGACAACGTCGTGTGTCTGCCGCACATCGGTTCGGCATCCACGGCCACCCGGGGAAGGATGTCCGAACTTTCGGCGACCAACCTGTTGGCGGTCTTGCGCGGCGAACGTCCGCCGACGCCGGTCAATCCGGAGGTGTTCGAGTGCTCGCGAAGATGATCGACACAGGCCGAGCGTCGACCGGCGATGCCGGCGTCGAGCGGACGCCGGCGGCGCGGGATCACGCCTGTTGTGCGGTGAGGCATGCGCGCGCCTTCCGCCGGTTCTTTCGGCTTGGGCATGGGGTTTGGCGGGCCGTCTTGTCGCCGGCCGTAATGCTGTCGACGATTCCGCTTCTTGCCGTCGGCTGTCGGAACTCCTTCTGTTGTCCTGATCCCACGCCGCTCATGAAGCCTGCGCGGCGCGCCGACCTGGCGGGTACGTGGCAAGCCTCCTTTCTCTACAACCGGCTGACTCCCTGGGCGAGTGCCGCGAATCAGGACTCGGTCGGGGATACGTTCCTTCAATTTGATGAGAGCGGGACCCTGCAATTTGTCGGGTTGCTGACACCGGGGGGGCAGGTGGGCCTTTGGCAGGTGGACTTTCAAGGCCGGCGGTTCAGTCCGCTATTCCGCGTCGTTCGAGGTGGAATCGCTCTGGACAACGCCACGAACATCTCCAGCAGCATCGCCGATCCTGCCGAGGGCCATGAGCCTGAAACCGCGGACGTCGTCGGCGTTCGTGTCGACTACTCCCTGCGTGCCGATGACGGTTTTGGCGTGGTGGGCTTCGATCTGAGTTGGACGCTCGAAGACATCCGGATCAGTCCCGACAGAACCACGCTCTCGGCCGTGTTGACCCAGACGGAACGTACGCTGAATTCGCCCGTGTCTGCGACCTCGCGATTCGGCGGCCTCATCGAGCTTCGCAACGTGCGGATCGCCGTCCAGGATCCGACAGGCCGCATCAGTCCGAAGTATCGTCTGGTCCCGCGCGACGGCGGTCAGCCGCCGTATGCCGCAGGAACGGTCTTCGACGTGGATGCCACGGCCACCACCGGCCCCTCGGGCCTGACCTATCACTGGTCGGTCTACCGCGTCACGGTCGACGTCTTGGACCATTATCTCAGTGCGTCTGCTTTGGAGGTTCCTGACGGCCCGACGTCGTCGTTCAAGGCCGGTATCGCCGGGACGTATTTCGTTCGATGTTGGGTGACGGATGGGGTGCAGTGGGCCACCGGCTTCCCATTGGCCGCTCGCGTCGAGTGACGGAGATATGAAATCGCCGCGTCGGGCGGAGACGGTTTGCATGATCAGGTCCGGACCATTACGGCGAATCGCGGTCTTGGCGGCGACGGTCCTCTCCGCCGCCGCAACCCTGGTCGGCTGTTATTTCGCGAACTACTGTCCGCCGGTGACCGGCGGGGCATTGAATAAGCTGCGGCTGGTCGGAACGTGGCGACTGGACGATGTCGGCCAGGCCGGGCTTCCGGCGCCGTTCGCCGCCAAACCCGTCAATCAGGCCCTGATGATCGACGGCAAGACGTTCCTCAACTTCGACCTGCTGGGTGAGCTCAAGTACGTCGGAACCCTCGGGCGTGATGAATCGATCGGCCTCTGGGAAATCGACATGCAGTTTCGCATTGCCGCCATCGGGCCGATCTGGGGCGTCAGCGGCCTGGGCCCGATGGTCGTGTTCAACATCCGCTCGTCCGTCGTCCAGAAAGCGGACGGTACCGTCACCGTCAGTATGGGTTGGAGCCAGCGAGAAGCCAACGGAACCCTGGGACGAGACGTGACGATCGTCCTCGACCAGATGAGATCGGGTGCAACCACGGAACAGGTCACGGCGGTCATGAGCGTGACCGAATCGCCGCTCTCGAGCCCCGCACCTCCACAGACCCGCCTGGTCGGCGAAGTCCTTTTGGAGCGGATCAACCCCCAGATCCTCGAACAGAAGGGCGATATCCACCCCTTTGGCCGCATTCAGGCAAGGGGCGGACCCCTTCCTCCCTACAACGATGCGGTCGTCTTCAATACAGGACAGTGGTTTGATCTGGACGCCACCTCGACATACGGCCCGAATCAGCCTTCGCTGGTCTACTATTGGCATGTCGTTCGCGAACAGGAAGACCCGAATACCGGTGCCGTCCTCCAACGCCAGGAAATCGCCTCTGTCAGCGGTGTTACAAGCAGTTTCAGAGCGAGCCAAGCCGGGAAGTACTATACGACGCTATTCGTGACGGATGGTGTCCTGTGGCGGTCGACGGGGGCAATGGGCAGCGGGCCCGAACGGACGTTCTACGTGAAGGTGGAGTGATCCGGGTCGATCGTCGGCCGGCGGTTCGGAGGTCGTTGGTGAGCCAGCATCGCATCAAGAGCCTAATCGAGTCGGCAGGGCAATTCGTGCTCATCTCGCTTCTTGTAACGGCGGGGTGCTTCAATGCGCCGTGGTGTCCCCCGTCCACGGTGGATCCGAACGACTACCCTGCGGCCACAAAGGCGGACTTGCCCGGCGTCTGGCGAATCAGCGCCGAGGGCTTGCCGGCAACCGACGGTGTCGTCAGTTGGGTCTTCGAGCCTCGCGATCCCTTCATCTCTTTCGATGACCCCGGGAACCCTTACTACGAGGGGATCATGGCGGCGGGGGATCAGGCGGCCCTCTGGCAGTGGAATCTTCAGACGGGTGCCGGATCACCCTCGCAGTTGGCTCAGGGACGTCCCAACCGCCGCAACGCCCGTGTCGACGTCGTCGTGAATGACAATGGGACGCTGACGGTCGAAATCAACTACCGACGCCCCTTCCAGGACCGGACCGATCTTGGAGACACCGATGTCCAGGTTCGCTACGAACAGCTCGCCATCAACACGACACGCGACATGCTGACGGGAATCCTTCGCAAGCGCACCGTGGCGGTGAACGCCTTTGTCCCTCTTCCCGCCGAAGAGGAGGTCTACGGATCCGTCACCCTTCGCCGAGTCAATGTCCCCGTCGTGCCGGAACCCGTGTCTCCCACGATCCATGCCGTTGTTCAGGCCCGTGGCGGAGCCTTGGGTCCCTATGCCGTCGGCCAAGTCTTCGATCTAAACGGGAACGTCGCCGGAGGCGGTGATCTTGGGGAAATCACACGTTGGGTGTGGGAGGTCTATCGAACCCAATACGGCGCGGGAAACACCGTCGCAAATCGCGAAACCATGGATGTCCCCGAGGGACGCATATCCGCCTTCACGGCGGATCAGGCGGGCGTCTATACGGTTCGCTTGTGGGCCACGGACGGAAGCCAGTGGTACGCCGGCACACCGGCCGACGTCGACGTTCAATAAATCACGTTTTCGCTTCTACTCGAATTGCTCATAGCATGCAATGGCCCGGCACATCCTCGATACGTCCACGGCCTGCCGGACATCGTGTACACGCAGGATGTGAACCCCGGCCAGCGTCGCCGCGGCCACGACCGCCGCCGTCCCAAAGACACGGTCCTTGGGGGCTTCGATCTCCAATACCGACCCGATGAAACGCTTTCGCGAAGGGCCAATCAGAATCGGAGCATTGAGTACGTTGAAGTCTTCCAGCCGATGGAGGATTTCCAGGTTGTGCCGGACGGTCTTGCCGAACCCGAGTCCCGGGTCGATGAGGATTCGCCCGCGATCGATACCGGCGGCCGTGGCCACGCGGATTCGGCCTGCCAGGAATGCGACGATGTCCTCAATCACGTCCCCGTAATGCGGGGCCTGCTGCATCGTCTTCGGCGTACCCAGCATGTGCATTAGGACGACGGGCGCCTCGCGTTCGGCGGCCAGTCTGGACAGCTCCGGGTCGTCGCGCAGCGCGGTCACGTCGTTGATGATCGAGGCACCCGAATTCAGCGCCTCCCGGGCCACCTCGGCCAGTCGTGTGTCGATCGATAGCGGGACATCGGGGAACTCTTGATGAATGGCCGCGATCACCGGTTGCGTGCGGCGGATCTGTTCGGCGGCGTTCACCGGATCTGATCCCGGTCGCGTCGACTCGCCACCGACATCGATGATGTCGGCCCCTTCTCGGATCATCTCCCTCGCATGAGCGACGGCGGCGGACGAATCCAGGTATTGTCCGCCGTCGCTGAATGAATCCGGTGTGACATTGAGCACGCCCATGACCAGCGGCCACCCGGTCAGGTCCAGTTCGCCGCCAGGCCAGGAGATGCTGAAAGGTTGTTTTCTTGCACAGGTCATTGGGCATTCTCTCCGCTGTTGTCGTTATTGCCCTGCGTACGGTATTTGGGCTGACGGGGTTCGGGTATCACGCTCCAAGTTGTGCACCGCCATCAACGTCCGTGCCCGAGCCCCAACACTCGGGCCCCGGTGCCTTCAGGGGCGGACTGCGCCTGCGGGAACGCCACCCCGACACGAGTCCGTCTTGGCGAGCCGCCGCGCCTGGTGTTATCATGTCGCCCAATCCGCCAGATTCAAGGAGAGATCCATCATGGCAGATCCGAATGCAGGACAGCCCAGCCAACAGCCAATGCGGCAATCTGCTCCGTCGTCTCAACGTGGCGTCAACGAGCAGTTGGGGCCATCCGTCGGGCCGGCCGCAACATCGACAGGCCCGGGTGAGGAGCGAGAGCTGTGGGTCGGACGAGGTAGCCCGCGGTCCTTCTACGGCCAATGGCTCCTCTGGCTCGTACTGATGGTCGCCCTACTGATTGCGGCGATGAAGGTTAAACCACACCTTGGCCCGAATTGGCCGCTGGTGACGATATGGCTGGTGATCGTGGTCCTGACCGGCGGCGCGGTGTTGCTTCGCATGACAGGCTTCGTTCTGTCTCGGAAGTACCGCGTGACCACCCAACGTCTGTTTGTTGAAGTGGGGATCCTCTCGAAGACAATCAACCAGACCGACTTGATCCGCGTGCGGGATGTAGGCGTCTCGCAGAGCCTCTTCGGCCGGATCTTCGGATATGGAAACGTGAGGGTGGAGAGTCCCACGGACGTGTCCAACCCCACGGTCACACTGACTGCGGTCCCAACACCACAAGTGGTTGCTGAGCACATCCACAGTCGCATGCAGGCTTTTCGCAGCGCCAAGGCCACGGTGATGGACGGCGCTTTCATCGATCAGAATGTGGTGGATACCGGTGGCGGCTGATGGTGTTCGCGTGCGTGCGCGGTTGCATCCGGCTTGTCCCTGTCTGCGGCCACTCTACGGAGACGGCAAATGTCCCAGGCAAATCGTATTCGAAAGGCAATCGTCCTCGCGCATGGCCGAGGGGATGACTGTTTTCCTTACGGCGGCGACAAGGCTCTGCGGCCCAAGTACGCCATGGAGGTCAACTGCATTCCGCTCGTGCAGCGGGTCGTCGATTCCATTCAAGATGCGGGGGTCACCGACATAACCGTCGCCGTCGGGTTTCGAGCCGAAGCGGTTGAGGCCGTCTTCGCCGAAAGCAGTCGCCAAAAGCTGCGATTCATTCGAGCCGAGCCCTATGATCAAGGCGACGCGCCCGCGTTGGCCTCAGTGATCAGGCAAGGCGGCATCAGCGGCGATCTATTGGTCGTTAATGCCGACCTGTGTGCCCAGACGTGCGAGTATCAAGCCGTCCTCCGCGCCTTCGTCAAGGCCGGCGGCAAGGCCGTCTGTGCCCTGGTCGACAAACTGCCGCCCGAAGAGGACAAGCTTAGTTGGCACACCGTCACGATCAACGATTCATCCAAGAAGATCACCGCCTTTCACGGGGCGGTGGAGGACGGGGTCAACCGTCTCGCCGGCCTGTATGCGATTCCGGCGAACAGTGTGAGTGCCCTGAGCAACGCCCTGTCGGCCACACCGCAGCAGCGGGTCTACATCGCTCGCCGTCTGGGCGAGATGGTCGGGTCGGCCACGCCGATCCTGGCCGTGATGGCCGCCACGCCGGTCGTCCATGTGGATCGCTGCTTCGATTACCTCGAGGCCAACCAGGAGCAAGTCAGGCTCGAAGTGGCCTCAATCCCGCGGCGCAAAGGCAAATACGTCTACCAGGCCGGCAGGGGCAAACCCAATCCCCGCTATATCTTCCCGGGCACGATCATTCATGGGGGCTCAACGCTGGTGTTCGAGGAGGACGCATTCATCGGTCCCTACGACACACTCAAGGACCACCTGGACGCTGTCAAGAAGCGCCCGAAAACCGTCACGCCGATCCGCATTCGCGGCAACCTGTACATGGGCGCCGGCGCGCACATCGGCCTGGGGGCTCTCATCGAAGGCGGGCTCTATATGTGGCCCGAGGCGAGCGTCGACGACTCGATCATCGAGTCCAACGTGATCATCGGGCCGGGCGCCTGCGTTCGCCGGGGCGGCATCGTCCGAGGCAAGACCGTCATCGGGCCGAATGCCCGCGTCGAATGTGCCGCCGACGTCGAGGGCGTGGCCGGGCCGGGCACGATCTACATGCACCCGGGGCAGGCCTGGATCGTCACGGGCAAGGAATGCGACCTCGGGGCGGGCAACTTCTTCGGCACCTGGCGGTTCGACAGCAAGGCGTCCAAGTATCTCATCCGCGGCCGCCTGGTCACGCCCAAGGAGGGCGTTTCCAACGCCACCTTCTTCGGCGACAAGGTGCGGTCGGCCGTCATGGTCAACTTCACGCCCGGCACGCGGGTCGGGTGCGACACCCTCATCGGCCCGGGCGTCGTCGCCACGGGCACAATCGAGGGAGGCAAGGGCTACCTTCTCAAGCAGGACATCGTGAAGGTCCGAATCGGCTTCCTGCGGAAGTAGCGGGGTCCATTGACGCCGGCGTTCGGGCGAACTCGGTATCGAACAACGCTTGGCAAGTCTGAAACCGGCTGACCGATCGCATTGACCCCCGGACGAATCAACTATATGGTAAAACACGCGTGGTATGAGTTCCGGTGGAACCGGTGGAATACAGACCGCATAGCCAAGCACAGACTGACGCCGCACGAGGCTGAGTGTGTGGTGAATACCGCAACCCGTCCGTTCCCTCGCAAAGCCGGGAATGAAAAGTAGCCGGTCCGTGGCCGGACCCGGGAAGGCAAGTGTGTTCAGGGGGTCTATGTGGTCGATCCCGCCGACGTGATCTTTGTCATTCACGCAAGGGCACTGAGCTTGCGGGAGAGGCGACGATACCGAAGGAAAATGTAGCAATGAAAAGAGCGAAGGCGACCAAACCATACTGGGAGATGGTTGGATCGGAGCTTCGCGAAGCCACAAAGGAGTTTGAGGCGGAGTGTGTAGCTGCCAAACCGCTCGCATCATCTATGAAGTCCCGTCTTGTGCGTGCAAAACGCAAGAGGGGGCGCCCTCAAATCGGCAGTGGTGCGACCTCAGTCCTCATCTCCATCGAACGTAACCTGCTCAAGAAAGTGGATGCCTACGCAAAGACACAGGGGCTGAGCCGTTCGCCACTCGTGGCCCGCAGCCTGCGAGCTGAGATGAAATCAGTTTCTTGAGGCGTGTGACAAAACGGGAACGGGCTCCCGTCCTGTCGGGCGGACGGTTGGGTCGAGGACAACGCAAGGGTACCTGTCCCCGTTCTGTTGCGGAAAAGCGAATACCTCAGTTCCATTGGGAGCGCATTCATGGATTACCGCATTGTCAAGGCCAAGATCGAGGCCCTGTGTTCTCGCGTGGCCGACAAGACCTGGCCCATCGGCCCCTGGCAGGCGCGCACGGCGAACTTTCCGGCGATCGACCGCTACGAATACGACGGAGCGTGGTCCAAGGTTGAGCTGCCGGCACGGTTTCGTGCCGGCAAGACCGTCTTTCTCCGCGCCGGCGTCAATGTGCCCGCCGCGATGCCCTTGAAAGACCTCCGTGTGGAGTTCAACTTCCGCGACATGGAGGGCCTGTTGAGGGTCGACGGCACGCCGCGCGCCGGCATCGACAAGTTCCATACCTGGACGACGCTTCCGCGCACCGGCCGGCATGAGCTCTTGCTCGAATTCGCCAGCGTGCCGTCGTTCTATCAAGACCCAAGCCTGTTGAGAGAGTTCAGTCAGTTCGATCACGCCCGATTGGTCTGGGTCAATCGCACGGTGGAAGGGGCCTACTACGACCTGCGATTTCTCTGGGAGGCCGAGACGAGCGAACCGAACGATCGTCGCCGACGGCTGCTTCACGGCATCCTCGAAGAGGCGCTGCTGATGATCGACCTCACGGTTTCGCGGGATCGATTCCTCGCTGACGTGGGTGCCATGCGGCGACGGATGGCCAGGCGTCTGGCCGAGGTCGGTTCCGAAGCCGAGGGCGGTCGCCTCTGCCTGACCGGCCACTCGCACATCGACACGGCCTGGCTCTGGCCGATTCGCGAGACGATTCGCAAGTGCGGGCGGACATTCTCGACGGCCGTGCGGCTAATGGAGCAGTTTCCCGACTACGTCTTCAGTTGCAGTCAGCCACAGCTCTACGCCTATACGAAGCGACACTTCCCGGATCTCTACAAGGAGATCGGCAAGTGGGTCAGGCGTGGCAGGTGGGAGACGACCGGCGCGATGTGGGTCGAAGCCGACTGCAATACGACGGGCGGCGAGGCCCTCGTACGCCAGATGCTCTACGGCATCGAATTCATGCGCAAGGAATTCGGCACGCGGCCACGAAGCCTCTGGCTGCCGGACGTCTTTGGCTACAGTGGGGCGCTGCCGCAGATCCTTCAGAGGTGCGGGCTGCCGTACTTCTTCACGTGTAAGCTCCACTGGCAGAGCCGCAATCCGTTTCCGGACCATCTGTTCTGGTGGCGAGGTATCGACGGATCTCGCGTACTGGCTCACATCCCGTTGCTGTGGAACGGTTATAACAGCGACACGGAGCCTGCCCACACCCGTCGAAACTGGAACGACTACCTCCAGAAGGCCGAATACGACGAAGTGCTGGTACCCTTTGGCTACGGCGACGGCGGGGGGGGAGCAACGCCGGGCATGCTCGAGTTTGCCGCCCGATCCAAGGACTTTCCGGGATTGCCCCGGTGCCGACAGGCCGGTGCCGAGGCGTACCTCGCCGAGGCCGCCCGCAAGGCAAAGGACCTGCCCGTATGGGACGGCGAACTCTACCTCGAAACGCACCGTGGCACGTACACCACGCAGGGCGCGACCAAGCGGGCGAACCGTCGGAACGAACTGCGTTACCGTCAGGCGGAGATCCTGAGTGCAATAGCTTCGCAATTCGGCGAGAAGGTCCCCGTCGCCGAACTCACCGAAGGCTGGCACACGATCCTGCTCCACCAGTTCCACGATATCCTGCCCGGCAGCAGCATCGGCGAGGTCTACAAAGAGACGCTGGCCGACCACGCACGCGTGGCCGCGGTGGGCGATCGAATCATCCACCGGGCCATGCAGACCCTCGCCCGAAATGCGAGGCGGGCGGGCGACGGCAAGGCGATCTGCGTGTTCAATTCGCTGGGATGGAATCGCTCCGATATCGTTCGCTTCCCGACGCACGCCGGCGGCATGGATGCATTGGTTGTGGACGAGAAGGGCATCACGATTCCCGCTCAGGTCGTCAAGGAACAAAATGGAAAGACGGAATTGATCTTCGCCCCGGAAGACGTGCCGCCCGTCGGCTATGCGACCTTTACACTGAAGCGCGGTCGCGGCCGCTCCGCGACAAAAGATACCAGCCTTCGTGTCTCCGCCAAACGAATGGAAAACCGGTACTACCGGATCGAACTGAATGCCGATGGAGCGATCACGAGGCTTTTCGACAAACGATTCGGGCGCGAAGTCGTCGCACCGGGCAACGTCCTAAACGACCTCCAGCTTTTCCAGGATGGCCCCGAGATCGAGGCGGCCTGGAACGTCCACGACACGTTCGAGAAGCGGCGATATCCGTTCGAGGGTAAGACCACCATCCGGGTCGTGGAACAGGGACCCGTACGCGCTCTCGTCCGCGTCGTCAGGCGACATCGCCGGACCGTCATCGAGCAGGACATCATCTTGTACGACTGGCTGGCAAGGATCGACTTTGTCACGCGCGCCGATTGGCATGAGCGGCAAACGATGCTGAAGGCTGCCTTCCCGGTCGACGTGCTGAGTACGCGCGCCACCTACGAAATCCAGTTCGGCGCATTGGAGCGCGCAACGCACCGCAATACATCCTGGGAACAGGTCAAGTTCGAGGTGTGCGCTCAACGGTGGGTAGACCTGTCGGAGGCCGATTACGGCGTCAGTGTGCTCAACGATTGCAAGTACGGGCACGATGTAAAGGACAACGTTCTGCGGATCACCTTGCTCCGAGGAGCGGAATCTCCCGATCCGACGGCCGACCTCGGACGGCATGAGTTCACGTACTCACTCCTTCCGCACAAGGGCGATTGGCGACAGGCCGAAACCGTTCGACGCGCCATGGAGCTGAACGTGCCGATGGTCGCCGCGCCCGTCCGTGGCCGCGGCGGCAAGCTGCCGGCATCGCATTCGTTCATCATGATCGACGGCGACCACGTTGTCTTCGAAACGCTCAAGCGGGCCGAGGACGGCCGCGGCTGGATCGTGCGTTTGTACGAGGCACACGGCGGGCGAGAGACCGTCACGGTCCGCTGTCGGTTCCCCGTCAAGTCCGTCGTCGAGTGCAATCTGGTGGAGGAGGATGAGAAGAAGCTGCCGTTCAGGAAGGGCCGCTTCACGTTCGAGATCAAGCCCTACGAAATCAAGACGTTCCGATTGGTCCACTGAGACAACCGCCTCGATCGTCGTCGAAATCGAAGGGCGACGAAGGTTGCCGACACGGGCAACGTCGGCATCCGGCGGGGCGCACGGGGTCAATCACCGCGACAGGCGGAACCCGACGACATGTCCTGTGTGGGTGGCGAGGACGACGGTCGGAGTGCCGTCGGTGTTCGTCGCTCGCGCAATTCCGGTCGGCCGTCCCGAAACCTGCCCCAATCCGCTCACCACGCCTTTGTCCGCGAGCACGACGACGGCACCATCCTCGCACCCGACAACAACTTGCCCCGTCTGGGTGCCCGTAGGCACAATCGGTTCCAGTACGACCGGCGGGGCGGGCAATCGTTTCGACCAAACCTTGTTGCAGCAATCGTCCAGTGCAACCACAAGCCCCCGGGAGGTGGCCGTGAGGATCTCCTTCTTGCCGTTGCCGTCCAGATCGACCAGAGCGAGATCGCGCATCGTTCGATCTGCCTGGCGGTGGTTGGGCCCCGGACCGAACTGGGCGTTGTGGAGCGCCCTTCCCTCCGCACTCCAAACAGTCACCCGATTCCACACGCCGTTGATTTCGCTGACAACCTCCTTCTTGCCGTCCCCGTCAAGGTCTTCGTGGAAGAGGTGATGGCGACTCATCCCATCCCACCCGGCGACGGATGTGTGGCCTGCGGGGACGCCGTCGAAGCCCCGCGACGCGGGGCTCAGCCTTCGATTGTTGATGATGGCCAGGGCATGACTGTCGTTAGGCCGTCTCCCCACCAGGAGGTTCTTGCTGCCGTCGGGTGCATCGACGATCTGAAAGACGTTGCCGGGCCCCCAGAAGACCGGCAGGCGTCGGACGAGCCTCCCGCTTTCGTCAACGATCTCCAGCGTGCATGCGCTGCCGACAAACGCCTGGCTCTTGCCGTCCAGAAACACGCCCGTGAACAGGCCGTGGATGCCCGGATGCGCCGATTTGAACCAGTACTGCTTTGCGGCGGCGAAGACGGCCGGGTCCATTTCCGAAACAAATGTCCACCGCCGCCGGCCGACGGCGTCGAAGGCGACGACCTTCTCGTCGGTGCAGCCGGCAAGCAGGAGGCCGGGTTCAGGCCACCAGCGCATGACGCGGATGGGGCCGTCGGCTTGCAATAAGCGAGTCTCTTTGCCGTCTACTCCCAAAACGTGGATTGTCTCTCCTTCGGCGGCATAGAGTGCCTCCCGATCGTCGGCCTTGCCCACCTCAAGCGCCACCACGCCGCCCGGCAACCGAACCGTCCACGCCGCCTCGATAGCCGGCACGCGGGTCCGAGGCTCCTCAGCCTTGGACGCCAGTGCTTGATTGCGAGTCCTGCCTCCCTTCTCGGCAAGGGCGCCCAACCGTTCAGCCAGCGCACCAATCGCTGCCGAATCGGGCACGACGTGCTCAATGAAATGGCGGCCGGTCCTCAGTTCCAGCACCTCCCGGTGCTTGCGGACCAGTCTGACCTTCACATCGGCATCGGTCCTGACGTGCAGCCTGCCGGTCTTGAAATCCCAGTCGACGTCAATGGGGCTGTTGGCTTCAACCAATGCCTCGTCCGGACCTGCGCGACGGAGATTGCGACCGAACAAGTGATCTTCGCCAAGTACCACGATATCGCCGTCGACCCCCAAATACTGCCCAACCGCGGCCAGCGCCCTGGTGGGTGTCGACAGAACGGCTGCATTGTCGGCAAGCCGATTGCATTCCAAGCCTTGCGACGTGTCATCGCTGTGTGGGGCGATCAATGCAAGCGAGAGACGGTGGCGACCCTTGCCGATTGCCCCGCTCCATACAACGGAAGCCACCCCGTCCTGCACCTTGCCCGGTAGCGGATCGCACGGGATGATGTCAGCAATGCGTGAAGTCGGAAGGCCCGTTTGGACATGGAGGGCCCGCGTCTTGTCGTCCCAACATAGTCCCTGGCCTTCCCATAGGGTCTCGACCTCCATGTCCCGGCTATCCGCCGTGAATCTCAGGTCGTCCACAACCAGCGTATGGCGACCGATTCGCTGCACGATACTGCGACGCCAGCCGCAAAAGGCCGCCTTGGGCACCTCGCCGATCGCGATCGCCGTCTCGCCAAGGACATCGCGAAATCGCAACGCCGCATCCATCGGCACCAGGGGTTCGACCATCCCGTCACAACGCGTCAGGACCTGGTTGAGATACCCTTGTGAGTCCGGGCTTCGTCCCTGGAGGATCGTCCGTCCGGCCAGACGCAGCTCGAGTATCGCGAACGCGTGATACGGATTTCGCGATGCCCCGTTGAATCCGTCCAGAAGTATGTAATCGCCGCGTGCGTCCGGCGTGCTTCGAAAACTGGCGAAGTAGAACGACTCATCTTGGGAGATCCCCGAATTCCGTGATCGCCAAGCGGACTCAGGCAACGGATGGACGCTCCAGTGACCGACGAGGTCCTGCGGCTTCTGAGGCCTTAGCGTGTCGTCGGGCCAGAACGACTGCCCAAGGCGAAAGGCGTCTGTGGCGTTTCTCGTTCGACCGCGATATTCGATCCACCTTCCGTCGCCGGTGACGTAGGCGGCCTTGTGGAGGAAGTCCAAGGCGGCGCCCCTGAGTGCCCAATCCGGTATGCGGCCGGATATGAGCATTTCCTGCCCACGGAGCAATTGCCCGACGATACCGTTGTCGATCGGCTTGCGGTCGCCGGTCAACGCCAGATAAGAGAAGATCGGTGCGATGCCCGTGTTGTACCAATAGAGATTGTCCAATTCACCCACGATCCAGGCCGACTCATGTAAAGCCTCGAAGTGCGTGCGGGCGCTTCGGACGCAATGCCGCCAAACAGGGGCGGGGTAGTGCGTCTGGAAGTACCGCCCGAGACAGTACAGCGCAATGGCCGACCACTGTCCGTGGCGTGAGCCCAGCAGGGTCGGAGGTGAGGTTGTGCCGTAGATGCCCTCACCCTTGCGGTGCTGAAGCTGCTGCGAAAAGGCATTGATGACGCGCAGTCGTTCGTCGTCTGTGAAAACGGGGCTTTCCTCAATCAGATCCCAGAACAGGATCATCATGTGCGCGTTGTAGTGGTAGGGCCCGCTCAGGGGGGCATCCTTGTTCTCGATCATCTCACCGTCGACGGCGGCAATCTCCTTCTTGGCCGCCGCGTCGGGGAATGCCAAGCGCAAGAACTCGCGGGCGTGAAGCGTGTCGCCGGTCATGTAGTAAAGCGCCATTCGCTTGCTGATCGTGTTCCAGCCGAAGTAGCCGCTCGAACCATACATGTCCGACGCATCCCACGTCTGGACCTCTCGGATATCCGTCGGGACCTGGGTGCGCTCGCCGAGCTTGATCTCCATCAGTCGGTCGATCTGTAAGGACCCCTGCTTGCGGTCCGCCCGCTCCAGCTTGGCGAGAAAGGCAGCCGTGGCCGCTTCGACGCCCGGCGCGTCGCTGGCTCCGACGATGATCACGTTCCGTCCGTCGCCGAACGGGTCGTGGAGCGTGCGAACCTCGTACCCGCCGATGCCCGGATACTTGAGATCGGTCAGGCAGTAGTAGAGGTCATACAGCGCGCCCAGGGTCTGATTGGTCGATCGATTGCCCAGGCATATCAGGTGACTCGGTAGAGGACCCTTGCCCCCGGCCAGTCGCTTGGCCGGATAGCCCTCCGACACCATCCGGCGGATGGTTGCGGCAATCGCCTCATCTTCCACGAACGGCACCGCCGTCCCCGTGATCCGTCTGACGATCGCCTCAATCCGATCGGCCGGACCGTCATGAACCCCCGATTTCGGTTTGACGATAGCGATCTCGGGCCGCCCCTCGCGAACGAGCGGTGTTGTCAGGCAGAGTCCCGCGAGCTTGTTGTAGGTCGGCGACGCAGGCGGCGGGACATCGTCGGCGTCGTTGGGATCGGCCCCGGAGACGAGTGCTACCTGATCGATGACCAGTCGAGGTCGCGCGTCGGCGTGGGTGTAGAGGTAGAGAGTGATTTGCTTCGTGTCCGGCGGCGCCGTACCGGTCACGCTGACCTGGCGGAATCCCTTCCAGGTTCCCAGTCCCAACGGCCTCTGGCGGAACACGCCGGAGGGCAAAAACCGCATCTGAAGATATGAGCCTCGGCCGTCGGCGGTTCCGGCCTGGGCGACCCACGCGCTCGCGCAATACACGAGGTTCGGCTCGGCACGAATGGTTTGCATCACCCCGATCTCGCCCTGATCGGAATCATCCTCGATCAGCAGGGCCTTGACGCCTTCCTGAGCGGCATCGACAAGAGCAATCTTCCGCCGTTCATCTCGCCGGCCATACAGATGCCAACCCACCGGTGTCCCGTCGCCGTCGAACCCCTTCTCGAACGACGGGTTCGTCAGCAGGTTTTCCGATATGGCGGCCCGCATCGGGGTCCACGAAGCACAGGCGATGATCCAGCAAGACACTTGTATGGCGCGCATGGGCCTTGTCCTGATTGCCGGAAGGGGGGGCTGGTTTCACAAGATCATCCCGCTTTTCAGATGTGAGGGCAACAGGAGGTGACGGAGTATTGGCCTGTGGGACGGCTCACTCGGTCTTTCCGTCTTGGGTAGATACAGGCAAATCCGGGTCCCTTCGACCCACGATGGCAATGCCATACCGGTCCGCCAGCGCAAGCGTCGCGGCCCGTTCAACGACCAGCGTCTTACCCGCCTCGACGACGAGGCATCCCCCTCTGGCCGCATGCAGCTTCTCGATGGTCTGGGGTCCGATCGTGGGGACGTCGAATCGCATGTCCTGATTGGGCTTGGCCACCTTCACCAAAACGAACCCGCCTTTGCGGCACAATTGCCCGGCCCGTTCGATCATGCGGTCCGTTCCCTCGATCGCTTCAACCGCAATGATGTCGCCGTCCTTTACCGCAATCGACTGGCCGACGTCGAGCCGTCCCATCTCCTTGGCGACGTGCCATCCCAGGTCGGCATCACGCTGCTGTGCGGCGGTCGGTTGAGTCTGGGTCATCACGCCGGCGTCGGCCATGGCTTCGGGACAGTACTGGGTTGAATCCACAAGCGTGACTCCTCGGCGCTCCATTTCGTCCGCGACGGCCCGCAGCACGGTGTCGTTTCGGCGATCTTTGACGCCAAAGAACCAGATCCGGATCGTTGTCCAATCCGGCAGGAACCGCCAAAGCAGCAACGGCAGCGGGACGTACATGTCGGTCTTGCGAAGGCTGCCGATCAGGATGGCCCGACTCACATCCTCTCCCCGCAGCACCCGGACCCATCGCCCAACCCGAGCAAGCCCGGACCAGTGAAATCGATCAGCCAACTCCTTCAGACCGGGGTCTGCCAGTCCTCGCAGCCCGACCACCACCAATCGGAGCCCCGCTCGTTTCGCTCCCCGCGCAACCAACCACGGCAGACCGCCGGCTCCGGCGATCAGTCCTAGGGTCGGTACGCTCATGAACGTCTTCCTTTCGGCAGGGCACCTGCCGCTCCGATTACGCCTGTCCCTTCAGGGGATCCCGACACGGAAACGACGTCCCATGTCAGGCGGTGTCTTGATCCGTCTGCACCTGGCGGTGCAGTTCGTTGAGCGCCTTCTCGAGGGCGGCGACCCGTTGGGGCAAAACCTTGAGCTGATCCCACTTGCGTGGGAGTTTTGCCAGGATGGCAAACTCACGGCGTTTCTGGTTGATGGGCAGCGCGGGGATTCCGAGCACGGTGCGTCCGGGCGGAATATCCGTCGACACGCCGGATTTCGCGGCCACCACCGCGTTGTCGCCGATGAAGAGGTGCCCGACGACGCCCACTTGCCCGGCGAGCGTCACATGCTTGCCGAGCGTGACCGAACCGGCCAAGCCCACCTGGGCCACAAGCATGCAGTTTTCACCGATGCGGGTACCGTGGCCGATGGCGATGAGGTTGCTCATCTTCGTGCCCGATCCGATCACTGTCTTGCCCAACGTGGCCCGGTCGATGCTGCAGTTGGAGCCAATCTCCACATCATCCCCGATTTCAACGATGCCGACCTGAGGGATCTTCCGCCATTTTTCTCCAAAGGGCGCGTAGCCCAAACCGTCGTTTCCAATGGACGTGCCGGAGTGAATCGTCACCCGATTCCCCAGCACGCAGCCGTCGTAGATGACGACGTTCGGCAACAGAACCACGTCATCCCCGATACGGCATCCCGCCCCGATATAGCACCCGGGATAGATCGTTGCTCGGGCGCCGATAGTGACGTCTTCGGCGATCGTGACGCCGTGATGGATATTCGCCCCGGGACCGATGGTCGCCGTCGGTGAGATCACCGCCCGCGGATCGATGCCGACCTGCGGATGCCGCCGGTAGCCGTGTATCTTGATCACCAACAGCGCGATCGCCGTGTACGGATCGTTGCATCGAATCAGGTTCAGGCCGTTCGGACGCTCCTGCTCGAAATCCACCACGACAGCCGATGCCTTCGTGTTGGGCAACTGCTTGAGATAGCGGCGGTTAGCAAGAAAACTGATGTCTCCGTCCCCCGCGTCCTCCAGGGTGTTAACGGCGTGGATCGCCACGTTCGGATCGCCGTCGATCTGGCATCGAAGGCCTTGTCCTTGCAGGTAAGTGTTCAGCTCGGCAAGCGTTTGTGCCATTGCGTCTCGGTGACCCTCAGTCCCCCGGATCTGGTGTGCCGTCGGGCGGCTCACTCCAACGTAACCCGTTATGCTACACCCTTGAGGCACCGACTGCAAACGGAAAGCTGAAGACGGGTGCATGACCGGTTATCCGGCGAATCCCCGGCGGTGCCGGCCGGCCGCTCGGCCGCAGAAGTGAAAAGGGGGTCGGGCTTACTTATGAACCCTCAGCCCTGGGCCCAGCCGGTCGCGCCCTTGCGGAATTAGATCCGTTATCAGCTTACCATCAGCGCCGAGAAACAAAAGGAAACGTTCACGATCGGGTCCAACGGTGTTATCTCGCATTGATCAGAAGGGGCGAGCGCTAGATGATGGCCGCAATGGACCATCGTCGTCAACTCGCCTGAATGCCACAGGTTGTAACCGGCAACCTGCCATGATGGGTTGAGACTTGCACCCCTTCCGGCTGATCATTAGCATTCGCGTGCTGGAGTGCATCGAGATGAGAAAGGTCCGACATGTCGAGCCGCGTAAGCGTGTCGGATTGCGCAAACTGGTTCTCGGGCTCGCCTTAGCCGCTCAGGGACTCTGGGGGCTGAGTGAACCCATGTCGCACTTCGTCCGAACGGAGCAGCGACTCAAAGACCTTCGGTATAGAAGCACGGAAGTCATCCGACAGGGTTGTGGCGGCATGCCGGGCGCGATCGCCCAGGAGGTGTTGAGCGATCCCAATGTGCGGACGGTTCTTCTCGTGGGAACACCCAACCGGTCGCATTTCTTCTTCCTGTCTTATTACCTGCTGCCGGTTCGCCTTCTTTTCGGGCCACGCGATCTGCCCGTCTATGGAGAGCAGGACTTGGCGCAGGCCTCATTGCGCCTGACCTTCCACGACAATCAACTCGTCCTTACCGATCCCGAGGCGAAACCGAGCACCCCGCCAATTCACCGAGTCGCGACGGACAAGGGAGCCATCCTGCACGTCGATGAGAGTACGTACCGGTTCATGAAACGCGAGCGCGTGGGTGCCGTCGTCGTGATCCTCGGATCGAGAGTCGCTCTACTTCGCATCTCTGACGTGTTCGGGAACCTGTCATGAGCCGGCCATTGTGGGGCATGGCGGTCTCAGTCGCGTTCATTCTGGTATATGTCATCGGTTGGGCCTTGCTCAGATTGATCCGCATCGACCGCTCCGCCTTGGGGTGGGTCGGGCGATGGACGTGCGCATGGATGCTCGGGGCATACGCCACATCCTTGTGTCTCTTCGTGTTGTCGCTGTGTGGGGTTCGAGCCTCGATCATGGGGCCGATGGTGCTGGCTGTCGGATTGGTCGCGGTTGTTGCCGTCATTGACCGTCCGACGCCGCCGAGCCGGCCGGCTTGGTCAACCATTCGCAAACGACTGACGGGGCAAGGACCGGCTCGTTTGTTGATTCGGACCGTATCGGTGTGTGTCATGGCTTGGAGCCTGGGTCGTGTGGCTGTCCACGCGTGCGCCGCGCCGGTCAACGACTGGGACGGCAAAGCCATCTACACCCTGAAAGCGAAGGCGCTCTTTGATCAACCGATCCCCACCTGTGAGTACTTCCGAGCGATGCGGCTGAGCTTTTCCCACCGACACTATCCTCTTCTGATCCCATTCCTAGAGGTACACATCTGGACGTGGGTGGGCGAGGCCGACGATTGGGCCGTGATGCCGCTGTTCCCGCTCTTTGCCGCCGCACTGGTAGGGGGGGTGTACGCCTTTTCGAAGATCGTGGCAGGCGAATGGGCCGCCTTGGGGGCCGCCACCATCGTCGCGACCGCACCGAAGGTCGGGTTCGAGGCGCCTACGGCATGCTGCGACGTGCCGCTGGGCGCCTACGTCGCCGTTCTGGTCGGCGCCGGGGCATGGGCGTTGCGGTCACCAAGTCTATCCAAGTTCCTTCTCATGGCGGTCATGACGGCAGGGGCGGTCTTTACCAAGACGGAGGGTACCACCAACGCCGCCATCACCCTTGCCGCCGTGCTCGCCGCCTACCTCGCTCGGACACGCGATCTTCGTGCGGTGTCGAAAGCAGCAATCGTGCTGGCACTGGGCTTCGCACTCAACGGACCCTGGCTCCTCTTCCGTTCCACCATTCCGCCGGTAGCGAATCCCGCACATGCAAGTCTGAAGAACCTACGAGACTTTCTGGAACAGCATCCCGACCGTATCGTCCCCGTGGTCGCGTCTGCGATCGGTCAGCTTGGGCCGACGAAGGCCTTCGGTGCGTTTTGGCTCCTCCTCGTCGCCGCTGTGGCGCTGTTCCCAAGACGCCTCGGAACGGCGGAACCTCTTGCGATTCTGGCCATCTTGCTTCTGAACCTCGGGATGTACTTCATCGGGATCTTGTCCATCGGTCCGCCTCTGGACCCGAGTAGGATGGTGGTCGATGTGCTTCCTCGCCTGCTGACCCATTGGGTGGGACCGGCTGCGATTCTATTGGCCATCCAGTGGTCGCCTTCCGCGGCTTCTCAGACGCGTCCGGCGGTGCGTCAAGATTAGGCGAAGAAGTGTCTTCACGGCTTGGTCTTAGGTGTCGACCAAGGGCCGGGGACACAGACCGTGGACGGTCACGTCAGGGACAAAGAAGACCGCTTTCGTTCGATCAGGCCGGCAATCGACCCCCGGGCAAAGAGTCTGGCAATGGGATTGCCCGTGCATCTCAGACGGCCAACGGAAGAAGCAAACGGACTCGCGTTCCCCGCCCCGGTTCGGATTCGACATCGAGGATCCCCTTGTGAGCCTGCACGACTCCCTGAACAACGGCCAAACCCAGTCCACGACCGGCGCCCTTCGTGGAAAAATAGGGATCGAACATTCGCTGTCGCACCTCGGGTGTCATGCCGACGCCCGTATCTTCGATGGTGATCGTCACACCGTTTCGGGCGGCCGCGCGAGAAGTCGCGGGAAACTCTTCGTTGGCCGTTCGAACGGACACCGTGCCGCCGCCCGGCATGGATTCGGCCGCATTCAAGACGAGATTCAGGATCGCCTGTTCGAGTTGCGGCGGATCCGCCTCGATCGTGTTGTTGGCCGCCTCCGCACGATATTCAAGCTTCACGTTCGGTTCGAGCAGCCCACGACATCGTGCCAGATAGTGGTCCAGCAGTTCCCCCAGTTGCCGACGCTGGGGCGCATGACGGGTGCTCCGCGCATAGGTTAGAAGATTGCGGGTCAGTTCGGCCGCACGATCCGCCCCTTCGATGATCTCATTGACGATGGGCCACCAGGGGTGATCCGCGCTCAACTGGCCGGCCAAGACACTCGCATTGCCCAAAACACTGACGAGCATGTTATTGAAATCGTGCGAGAGTCCCCGCGCGAGCTGGATGATGGCTTCGGAACGCCTCTCCGCGCTGAGCCCCTCGTGAGAGTCATGGGATTGTGTGACGTCCCGCCCCACGGCATGGACGCGTTGAATCTGTCCCTCCTCGTTTAGGACGGGGCAGAAATGCCAGTGGATCCGACGAAGTGTCCCGTCTTGTGCGACAACTCGACACTCCAGCATCGATGGACCTGTCTGGTTCCTCACCCTCATCCACCCGTCCTTCAATTGCTGACGATCCGCGGAGTACACGTGGTTGATCACGTCTTGGAGGGGAGCCCCCACGCTGACCTGGAACCATGCTGAAGCGGCAGGGGAGGCATAAAGCAGTCTCTCGTTCGCGTCCCACGAGAAGACAAGATCACCGGAGATCTCAACTACTTCGCGATAGATGGACGAAGACCGTGCCGGCGAGGTTCCACCCGTCTTGCTGGAGTGTGTGTCGGTCACTGGTGGGGCCCTTCGTTTGCCGCGACGTGTCAACCGGCCTTGTTCTGAATGTCCCACGCAGACCCCCCCGGAGCCCGGCAGATGCTATTGTCGGCTCCGCCCGGCAACAATTCAACCCCACGTCCAGCACTTTCGGCCTATCGCCACCGAGCCACCTTGGCTACGATGGCGTCGGCTTGGTCCGGAGACGAAGCGGCGATGTGAAACATGATGCCCTCGGGTCGCAGGTGCTCGATCATCGCGTCCAGTTCTTCGGGCAAGATGGCGTAGTGAATGCATTTTCCGGCGGATTGGATGCGCTTGAGCAGGCCGATCCATTGAACAGCCGGACCACTGTTCGCGCCCGGAACCCATTGAATACCATGGAGATCGGGCGCTGCCAGAAGACTGTCGAGATGCCGAACGGCGCCCGGACCGTCCAGGTGATACAGGCTGTGGTCCAACCAGGCCCACTCCCGGGCAAGCTCTTCCAGAAAGAACTCGTCAAACGCCTGTTTGCTGATCATGCAAGAAAAGTCGTTGCTGGTCGGATAGTAGCGACCCGGCGAATAGGCCGGCAGCCACGTGGTCGTGCCCTGACCGGCGGCTCGCATAAGTTCATACTGGGCCTCGTAGACAAGGTAGAAAGCGGGGTCCAAGACGTCCATCAGCTCTTTGATTCGCTCCGGGCAGTCGATCAGATCCGTCGCAAGGTTCTGGGGGTCACGCAACGCCGCCAACAGGTCACCCCCCGGATGAAAGTCCGTCAGGCCGGTGATCCACTTGCCCCGGCCGACTTCCAGACCCAGTCCGGTCATGCGAAGCAGAATCTTGAGCCAACGATTGTCCGGGCTGACCTTCAATTCACGCCAGGGTTCGTCCCAGGTGCGAATGAGTGGAATCGACCAGGTCGTAGTCTCGCCGAACCGAATGCCGCACCCCAACATGTTGGCCAGGATCTCCGGACCGAGATTGGGAAAGAAGAGCGGAAAGGCCTCGCCGGCGTAATAGGTGTTCGCAATCTCCGCATCTGCCCGATCCACGATGTACTCAACATCGGTCCACCGGTCCTCGAGGGTCGCATGCTCTTTAACCGGTAGCGGACGTTGTTCCGACGCGGGTGTTGGGGCGTACACCTGGACGACGGGCCGATCGAGAATCTCGCACTCGAACCACGCCAACATCCTCTCGACGACACGATTGAAATCGGGCTTGGAGGCGAGTTCCATTCGTTTCCATCCCCCGCTGTTCTGTCGAGGGAGAGCGTCGGGACTAAGGCACGGGACCAAGTCGGCCGGGCGTGGGACATGCACTTCGGCGCCGGGACAACCACGTCTTCCCTACACGGCTTCCCAGCGTCCGCCACCCGGATCCCAAGCCCGCGACAGGGAGGCTCAGTCGTGCAACTTCTTGTTCAGTTCTTCGTTCTTCTTCTTGAGCCGGGCGTTTTCCTCGCGGAGGCGTTCGTTCTCGGCTTGGACCCTCCGCAACTGATCATTCGACTTCGCGTCGTAAGTCGCGGACGTGTCAACCCGTTCGCGCCTCCAGCCACTGGCGTCCACATTGATTTCTCTCGGTGTCTGGATGCATGCGACGGACCCGAGGAACAGAACGGTCAAGAAGATCCCGCATGCCAACAGCATCTTCTTCATGGTACGATCTCCCCAATCGCGAGACATGTAGGCGGCACTCACGGCCGATTCGCATGGTAAACAGTGGCGCCGCCGGGGTCAACGTTTCGGACGAATAAACCGTGCCCGTTCAACTGGACCTCCTCATCGGTTGTACCGCCTCGGGCAAGAGCGATGTGGCCATAGGCCTCGCCGAACGCCTGGGGGCTGAGATCCTCTCCGTCGATTCCATGCAGGTCTATCGGCGAATGGACATCGGCACGGCAAAGCCGACGGTCCAGGAACGCCAACGCGTCCGACATCACCTGATCGATGTGGCCGAACCCAGCGAACACTTCAATGTGGCGAAGTACCTCGATCTGGCCGACGCAGCCATCGCCGACATCGCGGCTCGCGGCGGACGGGTCCTTGCCGTCGGGGGGACGGCGCTCTATCTCAAGGCCTTGCTGGAAGGACTCTTCGAGGGGCCCTCGGCCGATCCGGAGTTCCGACGAGCGTTTCGCGAGCGGGTGGCACGCGAGGGGTCGGCCGTCCCGCATGCCGAATTGGCCAGAATCGATCCGCCGGCCGCCGCAAGGATTCACCCCAACGACGTCAGACGCATCGAACGCGCCCTGGAGATCCACTACCTGACCGGCCGAACCATTACCGAGCTCCAGAAACAGTGGGACGTCGGGCGAACGCGATACGAGTGTCGCGTCTACGGTCTGAACCGCCGGCGCGAGGATCTGAACCACCGTGTCAACAGACGCGTCAAGAGAATGTTCGATGCCGGATTCGTCGACGAGGTACGCGGCCTGCTGGCCGAACCTGCGCCGCTGTCACGCGAGGCTCGGCAAGCCCTCGGCTATGCCGAAGTCATCGACCACCTCAGCGGCGGACCCGACTTGGACAAGACGATCGAACGGATCAAGATCCACACCCGGCGATTCGCCAAGGCCCAACGCACCTGGTTCCGTCGTTTCCGTCAGACGCAATGGATCGACGTGGCGCCGGATGAATCGCCGGACCACGTGGCCGAGCGGATCGCTCGACTTGACATCCGACCGTTGAGCGACACGTCGAGCACGCCGGGTTAGGGATAAGACCGCCGACGGCGGGCCCCAATCCTTACTTCTGTCCTTGTCCCGTGAACTGGCCCGAGAGAAATCGCATGAGCGGCCCCACCAGGTCGAACGTCCGATTCATCAACGACGGATCCGATCGGCGAGGGTGCGCGGGAATCGAGCGGTAGTTCTCTTTGGCGAACGCCCCGCTCGGCCTGTGCAGGTTCTGGGCAAGGTCTTCGGGGAGATCGATCTTTTGCCATTTCGCGACCCGTTCGAAGCGGCCCTGTGATTCGTCGTACTCCACGGTTCTCAAAATGATCGCATTGCGATGGACCATCGCGTGTTTCATGCCGTGTCGCGGATTCGGTCCCAAGCCGGGACAGGTGAAGTACTGCAGCCGTCCGACCTTGAACTCCAAGTCCAGATGAATGTGTCCGCACATCACCGCGACGACGTTGTTGTGCGATTCCAGCATCCGGCGGGCACGCTCCGCATCCAGAAACGACGGCGGGATGATCGTCTCGTGCATGAGGAAGAGCGTGGGTCGATTGCGGTTTCGACTCAGGTCGTCATCCATCCATTTCCAGGTGGATTCCTCAAAAACGGCCCGGCCCTCGACGCCGTACGCACATCGATCGATCGAGGTCAACAGGAAATGCACCCCGCCGTAATCGAAGCTGTACTGGAAAGGTCCCCAAACCTTTTCGAAGTCCTGCGGCCAGTTGTCGCCCGGAATGACGATCGCCGGAGCTTTGAGGTGCTCCTTGAGAAATCGCTTGAAGAAAACATGGCGTCGGACGGTCACGGGCGGCACGCCGCCTTGGTACTGAAGCTCCGGGCCATGGGCGTTGTTGTCGCCGGTGAAGACCACGAACGCCGGCTTGAGCGCGTCGTCCACATAAGCGAAGGCCTTCTTGGCGAGGTCGAAACGCGATGGGTCCAGGTGCAGATCGCTGATCCAGACAAAGCTGAATAGCGGCGACGTGTCGGCCTTTGCCCAATCCGGCTTCTGCGGAAGGGCTTTCAGCTCCAGCGATTGAAGCGATCTGTATACCCCCTCCGGGATCGATTTTTGAACGAACGGCTTGCCCCCTTGTTCACCCGCCCACACGGCGGAAAGAGTGATCAAAACCGATACGACTCCGCCCGCACGCGCCATGGATATTCTCCTCATGCTCGGCAAGAAACCGTCGAGTGCGGCAATCGCAACCGCACCTGCCAAGGATGGAATGGTAGCCATCTCATCCGTCGCTGTGAAGGCAACCGGCCGCGCCGCAGTTGAAACCGTTGCGCTCGCAGGCTACAGTTGTAGCAAGATGCGAGAGAGACTATCGACAGTCCTTATCCTGTGGGTCGTCGTCTTTTGCCCGGCGGTCTGTACCGGCGGGTTTTCATTCCACGACGATGATCAGGCTCCCTCCAAAGACTGCGAACACCAAGACTCCTGTCTCGATCATTCCTGCCTCTGCTCGGGGAAAGTGCTGCCGGTGCCCATGCCGTTGTCGATGCCCTCGGTCGACGCGGCGCCCGGGTTCAAGACCTTTGCCGGTCCGAACGACCTGTCGCAGGCCATTGTCCCGATCAAGCGTGATGGGTTCCTCTCGGTCGCTCCACCGCTCTCTCAAATCATGCTCCCGCTCGTCATCTGATTCTGGAGCCGTTTCGGCTGTGCCGGAGCCTATTCGTTCCTGGGCCACGTTCCGTCTCTGATGCCTCTGGTCTCGTAAGGCATCCAACTCAAAGGCGATGGATGGGGTAGTTGAGGTGGATTGTCATGAACTACGCTCGCCGGAGTCCCATGATTCTTGGCTTGCTGTTGGGCTTGACCCTCGGCGCAATCGGCATGTTTGTGTGGCTTCATCCGGGGACTGCTCCGCACTCCGTGGGCAGGGCAGGCGTCCAGGGCGGCAACACGGACGATCAGTCCGAGCAAAAAGACGCACACGGAAAGCGCACTTATGGGGGCCAACGCTGCTGTTCCTTGGTCGCCATGGAAGCGGGTGCGAAAGATGGCCACGATCACGAGGGCGAAAGCCGGTGTGTCGTCCTGTCCGAGCAGGCCATTCGCGAAAACGGGATTGAGGTTGCCGTTGCCGGCCCCGGCCGGCTCGAGCAAACGCTTTTGCTTCCGGGCGAGATTGCCCTGAATTCCGACAAGGTTGCCCACGTGGTCCCCCGCGTCGCGGGCATCGTGCGCCAGGTGTTCAAGACACTGGGCGACACGGTCAAGGCCGATGAAGTGATTGCCATCCTCGAAAGCCGCGAATTGGCCGAGGCGAAAGCGACCTGCCTCGCGGCTCGTCAGCGACGATCGCTCGCAGAGGCGCGATTCAAAAGCACGGAGGAGCTGTACACCAAGAAGCTCAAGTCGGATCTCGAATTCCTGACGGTTCAGAAGGCATTGGTGGAGGCCGACCTCGAGGCCCGCAGCGCCGAGAACAAGCTTCACGTCCTCGGGGTGTCCCAGGCCAAGATCGATACGCTGGCCAATCAGCACAATGACTTGGCGACCTACGAACTCCGCGCCCCGTTCGCCGGCACCGTCATCAAAAAACACTGTTCGTTGGGTGAAGTACTCGACAGTCAGTCCGACGTCTTCATGATTGCCGATCTCAACACGGTCTGGGCGAACATCACCGTGTACGGCAGGGACTTGGCTCGCATCCGCATGGGCCAGACCGTCCACGTTCGGGCCGAGGGCATGGACGTGGCCGCCACCGGCAAAATCTCGTTCATCGCCCCCGTGCTGAACGAGGTCACGCGCACCGTCCAGGCGAGGGTTGAACTGCCCAACCCCAGCGGCCAATGGCGACCGGGCATGTTCATAACGGCGTCCATTGTATGCGATGTCTTGGACGTTCCGATCCTTGTTCCCACCGAAGCGGTTCAGAGGGTCGAGAATGCGCCGGTTGTCTTCGTCGCCGACAGGGAGGGGTTCGAGCCGCGGCCGGTCACCGTCGGCCGTAGCAATACCACGCACACGGAGATCGTTTCCGGGCTGCAACCCGGCCGGCGGTTCGTCGCGAAGGGCGCCTTCATCCTCAAGGCCGAACTCGGCAAGCGTCGGGCCGTGCATGAACACTGATTCGATGCGGCGCATGCGGGTTCGCGGGCAGGCGCCGAGGAGTCGAGGAGATGCTTGAAAGACTGATTCGTTTCGTGATGCAGCAGAAGCTGCTCGTCCTGCTTCTGACGATCGCGATGGCCGCTCTGGGGGTGTGGAACTTTGCACGCCTGCCCATTGATGCCGTGCCGGACATCACGAACAAGCAGGTCCAGATCAACACCGGTGTAACCGGGCTTTCACCGGAGGAAATCGAAAAGCAGATTACCTGTCCCATCGAATGGGCCATGCAGGGAATCCCCGGCGTGGACGAGATCCGATCGGTGTCCTTCTACGGCGTCTCGCAGGTCACGGTGATCTTCAAGGACGACGTCGATATCTATCGTGCCCGACAGCTCGTCAGCGAGCGGCTTGCCGAGGCCAAGGAAAGCCTGCCGTCAGGGGTTGGCACCCCGTTTCTCGGACCGATCTGGACCGGACTCGGCGAGATCTACTTCTGGAGCGTAGACGCGACCGGTCCGAAGCCCGACGGCACCCCCTATACGCCGATGGACCTCCGCACGATCCAGGAATGGATCGTCAAGCCGCAGCTTCGTTCGGTTCCCGGAGTGGCCGAGGTGAACAGCATCGGGGGCTATGAGAGACAATACCACGTCACGCCGGACCCCATGAAGCTGATTGCCTACGGCCTGAGCTTCCGCGACGTGGTCGAGGCGCTGGCGGCGAACAATGCCAACGTCGGGGGCGGATATGTCGAACACGGCGGCGAGCAGTACACCATCCGCGCCCTGGGACGGATCCGCGGCGTCGAAGACATTCGCAACATCAAGCTGGGGACTCACGACGGCACCCCGTTCTACGTGAAAGACGTGGCCGATGTGGGGCTGGGAAGGGAGCTTCGCACCGGCGCCGGGACGAGCAAGGGGCAAGAGGCGGTCCTGGGAACGGCCATTCTGCTCTACGGTGAGAACAGCCGCGTCGTATCGCGTCGTGTGGATGCGAAGATCGCCGAGGTGAACAAGAACCTCCCGGAAAACGTCACGATCACCACGCTCTACGATCGAACGTATCTGGTCGACGCCACGCTTCGAACGGTGCGCAACAACCTCGTCGAGGGTGCGATCCTCGTGATCGCGGTCTTGTTCCTGACGCTGGGACACGTGCGGGCGGCGATCCTTGTCGCGCTGGCGATTCCCCTGTCAATGCTGCTTGCGATCACCGGGATGGTGCAGAGCAAGATCAGCGGCAACCTGATGAGTCTCGGTGCGGTCGACTTCGGGATTATCGTCGACGGCGCTGTTGTAATGGTTGAAAACTTCATGCGGCGCCTGGGACAGCGCCAACACGAACTCGGGCGTGCGCTGTCGCGGTCCGAGCGATCTGAGCTCGTCCGGCAGGCGGCCGGTGAGGTGGCGCGACCGACCATCTTCGGCGTCACCATTATCATGATTGTCTACCTTCCGATCCTGACCCTCTCGGGCGTGGAGGGCAAGCTGTTCACGCCGATGGCGATGGTCGTGATCCTGGCGTTGGCCGCCGCACTGCTCCTGACGTTTACGGCCGTTCCCGCCCTGGCGGCGCTGCTGCTGGGCGGAAAGATCAAGGAAAAGGAGATCTTCCTGATTCGCGGGGCGAAGGCCGCCTACGAGCCGATCCTCGGCTGGGCCCTTCGCCACAAGGGGGCGGTGGTATTGGGCGCAACGCTGGCCGTTGCGGGCAGTCTTTTCCTGGCGTCGCGCATGGGCAGCGAGTTCGCCCCGCAACTGACCGAAGGAGCGATCGCGCTGCAGCCGACGCGCATGCCCGGCATAGCCCTGACCACAAGCGTCGAGATGCAGAAGCGCGTGGAGCAGGAACTGCTTAAGGCATTCCCGGACGAGATTGCCTCCATTTTTGCCAGGACCGGCACGTCCGAGGTCGTTACCGACGTATGTGGGCCGGAGGTTTCGGACACATACATCATGCTGACCCCTCGCAAGCAGTGGAAGAAAGCAAAGACCCAGGAGGAACTGGCCGAGGCGATGGAAGCGATCGTCCAACAGCTTCCGGGGCAGAACTACGAATTCAGTCAGCCCATCGAGCTGCGCATGAATGAACTCGTTTCGGGCATCCGAAGCGATCTGGCCGTCAAGGTGTACGGCGACGAAATGGATGTGATGTCCCGATACGCGAATCAGATCGCACGCGAACTGCAAAACGTCCCCGGCGCACAGGACATCAAGGTCGAACAGGGAACCGGCATGCCGATGCTGACCATCGAAATCGATCGCGCGGCCGTGGCCCGCTATGGCCTGAACGTCAAGGACGTACAGGACGTCGTGGAAATCGCCATGGGAGGCGTCAGCGCCGGGCAGGTCATCCAGGGCGATCGGCGGTTCGATCTCGTCGTACGGCTGCCGGAGAACCTGCGCAACATCCGGGCCGTCGAGTCGCTGGCGATTCCGCTGCCCAGGACCGAGGGCGAGCATGCGGAACGACCTCTATCCGATGCACACGCAGTCAGTTCCATGTCCGGCTACATCCCGCTTTCCAGCTTGGCGACGATCCGGATAACCGAAGGGGCCCGTGTCATTCGTCGCGAAGGCGGAAAACGCAGGACTGTCGTACAGTGCAATGTTCGGGGGAGGGACCTGGGGAGTTTCGTCGCGGAAGCCCAACAGAGAATAGAACGAAAACTGGGTCGTTTGCCGGAGGGCTACTGGCTCGGCTGGGGAGGACAGTTCGAACACCTCATCGCGGCGCGAAAACGTCTGGCCGTCGTTGTCCCGCTGGCCCTCGGGCTGATCTTCATCCTGCTCTTCGCGACCTTCAACTCCATCCGACACGCTCTGCTCGTATTCACCGGCGTGCCGCTTGCGCTGACGGGCGGCGTGTTCTCGCTGTGGATTCGCGACATTCCATTCTCGATCTCGGCAGGCGTGGGATTCATCGCCCTCAGCGGGGTGGCCGTGTTGAATGGCCTGGTCATGGTCAGCTTCATCAACCAGCTTCGTTGCCGGGGAGTGGTCGCCACGGAAGCGATCATCCAGGGCAGCCTGACCCGATTGCGCCCCGTTCTGATGACGGCCCTAGTGGCCTCGCTGGGGTTCGTCCCGATGGCGATCGCCCAGGGCACGGGTGCGGAAGTCCAGCGACCACTGGCGACCGTCGTCATCGGTGGGCTCATCAGCAGTACGCTGCTGACGCTCATCGTCCTGCCCGCGATCTATCTGTGGTTCGACCCCGAACGCCGCCGAACGAAGGAATGATGCGCACTTGAATTTTTCGCACGTGCGGATAGGCTACGTGGATGAGTTTTGCCCGCGTTCCTCATGGTGACGGCCGACGAGTCCTGCCGAGGTCATTTCGTGCGTGATTTCCTGGATCCTGTGAATCTGCTGGTTCGAATGCCGGTCGTCCTGCTTGCGCTGACGTTGCATGAGTTTGCCCATGCCTATATGGCCTATCGAATGGGCGATCCGACTGCCATGCGTGAAGGACGCTGCTCCCTCAACCCCCTCGCACACCTCGACCTGATCGGGACGCTGTGCATCATGTTTGGCCCGATCGGTTGGGCCAAGCCGGTGCCGGTCAATCCGATGAACTTTCGCCACCCCCTTCGCGACGAAATGATCGTTTCCGCGGCCGGCCCGGTCAGCAACCTCATCCAGGCCGTCTTCTTCGGCCTGTTGCTTCGGGTGTTGTTCCGCGGGGGCATGATGAGTGGCCTGATTTCCGATCAGTGGGCAACGCTCCTGTTCGTCATGTTCGGCAGCGCCCTTATCGTGAATTGCGGACTGGCCATCTTCAATATGATTCCCGCTTTTCCTCTGGATGGCTTCCACGTGACCCGGTATTTTCTCAGCCCGCCGAGTCGGCGGACACTGGATGACATGGCTCCCTACGGGACGTACATTATCCTCGGCCTGGTCATGCTGCCTATGTTGGTGCCGGGGTTCAGCCCGTTGAGCCGGATCATTCACTACCCGGTTCTGGTGGTGTGGACGCTTGTGGCCGGACTGCCGTCGTGGTCCTGCCCGATATGATTCCTGGGAGGTCGCAATCAAGTCATGCGTGTTCTGTCGGGTATTCAACCATCGGGGAAACTGCATCTGGGCAACTACTTCGGGGCCATGCAGCCCCAGATCGAAATGCAGAACGAGCACGAGTGCTTCTACTTCATCGCCAATTACCATGCGCTGACCAGCCTGAGCGATCCCAAGCTGATGGTCGCGTACACGCTCGAGGTGGCGATGGGATACCTGGCGCTCGGGCTGGATCCGAAGCGAACCGTCTTCTTCCGCCAGTCCGACGTGCCCGAGGTCGCGGAACTCGCCTGGATCCTGAACTGCGTTACGCCAATGGCGCTCCTCCAGCGATGCCACGCTTACAAGGACAAGGTGGCGCAAGGCCTCGCCCCCAATACGGGTCTGTTCACATACCCCGTCCTCCAGGCCGCCGACATCCTGATCTACAAGAGTCACCTGGTCCCGGTGGGCCAAGATCAGAAGCAGCACGTCGAGATCACGCAGGACATCCAGGGCAAGTTCAACCAGGCCTACGGCGACATCCTGGTCCGTCCGGAACCACTGATCCGCGAAGAGGTGGCCGTCGTCCCCGGAATCGACGGCCGCAAGATGTCCAAGAGCTACGACAACGCCATCGAGCTGTTCATCCCGGAGAAGCAGATCCGAAAGAAGATCATGTCGATCGTGACGGACTCGACACCGGTCGAGGACCCGAAGAACCCCGATCGGTGCAACGTGATGGCTCTGTTGCGGCTTTTTGCGAATCCAACCGAACGCGCGGAGTGGGAAGACCGCTACCGCCGTGGCGGAACCGGATACGGGGAGGCCAAAAAGCGGCTGTTCGAGTTGTTCATCGAACGGCTGGGGCCGGCCCGTCGGACGTACGACGAGTTGAGCAAGAACCTCGACCATGTGGAACAGGTCCTGGCCGACGGCGGCCGGCGGGCCCGTGCGGTGGCGGTCGGCGTGCTCGACGAGGTCCACAAGGCAACGGGCATCCAAACGAGCCGTGTGTCCGTCACCGGCAAGTAGGCAGTAGGTTGACTTCAACGCAACGACGCAGTGCTCATGGCCGACGACTATCGCGTTCAACTCGACATCTACAACGGTCCGCTCGACCTGTTGCTCTACCTCATCCGCCGCGAGGAGGTGGACATCTATGACATTCCCATCGCCCGCATCACCGACCAGTACGTCGGCTACGTCGAGATGTTGCGGCAGATCGATCCGAACAGCGTGGGCGAATTCCTGGTCCTTGCGGCCACGCTGATGGAAATCAAGTCGCGGATGCTCCTGCCACGCCCGCCGGCGGAAACGCCCGAGGAGTTTGTTGATCCCCGGCTGGAACTGGTGCGTCAGCTCCTGGAGTACAAGAAGTTCAAGGACGCCGCCGATCAGCTTCACACCGCGGCGAGAGAACGCGCGCAGCGTTTCTCACGGCTGCCGGCCGACGTGCCGGAGGCCGAACCCGGCCACATCGAGCTGGAAAACCTCCACATCTGGGATCTCGTCGAGGCCTTTCGGGATGTGATGGCCAAGACCGGTCGGCTCGTCGCCCACGAGGTGACGTATGACGACACACCGATCTCGCTTCATGCGATGGACATCCTCGACCGAATTCAGCGGGCAGGCGGGGCGATGGTCTTCGCCGACATCTTCGAGGCCCGCACGCGGAGCGAATGCATCGGTCTGTTCCTGGCGCTTCTGGAGCTCGTTCGACAGCGCCGCATCCGTGCGGAGCAGGAGCAAGCGTTCTCGACAATCTACATCCATCTGATCGACGCGACGCCGATCGAGGAGCCCGAGGAGGATCTCACGCCGCTCGTCTCGCCGCCGGGCCCGCCGGACGCCGAAGCGCCCGAAGAGCCGGCAACCGAGGGAGAGGAGCTTTCCGAGTTGCCCCCCGCTTCGGCGGATTACGAAGAAGACCAGGAGGGCTTCGCCGAAATCCCCGACGTGCCCGAACTACCCCCCGATTGGACCGAGCGAACGCAAAGCAGCAGTCCGCCCCAGGCCGACGAGCAGAGCGAGACGGACTGAACAGCACCCTGTCGCCTCCCCAATTCCCGGTGAGTTCCACTGTGTCCGTCCGGTTGGTGTTCCGAGCACCCGCCAGGACTCGTCCCGTGCCGAGCCGGCGAGACATCCGAGCCTCAGTGCGCGAATACCTGCTCTCGTTCCGAACCACGCCGGTACGAGATCGGACATGATGGGAGAAATGCCCGCATCAGCGAGGGCACGGGCATCCAACACGCTACTTACCAACTGGAGTGAACAGACGACACAGGCGGCATCGGGGGCCGGACAGCCGGCGCCGACCCCGGCCGTTGCGGCGGTCATTGCTCCCGCGCTTCGTACTCGGAAATCTTGCTCACGCGGCGCTCGTGGCGGCCGGCTTCAAACGGTGTCACCAGCCATGCATCGATGATTCGCTGGATGAGGGCCTCGCCGAGTAAGTCCGCCGCCAGGCAAAGGACATTCGCATTGTTGTGTCGGCGCGACATCTCGGCGGTCAACTCGTCATGGCACAGCGCGGCTCGTATACCCTTGACCTTGTTGGCCACGATCGACATGCCGACGCCGCTGCCGCAGAAGAGGATGGCCCGTTCGGCCTTGCCCTCGGCGACGGTTCGGGCGGCGGGGTAGCCGGCGTCGGGATAGTCCGATACCTCTCCCTCTTGCGGGCCAAAGACGATTATCTCGTGACCCTGACTGCTTAGCGTCGCTCGAACCCGATCCATGACGGGCCGTCCACGATGATCCGCGCCGAGCGCGATTTTCATAGCTCGATGCCCTCCAAATGGCGCCGAATGAGTCCCTCTATTCGTGCGGCCAGTTCCATGTACAGTTCACCACTCCCGCCGATGGGGTCTTCCACGTCCCCATTCGGGTCGAGCTGCGCAACGTACGCCTTGGCCGACGGCAAGAGATCTCGTATCGATTCGACGTGGCGGACGGTCATACCGAACACATAGTCGGCCGTGTTGATGAGTTCGGGGGTTAGCGGCTGCGCCCGATGCGACGAAATGTCCACGCCCCGGGCCCTGCACGCCTGGATGGCCTCCGCCGTTGCGGGACTCCTGCCCAGGCCGTGCGTGCCGGCAGACCCGACGACGTAGCCGCGGTCCGCCAAGTCCTCCATGCGGCATCCCAGACGCTCCGCCAGGACCTTCTTGCACAGGCCTTCGGCAATCGGGCTCCGACACGTGTTGCCGCTGCACACGAACAGGAAGCTCGTTTTCGCCAAGCGTTCGATCATGCGATCGTCAAGCACACCCTGTCTGAGGATCTCGTACCCCTGTTCGTTGACTCGAACGATGGACGAGGGCCTGGCATATGCGGTTCGACCGGCATCGAGCACGAGGTCCACTTGGCCCTCCAGATACTCCTGGGCCTGCCGACCGGTGATGGCCGGCGAAGCGCCCGCCGGATTGGCACTCGCGGCCACGACGGGAGCGTTCGCTCCGGTCAGGAGATCGCAGGCCGCCCGGTCGTCCGGGCAACGCAGGCCGATGGTCCCTTCATGATAGAGCGTCCTCTCCTGAATACTCGGCGCGTCCCTGAAAACCGGTGCCTGCGACGGGGCATTCACAGAGAAAATCAGCGTCAACGGACCGGGCCAGCCCTTTCCGGCCAGCCGACGCCCCACCGCCCCGGGCGAAGGAACGTACTTCGCCAAGTCATCAGGCCGACCGATATGCACCGTGAAAGGCTTATCGTCCGAACGGTTCTTCACCTCTCGGAGCCGCTTCACGGCTTCCCGATTGGCGACGTTGGCCCCCACGCCGTACACGGTCTCCGTGGGAAAGACCACCAAGCCGCCGGCATTCAGTACGGCGACGGCCTTCTCGATGGCACGTCGATAGCCGCTATTCACGTCGACTTTCAGCGTCTCTGTATTCATCCGGCGACGTTTCCACTCAGCCCTAATTGCGGACGACCGAGACGACCGGTCGCGTGGATTATCGCGACGGCCACAACCGTGTGTCAAGGTAACCTCCACCGGAGTTGTCGCCTTGCCGAGCAAGCCCCGATGGCCTAGGCTCTATGTCGTATGAATCATTCCGCAGAGCCACCGACCGAACTCGTGAGTCTCGATCGCGTACGTGTGGAGTTCGGGTCGCTCGTCGCGGTTCGCGACGTCTGCCTCGGACTGAGGGGCGGAGAGCTTCTCGGGCTGATCGGTCCCAACGGCGCGGGAAAGACCACGCTGCTGCGGGCGATCGGTGGGCTGCAACCGTTGACATCGGGGAAGATCCGTCTGATGGGAAACCCGCCGACGTCGGCGGATCTCGACGTCAGATACCACCTCGGCTTCACGCCGGATACCCCGCCCGTCTACGACGAGCTGACCACCCGGCAGTTCCTTCGATTTGTGGCCAGAGCGTATGGCATCAAAGGGGCTGAGATCGATGCGCGAATCGACTTCTGGCTCGAGAAGACATGGCTGAAAGAAAAGGCCGATCAGAAGATTAAGGCGCTCTCTCGCGGGATGCGGCAGCGGATCGGAATCGCCCGAACGCTGCTGCCGAATCCGTCCATTATCCTCCTGGACGAACCGGCCGCCGGGCTCGATCCGGCGGGCCGTGTCCAATTTCGTCGTCTGCTCTGCAGTCTGCGCGAGCAGGGCAAGGCGATCATCGTTTCGTCGCACATACTGGCCGATCTGAACGAATACTGCACCCACATCGCGATCATGGCGCAGGGGGTTATGGTTCGATTCGGGACGGTGGCCGAGGTGGCCGGCTCGGCCGACGGCCGGCGGTGTCGCTACACGATGGTCCTCGCTCGTCCCATTGTCGGCCTGGGCGAGACGCTGAGTCGCATCCCCGGCGTCAAGGGCGTTCAGGTTCACGACGATCGGGTGATACTGGAGTACGGGAGCCGCAACGACGAGGCGGCCGAGTTGTTAGCCCGTCTGGTCGGTCTCGGTTTGCCCGTCGCCTCGTTTGTCGCGCACACGCCCGATTTGGAAGAGGCCTACATGCGGACGGGAATCCGCCAGGTGGACTGATGGCAAGCATGCCGGTCTTGGACAATCCGATCGCGTGGGTACAGGTCGAGCTTCGAGGGGGGATGGGCCGACTGATTCGGGTTGCCGTCGTCTACGGCATTGCGCTCGGCATTCTCATCGCCATGTCGCTTCGGGCCGATCCGCGGTCCACCCAATGGTCCCTGTCGGTTTGGGTGAAAGTGATCCTTGCTCTCCAGGCGGCCTTTCTCATTCTCCTGGTGTGTTCAACCATCACCAAATCGGTTCGGAGGGATCTGACGACGCGAATGATCGAGTCGCATCGACTCGCACCCATCTCGGAATCACGCGCGGTCTTCGGATACATTGCCGGATGCGCATTTCAGCCGATATGCCTGGCCGGCGTCAATGTGCTCTTGGGGGCCGTCGTCACGCTTGGAGCCGGCGAACGCCTGCACGTCTGGCTCCTGTCAAACGGTATCCTGATCTGGTTCGCGGTCTCGCTGTGGACGGGCGCCGTCTATTATGCCATGATCACCCAGCGCGGATTCGAAATCGCGCTCGTCCTTGTTGTGGTGGGTGGACTGAGCGGGGGGATCACGTTCGCATTCGTACCTGCGGTGATTCTCCTGATCGGTCCTGCCGTCGGAGGAACGATGTTCGGCCTGCCGGGGTCCGGCGGACAGTGGAACAGTGTCTATCCCGTGTCCATGGTCGCGCAGGCCGCGACGGCAGTCCTTTTCTATGTTGCCGCCGCACGGAAGTACCGGCGAGACAACGCGATTGCCTTTGGTCCGTGGATCGGCCTAGGGCTGATTGCGGGCTGGGTGGTGCTTTCCGTCTTGGGTGTCGCCCACTGGCCTTCGCTGTCGCCCGCCTTCTGGGGTTCGACATCGATCGGGGCGGTCGAGCAGTCTGTTGCCTCGACGCTCATGGCGATGATTCTCTCGCTCATACCGCTCTCGGGAACCGCTCTGTTGCAGGAACAATACCATCGAAAAAAGCGGCTGAACGATCCGAGCCTGGGGCGAAAACCCGTTTCCGTTTCGCTCGCTGCACTCGCCTGCGCGGCGGTGTGCCTGTGCCTCCCGCTGGCGACGATGTCCGTGGGGCCGGTGACGGTCGCGCGAGCCGTCACGGTTGGCGTTTTGGTGACGTCGCAACTACTGGTCTGGGCCCATCTGCTGCGGTTCCTATATCGCCGAGCGACGAAGCCCGCTCCCTACATGGTCGTCTGGATCTGCCTGACATGGCTGGGACCGTTGTTCGGTGAATTGCTCCGGTACGCCTTGTCGGGGCTGCAAGAGTGGCCGGGCACGATCATGGTATTCAGTCCGATCGGTACGCTCTTGGCGATCCTTAACAACGCATCGCTCAACACGACCGCCGCGCTCGTCTTGCAGGTCGCGCTGGCGGTGGTCATGACGGTACTAACGCCCTTGAGAGGACGCTTATCGTCACCACCCTTAAGGTAGCTATCATGCAGGGTTGGACGAATCCGTGACATCACCCGTCGGGGTTTGCGGCGGCGGGACAAAAACTACCTCTCGATGGTCCAGATGAACCGGCGCGACTGTTGCATCAGGGGACCGTGGCTACTCCACCCGATGTATTGATTCCTCAGATACTCACTGCCGCCTCCCCCGCGTGAGAGTATCAACGCCGGATAGGGATGCGCGCCGACGTGGGTCCGTTTGGCCGGTCTGCCGCGATCGCGCGTTGCGTCGAACGGCACCCAGCCGTACGGCGGGATGTAGACTTCCACCCAGCGATGATAGACGTCGTCCGTGAAGGGCCCTGTCGTGCTCTTGCTCAGCCGGCAGGTCGTGCCGCCGACGAAACGCGTCGGGATTCCCGCCGCCCGGCACAGGGCACAGAACAGATAGCTGAACTCGGAGCAACTCCCCGTCTTGCGGGCCAGGACCACGGCGGCCGAATCCCAACTGGTGTCTCGCTTGTATTGCATAGTGCCGACCGAATCATGAATGGCTAGGACTTGATCCACCAGACTCCGATGCGGTTTTGTCACGTTGGCAGACGCAGTTCGGATTTCGGACGACTCGAGGTCGTAGACGCCTTTGAGGTCGGACGTGTACAACGTCCGTATTTCCTTGGGGATGTCGGCGAGCGTGCCCGCACGACGGGAGTCGAGTGAGATCTTTCCGCCGGATTTGAGCTTGAACCGGCAGGTGAAGCCCACCTCGACCAATGCCTGCGGGGCCAGACCGGCCACCATGAATTCCGCTATTGTCTGACCAAACCGATCCTTCACTTGCTTCCGAGCCACCGCTTTGTCGGGCATCACCCACTCGAGTCGCTCGATCTCCTGGTACGCGCAGGACTCAGGGACGGGGATGTAGACGCGCACATTCTCCAATGGGCGGTCCAGCCGGTTCTTGAGTGCCCAGCGGAATTCGACGCGAAACGTCATGGGCCGTATGGCCGCCGGTTCGGCATGGGCCCGCCGATCACCCGCGAACAGTGCCGCCGAGACCATGGATGTGAAGAGAATCGTTCCGGATGCCGCCCGCCCAAATGATCGGGGCTCTCGCATCTCGTTCCTCCGCATCGGATACCGGACGCCGTTTTCCATTGTTCCGTGCTTGCCCGATTCGTTCAAGCCATGCACAATTCCGGTGAGATTCGTCATGATCAGCGGGCGCAACATCATTTGTATCGCGAGCAACTGGTTCTTCGACCCCACCAGCAAGCATCAGGTCATGAAGCGGCTGGCCGAGCAGAACCATGTCATCTGGGTCAACTATCACGGCTCACGGCGCGTCAGGGCGTCGGCCGCGGACCTGAAGGCAATCGGCGGGAGGCTCCGCCAAATCTTCGTCGGTCCTCAGGCGGTGTCGCCGTCGATGACCGTTCTGACACCGATCGTCCTGCCCTTGCCCGGTTCCGCTGCGGCGCGTCATCTGAATCGCCGGATTCTCGTTCGCCAGATTCGCAAGGTGCTCCGCGGATTGCCGCCTCGACCGATTCAGCTCTGGAGCTTCGCCCCGGACGTCTCATATCTGGTCGGTCATTTCGGCGAAGAGCGCGTCGTATACTACTGCGTCGACGAATTCAGCGCTTTTCAGGGATATGACGCCGAGTTGATACGACGACTGGAGAAAGAGCTGATTGACCGAGCCGACCTGGTCATCACGACTTCCCGTCGACTTCAGTCGTCCAAAGAGCCCCTCCATCCCCATACGCATCTTGTGACGCACGGGGTGGATTATGAGCATTTTGCCCGCGCCGGCGATCACGAGACCCGGGTGCCGGGCGACGTGGCCAAGCTCCCACACCCCATTCTGGGGTTCTTCGGCCTGATCCAAGATTGGGTTGATTTGGATCTGCTGGCCGAGGTCGCTCGTCGCCGGCCGGACTGGTCCATCGTTCTGATCGGCACGTCCGCGGTTGATACCTCCGCCTACGCCGGAGTCCCGAATCTGCACTTTCTGGGTCAAAGACCCTACTCGGTGTTGCCGGCGTATTGCAGGGCTTTTGACGCCGGCCTGATTCCCTTTCGCCTCAACGAGCTGACGCTCAACGTGAACCCGATCAAGTTGCGGGAATACTTGGCGGCGGGCTTGCCCGTGGTGTCGACTCCGCTGCCGGAGGTGGAGGCCTACCGGCCGCTCGTCGAGATTGCGCAGGGGGCGGAGGCCTTCGTAGCGGCCTGTGAGCGAGCCGTGGCTGCTCGCGGTCCGGAGCAAGCGGCCAGGCGGCAGGCGGCCGTCCAAGCGGAAACCTGGCGGGCGAAGATTGAACTGCTTTCGCACCTGGTGCAGACCTGCCGCCGATGAGAGGGTCGTCGCGGTCGAAAGAACAGGGAACTCCGCGAGCGAACCTGTTACAATACAATCGTCATGGCGCTACCCGTTGTGGCTATCGTCGGTCGGCCGAATGTCGGCAAAAGCTCTCTGCTCAATTCACTGAGCGGTCGGATGATCTCCATCGTCGACCCGACGCCCGGCGTCACGCGCGATCGTGTCGGTGCCGTGTGCCAGGTTGACGACGTGTACTTCGAATTGATCGATACCGGCGGATACGGTGTCGAAGACGCCGATCGACTGACCGCGCACATCGAACAGCAGATCCTCTACGCGATCGACGCCGCCGGTCTGGTGCTCTTCGTGGTGGATGTTCGCGAAGGCGTGACGGCCCTCGACCGTGAAGTGGCGCGATTGCTGAGAAGGTTCGAGCGCGACGTCGTGCTGGTGGCGAACAAGGCCGACACGCCGAAAAACGATACGCAAACCGGAGACTTCTTCTCTCTGGGATTCGGCGAACCGCACTGCGTTTCGGCCAAACACGGACGCGGCCGCAAGGAGCTGCTTGACCTCATCGCCGACAAGCTTGGCGGCGTCGCCGGCGATCAACCCGGCGAGACCGTCATGAAGATCGCTCTGGTGGGCGTTCGAAACGTCGGAAAGAGCACGTTCGTCAACGCCCTGGCGGGACAGGAACGGGTGATTGTCAGCGAGATTCCGGGAACGACGCGCGATTCCGTCGACGTCCGATTCGAAAGAGACGGCCGAACCTTCATCGCGATCGACACGGCCGGCATTCGAAAGAAAAGCAAGCTTGCCAACGACATCGAGTTCTACAGCTTCGTCCGCGCGCAGCGATCCGTCCGTCGGGCGGACGTCGTGTTGTTTCTCATCGATGCCACCCGGCCGGTTGGCCAGGTGGAGAAGAAGCTCGGAAGCTACATCGCCGAGAACGACAAGCCGGTTGTCCTGGTCGTCAATAAGTGGGACCTGGTTCGTGGACGCGCGGGCAGCGACGACTACGGCGAATACCTCGAGAAGGTCCTGCCCGAACTCAGCTACGCCCCCGTCACGTTCACCACGGCGACGGCCGATCGGAATGTCCAGGCGACGATCGATGTGGCTCAATCGCTGTTCAAGCAGGCCTCCACACGCGTGGGCACCGGCCGATTGAATGAAGCACTCCGAGCGGCTCTTCGGGAGCGCGTTCCCACCCCCAAGCGAGGCGTCAGATTCCCCAAGATCTACTACGCGACGCAGGTGGACGTTCGTCCGCCCACCCTGGTGCTGTTCGTGAACGATCCGACCATCATTCGACAGGACTACCAACGGTTTCTGCTGAACCGAATGAGGCAACTGTTGCCGTTTCCCGAAGTCCCGATGCGCTTACTGTTCCGCTCACACCGACGTGATGCGGATGATGCGGATATTGAGAAGGCGGCGAGGCGGGCATAGCAGGCCTCGTCTTTTCCTACGGAGCAGATCATGGAATTTCACTGCAACCACTGTGGCGCGAAGATCCGGGCTCCCGAAGAGGCGGCCGGCAAGTGGGGCAACTGCCCTCGGTGCAGCCAGAAGGTCTATGTGCCGGCATTGGGGCCGGAACCCGAGGAGATTCCGCTGGCCCCGATCGATGAAAACGAGGAACGCCGGGCCAGACGTCAGCGGGAACATGATCGCGAAATCGAGGCGCACGTCCTTGACGGAACCGCCCAGGCCGAAGAAGAACCCTCCGCGTCGCAGGAGGGTGAGGAAGCCGCCGGTCCGTCCGGACGCGATCCGCTGCGGGAACTCTTGGCCCGATATGTCCGAGGGATGAGCACCGGCCGCCTCGCCGATTGCGACAGCATTGTGGCCGCACTGGTGGGCAAACGGAAACCGGTGGCGGCGGCGATCGAGTCGATCATGGCCGAGCCGCTTCCGACCCGCGAATTCGGCGATCTGCCCGGGCCGGTTGTCGCCGGCTATCTGAAGCAACTCCTGAATCAACTGTGAGCGATCGGAGCCGGTCGCGGCTTCAGCGGAAGATCGGTTCGCGGACTCCGCACGGAGCGTCTACGGTCCGTTCTTGGCCGCCGTTCCGTGCGCCTCTCGCCCATTCGCCTTCTCGTGTGACCTACGTTCCGTTCCGGAAGGCGATTCAAGATGGGGTGTCGCGGAACCCACCCTAACTATGGAACGTCCGGCCCGCACGGGGTATCATGCGTCGGCCGTCGAATCAGGTTCAGGGGATCCGTGATGACATCCGACGAGCAGACGACGGTTGCCCGGCTCAGACAGGTGGTCGCCGATTTCGTCGCGGCCCGAGACTGGCAGCAGTTCCACGATCCCAAGAATCTGTCGATGGCGATCGCGATCGAGGCGGCCGAGCTGATGGAACACTTCCAATGGCTCCGAAGCGATCAGCTTGAAGACATCGGCACGAAGGAAAAGGAGCACATAGCGGAGGAACTCGCCGACGTCGCTGCTTTTCTCCTTTCGCTCTGCAACGCGCTGGACATCGATCTGTCGTCGGCCATGCAGCGGAAGATGGTCAAGAACGCCGCCAAGTATCCCGCGGAGCAATTCCGGGGTCGGTTTCGGTGAGCACCATGGATTTTGACTGGACGGATGAACAACGATCCATCCGACACGAGGCGGCCGCGTTCGCCGAACGAGAACTCTGGCCCGGCTTTGCCCGTCGCGACGAGGCGCGGACGTTCGATCGATCGCTCTGGACCAAACTGGCGGACTACGGCTTGTTTAAGCTCGCGGTTCCCCGTGCGTATGGTGGGAAAGGCCGCCCGCTCGAGGAGTTGGTTCTCTCGCTCGAAGGCATCGGATACGGATGTCCGGACCTGGGGTTGGGCCTTTCGGTGGGGGCTCACCTGTGGGGGGTGATCGAACCCATCGTGACATTCGGCGATGAGCGGCAGAAGACCCAATTCCTTCCCCCGCTTTGCGACGGACGCTGGATCGGCGCACACAACGTTACGGAATGGCAGACGGGGACGGACATCAACGCGATTGCCACAACGGCCACCGAAACGGACGACGGCTGGGTGATCAACGGAACGAAGAGCTACGTCACCAACGGTCCGGTGGCCGACCTCCACCTGGTCTACTGTCGTTTGGACGTGCCGGATCGAAAGCGGCTCATCTGTCTTCTCGTTCCGCCCGATACGCCGGGTGTGCGCACCCGTGTGCTGCCCACGATCGGGACACGAACCGCCGCGCTGGGAGAGGTGGTCTTCGAAAACTGCAGGCTCGGTCGTGATGCCACGATCGGCAAGCCGGGCGCCGGGGCACTGCTCTTCCAGGCCGCCATGGAGAAGGAACGCGCCTTGATCTTCGCACCGATCGTCGGGGCGATGCAAAGACAAGTGGAACTCGCGACGGAGTACGCCAAGCAACGAAAGGCCTTCGGCCGTCCGATCGGCTCGTTTCAGGCCGTTTCGCATCGAATAGCGGAAATGGCCGTGCGGCTCGACGTCTCGCGTCTCCTTCTCTATCGAGTGGCGTGTCTGAAGGCGAAAGGCTCGCGAGCGCCGCTGGAATCCTCCATGGCCAAGCTCTACATCAGCGAGGCGCTTATTCAGTCGAGCATCGATTTGATCCGAACCCATGGCGGATCGGGATACCTCCAAGAGCAGGGGATCGAACACTTCCTCAGGGACGCCGTCGGGGGAGTCCTCTTCAGCGGAACCAGCGACGTGCAGCGAAATATCATTGCACGCCAGCTTGGACTAGGCTAGACATCGCCGGAGAATCGCCTCTTGGATGGTGTCCAATCGGCATCACATGGGCGGAGAGACGGAAAACGGGCTCTTGCCCTCCGTTCCCTACGTTCGTCGAGTTCGAAGGTGGAGAGGACGCTTTTTCGGGTTATGGAGAGATCCGCATGATCGGTGACGTGCTACAAATTCTCGTCGTTGCCGGCCTGGTTGCTTTGCCGGGCATACGGGAGGCGGCCGCGGCCCGGCCCCATCCGTTGCCGGAAACCCTTCTGGTCGTCGAGCCGACCAGGGAGAATCCGCGAAACAGCGAAGGGGACGTGGTCGTGCTGGCGAATGGGGGCTTGGCATTGATCTACACCCGGTTCACCGGCGGGGGGGCGGACAATGCCAAGGCCGACATCGCCCTGCGAACCTCAAGTGACAACGGCAAGACATGGACCGCCGATCGAATCCTTGTCCCCAACGAGGGACGCGAGAACACCATGTCGGTCAGCGCCATCCGTGAGAAGGGTGGCGACATCCTGGTGTTCTACCTTCGCAAAAACGGCTGGAACGACTGCAATCTGTTTGTCCGGCGATCGAGCGATGACCTGGCGACGCTCAGCGCGCCCGTGCGCGTGACCGTGGCCGACGGATATCACGTGGTCAACAACGCTCGGATTCTTCAGATGAAGGACGGCCGGCTGGTCGTACCGGCGGCACTCCACACCTGCACCGACGGGACACGCAAAACGTGGTCCGCCCTCGGTATCCCCCGCGCGTTTCTGTCCGATGACGGCGGGCGCACCTGGCGGGCCGATAAGACGGTCGTCGAACCGCCGCCCAAACGCACCGTGGCCTGGCAGGAGCCCGGCGTAACGGAGCTCCGCGACGGGCGGTTGTGGATGTACATGCGCACGAATGCCGGGCGGCAATACGAATGCTTTTCATCCGATCGCGGCGAGACCTGGACCACGCCCCAACCCACAAATATCTTCTCACCCTGTTCGCCGGCTACCGTCGAGCGGATCCCGTGGACGGGCGATCTGCTCATGGTCTTTAACGACCACTCCGGTTGGCATGTTTACGAAAATGATCGACGCACGCCGCTATGCGTGGCCATCTCGAAGGACGACGGACGCACGTGGTCGCCGAGTCGCGTCATTGAACCCGATCCCAACGGATGGTACTGCTACACATCCGTCACGTTCGTCGGCGACCGGGCCCTCCTAAGCTACTGCGCGGGCGACAAACAGGTCGGCGGCCTGAACCGCCTGAAGGTCCTTGCGCTGCCCAGGAAGTGGCTGTATCCGGACCCCCTGTTCACGACAGGCGACGTTTCGCAGCCCAAGCGCAAAGACCTACCGTCCCACTTGCACCGCTACAAGCTGGCCGACCTGGTCCTCAGGCCCACCGGTCGCCCCGAGGATTTCGACGGACATGCCGTCGAGTGCCCCAAGGTGTTCCGTTGGGGTGACCGGTGGTATATGGCCTATACGGCCATCGCCAAGCGTGACGGCATCATTCACGAATCGATCGGGCTCTGCGAGAGCAACGATCTGGTGCACTGGGACCATCGGCGGCAGATCCTACGGCAGGGCCGGCCCGGCGAGTTCGACGCCGGTGGGCTCAGCGGACCGTTTACATGGGTCGAGGGAAAGCGAGCCTATACAATGTACTGCGGGTTTCCCAAGGCCGGCTACGAGTCCGGTCCCGGCCAGCACGGACTGGCGTGGACCGATGACATGCAAACCTGGCACAAGTCACCGAACAACCCCGTCCACCGCGTTGGGACCAAGGGCGATTGGAACGACGACGTTGTCTATCAGGCGTTCATCATGAAACACGACGGGCGGTATTGGATGTTCTACAACGCCCACGGCTCGAAAGACAATTGCGAACAGATTGGCCTGGCTTGGTCCAACGATCTGATCACGTGGGATGAATACGAAGGCAATCCCATCCTCCGCAAGGGGGACCCACAGCGCGATCGCGACCACGTCATCATCGCCGACCCATGGATCATGCGACTCGAAGACAAATGGCACATGTTCTACTTCGGCTTCGACGGGCAGCACGCCCGCGAGTGCGTGGCCACCAGCGACGACCTCCTGAAGTGGACAAAGAGTCCGCTGAATCCGATTCTCGATGTCGGTCCACCGGGCAGCTACGACGAGGTTCACTGTCACAAACCCTGCGTCATTCTCCACGAGGGGGTGTTCTATCACTTCTACACCCCTTGTGGGAAACGCGAGGACGGATCGGAATACCGTGCCATCGGCCTGGCAACGTCGAAACGGTTGCCCGACGTGGCCTATCGAGAACCGGGGGCTTTTTGACGGGCAGGTCGGCCGGTTGCTGCCCACAGGTGTTGGTTCCGTGCCGTGGCGAATCCCATGAGTCAATTCCGCCTCTCGAGACAGCTTCGCGAATGGATACGAAGTCAAGTCGACGCGGCGGCCGACATGAAGATCGTTGATTCGGGCATCACGTCAGCCTTCACCGTCTGCGTGCCTGTCGCCGGATTCCGCGAAACGGTGTCCATCTCACCGGCGGAACTGGTACACGGCTATGGGGCCCTGATGCGGCTGCTTCGTCGGGCGAATCGAGAGGCAGGTCGACGGATCATCGTCGGCTTGGCGGGCATACCCGGCAGCGGCAAGTCCACCACGACAGCCGTCTTGGCCGAATTGTGGCGCGAAGCGTTGCTCGAACCTCCCATCGCCGTCGTGGGCATGGACGGTTGGCACCTGACCAACGCGGAGTTGGACCGCAGATTCTACGTTGCGCCCGATGGTTCGACTCTGCCACTTCGACGCCGAAAGGGATCTCCGCCCTCGTTTGACGCCGTTCGTTTGGCCGAAGCCCTTCGTGCAATTCGCAACGCGGACCATGAGGTGCGCATTCCTGTGTATGATCGAACCCGCCACGAGCCGATAGCCGATGCGGGGCTCGTGCCGTCCGAGGCCGGGATCGTCCTTGTTGAGGGCAACTACCTGCTCTTGGACGAAGGGCCTTGGGCCGATGTTTACGCGACTCTCGACCTGCCGATCTGGCTTGATGTCGATCCGGCTGCGTGCCGTGAGGGAATCCTCGCTCGGCACATCGCGGGGGGAATGCGGCCCCAGGAGGCCGCCGACAAGTACGCCGAAAACGACCTCCCGAATGCGCAGATCGCGATGAGCGGCCGCCGGCGGGCCCGATGGCTCATTCAGTGCGATTCCTCGCATCGACTGGTTCGAGTGTGTGCGGCCCAATCGCCGAACTAGGGTGGGGAGGTGGTGTCCTCATCCCTCCGCTCGCTGGGTGTCGGCATCGGGATGGTCTTCTGGTTCAACGTCAACTGTCGGTAGATCTGAACCGTTTCGCTCACCATGGCGCTGACGCGGTGGTGCTGGCGGATATATTCCTGCGCACTGGCCGCAAGCCTTCTCGATTGATCCGGATTGCCCAGGAGTTCCGCCAGAACGGCGGCAAGCATCTCGGCCCCGGGCGGTTCGTACAGCCGAGCGGTCTGAGAGTCGATCAGGCAATCGTGGGCGCCGCCGCGAACCGAAAGAACGACCAAGCCGGCGGCCATGGCGGCAATGGGGTGGATCCGCAAGATCTGTTGCCGCGCCGGCAAGACGAAGATGTCCGCTCCGGCAAGAATGGTCGGCCATTCGCGGACGTTGCCGGCGAACGTGATCTGCTCGTTGAGGCCCAGGGCATTCGCCCGCTGGCGGAGCGAGCCCTCGGCGGGCCCGGTGCCCAGAATGAACAGCATGAGCGGTTGCGAGGCAGCCGAGAGCCTGGCCATCGCTTCAATGAGATGGTCCACACCGGAATCGCGGGTCAGAGGCGAGACCGTGATGAGCGTCGGGCTCTTTTCGTGAACGGAGAAACATGCCGGTTCCTGACCGGCGAGAAGGCCCCAGCGAATCCGGATGACTTCGTGGGCGCTCCTCTGAAGACGTTGCAGCACGTCCGTGCGAACCGGATCACTGACGGCAATCAGCTTGGAAGCCGTCTTCAGGATCGGTTCGGTCTCCGGTGTCACCTCGCCCCGACCGGTGACACTGACCACGAGGGGAACGTCCTGTGAATGGGCGAGATGTGCACCCAGCCAAGAGATGTCCGTGGACATCGCGTGGACCAGGTGAGGTCCTTGTTCCGCGACGGCCTCGGTGAGCCGCGACACCTCGCTCTTTCCGCCCCAACCGCTGAGCTTGCGGTAGGTGCACACGCGGACGGGCCCCATGGCGAGGGCGTTCAATGCGGGCGACTCAGGACCGACGATCGTCGTCGCAATCGCCTCGTCGATCATGCCGACACACAGATGCCGAACGACCGGTTCAAACCGATCCAGCCAGTCTTCTCCGACGACAATGCAGATGTTGAGACGATCCATGATTCGAGCCCTGAACGTCGGCGTCTTCCGACGGAATTACAGACGGATATTCCCGGCTTGTCAATCCGGCGACACCGGTGGGGGATTCGTGTTATCATACGATGTCAAGGACCATTCGAGATGCCCAAGAAGGGACGATTCAAGGTTTCCTTGGCGACCAAGTGCCGAATGCTCTTCGGCTTGGCGGTGTTGATGATCATCGCCGCTGCCCTCTTCGTCCCCGCGTATCGGATGGAGAGCCTGGTTCACGAACTGAATGTCCGGACGATTCGCGAGATGGCCCTGGCGGCCCGGGCACGGAGCGACTTGCCCGGCGGCGATTGGTCGGCCAAGCAGGAGGATCTGAACAAGTGGTGGCCTGCCTACGCCCAGGCTCACGAGTTGCCCGCCGACCCCATCCCCAGGCTCGTCCGACTGGATCCCCTCAGCCGGGAGGTTCCGCAAGACATCAGCACCTTTCTGAAGCGGTCTATCAAGTTGATGCGAGAGCGCACGGACATAGACGAGGCCTTCGACTGGGGCCGCGAACCGAACGGAACCACCCTCTACCGCGCCGCGCTGGCAATCCGTCGAGACGAGGATCGCAAGCTCGTCGGAATCGTGACGGCGTGGTACTGGCCGCCGGGCACGACGGCCGAACTCTGGCTCAATCGCGCCGTGATGATTGCAGCCGGCGGCCTCGCGGGCTTGCTGGCCCTATTGGTCTTCTACCTGATCACCCAGATGCTCATCCTTTCTCCGGTTCGCGAACTGCGGCGAGTTAGCGAACAGGTCGCCGCGGGCGACCTGAGCGTTCGAAGTAAGGCGGCCACGGGAGACGAGTTCGAGGACCTCGCGAGGGCATTCAACGACATGCTTTCGCATTTGCAGTCCACCCAAGACGCTCTTCGCGGGGCGAATCGTTCTCTGGATATCAAACTGGACGAATTGGCCCAGGCCAACATCGGCCTCTACGAGGCCAACCGCCTGAAGAGCGAGTTCCTGGCCAACGTCAGTCACGAACTCCGCACGCCGATGACGTCCATCATCGGCTTCGCCGAACTGCTTAAGGAAGCCCACGAAGGACAGGACGGTCGGCTCTCCCGCTACGCCCAGAACATTCTGACCAGCGGGCGAATGCTGCTGGACATCATCAACGACCTCTTGGACGTCGCCAAGATCGAGGCCGGGAGAATGGAGGTTCGACTCGAACGATTCGACCTGGCGACGGTGTGCGGCGATCTGGCGGACTTCGTGCGACCTCTTGCGGACAAGAGCAGACTCGAGCTCCGATTGGATCTCGCCCCGAACCTGCCGCCGATGACCTCGGACGTCGGAAAGGTCAAGCAGATCCTTTACAACCTGCTGAGCAACGCGATCAAGTTCACGCCGGAGGGAGGGCTGATCACGCTGTCCGCGAGGCCGGTCGGAACCGAAAACGTTCAACTTGCGGTGATCGACACCGGTCCGGGCATTCCGCCCGAATACTTGGAAACCATCTTCGAAAAGTTCCGACAGATCGACCAGTCGAAAACGCGCGAACACAGCGGGACGGGACTGGGGCTGGCCATCAGTCGCGACCTCGCCACGATTCTCGGCGGCTCGATCAAGGCGGACAGCACCGTGGGCGTCGGCTCGACCTTCACGGTGATCCTGCCGGTGCACGCACCGCAGTCGAACGCAACCGCCGAGCGGCGAACCGTTCCGGCCGCTTCAATGCCGAAGACTTAGCACGACAACGAGTTCGGTGAGTCGAAGGACGGGCGGTCCGGTCAGATATTGCCGCCCGACAGGAACGAGGCGGCCATCCGGTCCGCGATTTGTTGGTTGGTGAAGATCAGCGGAAGCAGAAACTGCGCGTCGGTATTGGGCATGCGAATGTAGTCGGCCATCGCGACACGCCATCGGCTTTCAAACTCGCCGAGGACATCCTGCGGACTGTCGGCGCTATCCGCATCGGCGATCACACCGGCGGCGATCGATGCGGACCACATGGCGGGATAGATCCCTTCGTAGCTGATCGCCGCCACAAACCCTCCGGCTTCACCGACGAGCAATGACCTCTTGCCCACATGGGCGTCCATCTCAATGGCCTGACCGGCCGGCGTGGGCCAAACGGCTGGCTGGGCAGGCCGAATGTCCTCGGGCAACAGACCGGCTTCGCCCGCGTCCGTCACGAACACGTCGAAGTGCTCCGCGATTTCCTGCGGATTCGACGGACCGGCAACTCCCACAAGAAGATGGTCGGCTTGGGACAGAATATACCCGATTCCCTGAGTCTGAATCAGTCCCAGCACAACGATCATGGCCGGCGCATCTTCAGCCGTCTTTCGCTTCGTGCCGCCCCCAAGGTGAACGTCCCATTGAGCGCACCAACAGGGGGGTTCCGCTGTTCCAAGTAATCCGATCTGTCGGCCGACAAGCGATTTCGCGCCGTCCGCGCCGATGAGGAACCGCCCGCGGGCCGAAGACCCGTCGGCCAGCGACACGTTCACCTGCTCTTCCAGAATCTCGACGCCGGTGACCGCCTGGCCCGTTCGCAGTGTGACACCCGCCGAGACAGCGGCGCGGACGAGTTCGCCTTCCAGACGCGATCGTTCGATCACATGCACCAGAGGCCTGGCCAATTGGGAGGTCATCCTCCGCGACAAATCCGCCGAACAGAACGTCAACGTACGGATGGGCGGTCCCAAGATGCGTGATGCGTCGAGACCGCATGCCTCGATCAGCGGCCGAATGGCCGCATTGGCCCACACGCGGATGTGAGACGTCTCGGAAAACGTCCGCCGGTCCATCAGGCAGACGGACAGCCCCTTTTCCGCACAGATCGCGGCTGCCGTCGCACCGGCCGGGCCCGCCCCGACGATGAGCACGTCGTACATGATCGAGTCGTTGTTAACCGCCATGTCTACTGTCGCACGTTCAAGCTCTTCCACAGCGCCGCCTCGGCCTCGGTGAACCTGTCGAAGGTGCCCTGCAACTCCGTCCGAATCGTCTTCAGTTGAGGGTCGTCGGGATCGATCTGCCCGCTCTTCGCATCGAGCAAGGCCTTGAGCTTACCCGTGGCGGCGTCGAGGCGGGTGGCCGCTTCGGAGAAGGATCGGGCCGCGTCGAAGATGTTCAGTTCCCGCGTTTCCTCCAACGTCGGCCGGTAGAGCAGTCGCCACGGATTCCGCCTCAGATCCTTGGCGGCCGATTTCAGGTGGTCGCTGGTTTCCCTGAAGTTCGCCAGGAGACTGTTAAGGTTGTCCTTGTTGAGGACGACCACCTCGTTGGCCGCGGCGGTGATCCGATTCAGATCCGCCAGCGATTGACCGAGACCAGCGACGGACGAATGGATCTTCGCCATCAGACTCTCTGGGTTGGTTGCATCCAGTTCCTTGGCGACCGTCTTGCTAATGCCCGTGTTGATCGTTTCGCTGGTGGCCTTCACATTGTCGAGCGTGGTTCGGATGGTCGGGCGATTCTCTTTGAGCATCCCATTAACGGAGGACAACGACTCGTTGAGCGAGTCCAGGGCAAGATCGAGCTTGCCCATGGCTGTTGCGCGGCTCTTGGGGTCCATCTGATTCCGCAATTCGCCGGTGATGGCGTTGATGTTGTCGAGCGTCAGATGCAGCTTCCCCATCAGGACCTTTTCTTGTTTCGGATCCAACTGGTCGCGGATGCCGGCCGTGATGGCGTTCAAATCTCCCAAGGACTTGACCAGCTTGGCCACCATGCCTTCGGTGTTGCCGGCGTTGAGCTGGCTCTTGATCATCGCCATGATGCTGCCGGGGTTCTTGGGGTCCAGTTCCTGGGCGAGCGACGTCCCAATGTCGCTGAGCTGGTCGGTAACGGCCGCAAAGCCGCCCATTCCCAGACCCTCGACGACCTGGTTCGGACCGAGCAACTTGTCGCTGGTTCCCTGATCGTCGATCCGCAGCATGCCCGCGCCGCCGAGAATCGGCCCGTCCGGCATGATCCGGCAATCCTGATGGAGAGCGACACGTTTCTGCACGTCACAGCGGATGTAGAGGAACGTCGTCTTGTACGTCGTGCCGGTCTTGGGGGCTCGATAGTCGCCCGTGTCGAGCCACATCGACCGGATGCTGCCGACGGGCTGGCCGGCAAACAGGACCGGCCCGCCCTCTTTGAGCGGAGGCAGTGTAAGCGTGTGGGCAAAGCGAACCGTCACGGGACGGGTCGCCTCGCCCCACGGTTCGCGCGCTCCGATGAAGAGAAGCACGCCGATGAAGATGGCCAAGATGATGATTACCGTGAGGCCGACCGTGAAGTTGTTGCGGCGATTCGCCATGACGTTCCTACCCTTGAACGATGAGTTTCTCAAATTCGCTCATCCCAACCTCGTCGGTTAACGGACCCTCGCTGAAACCGTTGAGGAACTGGTTCATGAGCCGGTCGTCGTCGCGGGTCAGTGACGCCGGATCCGCATTTCGCAGGGCCTCAAATTCGCTTCGAGGACCGATCTTGAGCACGCGCCCCTTGTCGAGCATGACCATGCGGTCGGCAATACGAAAGGCCGAATCCATCTCGTGCGTCACAACCACACTGGTCACATGCAGTTTCTTGGAGAGATCGATGATCAGTTCGTCGATCGCGGCCGAAGTCACCGGATCGAGTCCGGCGCTGGGCTCGTCGTAGAAGAGAATCTCCGGATCGAGCGCCGTTGCTCGGGCCAACCCCGCCCGTTTCTTCTGGCCTCCCGAGAGCTGGGAGGGGAGCTTGTCGCGGTGCTCCAACATTCGAACTTGCTGAAGCTTCAGCGTCACCACGATATCGATCACCGAGGGGTCGACATAGCTGTGTTCCTGAAGCGGCAAAGCGACGTTTTCACCGACCGTCATCGAATTGAACAGCGCGCCGCTCTGAAAGAGAATGCCGAATCGCTTACGGACGTCGTTCAACTCGTGTTCCTGCATGTGAACGATATCGGCCGCGACGGCCATGTTCCGGGTCCGGTAGAGTATCTGACCCTCCTCGGGCATGAGCTCGCCGATCAGGCAATTGAGGAGCGTGCTCTTGCCGCATCCGCTGCCGCCCATGATGACGATGGTCTCCCCGCGGTAAATGTCGAGCGTAACCCCGCTCAGAACGGTGACCGTTCGACCGTCGGAGCCGGCAAAACGCTTGACGAGATTCCGGATGGAGATCACGACGTCCGGTTTGCCGCCAGCCTGGTCCGTCGTTGGGTTCATCGACGAGAGCCCCTAAATCTCGAATAGGTAGAACACGGCCGTGAAGATGCAGTCCGTGCCGATCAACGCCACAATGCTCTTGACTACGGTCTGTGTTGTCGCGCGACCCACGCCCTCGGCCCCACCGTGAACACTGAATCCTTCGTGGCAGGCGAGCATGGAAATCAGCAGTCCGAAGACGGCCGCTTTGACCAGGCCGGTCAGGAAGTCCTTGTTCGTCAACGAATCCTGGGTGAGCTGAAGGTAAGCGGTCGGATCCACGCCCAGGACGACGACGCTGGTGAACATGCCGCCGCCCACCCCCATCACGTCGGCAATCACGGCGAGGCCCGTCAGCATCAGCACGGTCGCAAGGTATCTGGGCACGACAAGGAAATGGATCGGGTTTAGGGCATGCGCTCGCAACGCCTTGATCTCCTCCGATTCAACCATCGAGGCGATCTCGGCCGCGATGGAGGCCCCCGCGAACCCGCTCAAGACGATCGCCGAAATCAGCGGACCCAGCTCACGAAAAACCGCCACACCCACGATGGTTGCGACCAGGTCAACCTGGCCGTACTGATCAAGAATCGGCGCCATCTGAAGTGCCAGGATGACCCCGATGAAAACCTGGACCAGGCACACGATCGGAATCGCCCGCACCCCGACGCGAATCATCTGGGTCGCCAGCGCCGTGCGGCCGAGCTTGACCTTCGGAACGAAGAGCCCCTTCAACGTCCACCGCATCGCGTCGGTCAGCAGATACGTCATGCCGCCGAAAAAACAGATGCCCCGACGAACGCCCTTTCCCATCCTGATAACGCCTTCGCCGATGCCCTCAATCCACTGACGGATCGGGCCCGCCATCGTCGGTTCGGTCGTTTCGGGGGTCGAACTCATGCCTTCAGAGCCTCGTCAACCGTCGAGCAAATAATGAAGAACTGGTCCAATCGCGTGATCTCAAACGCATTCCGCACGCGCTTGTTCATTGCCGCCAAGGCCATCTTCCCCTTGTATGCGTTCACCTGCTGAAAGATTTTCACCAACGTCCCCAGCCCGCTGCTGTCCATGTGTTGGACGTTGCCCAAGTCGATCACCAGCTTCGCCGGACGGCGCTCGACAACGGCATTCAAGGACTCCAGCAAGGTGTGCGAATGGTTGTAATCGATCTCGCCGGCCAGTACGATCACCGTACCTTCGCTTCTCTCCTGGATGTCTTTGACGATCGGGTCGTTTGCCCTTGCCATGTCACTTCCGCCTGTTGTCGGGGCCGTCATCCTCACCGATCCCTCGGACTCGGAGATACTTGACCATTTTCAGCAGCATGCCTCCGTCCACCGGGCAACTGTATTCAACCAGGTCCATGACGGACCGGATAATGTGAACGCCCAAACCGCCGGGACGCACTTCGTTCAAATCGCGACCCTGGATCAAGGCGGGATTCACCTGCTTGCCGAAATCCCGCACGATGACTTGCAGACCCGCGCGACCCTCCGCGGAGACGATCATATCCAGCCGAACGTGGATTGTGCAGTCCGTGCGGCCTTCGTAACCGTGCTTCATCACGTTGGTCAGCGCCTCGTCGATGGCCAACACCATGCCGTCCACTTCCGAGGAGTCGAACCCGCCTTCACCGGCCATCTTCTCCATCGCCCGGCGAACGACCACAAGACTCTTCGGATCGCTGGGAATCGCCAGCTCCACCGTCTGACGACCGGGTTGAACGGAACCTCGCATCATGCCGGCTCCACCTGACATGGCTAACGGGACGTCGGTTGCGGTCGGATATCCGGTGACGTCGATCGATCACGAACATATCGGCGCCACCGCTTCACCGCTTCAAGTCGCTCCGCCTCGGGTGCGTAGTACGTGTAGCCCATGTCCGTCCCCGTCATCCGGACCAGTGCACCGATGGCATAGAAGCGAACCCCTTCGTCCTCGTCCTCCAGTCTGTTGACCAGCAGGGGAACGCTTGAGGGCGTCGGCTTCTCGGCCACCTGTCGGATCGCGCGAATCCGGGCAGATGGGTCCGGCGATGTCAGATCAGGCTGATATCCGCCAACGCACCCGCACAACATTGCGGCAGGCCAGAGCAAGATAATCTTCTGGATATCCATCGACGCCATCCTGCCGTCCGAAAGCGACTTGCCCTCTGAGGTTGTCTGAACCCAAACGCGACATCTCTGCGACAGCTCAGCATTTTAGGGTGAAAGACACTCCACGCAAGCCGTGCAACAACCTTCCGGACGGAGAAACGTTCACTTTCAGCCTCGCGAGACCGGCACGGGAGACGCCGTTGAAGGATGCTGCCCCCAGGTGGAATGCCGGAAAACCTGACGGGACTGTCCGCAAGCGTCCGGACGCACTGGAACGGAACCGATCTCAACGTAGCGCGCGGGAAGCGTCGCTACGCCGGTCCTAGCTGGGGAGAACTCGACTCCAAAAGGCCCTCGCGAACTCTCGGGACCAGTTGGCCTTTTCGGCCGGAAGGGAGGGGATGTGAACCGCCAAGTCGGGATGGCGGAGGCATTCGGTGATGTAGTCGCCGGTCTCACGGACGATTCGCACGCGGACCAAACGCCAGTCAATCTGTCTTCGCCAGAAGAGCGGCATGATATGCTCGAAATCAGCGGATCATGATTCCGCCGATTCTTCTCGTACCCGATGAACGCGTTGACCTGTCCACGTTCCCAAGACGGCGGCTGCCGGTCCAACGGCCAGATAGGCGACCGGCAATCCTCTGGCCAGGCCGTTCGGGACCATTGTAACAATATCGTTGTACCGGGCCAACTGGGCGGGCAGTTCGGGGCCCATCCACACGCCGAGATGCCCCACAAGCGCAACCACCGGTACAGCCAGGCAACACCATGCACTGAACGCCGGACGACAGAACTGGCTGGCCGCGATCGCTCCCAGCCAGAAGCCGAGCCCGATTGCGAAGCAGACTTGACCGGCATGCACCGGACCGTCAAGACGCCCGGCGGCCATCCGAATGGTGACGATGGCGATTACGACGGTCACCACCAGCGTCGTCAGTCCATGGCGAAGCTCAATCCGCCATTCGGGGGATGTTCCATTGCGGGCCGCCGCCACCTTCAGCCACCGGCTGAGAAAACCCGGCGGACTCGCCTTCGAGGATTTCGCTGACGTTTCGGCCTTCCCTCTTCCAGGCCCGTCGAAACCGGCACAGGCTTCCGTGATTACGCACGCCGCATAGCCTGCGGCCATCACGAGGGTCCACAAGAGGACATCGAAAGCGAGGGTTCCATGCACCGCGCCCCGAGCGCTCGCGGTGCCGGCCTCATATTGAAGCAAGGTCGAAAGGTCGCCGCCACGCAAACTCAGACCCGCCAGCCCGACGCCGACGGCAAAGACGCCGAAGTCGACCAACCGCCCACCCATGAGCAAGGTGGCCAGCGAAGAACCCACGATCGCGTAGATCAGTACGACCGGAAGGGCCAACCATGGTCGGTCGTGATAGACAATCGTGACCGCACCGAGCGGGTCCCGCGGACCGGCGAACCACCAGACCACGGTCAGCACCGGAATCAGCAGCAACGCACAGATGGCCGTGGCCCGCAACTTCTCCCAGAAATGCATCTGAGGAAACAGGTCCGACATCCGGACCTTCGGTTCGGCATTCGGATTGACGGTGGTTGCGGTCATAAGATACCTGCCGCCTTCAAGCTTGCGGCGAGCTTTTCGCGGTTCGCGGGCCCCATCGGGCACAGCGGAAGTCGGAACTCCTCTTGCAGCATTCCTTTCATCGCCATGGCCGTCTTGATGGGGATCGGGTTCACCTCGAGCGAGAGCATGTCCTTGCCCAGCGCAAAAAGCTGGCGGTGCAGCCCCATGGCCTTCTGGAAATCGCCGGCCAAGGCGGCGTCGGTCAGGGCCTTCATTTCCCTCGGGATGATGTTGGCGATAACGCTGATGACACCCACTCCGCCGATGGCCATCAGCGGCAGCGTCATCGAATCATCTCCGGAGATAATGTCGATGTCGCACAGCGTCGAAAGCTCGCTGGCGTCGTCCATCCGACCCGTCGCGTGCTTAACGCCCACAATATTCGGAAACGCCTTGCGAAGCCTTGCGATGGTGCCGGGCGCAATCTCCACACCGCACCGGCCCGGGATATTGTAAAGAATGATCGGGATGTCGACCTCTTCCGCCACCCGGGCGAAGTGCCGGTAAAGTCCTTCCTGTGTCGGCTTGTTGTAATAGGGCGATACCATGAGCGCGCCGTCCGCGCCGGCTTGCGCGGCGTGTGCCGTCAGCCGGAGGGCCTCGATCGTGCTGTTGCTCCCCGTGCCGGGAATCACCGGGATTTTGCCCGCGGCCCGCTTGATCACCGCCTCGATGACGGCGTCGTGCTCCTCATGGCTCAGGGTCGGCGACTCGCCCGTGGTACCGCAAGGCACCAGGGCATCCGTGCCGGCCTCCAGATGGAAGTCCACCAACCGGTCCAATGTGTCCCAGTCGACGTGGCCACCCTTGAACGGGGTGACCAGCGCCACCATGGTCCCTTTGAATCTCATGCGTGCTCCTTGGGGGCGTGCAGAATCAGCAGGTCTTTCATCTCGCGGACGGCCTGGCGGACCCCCACGAAGACCGACCTGGAAATAATCGAATGCCCGATGTTGAATTCGCCGAATCCGGCCATCGAGGCCACCGGGGCTATGTTCCGATAGGTCAAGCCGTGCCCGCCGTGCACGATCAGACCGCACCGCCGACCTGTGGCGATGCCTCGTTCGAGCCGTGCGAGTTCCCGGAGAGCCGCCCGCGGACCTTTCGCGTGGGCATAGCCGCCGGTCCACAACTCGACGGCGTCGAAGCCGCACTCCGCGGACGCCTCGATCTGATCGTCCGCCGGTTCGATAAACGCGCTGCATATCGCCCCGGCGGCGTGCAGCCGCTTAACCGCTTGCCTGATCTGTCGGGCGAATTTCACCACGTTTAGGCCGCCCTCCGTCGTGATCTCTTGCCGACGTTCGGGTACCAGCGTGCACTGATCCGGCTTCAACCGACAGGCGATGCGCACGATGCCCGGATCGATCGCCATCTCCATGTTGAGCTTGACGCCCACCGTCTTTCGAAGGACCTCGGCATCGCGGTCCTGGATGTGCCGGCGGTCTTCGCGAAGATGAAACGTGATTCCGTCGGCCCCGCCCAGTTCCGCCTCGGCGGCGGCCCACACGGGGTCCGGTTCGTCGGTCTTGCGTGCCTCCCGTACGGTCGCCACATGGTCAATGTTCACGCCCAGTTCGGCCATCGCTCTCTCCCACGAAGCCCAGTCGCTACAAAAACGGATTATAGCGAGACGGTCGGTGCAAGTCGCCACCCCTTGTGCCTGGACTGTCTTTTCGCTCCGGTATTGCCACAGAGATACCGATCAGCCCGAAACCCCGACTGCGCCGATCTACCTCATGCGGCGGAAGAGCGATCGGGTCGACGCCAGACGGCCTTGTCTCGACCGGCGGGCAGTGCTAACGTATTCGCTTTGACGTCGCCAGCGATGAGCCGCAAGCGCGCCGGTGTGGGGCGGGCGAACTCAGGTTCTGCTGACGTTCGGTCGACTTCAAGACGTGAACGAAAGGCGAGCACTTCGATGAGCAACGAGAAGCTGCGTATTGGTCTGGTTGGACTGGGTCGGTTTGTGGAGATCGCCCACCTGCCTTGTTACTTCAAGACGGTTTACAGCCCCCATATCGAGCTGGCGGCCATCTGCGATCTGAACCCCGAGCGGCTTAAGGAGTTGGGTCCCCAATGCGGCAACGCAAAGCCGTTCACCGATCACCGCGAGATGTACGCCAAGGCCGGCCTCGACGCCGTGGTCGTCGTCACACCCGACCACGCGCACGCACGGGTCGTTCTTGACGCATTGGACGCCGGACTCGATGTGCTTGTCGAAAAGCCCTTGACCATGGTCGTCAAAGAGGCCGTCGAGATCATCGAGAAGGCAACCCGCCTGCGTCGAATGGTGATCGTCGACTTCCACAAACGCCTGGACCCGTCACACATGGCCGCGCGCGAGAGCGTCCTTGCCGGGAAGTACGGCGAGGTCCAGACGGCGTACTCGTGGATGCAGGACACGATCAGCGTGCCGTGCGGTGGCTTCTTCCGCTCCGATCTGGCGGCCAAGAGCAGCCCGCTCTGGTTTCTGGGCGTACACATCTTCGACGGCATGCGCTTTATCACCGGCCTCGATCCAATCGAGGTTCGGGCCACCGCCTACAAGGACGAGGTCCGCGACCGGGGGGTCGACACCTATGACGCCGTCAAGGCCGACTTCATCATGAACAACGGAGCCTCCATGACATTCGTCGTTAGTTGGAACCTGCCGAACGGCGCTCCGTCGATCACGATCCAAGGCGTGACGATCCAGTGTGCGCGAGGCAAGCTCGACCTCGATACCTGCGATCGTGGTGTTCATGACCTGTCGCCGGACGGCTACAAGTACGTCAACACGAATTTCCTGCTGGAGGTGAACGGTCAATATCGCGGCTTCGGCGTCGAAAGCATCGGCGAGGCGTTGATGGCCATCCGCGACCACCGGCGCAAACCCGTCGATCCGGCCTCGGCGCCCGATCTATACGCCCGTAACGGCCTGTACGCCACACTCATGGGCCAAGCCACGGAGGCCTCACTCGCCAAGGGCAAGCGCCTTCGGAACGGGCGCGCCCTCGTCGGCGACCTAGTCCGCGTCAACGACCTGCTGATTGAGCAGGTCGGACCCGATCGCGCCAAACCCTTCCTGGTACAACCGAAGTAGCAGGGTTCCGGGCATGGCCCATCGCAGGAGGGGCAACGTTTGTCAACCTAGGTGACCGGATATGGAACGAACCAAACTCGGACGAACGGACATCGAGATTTCGCGGTTGTGCATCGGCGGTTGGCAGGCGTCGGGATGGGCGTCTTCCGATGACGAACGGTTCATGGCCACCGTGCGGCATGCGCTGGACATGGGCCTCAACTGTATCGACACCGCCTACGCCTATGGTAATGGGCACTCGGAGCGCTTGGTGGGCAAGGTGATCGCCGGTCGCCGCGATCAGATCGTAGTGGCCACCAAGTTCTGGCTCGACAAGTGCCGTCCGGCAGGGGTTCGTGAAAGTCTGGAAACCTCGCTCCGCAATCTGCGCACGGATTACATCGACCTGTTTCAGCAGCACTGGCCGCCGCCCGATGTCCCTCTCGAAGAGACAATCGGCGAGTTGGAGCGGCTGAAACGCGAGGGCAAGATTCGGGCCGTCGGCGTGTCCAACTGGATGGAGCCGGAATGGGAGGAGTTCAAAGACCCCTCCCGAATCGATTGCCTGCAGCCGTGCCATAACCTCCTGTGGCGATCGATCGAACCAAACGTGTTGCCGCTCTGCCGGAAGCACCGGATTGGCGTCATCGTCTATTCGCCGCTCTGCCAGGGCGTGTTGACGGGGCGATTCAAGCGCCCTGAGGACATCCCGGATGACTGGCGAACGCAGAACCGTCTGCTGAAGCCCGACACGCTGCCGCGCACGCTCGAGGTCGTCAAAGTCCTCGGCGAAATCGCGGCCAAGTACGGCAAGACGCTCGGCCAGACGGCACTCCGTTGGCTCCTGGACCAACCGGGCATCGCGGCCCCGATCGTCGGCGCTTCACGTCCGGAGCAGGTCGATGAAAACCTCGGCGCTCTCGATTGGCGCCTCGACCCGGCCGATTGGCAACGGTTGTCGGATGCAAGCAAGACGCTCTCAGCCGGCCTGCGCCCACACGAGACCATGTGGAACTGGCATCCGCGGGAAAGTCAGTAGTCCGCGGTCCATCTCTGCCGTCCCGCCGTTCGGAACCTGAACCCGCTCAAGTCATGGGCGCTTGGGCGGTGGACGCAATCGAAGAAACGTGATTTCGCCCGGTCCGTCGCTGCCTTCGTCTCCCGTTATGACCAGCAGATCGCTCTGATGGGGCACCGCAATAATGCCTTCGGGGCGCTTACCGGTCTTGGCCTTGGCGATGAACTGAGGACTGTCGGGACGAGTCACCTCAAGACAAACCACGCAGTCGGCCCGTTCGACCGCGACGAAGGCGAACGCTCGCCGGTTCAATCGGGTCATCACGATGCCTTCAGGATCCAAGCGACGCTTGGGTCGGGCCGGGTCTACGAGTGTTCTCAGATCTACGCGCCCCATTTCCGTCGCCCCTTGAGACAGTTGGTTGGGATCGACCCACCAGAGGCTGGCGGCATTGCCCGTCCTACCCTTTTCGCCCTCTTCGGCGACTCCGAGCAGGCACCCGACAGTCCCGCGGGGTCCGGGGACATCCGCCAGGATGCTCACCCCATCTGGCTGTGCTCCCTTGGACAAACGAACAACGGAAGCGATCCGAGGGTGGCCGTCCTGGAGGTCGATCAGGACAACGGCGTCGTTCTCCTGACAACTTACGGCGGCGAAACGAGACTGTGGATCAAAGGCGACGTACTCCGGTTCGATCGTCCCGATGGGGGAACCAACCGCTAATTCCAGGCCGGCAATCGGCTTGGCCGGCGGTAGCTTTGCATCGCCGGATAGCATGTCCGTCCCGCGCAGATCCAGCACGGAAATCGACCCCGGTGTTTGCGGATCGTCTTCTGCTTCGTCGGCAGTGATAACCCACTCCCCGTTCGGCGAGACGGCGACCGAGTCGGGATGCATGCCGACACTGCGGTCCAGGAGGATGTGTCCCCGCGACACCGGGCGAAGATCGACGGCCACGATCCGACCGGTCTCTTTCCCGAGCAAGGTGACGAAGGCCACCGGCAGTCTGGGATGAACCGCCACGCTGGTCGGATCGGCGCCAAGGTTCAGACCTTGAACACCGAGTCGTGCAGCATCCATGTCGAGAGGCGTGACCCTGATGGGTTCGAGGGACTCGACACACAGGATGTCCAACGTTCCTTCCACGGAGTTGGTGGCGAGCAAGAGTCCGGCCAAAGCGCAATACTGAACAATCTCTGCCGATCGGCCGGGTACATCGATGGTCGTGAGTCGCTCGAACGAGGTTGCCGCATCCTCTCCGCTCGCTGCGAGCGACAACCACAGAGCGGCATGAACTACTTGATTGAGCATGTCTTCCTCCGCCGCCCGGTTCCTACCGGAGGCCGGCAGCTCACTCTTCGGTACTTGCGCCAAGGGGATTCCAGATCAGGTCCCCCTTGTTCCAGGTCTGCACCTCTTCTCCGAAGGTGCTGTTGCTGGGATTGGTATCCTTTTCCGTGTAGTCGCTGGGCGTCGTGGCGTACGTGTAATCCACATGGGCCGCGTGCCCGTCGCAAAAGAGAATATGTGTTCCCTTCTTGTACCGTTTGGCGAGGTGCTTGAAATCACCGCGACATCGCTTCAGGCCGATCTCTTCACCGGTGGTGGGATTGATGCCGTCATGGTACCGGTCACCCGGGCTCAATTCTTCAGGGACGGATCGCAGTTCCAGCATCATCACCGTTGCCACCGGTCTGCGGATTCGACTCATGGGCATGCGCTCTTTCGCATAGCCCTCGGGCCCGAACTTCTCGGTGATGCTATTGTCAATTTCCGAATTAAACACGTAGTTGAAATAGAACTTGAAACGATTGGCCGACGTGCCGCCCGTGTAGGGGGCGTCAACCGGACGTTTGGCGGCGGGATCCGTGAAAACGCTCTTCTCGGGGGGAACCGGGACGCTTTCTCCCAGCATTTTGTGGAGACTCTCATAGGACTTGGAGCCCATGAAGGGCGGCACGGCATTCGCCCACCACGTTGGGTTGCCCAAACCGCCGGTTCCACCCATGTCGACGGGGTTCTTCTTGCCCTCGTAGGGCAGGACGTCGCCGTTTTCCATGGTCCACATCAACGTGCCCTTCCCCCAGCCGTTCAGTGTCGCCAAGCTGGACACGGCCCGAGCCTGTTTGCGAACCTGGTTGAGACTCGGCAGGAGAACGCTCATCAACAGGGAAATGATCGCCACGACAATGAGCAACTCCAGCAGTGTGAATCCGTGTCGTTGGGGCATCGTCTCTCCTTACATGGTCTAGCCTTCGAACGGACATACGCCTCACACCCACAGGGTCGCAACGCCTGCCAACCCTTGGTCAAGGCTACGCCAACACGGAACCAAGATCCGCTGCATCCGGGACGCTCCAGGAGAGAGCCTCCGGCCGGACAAGGCCGGAGGCTGCGGGCAGTGTGCAAGGCATTCTTGAGCATGGGTGGTCATCGTCGACCGTCTCCCCTGTGGCTGAAGAAGTGGCCTACGGCGGCTACGAGTGTCATGAGCGGAAAGACGGATTCCAGACCGGTTCCGCACTTGAACGCGGCGTCAACCTGCATGTCCGACCACATCACCACGGTCGTCGTCACGTTCGAATCGGTGACCACGTGGTTGGCATCGCCGGGGAAATTGGGATCCCAGATGGTCCACTCACGGAAGGATTTCCCTTCGATGGGTGTGGCCGTCAGCGTGACCGGCGTACCGATGAAATAGCGGGGATCGTTAGGATCACTTGGTTCCGGGGTGATTAGCACCGAGCCGTAGTTGGGGTTGTTGACGGTCAGCGCCAGGCCGTAGCGCGCGATGTTCGTGCCGCCGATCGTGTTTGTGAGAATAGTCCCATAGGGCAGGTCCTTACTACACTGAACGGGTCCCTCGTGGTTGTCGCCGGCCGCTGAGAGCATGAGGTTGCCGACCGTATAGGTGTACCCGGATCGCTTGGGTGCATTGGTAAGGTTCGCCACGACCCAGTCGTCCAAGGTGCTCCCCGTGGATTTGCCCCAGCGGGCGATATACTCGATTTCGTCGTCGCTGGTGTCATTGACGCCTCCGATTCCCCAATTGACGTCGAGAAATGGCGCGCCGACGGGTCGGTGCACGATGTTCTCGCACCCAAAGTTGACCATACCATAAAGGGTTCCGTCTGCTTCCCCGATTTCGAGCGCAACACCGATGCTGTCCACGACGGTCCACCCTGCCGGGAGATTCAGTGCACCGTCGCCATAGCGAGTGCCGCCAAAGCCGTCCGGCACTTCCTCGGTGTCCAAGTCATCGCCGACTTGAGGCGTTGCTCCGGTCCCTTTGTTGATGAGCAGGACCGTGAACACGCCGTTCTCGATGTCGCGCCGCTCGGGGTCGCCCTCGCCCTGATGGCCGACGGTGCTGAAGCCGCTCAGTCCTCGACCGAAGCCCCTGTAGCTCGGAGTCGCGTAGTCGCCACCCTGGATGAGATTGTTCCCGTTCGGATCGATGTTCGGGCTCGGATAGATACTGCTGTTCATTCGAATCGACAGAAGGCCATTGCTTCCGAGCGATCGTCCGGTCAGGTCGAAGAGATTCTGGATGGCACCCATGCTGGGCGAGTTCTCGCCCTCTATGAATACCAGGTAGTGGCCCGTCAACAGTGCATTGGGCTCACCTCGAAGCTCGACATACTCCATCTTGCCGGTCACGTCGTCGCTGCCGGGCGGATCAACGTAGAGTTCGTTAATGTACACGGCGGCCGGCGCCTGGGAGACGACCATCGCCAGGAAGAGCGAGCCGCCGATCATCCGGAAAGGTATTCGCGCCATGATTCTCCTCGCCTTCATCGAATCGATACTCTCTTCAGGTGGATCGAGGTGCGAGAGGGTCGCCCTCGCACCTCGATTCGGCCTATCTCCCCACCAACCGAGAACGCCTTGAAGCAGCAAAACCTCCGATCGCCAGCGCCAACAGGGTCGCGGGTTCGGGGACGGCAAAACCGGGGCTTCCGATGTCGCCTCCGGTCGAAACATGCGAACCATAGGCGTCGCCCGGCGAGGCCAGGACCCATCCGTTCGCGATGGGTCGCACCGTGGTGCACCCGTAGTCTCCGGCCGGAATGTTGCAGCTCCTATTCTCCGTACGAACCGTTCCGGGATATGACTGGTCTCCGAAGATCAGCTTGTCGACCAGCACGCCGTCGGCATCGTACAGATTGATTTCATCGTTTCGTCCGAGATTGGAGTTCGTGTTCCCGCCGAAGATCTTCACTTGTGAGCCCAGCCCCCACGCGGTCCGGAAGACCGCCGCGTTTGTCTCCGTAAGGATCACGGACTCTCCGGGTTGGACGATGCCGAAGACATCGCCGAACGACAAATCTCCGGGCTGATTGTCGCTGTCGCTGTAGGACCAGTCGGTCATATCGACGGCCACGGTACCCGTGTTGGTGAACTCCACGAACTCGCCGTTGGTCCCCTTGTACATCCATTCGGTGATTTGGATCGGTCCGGCGTAGGCTGCCTCGCCGATCAGCCAAGATGTTGCCGCCACGATTGTCAAGACTTGACCTCTCATTCCAGACCTCCTCATGTTCTCCCTGTTTCTTCCCCGTTCCACGGATTTCATCGCACACCGCGTGCGATGACGTGCGCCTCGTTGTGCCGCCCGAGTCCTCTTAGGCGACTTCCATTCGCCGGACGGGGGCAGTCTCTCGTGGGGCTGTTAAGACATCGTGAGGCTTGGACCAAGTTCAGGTAAATTCGAGGAGGGTCCGGCAGATGTATCGTACGCAAATGCGGCCAGAAGCTTATGACTCAGGCAACATCTGCGGGGCGGATGCCGACGCAGACAAAGCGTCTGGTCAAACGGACCAGCCTCTTTTCTGCGGTTAAATCCGTGGGTTCGTTCGGACGGCGAACGTTCCCTGCAGAGAGCTTGTCGAAACCTCGCGTACCGTAGACCACCGCGTGCCTACGTACGGAGGAAGCGGCTTGTGAATATGCTCGCACGCCCCTTTTCGCGCCACACCGCACGTGGTAAGGAGCCGGAAGATTGACGGTTACCCTTCCTTCAGCGGCACCAGCCATATGTTGCGAAACCGCACCGGCGCGCCGCCGTAGTTCTGCAATCGGATGGGACCCGGCTGAGAGAGGTTCTCGTCCAAGGGGCCAGGCGTCGCGTGGTCGAACTCGGCGTTGTCGATGATCTTGACGCCGTTCTGCAGAATCGTAATGCGTCCCTTCTTGGTCATCTTGCCCTGGGCATCGAACTTCGGTGCGTGAAATGTGATGTCGAAGCTCTGCCACTGACCGGGCGGCTTGCAGGCGTTCACGCGGGGGGTGGCGATGCTGTACAAAGCCCCGCACTGGTGCGACTCCGGGGCAACGCCGAAACTATCGATGATCTGAATCTCGTAGCGACCTTGCAGGTAAACCCCGCTATTCCCGCGGCGATCGGCGAATCCTTCGGCGGCTGTCGGAACCCAGAACTCCATGTAAAGCCGGCAGTCGGTGAACTTGTCCTTCGTTATCGCATCGCCCGTCCCCGGCGTTACGATCATCGCGCCATCTTCGACCTTCCAGCGCAGCGGTCCATGACCCCCATCCGTCCACTTGGATACGTCCTTTCCGTCGAAGAGAATCACGGCGTTGGCGGGCGCCGTCGTAGGCGCACTGGCCGTCGCCATATGAGGCGCCGCGTTTTCCCCCCCCTGTGCACAGGCGGGGTTGCCAGTCCCCACGACCAGAATGACCGCTGCGGTCATCGCCCAGACCGACGCCTTGAATCCCCGCCCCTTCATCTTTGGATTGCTCACCTTGGTGCTCCTCAACACTGTGCAGGTGATCTTAGGTTTGATCCCCCCGCGGAAGCCGAGTCACATACGAACCACGCCCGCTCGTACACAAGACTGTGCTGACGCACAGACCAATGAAAACAGACTAGGCAGTCTGACTTACATGTCGAGCAAAATCGGACGAACTTCTGCCAACGCCTTTCGAAAGTCAATGGCGGAGTACCGGGCCATCGAGGTCTTCGCCCAGGTGGCAAAAAACCGTGTGCCGATCTTGGGGCGATAGCCACTATGGCCGAGTTCGCCCGGCGGCCACTCAAACCAAAACCGCAAGAGCGGCGTGATTTGCCGGTCAGGATTTGCTGAGTCGGGCCTCCCCACCGAAACGCCATAAGCTCATCTACGGTCTTTCCTCTTTGCGAGCCAAATCACATAGTAAGTATCTTTTTACGCAATCTCATGACAGCCACTGCGGAGGCAACTGAGTCGGGCTTGCACAGGTTCTTATAAGAGGGTCCGTGCCGGTAAATGGGGACAAAAATCGCCCCTTGCCCCAGTATTCCAGCCCGTTTCTTCTTGCCTTGATTTCTCAGTTTCGCTAGGATGCCTAGTGGCGAGCAAATCGTTAGAGGGTCACCTCAAATCACATCTCATTTGTGAAAGGGGCACGAGGGGTGCCCGGAGAGGAGGAAAGGTATGCGTGTATCTGCTGTTGCCGGAATCCTGGCAATGGTTGTGGCGGGGTCGGTCGCCAACGCGATCATCATCGACGCGAATTGCGCGGATGATGGTGACGGAGCGATCCTTTGCCACAGTTTTGACTGGGATTCCGGCACGTCCACCCTGTCGGTAGTTGAGACGCAGTATTGGTCCCCGGGGCATATCCTGCCCAACTTTTATACCGACACGCCCGAGGATCCGATTGTTTGGATCCTCAAGAGTGTAGAGAACAGCACCGGGTTCGACTGGACGGGCTACCAGATCAACGTATCTCTAGCCCAGACGTTCTCGATCCCGGCGGCCGCCGGTCCAATAGACTGGACCTGGTCGGTCACGCAACCCACCTTGCAAGGCGGCCAGTACGTCGGCACGGTAAACTACACGTATGGCGGAGCCGGCACGGAGATCGGTGTGGGTGAGTGGGGCGACTTCGGCGTGAAGCTGTCGTTCGCCGGCACAGCCAACTTCTGCGTCGAACAGATTCCGATTCCGGAACCGGCGTCGCTCCTGCTGTTGGGCATCGCCGGTCTGGTCATTCGGAGGGTCAGGGGCTAGCGCTTCAGACGACATCGTCACGTAGCGCTCAACGGGAGGGGCTGCCTGAGAGGGTAGCCTCTCTTTTTTCTTAAACCTGTAGATCCCGACGTCGGTGCCGCCAGGATGGGCGCTCTCGTCGTCGAGCCCGCAGTTCGGTGCCGCGCCAACACAGGTAGTCCGATGCGGCCGAGCACCGTGGACCGGTTTAACCACCCGTGATCGCAAACGTCCGTTCGAGCCACCCGTCCCCGTCCTTGGCCCGGATGCGAAGTTGGTGCTCCCCACGGGATATAACGTTGTCGGACTCATTCTCCTCAGTGCCGACGAGGTAGGGCGGTCCGTCCGTCGTGGTGATCAGCTTCCCGTCAAGATAGATCTCGCAGGGTCCCATCGGGATACCTTCCGTCCAGATCCGCAGCCGCTCCCAGCCATGGTAGACGCCGAATTCGTGAGGCGCCGTGATGTAGATTCCTTTGCTTCGCAGGGGGCGATCTCGATCTTCGTTCTGCCAGAATTGGCGGATCGCCTGACTGCTCGCGAGCATCCGGATGCATCGGCGTTCGGCCGTCGTGCTGAGGATTCGGCCGTCGGCCTGATAGACGTAAAGGCCCGGCACGCCCATCTCGTAGAGTCGGGCCACGCGCCACAAGAAGGGGCCCGGCATCGGCAGGCCCCAGCTCAGGGCGTCCACGCAGGGCAACAACTTGCAGTCGGTTCCTTGGACGGCCGTCCAATACGGCGCCATGTCGATGTGCATGTGCCGCCCCTGGAGATTGCTCGGACAGAGGTAGTCCACGAGCTTCTCGTGCACCCAGGTGGTGTAATCGAACATCTGCCACCGGCGCACACCCCTTCCGGGAAACCGAATCAGGATCGGCACGTCCTTGCCCCGCATCTTCTTGAACTCGCCCGTCAGTTGGCGCAATTCGCGAAGGAACGTGGTACACGTTTCCGCCTTGTCGATCGTCTCGGGATAGCGGCAGAAATCGATCGAAACACCGGAGACACCGATCTCCAACGCCTCGCGGTAGAGACTGAGGGCATACTGCCGGACCTGGGGGACTTCGAATCGCAGCGCGTGGCCACGCACCCAATCGGGATGCTTCTTTGAGATGTCGCCTTGCAAGGGGGTTCCGATGTAACAGTTGCCGGCTCCGAAGTTCGCGTGAGTCACCATGCCCAGGTCGCGACAGTAGCGGAGCGTCGCATCCAGCGTGTTGGTGTATTGCTGCATACGACCGACGTTGTCCGTCTTGGGCTGTGCCACCTTGCCGATCGGGTCGCCGATGGTGCCGTGCAGGAGCGGGTCCGTCAGTCGGGTCTCGTACACCGCCTTGCAGCCGAATCGTCCGATTTGGGTGTCCACGATTCCTATCCGAGCCTCGGCGAAGGCCACGAGGGGTTCGCGGTGTTGAAGGGTCTCCTGAACGTTTTCGCAGAAGGCCCACGAGTACGGCTCCCAATAGCCGACGATGAGCTTGTCCGGCTTGCCGCCGAACTGCGATTCAAGCCGACCGTACACGTCCTTCGAAAGCGGGACAAGCTTGACGTAATCGATATGAGCATTGGCATATCCCGTGTAAGTGTGTCCCTGCTTAAGGACCAGGTGTTGCCGGTCCATGCGGCGCCATTGCCAGAAAACCTCTTCGCCCGGACGGCGGGAACCGAGCGAATCGGTTCGTTCATCGCCGCTCAGTCGCATTCGGATGCCGCCCCAGCTCGGGTTAGTGCACGCGAAGACCGCATACTCACCCCGCAGGTTGAGAGGGTAGGTCAGTTGCGGCAAGGGGATGTCCGGCTCCGACTGCCCATAGAGGCCATTTCCCAGCGTTACGCCGGCCTTGGCGTCCAGTCCGGTTCGCCAGATCCACGTGCGACGGTTCGCCTGTGCCTCCGGCACCACCCGATCGCGCTGAAGCACCCGCGACCAATCTTCGATGTAGACTACATCCGAATTGTCTGCCTGAACGCGGGTCTGGTGACTTGCTAGGGGGTTGCCGTCCGGCGTCCGGATCTGAACGCGGAAGTCCACGTCGACGCGCCCCTCGACCTGTGCTTCAGGGTACGGGTTGAACACCACCGTTCTTGCCAGCCCGGCGGCCCGACGTTCCGCAATCCGACCTTCCTGGACCCATGGCTTCCAGTCGTCGGGCTGGAGAAGACCCGCAGCCGTTTCCGAGAGCAGCGGGGCGACTCTGGCCGGCCGCCATTCATTCTTACCCATGGGCGACCACGAGCAAAGGATATGGACCTCGGGACCCGCCTCGGACGGCACGGGGTAAGTCAAATGAATGCACCGCGTCAACGGATCGACCGTGACCGTCATGACGGCCGCTGCCGGTTCCGGCCTGGCGGCGAGCAGGACGGCAAACGCCGCTGATCCCTTGAAGACGGACGCCCACAACCGGTTCGGGGGCATGTCGGCTGTGCGAAAAACCATGTGGAGATCCTTTCCTGACCGCTTGAAACATAGGCAGGATATCGCCGGTATTCCTCGGCATCAACCGGTTCGATGGCGTCACACACGACGGAACAGCGGCGTGAAGGCAAACGAAAACCGGGTCGCCCCGAACACGTCATTGCTCAAGGCGACCCGGCTTCACCGATCATCTCGCTCGAAAACAGGTCTTCGCGGGTCACGCTCGTGAACGACGGCGGGCAAGCAGCAGACCCGCCACGGCGACCAGGCCGAACGTGGCCGGCTCGGGGACATAGGTGCCCATGAAGAAGATGTGGTCGAAGTCCACTACCTCTTCGCCCGTGCTGGAGTTCGTCAGGGCGGAAATCTTCAGCGTGACCTGCGTCCAACTGTCCGGAATGCTCGCCTCGTAGTGGAGAAAAACATCCTTGGTGAGCGCCGTCAAGTCGGCCGAGTCATGGACGTAAGCCAGGTCAATGCTGTCCACGCCATTCGTCAGAACGGCTCGGAAGTAGTCGCCGTCCTCGTAGCTGGTGTTCCTTAGTTGAATGTCGATGCTGGCCGTCACGTTTTCGTACCAGGTCAGGTCCACCGTGCTGAACGTCGTCTCGGCCTGGTATCCGCGAATGCGGAATCTCCGCGGAGAGGTCGTCGAATCGTAGCTGCCCAGCGAGTAGCTGCTTCCGTACGGACCGCCGACGATCTGGGTTGAGAAGCCCAGTTCGGTGCCGGTTTCGCCGGGGTCCCAACTTGTCACGCCGATCGTCGTCTCATTGAAGGCGCTGTAGGCAATGACTTCGGGTGCCACCGGCGCCGTGCCGTTCTCGTCGAGATTCTGCGCGACGTTCATCAGCGAACCGGTGATCGACGGAAGATCGAGCAGATCCAGTGCCAGGTTGGCGCCCTCGCTGTTTCGAATGGGCTGATCCGCATTGTAATCGACGTTGCTGGAGTACGCCGGGCGCCCGCTGCCCGGATTCGTCCGCACCGTGCTGTTCAACGCGTAGAGATCGCGATTCTTGCTCTCGCAATCCGGACTCCACACATAAAACGGGATCGTGTAGTTCAGGTAGGCCGTGTTGACCGAGTGATCGTTGCCCTGACCGCCGTGATCGGCCGTGAAGATGACGGACGTCTTGTCCTTGAGCGTTGGATTGTTCCGAATCATATCGAGAATCTGACCAACACACGCATCAACCTGTTTCACGGCGTTGTTGTACGCCGTGCTGCCCCATGAGCCGGCCGCGTCGGGCTGATTCAGATGCAGGAAAGCGTAGTTGTACGGGTTCGCATTCATTGACGCGATGAAGTCCGCGGTAAGCTCCGCGGGATCGGCGTTGTAAACGTAGGTGTCGATCTTATCCCGCCCGTTGTCCGGCGGCGTGACGGTGTCCAAAGCGCCGTTGGTGCCGTCGTACGAGGTATCGATCAGCGACAGCTTCGTCTTGCCGGCCCACATACCGGTCCTCAGACCGTTGTCGTGCACCACGTCAAAAACGCTTTCCGCGTAGAATCCGCCGCCCTTGGCGTTGTGAATCGTCTGCCCGGCATTGGGATCACTGTTGCTCGTCCAGCCGTGACCGCTCTCGGTGGTTCCCTGAACGCGGCGGCCCGTCACCATGCTCACGTGGTTCGGCAGCGTCACCGTGTAGTTGGGATCGGTGCGGGCGTTGTTCGTCCAGACGCCCTCTTGCTGCAATCGCTTGATGTTGGGCAACTGGTTGCCCGCGATCAGCGATTGGAGATACGGCGAGCCCAGCCCGTCGACGCTGATCTCGATGACGTACTCCGTGACGTCGGCACGTGCGGTAGTGGACACGAATCCACCCAGCACAATTGCCGATACCGCAATGATGATCGGAAGCTTCCCCATGACAAACCTCCCTCTATGTGACCGGCGCCCTGGCCGGTGACATTTCGCTTCACACGAACCGAGATAACCTGCGTGACTACGGGCCGAAGGTGTGACAACCTGCCTCCCGTCCCCTCGACGCTCGAACGCTTTCCCAGAACCCCATTCATTCTCGGGTCCCTGCCGACGAATGTCAAATGGAACATGGGAAGATGCCGCGTCTGCCCGGTGCGGCGAACGCCTTGACGTATGCCCTCTTGTCCGGGGAATATGCTTCGGTATTGCCTGGTCGTGGCCGGCGAACGGTTGGCTGCGGCGGCCCGAACGCGAAACGCCGTCGACGCAGTCGTGCGGCGTTCGGCTGCTCCGAACGAACAGGGGACGATGGAAGGAGAATCACCATGACCCAAAGGAGAACGGGTGGACGATCGTCGCGGCGGGCGTTTCTGAAGTCCACGGGGGCAATTTCGGCGACGTTGCTGCTTCGGGGAAACAGGACTGTCCAGGCCGGCCCAACCGCCCAGGTGATCGAAACCAAGGTCATCAGCCACGAATCGCATCTCTACCATGGCTGGCCCACGGTGGCGCGCTGTCGCAACGGCCGCCTCCTCCTGGCGTGGTCCGGCGGACGCGAGGCACACGTCTGCCCGTTCGGCCGCGTGGAGTACATGACGTCCGACGATAACGGCAAAACGTGGTCCTGGCCCCGCGTGCTGCTGGACAGCGGAATCGACGACCGCGATGCCGGTGTCGTCGAGACGGCCAAGGGCACCATTCTCGTGACAACATTCACCTCGCTGGCCTACGAGTCTCACCTGACCAAGGCGGAGAAAACGAAGCCGGGCGAATCCGGGGCCTGGCCGCCGGAGAGACTGGAAGCATGGAAAGCAGCACACAACCGGTTGACGGCCGAACAGCGCAAGGCGGAATTGGGCCAGTGGATGATCCGTTCCACCGATGGGGGCGTAACCTGGTCCGTTCGCTATCCTTCGATTGTCAACAGTCCACACGGGCCCGTTCAGCTTGAAGACGGTCGGTTGCTCTATGCGGGCAAGGAGCTTTGGACCGGCGAAAAGCGAGTGGGCGTCTGCGAGTCCCGCGACGACGGCGCGACCTGGCAATGGCTGGCCGCCATTCCGCCTCGTGAAGGCGACAGCGCGGAGCACTATCACGAACTCCACGCCGTCGAGACCGCCGACAAGCGGATCGTCGTCCAAATCCGCAACCACAACAAGTCCAACGAACGCGAGACGTTGCAGACCGAATCATCCGACGGCGGCAAAACGTGGGCGGTGCCGCGATCCATCGGTGTCTGGGGTCTGCCCTCGCATTTGCTCCGCTTGCGCAACGGGCATCTAGTGATGACCTACGGTCATCGAAGGGCGCCGCTGGGCAATCAGGCCCGACTCAGCACGGACCATGGCCGCACCTGGTCGGAGCCGATCCTCATTTCCTCAGACGGCACTTCCGGGGATTTGGGCTACCCCAGCACCGTTGAGCTTGACGACGGCACACTGCTCACGGTGTGGTATGAGAAGATGAAAAACACGTCCAAAGCCGTTCTGAGACAGGCAAAATGGCGACTGGCCTGAGGCGGGCCCGATGACGCGTAGCAGTCGGCGCCCCACCGGCCTCACTTCGGGACACCGGGAGCGAACCGACACGATCACGCGATGGCGCAGGCTGACACCGCCAAGTGTGAAACGTCCTAACGTGGAACTGAGCGACAGGCCCGTGGTCGTCCCAGCCGTGAATCGCCCCAGCCACAGTCACGGCATGCAGGGCCGCGAGCGGCCTCAAAAATGAAAACGGAGACCGGTGTTTGAACACCGGCCTCCGGTTGGTCATGTCGAGAGCCGCTCTCGCTCAGCACGTCTTCAACATCTCTTCGTACGTGATGACCTTCTTCGTATCGATCGATCTGCGAATCATCAACCCCACGTGCGAGGCCAGACGGCCGTAATGCGGGTTGGCCATCGGCTTCGTACCGGTGAGTATGCACTTGACGAATACGTTGACCGCTTCCTGCGTGTCGTCAACGCCCGGCGCCTTGAGCGGACTGGGTGCCTTGCCCTTCTCGCGATAGGTGAACCGGCCGCCGAAAATGTCCATGGCGCCCTTCATGCCGACGGCCTTCAGATCCATGCCGGTCAGCCCTTCGGGACTGTGCCAGTCGTGGCTGTAGTTGACAATGACGTTCTTCGGATAAGTAAGGATAGCCGAGTAGAAGTCCGTCACGTCGCGGCCCGGTTCGCCCTCGGTCCAGATGTCCTGACGGCCGCGTGCGAACGCCTCCAAGGGGTGACCCTGAAACAGCCAGTTCATGACGTTGAACTCGTGGCAGGCCTGCTCCAGCATCCAGTCGCCGCTTTCCTTGCGATGGCTGAACCAGCCGCGGAGCGGGCTGGCGCCGTTGTGCCGGGCGAAACGCCCCTCGACAAGATCGCCGATCTCACCCCTATGGACGCGATCAATTGCCTCGATGAAACGGGGATTGGCCATCCATTGGTACCCAATCTGGACGACGAGCTTCGGATTCGCCTCGGCCGCCTTGCACACGGCATCGAGTTCCTTCACGCAGATCCCCATCGGCTTCTCGCCGTAAATGTGTTTGCCGGCCTCGATGGCAGCCACGAACATCGCCGCGTGGAGGTTGCATGGCGTCGCCATTCCCACGGCGTGCAGGTCGTTCCGTTCGAGCATCCGCTTGTAGTCGTCGGGGCCCTTGTCGTACGCCTCGGGCTTTTTGCCGTGTTTCTTCTCAACCATCTCCATGCCGGCCTGAAGGTTCTTCGGCGTAATGTCGCAGATGGCGACAACCTCAACCTGGTCGTTTTTCAGCATGGCGTTCATCACGGCGCGCCCGCGACCGCCGGTGCCGATGAACCCGACACGGATCTTTTCACCCGAGGCGATCGCCTGGGGCGCCTTGCCCTTGTGACCCTCCGTCGGCGCGCCGGGATCGGCGCCCGTCTTCTGAGCACACCCGGCGGCAGCCGCCAAGACGCTTGCCGCCCCAAATTTCAGCGCGTTCCGTCGAGATACTTCGCCCGCCATAATGTCATCCTCCAATAGGTCTGTTGTGCGCGTGATATCGGTTCTGCCGGTCGACCGTTGACACCGGGAACAACGCCGGAGTCTAGCACGAAGGTTGTTGGCGTGCCATAGCGCGAATGGGACTCCGAGCATCCGGCGCCGGCGTGACCGAAAACGCCGCCTGGGGCTGCGCCAGGCCGACATCCGACACGGATGGCCGACCCATTCGAACGCCCGTCCGAGTCCGATATTCAACAGACCACGGCGGTCCGTACGGGGGGGCGGGTCCTATCGCACCAACGGCCTATCCTCCGATCGAGGCTGACCTAAAGCGGTGTCCGCGGAGGGTCGATCGTACCTAATAAGGTCCGTACGCGGCGTTTGCGAACATGATGGACGGGCGCACGGAGTCGCTGTGCACCGGCTGCCTTCGGGGTGTCGGGCGAGAGGTCCTCGCGGTCGTCCCGGCGGAACCGATCATCGACCGGTGGGTCTGAGCGAGCGGGTAGATCGCCTGATGAGTGATCGAACCACGGTATTGGAAACAAATGCCCGCGATCGGCTCCGAGAGCTGACAGGTCGCATCTCCGGTGTCTCCACGTTACCTGCGGTCGCGGTGCGAATCATGGAGGTCGTGAACGACGTTCGTGCCGGCGCCTCGGATCTGAAGGGAGTCGTGGAGCAGGACCCCGCCCTCACGGCACGCATCCTCAAGACCGTCAACTCCGCCTATTGCGGCCTGCGGACCAAGATCGGTAGCCTGCAACATGCCATTAGCCTGCTGGGGTTCAACGTCGTTCGCAATCTGGCCATCACGCTTTCGGTCAGTGACATCTTCAAATTGGAATCGGAGGTCCCCAACTACAGTCGCCTGGATCTCTGGACGCACATGCTGTCGGTGGCTCTGGGCTCCAAGATGATCGCTCGTCGGATCGGCAACGCGGAGTACGAGGAGGCCTTCCTGGCGGGACTCCTGCACGACATCGGAATTGTGATGCTCGACGAGCACGCACACGGCGAATTCTGCCTGGCGCTTGCGGCCGTCGGCCCGGACCGTGAACTGAGATCGTGCGAGCACCAGGTTCTTGGATTCGATCACGCCGCCGTGGGGGCGGCGGTCGCCGACCTGTGGCGTTTTCCGGAGGTGGTCGTAGAGCGAATCCGCTGGCATCACGAACCGCACCGATCCTCGACGGAGAATCGGGTGATGGTCTCGGTGGTTGCGCTGGCCAACTTCCTCTGCAACCAGAAGGGCTTCAGTGCCGTGAAGGTCAAGCACGCCCCCACGATCCGGGCAGAGCTCTTGGCGGATCTGGGACTGGACCGTGACGATCTTCGGGTCTTGTGGGAAGACATGGATCAAGAACTGACGTCCGCGAGGGAGCTGTTCAGGCTCTAGGCTCATGAATGAACCTGAAAACACCCTGACATCGCTGCTCATCGGCCGCACGGCGGACCCGTGGACGCACGCGACGGCGGGACACCTGGCAGGCGTCTTCGCACCGCTTGACGTCGGGGAGCTGACAGTCTATGAACCCGACGGTACCCCCTTTGTTCATTGGGGAGGCAACCCTCCGGGCGACTCCTACCCCCACGCGTGGACGCGGACGATCGACAACGACTCGCTGAGTCTTTCCTATGACGACCAGGGGAGCTTTCGCTTTGTCGGGCTCTTCGCATGTGGCAACGGCCTCCGTCGCATTGAGGGCAGTGGGAGTGGCCTGAAGGGCGACCCCGCACGGGTGATATCCCCCGTGCTGCCCACGATCATCGCGGCCGTCCGATTGTTCGACGCGCTCCTCCGGCAACATGATGAACTGGTCAAAGTTCAGGCCCGCGTTCGGCAATACCGCAACGAACAACGCGTCTTGGAACAGAGACAGACCGAACTGGTTTCCAGCGTCTTGACCGAGCACGAACAGCGGCACGCCCAGGAACGAGAGCTGGCCGACCGGCTTGAAGCCGAAGTCGCCATTCGAACCGAGCAGCTTGCCCAGGCCAAGGAACAGGCCGAGCGGGCCAGCAAAATTCGTGACCGGCTTCTGACGAATACAGGCCATGAGTTGCGGACCCCCCTGACGGCGGTGTTGGGTTACGCCGAACTGCTCCTGCATGAAGACTGCGAGCCGGACGAGCGACGGCAATTCCTCGAGGCCATTCAGAACAATGCGAAACACCTCCTGGAGTTGATCGAAAGCGTCCTGGACCTTTCCCGCATGGAGGCGGGCGACCTGGACTGGCGCGAGGAAGTCGCCAATCCGGGTGAACTGGTCCTGCGTACCGTCGAGGCCCTGGTGCCCAAAGCCCAAGACCGACGACTCGACGTTCGTGTCCGGTTTGATACCCCCGTGCCCACCAGCGTCATGCTTGACCCCCATCGATTCACGCAAGTCATCCGATGCCTGGTGGACAACGCCATCAAGTTCACCATGACCGGCGGGGTCTGTGTCGTCGTCAAGCATCTGAAGGGGCAACCCACGGACAGGTTGGTCGTCGATGTGACGGATACGGGCGTCGGGATTCCGGCCGATCAGATCAGTGCCGTCTTTGAGCCCTTCCATCAGGTCGACAGCTCACTCCGACGTCAATTCTCCGGTGTGGGGCTCGGATTGGCCTTGGCCAAACGCATCCTGGAACTCATGGGAGGCCGCCTCTCCCTGACCAGCGTTCAAGGGAAGGGATCCACCTTCCAGATTGTCCTGCCGTTGGAAAAATGGAGTTCGCTCAACCGCCTCGCCGGTCGTCATTGGCCCGCCGGGGTTCCCATGGGCGAATCCTCGTCACGGCGATCCGCGACGGCCACACCCGTGGAGACGTAATCGCCGCGCGCTGCGGACAACCGGCCGATTCTCACGTTCCTCGCTTGCAAGTATGATCCGTATTGGCACGCCACGGAAGGTGGTTTAGACTGATGACTCGTGAGCGTTTTCCGTCGTCGATGTGTCCGGGAAAGGACGAATATGTCGAGGCGATTGCCCCCTTGGAGATGTCGAGCCTCCGCGTGGATGTCGGCGATCGTTCTGGCGATGACGCTGGGCTGTGATTCGGCGAAAACAGAACGGGTACGAAGACCGGTATTCCGAGTCTTGCTCGTCGGCACGCGAAACGAGGACCTGACGTGGCAGGCCGTTCTCGCCGGCGCACAACGTTTCACTCGCGATTCTTCAACCATGGAGATCCGGGCACAACTGCCGGCCGGCGCCACCCCTGTGGCGCAGAGCGCCGTGCTCGAGCGTGTTGAGCCCGGTCAAGGGCTGCATGCGATTTGCGTGCTGGCGTTGGATGCCGGAGTCCTCGGCGGGCAGATTCGACGGTTGACGGCGGCGGGCATTTCGGTTGTCCTCATCGGCGACGACTCCTCACAGACCGGACGCCTTGCCTTTCTCGGTGCCGACGAAAAGGCCGTCGGCGTGCTGATCGCTCGGACGCTCGCGGCGGCCTGCACGGAGCATCGGACCCTGATGCTCGTGCACGACAACCGCGGCGGCGATCGGCTCCTCCGGCGCTATGAGGGCTTCACTCGTGAGGTCGCCTCGAACGCGGAGCTGAAGGTCATCAGGGAATTCGACTGCCGGGGTGATGCGACCAAGGCTCTCCAGACGGTCGCGCAGACGAGCGAGCGGTTCCCCGATCTGGGGGGCTGGGCCTTGCTGGACGACTGGCTTGCCTCCGCGGCCTCGACCGACCGACCGCTCCTGAAGGGCCACGCAAAGATCGTCGGCTATTGTGCCGATCCGGCAAATCTCAGACTGCTCGAAGACGGACGCGTCTACGGTCTGGTCACGATTGATTGGGAGATGCTGGGATATCAGGCAATCCAGACGTGCCGGCAGTCTCTGAACCGCAGCGCGTTTCCCGTGACGGACGTCTACGCACAGCCGGTGGTGATTACTCGCGAAAACGTAGACGAGTATCGAAGAAAGTTGCAGTATCCGAAACCGGCGAGCTCCTCGCCGGCCCCCGCGGCATCCACCCATGCCGCGAGGTGAACCTTCAACCGTTCGGGTGATCGAGGAGGATTCTTGTGTTTCGGCGACCATTCTCATGGACGGTCCTGCTGGTTGGGATATGGGGCTCCGGGCTCGACGTCCGAGCGGAGTCCGAGCCGTTCCGAAGGCTGCCGCTCTCCGTCTACCAAGACAAACTGACGGCGGGCTGGCTGGGCCAAATTGTCGGTGTCTCCTGGGGCGGACCGACGGAGTTCAAGTGGACGTGCGAGGTGATCCCGGCCGACAAGATGCCGACGTGGGGTGGCAAAGAGGCCCACATTAACGCGGCGTTTGCCCAGGACGACCTCTACGTCGACATGACGTTTCTTCGAACGCTGGAGAAGTTCGGCATCGAACCGACCTGGCGACAAGCGGGCTTGGACTTTGCCATGACGCGGTTTCGCCTGTGGTGCGCCAACAACGCCGGACGGCAGAACATCCGAAAGGGCATCATGCCGCCCGATTCGGGCCACCCCAGATTCAACGAATGGTCCGAGGCAATCGACTACCAGATCGAGGCCGACTATGCCGGCCTGATCGCTCCGGGGCTGCCCAACGAGGTCGTCCGGCTCGGCAATATCTTCGGTCGCGTGATGAATTATGGCGACGGCATCTACGGCGGCATCTGGGTCGGGGCAATGTACGCCGCGGCCTTCTTCGAGAGCGATCCGGTTAAGATCGTTCGTATCGGACTGGAGGCGATTCCCGCCGAGAGCCGCTATCACCGGTGCATCAGCGACGTCCTGAAGGCCTACGAGCAGAACCCCAACGATTGGCAGCACGCCTGGAACGTCGTCCAGAAGAACTGGCATGACAACCCCAACCTCTGGCGCGACAAGAGCCATGAGAAGAAAAACAACGTCGGGGCCAAGGTCAACGGCGCGTACGTCGCCATCGGTCTGCTCTACGGCCAGGGCGATCCGGAGAAAACGATCGTGATCTCGACACGGTGCGGACAGGATTCCGACTGTAACCCGTCGAGCGCGGCCGGCGTGATCTTCACGGCGCTGGGACTCGACAAGATCCCGCCGCCGTTCAAGGAGGGGCTCGATCGGAAGACCAAGTTCAGCCATACGGAGTACAACTTCCCCGCACTGCTCGACGTGTGCGAGAAGCTCGCCCGCCGGATCGTCGTGCACGCGGGCGGCAAGGTGGTTGCCGAGAACGATCGGGAAGTCTTCCTGATCCCGGTCCAAAAGGTCGTGCCGCCGCCGCTGGAGCAGTCGGACAAGCCCGGTCCGATCGCCAACAGCCGCGCCACGCCCGAGGAGATGGAAACATTGAAAGCCACCCGCGAGTTCCTCAGCGAGAGCCTTCAACCGCAAGTGGATCAGTTCGCCGCCGGCTGGAAACTGCACGCGTGCGGGCCGGACATGGAGCCGGGCCTGAAAGACCGCCTTCGTGCACGGCAGCGCGTGTTCGTCACGCATCCGCTCGAAGCCAACGTGAGCTGCTATCTGGACCGGACCGTGTCGCTCCCGTCGGGCGCCAAGACGACGCTGAAGCTCACGGTGGGCCACCACGAATCCGGCGACTGGCGCCTGATCGTCAGCGCGATCGGCGACGGCAAGTCCAAGGTGCTTGCGAAGAAGGACATCGGTCCCAAGACGTGCAAGGACGGCTGGACCGACGTCGATATCGACCTCGGCGCCTATTCCGGAAAGACGGTCACACTGAAGCTCGAAAACGCTCCCACAGGTTGGATGTGCGAGGCCGGCTACTGGGCAAGGATCGAATTTGACCCGCCGCTGAAGTAGGATTCCTTGCCCTCGCGCGCTTTTTCGTGTATATCTGTTAATAAACTAACGGGAGACCTATCCACCATGGTCCGGCCACGCTCCGAGACACTGACGCGACGCGAAATGCAGATCATGTCGGCCCTGTGGAACCACGGCGAGGCGACCGCCGAGCGGGTGCGGCGGGACCTTGCGAACGGTCTGCACGACTCCACCGTCCGAACGCTGCTCCGCGTGCTGGAATCGAAGGGGTATGTCCGACACCGTATCGAAGGCAGAGCCTATCTCTACTCGCCCACGGTCGAACGCGGACAGGTCGAGCGAGGAGCGATACGCACCTTGCTGAAGCGATTCTTCGACGGTTCGGCCGAGACGTTGGTCCTGCGGCTCATCGAGGACGACCACCTCACGCCCGAGCAGTTGGAGGAGCTGAAGCGAACGATGCGTCGGGGGCGACACCGTCGTCGTTCAGGAGGAGAGTCATGATCGAGGCACTACAGGCCGAATCGGCGTGGAGCGGTTGGCTCGTCACCGTCGGCGCGGACATTGCGATCAAGACGACCATCGTCCTTCTGCTGGCAATCGCGTGCGACCGTATCTTCCTGCGGCGATGGGTCCTGGCCCGTTCGGCCATGTGGAACGCGTGCCTGGCGTCGTTGTTCCTGCTCCCGGCGGCTACGGTCGCGTTTCCCAGGCTCCGCATCCCCGTGCTTCCGCCACGTCCGTCGCCTGTCCTCGCTGTCCATGAGAACGCACGGGCGATCGGTCCTGAATCGATGCCGAATGCGTTGGCCGTTGCCCCGACGCCCGCACCGTTCGTCGGCAAGGGGGCGGAACACCGCGAGCGCGCCGTGCCGACACGGTCGCAGAGACCGTCGGTACGAACTCACACCTGGAATGGCGTTGCTACCGTGACACAGGCGCCGAATGGATCCGAGCAGAAGCAGGCGACGGCATCGCGTGCTGTGTCCGCGATCGCTGCGCCTGTGATGACGTCTTCTCCCCCAGGCTCCGAGTCACCGCTTTCCGTACGCCATACGCCCGCACGGCAGGTTCGACGTGGGACGTGGGTCGATTGGCCCACGCTCGTCGGGATCATCTACGCGGTGGGTGTCGCATGGCTTGTTGTCCGATTGATCTGTTCGCTCGTGGCGGTGGCAATTCTGAAGCGATCGGGTGAGGCGTTAACCGATCGTGACTGGATCGACGCGCTGGCGCATTGGCGCAGTCGACTGGGCATACGATGGTCGGTCGCGCTGGCACAGACGAGTCGCGTGACTGTCCCGACGGCCATCGGTTGGACCTCACCGACGATCCTGCTGCCGACCTCGCTGGCCGGGCCGATTTCCAAGGTCTCGCGGGACGCCATCCTGGTGCATGAATTGGCCCACATCCTCAGGCAAGACTACGTTTGGCAGATCCTGTTCCGAATCGTGCAGGCGATCTACTGGCCGCACCCGCTAATGTGGATCGTTGATCGCCTGATGGGGGGCACGAGAGAACGGGCGTGCGATGAACTCTGCGTGCACCATCTGTCCGATTCGGGTTCCTATCGGTCGGTCCTGATCGAAGTGGCGGCCGGCCTCGTCCGCGGGTCCCGCCGGCCAGGGTGGGTCGGTGCGCCGATGGCGCGAACGCCGAGCCTCACGCGCCGTCTCCGCCACATCGATTGCAGCCGGGGTCTGGCTCACTGTCGGGCACGCCCGGCGCTGCGCATCGGCATGGTCGGAATCGCGTTTGCGGCCGTCGGGCTGATTGCCCCGATGGAGTTCTCTCGCCGCGCCGCCAAGGCCGAGCAATCCAAGTCCTCGCCGACGGTTCCCTCCGACTCGCAGCCGATCGCATCGCGTCCACGCCTTCCCTCGGCGCCGTTGCCGACCACCACGTCTCAGACGTCCACGGCCCGGCCTTGGACGCCGGGGCGACCGATCGACTTCCGCGTCGTGCACGCCGAGACGGGCGAGCCCGTGCCCGGCGTCTTCCTGAAGATCTCCGTTGACCGGAGCACGCGAGTCGGCCTCACTGATGCGCAAGGTCGGTGGGTCATCAACCTGCCGCGGAAGGAGCCGTGGGAGGTTATCGTTCACGCCCAGAAGCCCGGCTTCGTGACCACCGACGTCTACTTCCGCGGCTTCTCGATGAAGTTCGATCTTCCCGAGCAATACGTGCTCCGTCTCAAGCCGGGGACCACGATCGGCGGCATGGTCAAGGACGAATCGAACAAGCCCATCCATGGCGCGACGGTCTACGTCAGCATGCCGATCGACAAGAGCATGGAGCGATTGCACATTCTCGACGTCCCCTGCCCCACGGATGCCGAGGGCCGGTGGCGGTGCGACGTCGTGCCGGCCAACATCGAGGGCATCCGGGTCCACGTCCGCCACCCGCAGTACATCGGCGACCTGAATCTGTACGCTCGCCCGGCACCACCGACGAACAAGCTCCGCGACATGACGTACGTCATGGTCATGAAGAAGGGGCTTGTCCTCCGCGGGCAGGTCCTCAACAAGGACGGCAAACCGGTGAAAGGTGCCTACGTCCTGATGGGCGAGTACATCCTGGCCGATGAACTCCCGCGACAATCAACCGATTCGGACGGCCGATTCCAATTCAGCAACGCCAAACCGGGCCGTACCGTCTTGACCGTCTACGCAGAAGGACATGCGCCGGATCAAAAGGAAGTCGTCGCCTCCGCCGATCCGTCGCCGGTGGAGTTCCGACTCGGCCCGCCGAACATCATTCACGGACGCGTTGTTGACCCGGAGGGCAAACCGCTGAAGGGCGTCAGTGTTTCCCCCAGCAGATGGCGCGGCTTGGACTTTCACATCGTCAGCCTGAAAACCGACGCCGATGGGCGGTTCTCGTGGAACAATGCCCCGGCCGACGCGGTGGGTTTCTATGTGGGCAAGGACGGATACCAAACACGGTTTGACTACAGCCTTGCCCCGTCAAAAGAGGGGCACGTTATCACGCTGGCCCGGACGGCCATTGTGCGCGGCACCGTCCTCGACGCCCAGACGAGGCAACCCATCTCGAGGTTCCAGGTGAAACGCAGCACGACGAGGCCCTACTCGCCGGGTGGCTGGGAAACGCAAGGCAAGATCTTCGGCGGCGGCAAGTACTCCGTCGACTTCTGGTACCCGGCGTCGGAGTATCGGGTTCGGATCGAAGCCGAGGGCTACAAACCGGCGGTCTCGCCCAAGCTGAAGTCGAGTGAACAGGAACAGACATGCGATTTTGCCCTGGAGCGGGTCGCCGCCGGGACATCGTCCCGCCCGATGGCCGAAGGCGAAGCCTCGCCTGCCGCAACCAGTGGCGAAACGACGCCTGCTGAGGCACCCGTGGCGACACAGCCGGCAGGTCCCAAGCCGAAGATCGCGACCCCTGCCCTGACCGGCAGGGTTCTCGATCTGCACGCGCGCCCCGTATACGAGGCGCAAGTTCACGTACTTGAACCTGGCGTCGAAACGGCGACCGCGGGCGTGCCGACCGACACAGAGGAATACGCCAAGACGCAGACGGACATCGAAGGCCACTTCTCCGTGGGCTGTCCCAAGTCGGGTCGGATCATCGTGATCGTCCAGGCCTCCGGATACGCCCCCGAACTGAAGGAGCTGGCGGTTCCGCCGCCGGCGGATGCACTGGAGTTTCGCCTCGGTCCGGGGCACACCCTTCGTGGCCGCATCGTCAACAAGAAGGGCGAAGTGGTCCCTGGTTGCGGAGTTATCGCCGGAGCGTGGCGCGGCTACCGCTTCATATTGGAGCATCCACGCGTCGACGAGCAGGGACGGTTCGTCTGGAAGGACGCGCCGGCGGACGAGGTCGAGTTCAACTTCATTTCGGTCAGTTACTGCAAAATGGAGAAACGCCTGACGCCGGCGGACGCCGAACATCTAATCACACTACACCGCCCGCTGACGATCACCGGCACGGTCCGGGACGCCGAGACCGGCGAGCCCATTCCGGCCTTCAAAATCTTGCCGGACACTGCGGAAGGGGGCCTCAGCGCCCTCTTCTGGCAGTCCGAGAGAACCGTGAGAGTGAGCGCGGGCCAGTTCAGCATCACGTCCGGCCGGTACGTCTCGCATGAGGGGCCAACCCGTTTTCGCATTGAAGCGCAAGACTATGGGGCATTCACCTCCCGCGAGTTCAATGTGGACGAGGAGAACGTAACCTACGACGTGAAGCTGACCAAGGCTCCACGTTTGACCGGCACGGTCAAAGATCCCGACGGCCGGCTGCTGAACAAGGCCGTTGTTGTGCTGGCGGATCCCTGTTCGCCCGTCTGGGTCGAGAACCGGCAGCTTTCGTCGTTCTTGGCGAACAGCGAGCACCGATACGTCCGAACGGGCGACGACGGACGGTACTCCTTCGCATCGCCCGATAAGCCCTGCGGTTTGGTTGTCCTTCACGAACAAGGTTGGGCGTTGGCGTCGACCCGGCAAGCGGCGACTGGGGAGGGCCTTTCGCTGCGGCCTTGGGGACGAGTCGAAGGCACTGTTCGCATCGGCTCGAAACCGGGTATCGGCATGCAGGTCGAGCTCATGTTGCTGAGCGCGGCAGTCCCCGACACGCCACAGATTCTCCATGAATGCACGGCCACGACGGATACCAAGGGTCGGTTTGTGTTGGAGAGGGTCTTTCCAGGATTGGGCTCCATCACCCTCGAAACGAAGGACTCAGAGTCCAATGACCGTACCACATATGAGGGCTTCGTGGACGTCGTCTCCGGACAGACCGCTCAAATGGCGATCGGGGGTACGGGCCGTCCCGTTGTGGGTCGGATCGCATTGCCGGCCGGATGCACGGTCGGCCAGGACATCAAGTGGGAGTCGGAGTTCAACCGGCTGAGCTTGCTGCGGCCGAGGCCACCGATGCCTGATGAGGTCAGGCGGAAGGGCTGGAAGGCCCAAGACGAATGGTGGTGGGCCTGGCTCACTTCCGCGGAGGGCAAGGTGTGGCGCAAGGCGTCGCTTGGGCGTATCGTGCGGGTCAACCCCGATGGGACATTCCGCGCGGAGGACGTTCCGGGAGGCGCCTACGTGTTGAACCTCCATGTCTGGAGGAAGCCTGAGGGCATGGCGAAGAAGATGACGGAAGCCGCTCGTATTCGGCACACGTTCGCGGTTCCGGATATTCCGAGCGGTCGGAGCGACGAACCGCTGGACCTTGGAACACTCTCGCCGACGCCGATCGGGCAACTGAAGCCCGGCGATGTTGCGCCGCCTCTCGACCTCGTGACCTCGGAGGGCAAACAACTCAGCCTCACCGATCTTCGTGGCCGGTGGGTTGCAGTGTTCTTCTATGTGTTCTCGCTCGATTCCAAGGAGGGGCAGGAACTCGATCGTGTGGCTCAACACTTCGCAGGAAACAAGCGATTCGTGATGCTTGGGGTGAACGTCACGAGGGCCTATCTCGGCGACGAAACCATGCATGCGAGGTTCGTGATGGTGGAAGCCTTTATGCCCAGGATGTTCCAGGATCTTGACAGCTCGGAACCCGTCCGCTGGATTCGTTGCGGTGCGGACCTCGACGTGGCCGAAAGACTCCAGGTCGACTACGGTCTCGGGTGCGATTTCTCGGCCTGGAGCGATCTTCCACCGATCTTCCTCATCGGCCCGGACGGCAAGATCCTCGCGAGCCGGTTGAAGGTCGATCAGGTCAGGCCGGCCGTCGAAGAGGCGCTGGCCGGCCGGCCGGATTAGGCGCCGTCGCTCAGGCTCGACATGGATCCGGACGCCTTCGCTGGAAAGATGGTTGTGGTAGGGATGGAAGACCGCCCCATAGCTCAGATGTGCGGACTGCGCACGGTACTGTAGGACTCGATGCAGGCGTATGGGCAGCAATCAGTCAACAGGAAGCAAACCCCATTCTTCGAGGAGCCGACATGAATAGCGAAAGACGCATCCAGGACGGAAGACCTATGGACCCCGCTTCGATCAGACGATTTGCCGCCGTTCGCTTGCTGCGCACTCTCTTGGTTCTCGCCGTTTCGATATTCCTTCCGCTCCTGCTTGTGCCTTTGTTTGTTCGTGCCGGCAAGACCTGCGACGTTGTTGTCGCGGCATGCCAATTCCTGCTGGCCGTTCTCCTCTTCTGTGCCGTCAATCGCGGGGAGTCCCTGGGATTCTACACCTTGCTGTCCGTGTTCATGATGAGCGCGTACTGGATAGCTTACCGCCAGGTGCTGGATCAGTCCGTTCTGTATGTGATCCTTGCGGCTTCGTTCTGGGTACCCCACGCGATGACTCTGCCGGAGTGGTATTCCAAGTCCGCATCGCTGTCCGACGCCGGGGTAATCGATCAGCGAGCCCGAAAGGAGTACCGTGCCTTCGTCTTGGTGGCCTGTTTGGTCTGTGGGGCGTATGTCAATGCCCTCTACCCGGTTGTGGAGGGCAAACCGCCGGTAACGGCGTACGCCTTTCTCCTCATCGCCGTCGTGGCGGCCGTGGTCATGTACGTGCACCTCCGTTTGACACTGCTCAGGCTCGAAATGACCCGAGTCCCGAGGGGTCTGACGGAGAAGGCACAGATGGCGGCGACATCCGTGAATAATGATTCCGTCCCAACCAGGGAAGCGACGTAGGTGGGTCCAACCAGCCTTCAGCTTGGTTACGATCATCCATTCGCCTGAAACCAGCGAAACATCTGGCCGTCATCTCTTGTGCCACGGAGCGACACGGACAGGTACTTAGTATTCCTCTGTTTACCGGAGCGGGTATACTTAGCCTCCAAGCTTGTACGTTCCGTGAGGTCACTGAAGTGTCCGAACCAAAGGTCGAGGTCATCAAGGATCTCTCCGAGGCCTACGATGTTCTAGCCGACGCGTTCTCCGTCGACCGTGCCGCACGCGAGGTCCTGGGACTGGGTCCGCGGCACCTTCGCGCACTCTACGAGATGTGGGTGCCGTTGCTCCTGAGGAACCCCGGCTCGATCGTCATGGGCATACGCGACGAAAAGGGGCTGGCCAGCGTGGCTGTCTGTCAGGGGCCCGGCCGCGAGCCGCCGCTCTGGCGCGAACTGCTCGGTGGGCTTCCCCTCGTCTGGCGGCTCGGATGGCATCGAATACGCTTGCTGATGCGGCTCGACCAGGACTTTAGACGAAACTCGCCGTTGCGACCCGAGCACCTTCGGCTGACCATCCTGGGCACGCGCCCCGCCGCCTTCCGCCGCGGCTACGGCAGCGCCTTGCTGAAGCGCGTCGATCACCACGCCCTTGCCTGCAACCTGACCAAGGTCTATCTCGAGGCCGACAGCAACGGCCAACCCAAACAGCTGTATCTGCGGCACGGTTACATGACCGTCAAACAGTTCGATACGTTTGCCGGCTCCGTCGACGTCATGGTCAAGATGTTGTAACATACCCGTTGAGGTGTTGACCTGGTGGTCGACTGGATCACCCGAGACGAAGTGTTTGACGGGCTGGTCCGAAGGCTGCAAGCGGAGAGGGGGGTATGTTCGGCCGTCGGACTATGGGGGTCCTCCGTACCCATCCTGGCCGGCTTGATCGCCCGGTGCCTGAAACGTCCACTCCTCTATATCGCCGCCCATCTTGAAGAGGCCGACGAGGCGAGAGACGACATCGAACTGGCCACCGGCTGGACCAGCGAATTGTTCGCCGCGTGGGAGGCACTGCCCGGCGAAGGTCCCGCCGGCAATGAGATCGCCGCGGAGCGGTTGCGGATCTGCTCGCTGCTCCGCGATCACCGGGGCCAATTCCCCAGTGCCGACGGGCCGGCGCCGGCAATCGTCGTCGCATCAGTCCAGGGCATCATGCAGCCGGTTCCCACGGCCGCAGCCCTCGAGGCCAACAGTCTGGCAATCTCCGCTCGGGAACAGCGGGATCCTCGGGCACTGGTCGCCTGGCTGGTAGACCACGGCTACGAGCGGCTCGACATGGTCGAATCACCGGGCGATTTCGCCGTCCGCGGCGGCATCGTCGACGTCTTTCCGCCGGGCGACATCGATCCCGTTCGAATCGAGTTCTTCGGCGACCGGATCGAGTCCATCCGCCAATTTGAAGTGTCCAGCCAGCGAAGCATGCGGCCACTCGACGTCGTCCGCCTCCCCGGACTGTCGACAGTGTCGATCCCGCCCGAGCGGCAGGGGGGCAATCGGCCACCATTGTCGGCGGAAACGCCCTCCCCCGCCGGACCGCTTCGCACGGATCAAACCACGAGTCTGTTCAGCTACTTGCCTCCGGACACCCTCATCGCCGTCGCCGAACCGGCCGAGGTCCAGGAACTGGGCCGGACCTTCTTGAATCGCCTGGACCACCCCGAGGGCATGTTCCCCGTTGAGGCCGTCTTCCGGCACGCCGGCGATTTCGGGCAGGTTCACCTGTCGCGTTTTGCCCCAACGCCGGAGAGCGAGACCTTTCGCTTCCAGGTCGAGAGTGTCCAGCGCTTCGAGGCCAAGGCCGATGAGGCGGTCGCCGAATTGTGCAACTTGGCGCAAACCCATGCCGTCCACGTCTACTGCGACAACGAGCCGGAACGTATCCGTTTGGCGGAGATGATCCGCGAGGCTGGCAGAGAGATGCCGCCCTCGCTGCACCTCGACGTCGGCCTCATCCATCACGGCTTCTGTTGGCAATCGGGTAACCGGCGAACGGTGGTCGTCGGCCACCACGAGGTCTTCGGGCGCTACCGTCAACGACGTCGCATCCGCCGAGCAATGACCGGCCGGCCCATCGACACGTGGACCGACCTTCAGCCCGGCGATCTGGTGGTGCATGTCAGCCACGGCATCGCCAGGTTCGTCGGCATGAAAACCATGCGGAAGGGCGACACCGGCAAGAACGAGGAGTACCTGACGCTCCAGTTCGCCGAACAGGCCGTCGTTCACGTCCCCGTCTCACAAATCGACCTGGTGCAGAAGTACGTCGGTTCGGGCCCCAGCCGGCCACCCCTCTCAAAGCTCGGCGGCACGCGGTGGCAAAAGACCACCGAAAAGGTCGCCGAGGCGGTCAACGATATGGCCGGCGAGCTGCTTCGCGTCCAGGCCTTGCGACAGAGTCAGGAGGGCACCGCCTTCCCCGCCGACACCCCATGGCTCCGAGAGTTCGAGGGGTCCTTCATCTACACCGAGACCGAAGACCAGATCATCGCCGCTCGCGAGATCAAGACCGACATGTCGCGCCCTCGCCCCATGGATCGGCTGCTCTGCGGCGACGTCGGCTACGGCAAAACCGAGCTGGCCATGCGGGCGGCGTTCAAGTGCGTCGAGTACGGCAAGCAGGTCGCCGTCCTCGTCCCGACCACGGTCCTGGCCGAACAGCACTATCAAACCTTCCGCGAACGAATGGCCGACTACCCGTTCACGATCGAATCGCTGAGCCGGTTCCGTAGTCCGGCCGAGCAAAAGGACATCATTCAACGGACCCGAAAGGGCCACGTCGACATCCTCATCGGTACGCACCGGCTGTTGAGCAAGGACGTGTCGTTCGCCGATCTCGGGCTGGTCGTCATCGACGAGGAGCAGCGGTTCGGCGTCGAGCATAAGGAGCGCCTCAAGCACATGCGGGCCACGGTCGACGTGTTGACGATGACGGCCACGCCCATCCCTCGGACACTGCATATGAGCATGCTGGGGCTTCGCGACATCAGCTCGCTGGCGACGCCGCCGATGGACCGTCGCAGCATCGTTACGCAGGTCCGCATGTTCGATCGGCAGATCATCCGCGAGGCAATCCTGCGAGAGATGAACCGCGACGGACAGGTCTACTTTGTGCACAATCTGGTGCACGACATCCGGTCCGTGGCGGGGGTGATCAAGGAAATCGTCCCGGAGGCGAGAGTCGTCGTCGGGCACGGCCAAATGGATGAACACGAGCTGGAAGCCGTCATGCTCAAGTTCGTCCGCCACGAGGCCGACGTCCTCGTCTGCACGACGATCATCGAAAGCGGCATCGACATCCCCAACGTCAACACGATCTTCATCGATATCGCGGACCGCTTCGGCCTGGCCGATCTTCATCAGCTTCGCGGGCGGGTGGGGCGGTACAAGCATCGGGCCTACTGCTATCTCCTGCTTCGCCCCCATCGCACGGTGACGCCGGGCGCCGCTCGCCGTCTGAAGGCCATCGAAGAGTACTCCGAGCTGGGCGCCGGCTTTCGCATCGCCATGCGAGACTTGGAGATTCGAGGGGCGGGCAATCTCCTCGGAGCAGAGCAAAGCGGGCATATCGCGGCCGTCGGATACGAAATGTACTGCCAATTGCTCGACCGGGCCGTGCGGCGATTGCGAGGCGAGGAAATCGATGCGTTTCGCCCGGTCCATCTGGAATTGGATGTGTCCGCTCACATCCCGCGCGCCTATGTGACCGGCGAACGCCAGCGGATGGAGATCTACCGGCGGTTGGTCCGCTGCCGGACGGTCGAGGAGTTGAATCAGCTCCGGACCGATCTCGTCGATGCCTTCGGCAAGTACCCTCGCGAAGTGCAAACATTGCTCGACCAGGCCGAAATCCGCGTCCTGGCTCAACCCTGGCGCATCCGGTCAATCATGAAAAAGCCGCCGGACCTGATCTTCACCGTGGAACATATGGGCATGATGAACACCCTGTTTCAAGGGGCGACGGGTACGGTCAGGATGCCGGACAATCGTACGCTACACTGGCGATTGCCTCCGAGGTACTTGGAGATGCCGACGATGTTGACTATCCTGCTAAGACTATTGAAGAGGGAGCCGGCGCAATCGAGCGTGGCCTGAATCGGAGTCGTTGCCTCAAGGGTGGACGACTGCTCGTGCAGTAACCCACCCATCACGTGGTATATGAAGGTGATTCGCCTGACACTCTTGCTGGTATGGACCGTTCCGCTGCTGCTCAGCGGATGCCGCGACGTCAAGGGCTTTCGTTGGGATTGGTGGAAAAAGGACTCCCCGGCCGGTGCGTCCAAGGCCGGCAAGTCGTCCCGGACCGCGCCCGACGCGGAATACAGGGGCGGTGCCGACGAGGCTGCGTCGCGGCCTGCTTCCACGCAAACCGCCTCCGCGCCGGTGACCCGAAGGGATTGGTCGGCACCCAAGCCCACCACGCTCCCCGGAAAGACCGCTACTCGCCGAGGGGCCACCGACACCATCGAAACGCCCATCCTCATGGTCAACGATGAGGTCATCACCGTCAAAGAGATCCTCGACCCCATCCGTGACGAGTTGATCAAGGCCTCCAAGGAGATGGCGCCGTCCGAGTACCGGCGATTCCTGGGCAACAAACTCATGGTCCGCACGGTCATGAACGTCGATCAGATCCTCGCCTACGGTGAGGCGAAAAAGGAAGTCACCGACGACATGGAGGCCGCCATCAAGAAAGCGGTCGACCAAACCGAGCAGAACCGGATCAATACCGAGTTCGGTGGGCGGCTGTCGCGATACGAGGCGTGGTTGGAGGCCAACGGCGAAAAACGCGAGGATGTCCGCAAGCGAATCCGCCGCGAACTGCTCGTGAGGAGGTATCTGAATGACAAGTTCCTTCCGCTCCTGCGCTCGCCCGTGCGACAGGAACTCTGGAAGTATTACCAGAGCCATCCGGAGGAGTTCACCGAGGAACTGCGCGTGGAAATGTTTCTGATTGACGTGCCCTATTGGGCGTTCCTCGAGGGCACACCGAATGAAGACCGCCAGGCGATGTGGGCCAAAGTGAGCGGTCCCCGCCGATTGGAGGCACGCCGGGCGGCGCAACAGCACATGGACAAGGCAATGCAGGAGATCAAAAGCGGCATTTCCTTCGAGGCCGTGGCCCGCAGCTACTCACGAGGACCCAACGCCGCCAAGGGCGGCGCGTGGGGCTTCATCTCTCCGGGCGGTCTGACGGGACGATGGACCGAAGTCGCCGAAGCGCTGTTCCGGCTCAAATCGGGTGAGATTAGCGACATCGTGCGAACGGATGACGGCCTGTTTGTGGTCAAAGCCGGTCAACGATTCGAGCGACGGGTTATGTCCTTCGTCGAGGCCCAACCGATCATCGAGAAAAAACTCGTCAAGGAACAACGGGACAAGCTGGAAGCCGAGTTCCTGAACAAGCTGCGGCGCAATGCGGCGATCAGCGACGTGCCCGGTTTCTTTAAGGCCCTTTCCGACGCGGCCCCGAAGCAGCCCGGACAAGAGTACGACTACAAGTTGGACCTGCCGGAACGGTAGTCCCGCAATCAAGACCGTCGCGGCGACGCTCGCACCGCACGTTCAAACGCCCACCCGCGGATGTGGTTGACCTGTTCCTTCATCGTCTTGCTGATCGGGACGATCTCATGCAACGCCCCCAAAAGATCCCGATCGTTGAGCGAACGCTGGTCGAGCCGGGCGGCCACCATCGCGGCGATGACGCACTGTTCGATCTCGGCACCGTTCCACCCTTCCGTGCGCTCGGTGACTAGGTCCAGCGGAATGCCGGCCGGGTCGATGCCGCGCTTCCGAAGGTGGATCTCGAAAATCTCTTTGCGCTCGGGACGATCGGGCAAGTCGAGGAAGAAAATCTGATCGAACCGTCCCTTCCGGATCATCTCGGCGGGCAACAAATCGATTCGGTTGGCGGTGGCCGCAATAAACAGACCGGCGGGCTTCTCCTGCATCCAGGTCAGAAAGAAGCCGAAGATCCGATCCAACGCACCGGTCGTGTCGGCCTCGTGCTGGCTGATGTTCGCCTCGATTTCGTCGAACCAGACGACGGCGGGCGCGATCTCCTCCATCAGCCCGCACGCCTCGGCGAACATGCCCTCGGCCTTGTCGATGCCCTCGCGAAAGACCTGCACCATGGCCATCCGATAGAGAGGCAGACCGAAAACCCGCGCGGTAATGCGAGCGGTCAGGCTCTTGCCGCATCCGCTCACGCCCATGAGCAGAATGCCTTTCGGCACGATCTCCGTGTTGAGGCTGTCACGGCTGGCGAACAGTTCCCGCCGCTGAAGAAGCCACCTCTTGAGATTCTCGGCCCCTCCGATCTGGTCGATGCCCGCCGTTTCCGGAACATACTCGAGAAAACCGGTCTGGCGGACAAGCTGACGTTTCTCCTCGAGGATCGGACCCGTACTCGCGAGATCCAACCGGTTGCCGCCGGACACGACCGCCCGACGCAGGGCATGCCGGGCCTCGTTGTATGTCATCCCCTGCATCGCCCGAACGATCTGGAAGAGGTCTTCGTCCTTCAGCGCCACGGTTCCGCCGCCGTCGCGAAACCGCGCCGTTTCCTCATTGAGCAGATCGCGAAGCTCCACCTCGTCCGGCAAAGGCAAGCGCAGGAAGACCAGCTCCCGACTGATGTCCTCGGGAACGCACCGGACCGGCGAGCAGATCACCGCGCACTTCGTCGTGTTCAGACAGGCGTAGTAAAGGTCGCGAAGCCGCCGTCGGACCTCGGCCGAGTCCCGCATGAATTCATGCAAGTCGCACAGCAGGACAATCGCGGCCTCAGGCCGATGGATGATCCAATCGAGCACCGCACGCGGAGACGCCAGATCCGCATGGACAACCCGACCGTCGCATGATACCCCTTCGGTTGCCCGCCACACGTAAAGCGGGCGGCGGCCACCGGCAAGGAGGTCGGCCGTGGATGTGAGCAGACGGATCACCCGCTGCTCCTCGGGAGACTGGACGTAGATCAGGGGACGCCCCGATGCGAACGCGCCCCTCAGGGCCGATACCGACCGACTCTCTGTTTCGTTGGACATGGTGGTTCCGAGACGATACGAAGATCGTGTTGTGTTACATGCGCCCGTATCACAAATGGCATGCGTTCAAAGATCAAGGCGCGTTCTCAGCCCCGTCAGGAGCGGCCGAAGACAGCCCGCAACGCCAGGCCTCAAAACCGAATCACGCCGGTCCCAAAAGCCCCGTCGGCGAATGGAACAAACGTGCGTCGCCCCTAGCTCCATGCCATTCTTCTCTACCACTTCTTATACGGGCCGGCATGGGGAGTTGCAACAACAAGCCGCTTTGGGGTGTCGAGGGGCGCAATCGGCTTCGCGATCCAAGCACGACACGTTGATGCCCCGCATAGACTGGTCAGGCTCGCGGTGGCCGGTCTCATCCCCCACCAAAAGAAAAGAGGCACGCCCGGGGTCGAGCTTGCCTCGAATTATGGAGCCGACGAGATTCGAACTCGTGACCTTCTGCATGCCATGCAGACGCGCTCCCAACTGCGCCACGGCCCCGCTGCGGACGGCTTGCCCGCCGCTCTGACTATGAGAGTAGCCGAGCAGGAGGATCGGGTCAAGACGGGACCGCTTTCGGTTCGCCGTTTGCGTCCAACACTCAGGAGCAGCGGGAGCGCGGACAAAATGCCCGTGCTCCAAAGCCAGGTCACCGAGGGACGGCCGACTCCTCGCGCTCCAAGAGCACGTCACGGGTTCTGAAGATTCCCACCGCCTTGGCCCCAGCCGCCACGGAATCCGCCACCCCAGCCGCGCCCCCCACCCATGCGCCCCGGACCGCCCATGCCGGGGCCCATTCGGCCGGGCCCGGCGCCCATGCCGCACCAGCCCATCCGCTGCTGGACACCGCGGGCGCAAAGGCCCAGCAGCTTGCTCTGCTGTTCGGGCGTCAATTGGCTTCGCAACGCCAGGATATGCTTCACCACGCGTCGCTCCATCTCGTTGCCCTTCGCGATCATCTTCTCGACCTGATCGGTGATCTGCTGGTCGGTGGCAGCCGGGTCCCGCAAGAGCTTCGTCAGATTGTCACGCTCCACTGCCATCTCGCTGCGAAGGTCCATCGCCTCTTGCCAGAAGGTGGGGTCCTGCTGCTGGAGCTTCTGCCGCTGCTCGTCGGATAGTCCGAGCCACTGGCACATGGCCCCCATCCGGCCCCAGCCCGGCTGAGGGGCAACCGAAGCAGGCGCGCTCGTCGCGGCCTGTCCGTTGGTCGATCGGGTCGTCAGGAAACTGCCCACGCCGACGACGGCGGAAATCGCGAGAATCACTGCGTTCGTCTTGCTTATCATCCCTGTGTCTCCTCTTCAGATACCAGCTCGCCTGTAAGGAACGTAATGGCCAGACCAACCGGTGCACCCCCGGACAGGTGGTCCAGCTTGATGTCGCCGGCCACCAGATCGGGCATGACCTGCTCCGCGAGGTCTCGAGGTGCAACGCCCGGACGCTGGTCCGCGGACGACATGCGTGCGGTTCCCCAGCCGATTCCAGCCGCCAGCAGGATGCTCGCCGCAGCACGCACGGGAACGGGCCAGCGCCACGGGGCTGTCCAGCGAATGGTGCGACGCGGTTCGCCCTCCAATCGCGCAGAGGCCATGATACGGTCCGCGACGTCGTGGCCGGTCGTGTCCACCTCCCATCGGCCGAGCAACTCCCATGTCGTACTCAACTGCCGCACATACGGCTCGCAACTCGGGCAGTGAGCTACATGGGCTTGTAGGTCGCGTTGAGCCTCTCCGGTGAGCTCACCCGCAACCAGTCGCACCAGTTCTGTCTGCGACGGACAGGACATCGTTGGTTCTCCTACCTGATTGAACGTTCCTTCAGACGAAGACCTGCGGTAATCCTCCTCAAAAATCCCGCAGGCCTGATAGACTCTCACGCAATTGGGCGTAAGCCCTTACGAGACAAGACTCTACGGCCGAACGCGTCCACCCGGTTACCTCGGCGATTTGCTCGTGCGAGAGCCCGTCATAGCGATGCAGAACGACGGCAATACGTTGTCTTTCCGGAAGGGCCGCGATTGCCTGTCGGACGGCCTCGGTTCGCTCGCTTTCCTCGACCGTCTGGGCCGGCTCGTGCGATCGACCATTCGCCAATTCGTCCTGTAGCTCCGCCACCGAGCGACGCTTGCGAAACGAATCCTGACACAGATTGACGATAATTCGGTAGAGCCACGTGGTGAATGCGGCCGAGGGCGTGTACGAAGAGGCCGCCCGGTGGACACGGAGGAATGCCTCCTGCACTACGTCCTCTGCTTGATCCCAACGAGCGAGAAGCCGGTACGCCGACGCGAGCGCCGTTGACTGGTGGCGTCGAATCAATTCGCCGAAGGCGGCCATGTCTCCATTACCGACGGCCGCCATCAATTCGGCGTCGGTCCGTGTGTTCGGCGACTCCGTGCACATAAAGCAACCCTACCTCGGGACGGGAGCACAAGCGGAGCGATGCCGTCGAGCATAGTACAACCGCCAGACCCCGTTAAAAAGCCCCGCCGCTGCTGTCCCAAGCCCATAGGACGTCCGGATCCCTTCGTGGGTGCATGGAACCGGCGAATGACAACTGCGACAAACGTGGTGCGCGTGTTGGATGGGCGGTGGGGGGCTGGATGAGGCCCGTGTCCCTAGCCGAGCATGCTTTCGGCAATCGCAACTTGTTCGGGCATTTCCTCGGCGACCTGCGTGAGCTGTTCCGGCTCGAGGCCGATGATGGCGAGCTGCTCCGGCGTGGGCGATAGCCCCCACGACTGAAGATAGAAACCCTTTCGAGCGTTGCAGCAAACGATATCCGCCACCTGGATCGTCGTCGCCAGCCTCAGGTTGTCTTCGGTCAGCGTTCCCGGCGAGTGATGATAGCCCATGGCCGCTCGCAGATGTCGGGGAAACTTCCACTTGGCGGCCAGGCCGCTTCCGAAGGCCTGATGGTCCGCCCCGAGCAATTCGACCTCCGCCGTGCAGTAGTTCAGATTGTTGCCTGCCTTGACGCGGTCGATGACTTCGCGCAACTGATCGGGGAAGGCCTGTCGGATCGCCAAAATCCCCAAATCATGGATCAAACCGGCCAGGAAGGCGTCATCGCCCCCATGCTTGTGGGCCTGCTTGTGAAGCAGACGACTGGTGACGCCGACGGCCAGCGAGTGTGTCCAGAGGTCCTTGGCCGTAAACTCGGCCGTGAGACGGTGCCCTTTGAACAGCCTCGTTATCGAGGCCGCGATGGCGATGTTCTTGACGGCCGAAAGGCCCAACAAAACAATGGCCCGGTCGATGGCACCGATCTGGCCGGGGAGTCCATAGAAAGCTGAGTTCACGACCTTGAGGATCTTGCTCGAAAGGGCCGGATCGTTCTTGATGATGTCGTGGAGGTCGCGGGCCGTACTCTTGGGGTTCTCAACGGTTTCGATGATCCGTACCGTGATCTCGGGAAGAGTGGCGATTTCGCCAATACTCGACAAGGCACGATTGACTATGGATTCCGCATCGGCTGTGGCGGTCGGCATTACCATTTCCTTACACGCTGACCATGGGGCTGCACACCAGACGGAAGACGACATCTACACGTGCTATAGGTCGTCACCGTATCGGTTAGGCTTTAACAAGAATCCCAGCCCCCACAGGCCATCCTCCGACGCATCCAACCAACCCACAAGCTAGTCCTTGGAGTGAACGAAGATATGGCGCCCACATGGACCCGACGTGGACCGAAACGAACCATAAGACAGCTCAAGCACACCCGCGTCCGATAACGGATCGGAGAAAGCAGGCGAAGACAGTAGACAGGAGACAAAAGGCCGGCAACCCGCTTCCTCACGCGGCTCTGATCACGCGAGACGACAAACCGCGCATAATCAGGCAACGGGGGTGGCCGCTCGAATGATCGCTCGGGTCTTCGCCAGCGCCGTCTTGGCCACGAGCATCGGGTCCTGCTGAAAGTAGTTCGGGTTGAAAAGCTCCACGGAGACCGGACCCCGATAGCCGATCGTCCTCAGATCGCTTATGAGCGTCTTGAGCGGCGCAACGCCGTCCCCGGGATAAACCCGATCCTTGTCGGCGATCTTCTCGCGGGGCGGATCGGCCGGATAGTCGTTCAGATGGAACCCCCCGAGCATATCGGGGTTCAGCCGCGCGATCCCCGCCAAGCCCGAGCCGCCTTTGTACAGGTGATAGACGTCCGGCAGGATGCACGCCTTGGGGTGATCCGCCTCAAGGGCGACCAGGACGGCCTGGCCCAGTCGAGTGAGGTTCGTCGCCCATCCCCAGATCTCCAACGTCGGAACGATCCCGGCGTTCGCGCCGAGTTCAATCAGTTCGCGATATCGCTGGGCCGCCTTGAGCAGGTCGACGTTCTTGACGTCGCCGCACGGCGGGGCGGCGATATGCGTCCCGCCGATTTCCGCCAGCATGCCCATCTGCCGCTTGACCTGTTCCAACGCCTTGGCTCGCTTCGTATCATCGTCCACCATCCACTCGTAGAAGGCGATCGCGCCCGTGACCCTCAGGTTTCGATCCTGAATGCGATTGGCCAGATCCTTGAGCGAGCCGCCCGATCCGACGTGCCGTTCGATCTCATCCATCCAGGGTTCCAGGCCGTCGTATCCCGCCTTCGCGGCGATCTCGACAAGATCGGTGATCGGCAGCTTCTGGCCCCGCAGCGTGCTGGTGTTTAGGCTGATGCGAAACGGCACGGGCGACTTGCAGGCCGTCGGTTCCGATGTCGTCTGTTCGGCACCCGCCCCGATCGACGAGAAGGCAGTCGCCGCGCCGGCCGCCGCGCTTCTCATCAAGATGTCTCGACGAGAAAGACTCTCCGTCATGGATGGCACTCTCCTTCGAACGGAACCCACGGATTCACCGGCCTAGGCGCGGCCACACGATAGCACAGTCCCTCTTGCGTTGCCAAGGAAAGCGAACGCAACGGACCCCCAAGATGAACGCCCCCTCGGTCCCCGGGACTTTGACCTTGACGGACGATCGTCTTATGATTCTGCCGTGGTTGTCCGAAGACCTCGGGCGCCCAACCGACCCACGCGGGGTCGCGGTGAATGGGGTCGCACCGAGGCCCTTCGGATGATGATGAGGTGGACGGTCATGCAGCTCCTTGTCCTGGGCATGCATCGTTCCGGTACGTCGGCCGTGGTCCGACTGCTGAACATGATGGGTGCTTGGCTCGGTCCGCCGGAACGGGTCAAGGGGGCGAATCCGGAGAACCCAAAGGGATTTTGGGAAAATGAGGACGTCGTCGACCTGGACAACAAGGTCCTGGCAGCCCAGCGGTGCCTGTGGAACCGACTCTCGGAATTCGACCCGGCCCGCCTTGCGGATGAGAAGCTCGCAACACTGAGGCGACGCGCTCGCGATCTGGTTATCCGCATGGACGCCTCCCGTCCATGGGCCGTCAAGGATCCCCGCATGTGCCTCCTCCTGCCGTTCTGGCGTCCGCTCTTGGAGCTGCCCGTCTGCGTGTTGGTGAACCGCAGCCCCGGCGAAGTAGCCCAATCGCTCCGGACGCGAAACAACATCCCCCTTCAGGTAGGCATCTCCCTATGGGAACTGCACAACCTCGAGGTCTTGCGGGGCTCGATGGGACTCCCACGAATCCTGGTTCAGTACGCCGACGTGGTGCGCGACCCCGTCGGCACAACGCGTCAGGTCTTTCATCAGCTTCGCGATCTGGGGGTTCGCAAACTGGAGTGTCCCTCCGATGCTGAGATCGCGGCGTTCATCGATCCCAAACTGCGTCGCGAAAAGACGACGCTGCCCGATCAGGAGGACCTCCTGACACCACCTCAGCGACGCCTCTGTGAGGCCCTGGCCGATGGGTCTGCCTTGAAATGGACCGATTTCCAACCCTTCTCGAGGGCCGCCAGCGAAACGCTCAAGACCTTCGACGCCATGCTCCAAGCCCAAGGCGAGGTTCAACAACTCAAGTCCACAGTGGAGCATCGCGAGACGGAATTGAGCGAAATCCGAAAGAGCCTGACCGAAAGCCGCCAGGCCCAGGATCGCCTTGAATCGGATCTGCGCGAGGCCTACAAGGATTTGCAGCGTATAAGGAGGTATGATGCCGGCCTCGAGAAGTCAATCAGTGCGATCCTCACGGAACTCCGCAAACTGAATGAACGGCTGGTGAAAACCGGACGGAAGGCAAAGGTCAAGCCCATGAGGCCCAAGGGGCGGAACCGACAGAGCTAATGTCAACCACCAGGGACGAAAACGCGGGGACGCCCGCCCTCAGCGTCGATCAGATTGTCCGAGGCAAGACCATCGACGTCGTTGTCTGCGTCTATAATGCTCTCGAATACGTGAAGAACTGTCTCCAATCAGTCTTGATGAACTCGCCGCGAGACCGCACCCACATCTACTTGGTGAACGACGGATCGGACGAAGCGACGTCAAACTACCTTCGGCAAATCGCCGAACAACACGACGTCGTTACCTTGATCGAGTCGAAACAAAATCGGGGCTACACGCGATCGGCCAATATCGGGCTGCGGGCCTCAACGGCCGACTATGTGGTCTTGCTGAACAGCGACACGATCGTGCCCGAGCACTGGCTCGATCGGCTCATTGAGTGTGGCGAGAGCGACGAACGAATCGGTATCGTCGGGCCTCTGTCAAACGCCGCCTCCTACCAATCGGTGCCGGACATCCGAACCGCCCAGGGAGACTGGGCCGTCAATCAATTGCCGGACAGCGTGACCATCGACGACATGGCCGCCAAGGTCCGCGAATTGTCCGAGCGGGCCTTCCCACGGGCCTACTTCATTAACGGTTCCTGCTACACAATCAAACGAAAGGTCATCGAGGCCATCGGTCTGTTCGACGAGCAGGCCTTCCCCATCGGCTACGGCGAGGAAAACGACTACTCGATTCGCGCCCGCCAGGCCGGATTCGAGTTGGCAGTCGCCGACCATGCCTATGTCTACCACGCCAAGTCGAAAAGCTTCGGACACGAACGGCGAAAAGAGCTGGCCCGCATCGGCCACGAGGTGCTCGAAGCCAAATATGGGCCCGAAAAAGCACACGCCGGCGTCGATGCGCTGGAATCGGCGCCGGCCCTTCAGCGGCTGCGATACAAGTTGCGGGACTGGGTCGAGTCGGTCGAAAGCTTGGCCGCCCTGCCTGACGTCAGGGGGATGAGAATCCTCTACCTGCTCCGCGGACGGGCGGGCGGCGGCGGCGTGCACTCGATCTATCAGGAATCGAGCGGCATGCGGAAATTCGGTGTGTATACCGAAATCGCGATACCGGCCGGACCGCAGGAGGATTCGTATCGCCGATTCTACCCGAATGCACCGGAAGGGCTCTTCTACTTCTACAAGGACGAGGCCGAGCTCCTCGAACATGTGAAGGGCTTCGATATCGTCGTGGCCACGATCTTCACCACCGTTCGGCTGCTCAAGCGGCTGGTCGAGCGCGTGACCCATCTGATTCCCGCGTACTATATCCAGGATTACGAGCCGTGGATCATTCGGGATCCCAAGGCCCAGCCCGACCTGGTCCGAGAAGCCGAGGAGTCGTACACGGCCATCCCGGGCATGGTGTGTTTCGCGAAGACGGATTGGATCCGTGAAACGGTCCGCCGCTTCCACGGGATTGACGTGCACAAGGTGCGGCCCAGCCTGGATACCTCGGTGTACTACGCTGATCGGATCAAGAAATCCAAGGGAGGGACTGTGGCGCACATCGTGGCCATGGTACGACCGAGCACGCCGCGCCGGTCGCCCAGGGAGACGATGGAACTGCTGCGGACCATTCAACACCGCCATCCGCAGAAGGTGAAGATTACCGTCTTCGGTTGCGATCCCAACGATACGGAGTTCCTCTCGCTCCCTCACGACTTCGCCTTCGAAAACCGCGGCGTCCTCGTTCGCGAAGAGGTGGCGGATCTGATGGGGTCTGCCGACATCTTCGTCGACCTCTCGGTGTATCAGGCGTTCGGACGGACGGGGTTGGAGGCCATGGCCGTCGGATGTGCGACAATCCTGCCGATGCGGGGCGGCGTCCACGAATACGCCGTGCATCGCAAGAACGCCTTGATCGTCGACACCACCAACATGACCGAAGCAGTCGCCGCCCTCGAAGAGCTTGTCCTGAACGGCGACCTGCGGCGCGAGCTCAAAAAGAACGCCCTGGAAACCGCGGCCCGCTACAACGTCCGATCGGCCGTCATCTCGGAACTCAAGGTCTTCCAGGCGGCCCTGGAAGCGCGGCGAAGACGCGGAGCATCCGGCTCAGCCTAGGCTTCGATTGCACGTCGGTCGATGGGTTGCTGGCGTTTCGGGCCGGTCAACCCGGTACCTCAATCGCATCGTGGCAAATCCGCCGAGACACAGACTCCTGAGGGCGGCAAGTGGATCAGAAGTGATGGTCGCACGCCGGCGTTTCGCGAGGTATGATGAGATTGCTGTTGGACCATGACTGAGGAGGTCCGGATATGTCTGAGTTTTCCCGGATTACGTTTGACCCAGCGATCATGGGCGGCAAGCCGTGCATCCGTGGCCTCCGAGTGACCGTGGGCATGATCGTAGGTCTGATGGCGGCCGGGCGGTCCACGGCGGAAATCCTGAAAGCCTGTCCCTATCTCGACCAGGAAGACCTCCAGGAAGCGCTCGCCTATGCCGCTTGGCGCTTGGAGGAGTCCGAACTACCGCTTGCCCGGACATGAAGATCCTTGTTGACAGGAATCTGTCACCTGACTGGTGCGACGTTCTGCGAAAGCAGGGATGGACCTGCGTGCACCGGTCCCAAACAGGAGATCCGCGCGCAGCCGATCGGACGATCATGAACGGGGCTGTCGACAACGGATACGTGGTTTTCACGCACGATCTTGACTTCGGGGCGATCCTCGCCGCCACCCAGGGAAAGGGCCCAAGCGTGATTCAGGTCCGTGTTAGAGACATCTTTCCGTCCTCGCAAGAAGGCCTGACCGTCGGTATTCTCGGGGGGCATGAAGCAGACCTTGAGAAGGGATCGATGGTTGTTGTCGAGGCTTCTCGTGCGAGAGTCCGCGTGCTTCCCTTGACGCGTCAAGAACCACCGGCTTCGCAAGAGTGATACGAGCCACGTGACACATCGTGATAGGTGCGATCCGATGCGACTCCAACAACCAACTCGACGGGCGTTTCTCACGCTGTCCGGCACCGCGGCTGTCGGCCTTGCCGTCGACCGGCGTCTCATATCGTTCGCCGCCGAGCCCGCGGACCAAGACGTACTTGTGCCGCCGGTGCCGGACCCGGCTTACGAATGCACCCATGCCGACCTTATCGAGATCACCAGGCCGGGCCCGATCGTTCAACCCGACGGGACTACGCCGTGTGCGTGGTCTCGAAGACCCTACCTCGATCTGAACTTCGAAGACGCCAACTTCCTTCCGATCCGCTCCGTGCAGCGTCTTCGGATGAAGAAATGGGATATGTATCACATTGTGACGCCCGAGCACCAGATCAACTTCCTCGTCGCGTGGGTCGGCTACACCGCGTTCTTCGCCGCCCACATCTACACGCGCAAGACTCGCGAGTTCGTCGAAGGATTCCATCTGCGTGCGGCGGATCCCGAAACCCCCATGATGCGGAACAGCACGGCCGGCCGCACCGAATTCGCGTGCAAGATCGTTACCGCGTCGTTTGAGGTGGACGGTGAGTACCGAAGGATTCGCGTGGACTGGCCGAACTTCGCGAAGACCGGTCTGGCCGTGAAGATCGATCTGCATCAGCCCGCCGGCCATGAATCGATCTGCGCCAGCCATGCGGTCAATCCCAAACGATCGTACTACAGCCACAAGATCAACTGTATGACGGCCGCCGGCGAAGTCCGCCTGGGAACCGAGACGATCCGCCTCAGCCCCGAGGATTGTTTCGGCATGTTGGACTTCGGACGCGGATACTATCCGGACAGAACCTTCTGGTACTGGTCGACCGCCTCGGGCCGCGACGAAGACGGCAAGCTGGTCGGCTGGAACCTGGGCCACGGCAACGATCCCAAGAACGCCGCCGAAAATGCAGTCTTTCACGACGGCCGACTGCACAAGATCGGACCTGTTCGATGTACCGTGCCGAAGCGCGATGAGATGAGACCATGGCGGGTCATGTCCGAGGATAACCGGGTGGACCTGACGCTGACTCCCGAGAAGGTCAGAGTGACGGACACCCGGATCGGGCCGCTCCACACCATCGGCCGCCCGGCATTCGGCCTTTACAACGGCTACGTCACACTTGATTCGGGCAAGACCGTCAAGATCCGGAACCTGTTTGGCCAGTACGAGTGGTTTGACCAGAGCTGGTAGGGGGGGCGACTCCTGCCATGCCGGTTCTGAGCAGCGATTCCGCAACCTCAGGTCTGTTTTTCGCGAGTAGCCCTGCCTTGAGGGGGTTTTCAGGACTCTGACGGGAGGGGGAGCAAATTCGCATTCATTTTCTTGCTTGACAAATAGTCGGGTATCTGACATAGTAGATATATGTCAGAAAAGGACCGTATCATCCCCCGTGCCGCCATGTCGGCACAGGAACGTCGTCTCCGCTCCGAACTGGCTCAACTGATCGACCAGAGGGCGATCCTGCGGGGCAGCCTGCTGGTTCGGCGGAGGGTCTGTGGAAAGCCAGGCTGTAAGTGCGTCCGGGGCGAGGGGCACGAGAGCCTGTATCTGGTCATTACGGAAGCCGGACGGACTCGTCAGCTCTATGTCCCTAAGACCGTCCAACAAAACCCCTTTTCGAGGAATCGCCAGCAGATCAGACAACAGCCGATCGTCAGGAATGACTCGTGGATGTCGGACCGGCGCTCGTATCGGACCCGAAGGCGACGGAACTGATGAAGCCAAGACAGCGTACGCTCGATGACCCATTGCGTTACACCCAATCCGCTGCCGTTTGCTGTGCGGCGACGGGCGATCAGGGGCATGATGCCACGGGCACGCAACGAGTATGGCACGCGACCAGTCTATCTGGTCGGCCGCGTTTAGGTGCGCCAATAACGTGGCATGCAAGCGGTCCCAAACGCCATCGAACCGCATCCCCAACCCTCAAAAACCCACCGCGAATCTGCCTACCTTCCCAAACCATGCCTCTTTCCTTGACAGTACCAGCTTCTTCCCAATTCCCTGCGGAACCGCTGGGTTCTGAGGGACTGGATTTACCTCGACTACCCACCGTGCTAGAATCGTCTACTGAAGCAGGCATCGGGGGGCGTATGGCCAACTACGTACTGGTCCTACCTTGGGTCTCGAGCACAGCGTGGCTGACGTGTTCTTCGTCCCCGCCGGCATCTTCTACGGTGCAAAGGTGACTTGGCTCGAGTTCCTCAACAATAACCTGGTGCCGGTGACACTGGGGAACATCGTCGGCGGTGCGGGCTTCGTTGGTGCGGCGTATGGGTATCTATACGGGCGAGAGCTGTGACCGGCCGAAGAATGGGGAGTGTGCCATGCAGAAACGCGGTGTTGTGTGGTGTGTCACATGGCTCGTCTTAGCTTTGAATGCCTTACCGGTTGTCTTCGCCGGCCAGCCGCTGGCTGGCAACACGGCGGCCGAGGCCCCGAACAAGAGCCTGGTGGGATGGACGCCTGCGGCCGTCAAACCCGTACTGCCGTCTGGCCCGCCCGGCAGTTGGGACGAGAACACCCGTGAACGCATGTGGGTCATCTATGAGGACGGCCAATTCCATGGCTGGTATGCGGGCTGGAGTGGTCCCTACAAGCAGGATGTCCCCAAGCTGGTCAAGCTCGGCTACGCGACATCGGACGACGGTATGCACTGGAAGAAGTATCCCGGCAACCCTGTCTTCACCGCCCGCTGGGCAGAGGACATGTCCGTCGTGAAGGACGGCGACACGTACTGCATGTACGCCGAAGACGAGTCGTTGGGCCGCACCGTCATCCACTTGCTGACGTCGAAGGACAAGATCCACTGGACGCCTTATGGAAACGTCCTTGAAAAGGAGCCGAACCACTCGTGGGAGAAGGACTGGGTCGGCACACCCCTCGCGTGGAAAGAGGGTCCCCATTGGTACATGCTCTATGAAGGCGGCCCACCCGGCGACATCGCCCTGGCTACCTCATCGGATGGCAGGCACTGGACACGCAGCCCACAGAATCCCGTAATGAGAAAGGGCAAGGGCTGGGAGGACAAGGTAGTGGCTGCGGACAGTGTCATAAAGGTCAACGGCCTGTACCACATGTACTACCACGCATGTGGGAACCGATGGCAATCCGGCCTCGCCACATCGCGGGACCTGATTCATTGGACCAGGTACCAGGGCAATCCCATCGCCCCCGAGCCGTCGCCCGTGATCGTCGATACACCGGACCGGTACCTTCTCTACGTCCACAACAACGCAGCCAAGTTCGCGGCGACGTATCTCTACGTCTGCCCCAAGTAGACGGACAATCGGAAACACCTCAGACCGCCTCTCCTTGGAGCGATAGCAGGTGGCATAACCCCGACACTTCACCACGAAGGCTCGGCGCGGGCTTCGCCCACTAGCCAAACAGGGCAGACTTTGCCGGTCCGAGAAGATTCTGCACGATAGCTGTGTAAGAGATCACACGACAATGACGGGTGGCATGTTCCACGCAAGGGTGGCCGTGTTCACCTCTCAGACGGTAGTGCCGACGGGCAGAAGCTCGTCATCGGCGGCTGGGCATAACCCATCGCTAGGTGTGCCACGTCGATTCGGTGGATCGGATCCTGCATCAGGCACACCCGCCGATCGGCCGCCGGGATCGTCGTCGTGTAGATCCGCAATTCCCCTTCAACCGATGTGATGATCTCCTCTCGCCAATCGCCGACGATGTCGGCCCATGCTGCTTGGTATCCCTGAATGCCCTTGGTGACGATCTGGTCGTCAAACGCGCGGACGGTTTCTCCGATCACAAGCTCGCGGTACGCGTCCGCGTCCCAGTACACCGCGCGAGGACTCAGCCCCTTGTCCCAGGTCTTCTCAGTCGCCAGCAATTCACCTTTGGCCGAAAACAACCAACGACGGTTCTTGCCGCGAGGCTCCTTCTCGGCCTCCCCGCCGTAACATTCCATGCCGACATGATGGGGGTCGAAATCCGCGCACAGCCCCGAGGAATGGATGTGGTAGGTTCGCTCCTGGAGACCCCAGAGGATCTTGCCGGTCTTGGCATCCACCACGCACATCTTGTTTGCCGGTCCTCCCGGTTCGACGCCGTAGTAGATCTCCAGGCCGGCTCGAGACGGGTCGATATCACCGACGTAACAGTGGTCGGGATGTCCCAGCCCCGTCGACCAGAGTCCCGTGCCGTCGTCATCCAACACGCAACTGCCGAGGATGACCTCGTCAAGACCATCCTGATCCACGTCGACGCAATGCATGTAGTGGGCGCCCTGACCGCGATACAAGGGACCCTCTTCCTCATCGTTCCACCGCCACAGCTCCTCAAGCTTCCCATTGTGGTATTGGTAGGCAACTACCCTCATGACGTTGTACGTCCCGCGGGCAACGATCAGGCAGGGAGTCTTGCCGTCGAGGAAGGCGATGCCGAGCTGGTTGCGCGACGAATAGTTGTACGCCGGAAATCCCTCTCGTGAGATCCACGGCACACGAAGCTTCTCCTTTCCCGTCAGACCGTCCCAGACAGAGAGATACTCCGGCCCGGATACCACGCGTCCGTTCGGGTCGCGGGGGTCGCCTTCACCGGTCTTGATCGCCACCTCGGCCTTGCCGTCGCCGTCGAGGTCGTAGACGACGTACGGCGAGTACCAGATGCCCTGTTCGATCGACCAGCCCAGGTCGTTCCGCCAGAGAAACGTCCCATCCGCCAGGTAAGCCTCGATCTTGTATGTACCGGGGCTCTTCTTCCAGTACTTGACGTAGGGATCAACGTTGCTGTTCGGCTGCTTGATGACGAAATCGTACCTGCCGTCTCCGTTGAGATCCGCGATGCCCACCTTCTGGAACGAAGACGTGCCGGCCAGTTTGAGCGAGAGGTATCCCGTCGCCTTCGCGTCGGGCCGGACAGACACCGTCTCGGATGGCTTGCCTTCCTGTCCGTTGCCCACCGCACGGACAAAGTAGCCGATCTCTGCATTCTCGGGTCGGGACGGATCAACGAAATCCGTCGTCTTTACAATCAATTCGCGATTGAGTCTGATCGGCGCGCCGCCGGCTGTCGCGCGATAGACGTTGAATCCAATGCCCTTCGCATCGTCGGCGAGCAGTCGCCATCCAAGATAGACGCCCCCGCCTTCGACCGGCATTGCCACCAGGCCACGGTCCAATCGTTCGGTAAGGCGCCGTTGGGCCCAACCCTTAACCTTCGGCTTGGCGATACGATCCGGCATCGGCACGAACTCCAGACAATCGTAGTAAGCTGAGCCGGGGTTCTCCGGCGTCGCATAACGATCATCTACCCAGAGATCGAAGGTGCCGTTGCGAATCTCAAAGACGCCGATGAGGGCCTTGCTGCCGCCAACGCGTTTCCATTGCTGACCGTCCAATGAGACGGCCAGCGTGCGCCCCACGTTGTGCAGATGGACCGCCCACCGTCCGTTTGCGATCCCCGTGATATGGGTGTGCAAGACGGGTGCCCCGTCCTCCGGCCTCGCCCGGTCCGCCATTATTGTGGGCGATCGGAGAACGACGCCGCCGGACCACTTCTTCTTGGCGTCGCTGTCCTTGCTCCACAGATTCCACGTCGCCTCGGAGTCCTTGTCCTTCTGCCAGGCATCCTGGGGCGTCGTCCACTCCTCGACCTCGAAGACAAGCCTTTGTCGTTCGGCCGCGACCACCGCCGCACTTCCCACAATGCCACACGCCGACCATACCGATACCGCCATTCGAATGCCGCGAATCATGCAGGGATCCTCCTTCGTTTTGCGGCTTGCCGGGGTAGCGGTCGCACACCCGTTCGCGGAATCGACGCCCCTTACGATGGCGGCCGACCGGGCACGGGTGGGAAGGCGACGCGGTTCGGCAACCGCCCGTACGGAAAGTCTATCCTCGACCGAGGAATCTGGAAATGCAATCAAGAGGCAGAGAGCGAGACGCCCGGCAGGCCCACCAAGAATCCGGGGCCATCAAGGCGCGGAACCATCCGCATGCCTTCTCACAGACCTTCTGGAAATGAATTGATCGGGGCGCTAGGACTTCGCCGCGCTTGTAATCCGCGATTGAACCTTCGCCGCCCAAAACTGATGGAAGGCGCGGAGCATGTCATCCAAATCGATGCGTCCCCAAAGTGCGAGGGCCTCACCCAACTCCATCGCCGCGCGGTACTGTTGAATCATCAGCAGGATGTCTACCTGCTGGTTGGTCAGCAGGCCCATGCGGACCGCCGTCTCGCCGAACCGGAGATCCATGTCGCGCTGCTTGGTCAGGATTTCCTCGATGCTGTCGGCGGGCAACAGGCCATGAGCATACGCGAGCAAGCCGATCGGGTCCCGGATGTTCCATCCTTCGCCCGCCAATCGCTGCAAAGCCGATTCGTCGATCAGGCCTCTTGCCAAGAGATAATCCGCAAATTCGCGTCGCATGGGCTTCTCCAGTCCGATGAAACCTCACCTCTCCTCATGGGGTATCGGATCTTCCGAAAGGGACCTTTACCTATCCGCGGACACACCTTCTTGACCACGGGTTCCCGACATTTCCCCAAGAGGGCGAGCCTATCCGCAAGCCACGCTGAGCCCCGCCGCTCGCGGCCCGAACTTGACACACTACTCAGGCCTTTCCGGGCACGCTCGCCACCCCGGAGTCGTCGTTGGCCGCCG
>CAZQTW010000009.1:0-124055 GCA_964596165.1 uncultured Planctomycetales bacterium | reverse complement strand
TGCGGGACAACCTTTCCATCAAGATGCCAAAGCGGTATGAATAATCCGGGCTAAGGGCCAGTTCGTGCCCCGCGCGTCTGCAGGCCGAGCGGCGGAAGCTGGCCGAGGCGATCGTGGCCGTGCGGAAACGGGTGCGGTGGTAGCGCATCTCTGTCACCGCTTGCGCGGAAAGGAACTCTCACCACACATCTCGCCTTGCCTGCCGTGCGCACAAGGGTTTACGTAACCGTCCAGGCCCGTCCGGGCGAAGCGAAAAGACTTGCAGAATTCATACTGTCAGCAGTGTGCTATCGCCTTTGATGTGCTATACCCCCTCTCTGGAATGTTTTCCAGGAGCACGTACAATGCTCGCTATACGCTGCGTCACTGCCGGTTTGCTGCGCGAGGGTTTTCCGATTGCCGCGGATTCTCGATAACATCGAAGCGCATCTCCTACCTACCCTGCGGGACACCTTGCGGGTTTCGGAACGAGCGGACTTCTGCGTCGGCTACTTCAATCTGAGAGGTTGGAAGGAGATCGACGCCTGTATTGAGAAATGGGCGGGCGGCGACGACGGGGGCGACCACGATTGACGGGGCGAGCGACGCGATGATGGCAAGGCACGTGTTCGGCGGCGATTGGACGACGGAGAAACTGGAGCGGGTCCGGAAGTACCTCTGCGCCTATACGACGATCTTCGCATCGAACCCGAAGGCGCGCCTGCTCAAGCCGATCTACCTCGATGCATTCGCGGGGACCGGCTATCGAGCGGACGTTCGGCCGGAGAGCGATGCGGGGCGATTTCTGGATGATGCGGTAGACCCCGACGCGGAATCGTTCAAGAAGGGTAGTGCCAAAATCGCCCTGGAAGTCGAACCGCCCTTCCAACGATACGTCTTTGTCGAACGCCGGAAAGGCCGGGTGCGGGACCTGGAAACCCTTCGCAAGGCATTCCCGAACAAGGCGCACTGTGTGGAGATTGTTCACGACGAGGCCAATGCCTTTCTTCAGAGGTGGTGCGAGGAGACCGGCTGGCGACAGCATCGCGCAGTCGTCTTCCTTGATCCATACGGGATGCAGGTTGACTGGTCGACGATCGAGGCCCTGGCCAATACGCGGGCGGTGGACCTCTGGTTACTCTTTCCGCTCGGGGTCGCGGTCAACCGCCTCCTCACGCGATCTGAGCCGCCGCCGCGCGAACGGGGCGATGCGTTGACCCGCATCTTCGGAACGACCGCGTGGCGGGATGAGTTCTAGCCCCAGCAGGAGGTCCAGACCCTCTTCGGGGCGGAGGTCACGCAGCAGAAGGAGGCGGATTTCGAGCGGATCGGGAGGTTCTTCGTGGCCCGTCTCAAGACCGTCTTCGCCAGAGTGGCGGAGAACCCGCTGGCGCTGCGAAACTCCACGAACACGCCACTGTATCTCCTGTGCTTCGCGGCGGGCAACCCCAAGGGCGCGGCGACGGCCGTGAAGATTGCCGGAGACATTCTCAAGGGCTAAACTTCGGTCATGGCGGCAAGATCGAAGATCGAATGGACGGAGATGACCTGGAATCCGGTCACCGGGTGCACGAAGGTGAGCGCGGGGTGCAGGCATTGCTACGCCGAGCGAATGGCGAACCGGTTGCAGCGGATGGACAACGTCCGTTATCGCGGTGGGTTCTCCGTCACCCTGCACGAAGACCTGATCACCGCGCCCACCCGATGGAGAACACCTCGGCGGGTCTTCGTCAACTCGATGAGCGATCTGTTTCACGAGAAGGTTCCGGCCGATTTCATCCGGCGCGTATTCAACACCATGGCCGCATGCCCGCAACACACGTTCCAGCTACTCACGAAACGGAGCGAGCGACTGAGGGAACTTGCGCCCGAGCTTCCCTGGCCACGCCATGTCTGGGTCGGCGTGAGCGTGGAGGACCAGCGAGCCGTCTACCGCATCGCCGACCTGCTCACCATTCCGGCTGAGGTCCGATTCCTGTCTTGTGAGCCCTTGATCGGTCCGCTTCACAGCCTGCCGTTGACGGGCGTTTCCTGGGTCATTGTCGGAGGCGAGTCGGGTCCTGGGGCGAGGCCCATGCAAAGGACCTGGGTCGAGTCGATACGACGGCAATGCCGCGAGGCGGGTGTTCCCTTCTTTTTCAAGCAGTGGGGCGGGGTTCGTAAGGACCTGGCCGGCCGGCTGCTGAACGGGCGGACCTACGACGAGATGCCCCGCCTCCACGGCGCAGCCCGCGGAACTCTGGCGTTGCCCGTCGTCTAGCCCTTACGAAATGACTGAACGTCCCGAATGAGCGACATGAACCGGATATGTGCCGGCATGATGTAAGGCGGCTACGGACGAGAAGTCGGACTCCATCATACAGGACGACATGAGGTACCGCATGGGCGGGAGCGACGACGGCGACGACGGTAGCCAGGCGTAGGGGGCGGGAGTAGACTACGGGTTATGACCAGGGTGGCCGTCGAACCGAGCCTTTTGCAATGGGCCTGCCGGCGCGCGGGGTTGGATGTCACCGCGCTGGCCAATCGGTTCCCCAGGCTTCCGAAATGGATCCGCAAGGAAGCCCAGCCCACACTCAGGCAGCTTGAGGAGTTTGCCAGGGCTACCCACGCGCCCTTCGGGTCCTTCTTCCTGCCGACCCCGCCCGTCGAACGCGTTCCCATCCCGGATTTTCGGGCGGGCCGGCCGGAAGCGCCCCGGCGCCCCAGCCCCGACCTGCTCGACACGATCTACATCTGCCAGCAGCGTCAGGAATGGTACCGCCACTACGCCCAGGTCAGCGGCGAGCAGCCCTTCCCCTTCGTCGGAAAGGCCAGGACGAGCGACGATGTCGTTCAAGTCGCTGCGGCGATGCGGGCCGAGCTGGCATTCGATCTGCGCGAACGTCGTGACATGGGAACCTGGACCGAGGCCTTGCGCCGGTTCATCGAGCAGGCCGACAACCTGGGCGTCCTGGTGATGGTCAACGGCGTGGTCGGCAGCAACAACCGCCGCAAGCTCGATCCAGCGGAGTTCCGCGGGTTCGCGCTGGCCGATCCCCTGGCACCGCTGGTGTTCATCAACGGAGCGGACACCAAGGCCGGGCAGATGTTCACGCTGGCCCACGAGCTGGCGCACCTGTGGGTGGGCCAGTCCGCGCTGAGCGACATCGAGCCGCGGTCCGCTCCGACCCACGCCGTCGAAAGCTGGTGTAACCAGGTGGCCGCCGAGCTGCTGGCCCCGTTGGCCGACGTTCGCCGGGAACTTCGAGCTGGTGAGCCCCTGCGCGAGGCCATGCACCGCCTGGCCCGCCAATTCAAGGTAAGCACGCTTGTGATCCTCCGCCGGATTCATGACGCGGGGGCGTTGCCGAAGGATCGCTTCCGGCTTGAATACGACGCGGAGTTGGAACGGCTCGGCACGATGCCCCCGTCGCCCGGTGGAAGCTTCTACCTCACCACCGCCGCGCGGGTCAGTAGGCGCTTTGCCCGTGCCGTCGTCGTCAGCACCTGGGAGGGCCGCTCGTCGTTCACCGAGGCGTTCCATTTGCTGGGCTTCAAAAAGATGTCCACCTTTCGTGAACTGGCCGAGACGCTGGGGGTGGGCATCTGATGGCCTATCTGCTCGACGCCAACGTGTTCATGGCCGCCAAGAACCTCCACTACGGCATGGACTTCTGCCCGGCATTTTGGGACTGGCTCGTCCGCGAAAACCAGGCCGGCAAGGTGTTCAGCATCGAAAAGGTTGGCGACGAGATCATGGCCGGCGATGATGAACTGGCTGACTGGGCATCGCAGCGAGCCGACGGATTCTTCCTCAAGCCGGATTCCCAATCCGTTCCCGCGCTGGGGAGGGTCGCCGCTTGGGTCGAGGCGCACGAGAAGTACAGTCCGGCGGCCAAGAACACGTTCCTTCAGATCGCGGATTACTACCTCGTTGCCCAGGCGCTGGCGGGCCAGCATGTCGTCGTGACTCACGAGAAGCCGGAGGACTCGGTGCATCGGGTCAAGATTCCCAACGTTTGCATCGCGATGGGGGTTAAGCACATGACGCCGTTCGATATGCTGCGGCGCGAGCGGGCGCGTTTCGTTCTTAAGTGAGAGACGGCACCGCAGCGTCGAGGTGCCTTTTTGCTTGAAGCCATGCGGCGTACGTGGCGGCGACATGCCGCGGCCGTCGCGCCTGTGGAACGCGGCAGCGCGGGGGCAGTTCTGGCTGCCGGTGCCGGCGGTCCGATTTTCACAAGGGTGCGATTGATCAGGGGCGAAGGTGAATGACCATGCAACGGAGAACTTGACGACTCTCGGCAACGCGGCCCTTGCTCCAGACCCGCAAGCTTGTACTACTCTGCTCCCGCGCCTGTGCAGGTTCAATCATCATCCACACGCTTGACGCGATTCGAGCACTCCGCGAAACGACGTGGACCGTCGTCAGTGGCTTTCAATCGCCGACCGAGCGGCGAGAGATTGCCGACGCGTGTTCCCCCACAGCCACCGCCGTTTCATAGCGCCCATGGAAAAGGACTTTACATGCGGTTCGGTTCTGCCGCATAGTAACCGGTTCGTGAACCGTCACGAACGCAAGGGAGATGCCATGAGCGACCTTTCAAGCCGTTCCCGTATCGAAGCCACCGTCCGCCAGGCGCTGGCCGACGCCGACATCACCGATATCCACACGCATCTGTACGCGCCCCAATTCGGCGGACTGCTGCTCTGGGGAATCGATGAACTGCTGACCTTTCACTATATCGTGGCCGAGTTCTTCCGGGTCGCCGGCGACCGGATCGACTACGACCGCTTCTGGTCCCTGCCGAAAGCCCAACAGGCCGACATGATCTGGGAGCATCTGTTCGTGCGACGCTCGCCGATCAGCGAGGCGTGTCGCGGCGTCATCACGTGCTTGAAGCATCTGGGGTTGGACCCGGCCGAACGCGACCTTAACACGCATCGACGGTACTTCACAGGAACAACGATCGACGCCCATCTGGACCGCGTCTGCGAGGTCACGCGCGTCCGGCGGATCGTGATGACCAATGATCCGTTCGACGACACGGAGCGGTCGTTGTGGATGTCGGGTCGGACGTTCGACGAGCGGTTCCAGGCCGCCTTGCGGATCGACGCCCTGCTGGTCGAATGGGACCGCGTCGCGCCCGTCGTCCGCGGCATGGGTTACGCGGTCGAGCCCGATCTGTCGGGCCGGACGTTCCAGGAGGTCCGGCGTTTTCTTGATGATTGGATCAAGCGCATGCGCCCCGTCTACATGGCCGCGTCGTTGGGTTCGAGCTTTCACTATCCCGATGCATCGCCCGCGGCACAGCTGATCGAAAACGCGGTCATCCCGACGGCCACGGAGCACGGACTACCGTTCGCGATGATGATTGGCGTGCGGAGACAGGTCAATCCGAAACTTCGGCTCGCGGGCGACGCCGTCGCCCGCGGGGACCTGACGGCCGCGGCGAATCTGTGTGCGGCCTATCCCGAAAATCGTTTCCTGTTGACCGTCCTTTCTCGCGAGGATCAGCACGAGATGTGCGTGGTGGCCCGCAAATTCCACAACCTGCATGTCTTCGGTTGCTGGTGGTTCGTGAACGTGTCGAGTCTGACGGACGAGATCACGCGGATGCGGCTGGAACTGCTGGGGCACAGCTTCACGCCGCAGCATTCCGACGCCCGCGTGCTTGAACAGTTGATCTACAAGTGGCACGACGCCAGGACCATGCTGACGAACGTCCTGACGGACAAGTACACGGCGCTAGCCGAGGCCGGCTGGACCCTGACGGCCGATCAAGTCCGCCATGAAGTCGGCGATCTCATGGGCGGGGGCGCAACGCGGTTCATCGGACGAACATGAACCGGCCGGAAGGCCGTCGGCCGGACGGAGCCACGTGTCATGCATGCGAGCCGTTCCCATCGGCTGAGGCGGTGCGTTCCGGCGGTGCTGGTTGCGTGCCTGTCGGCATCGGCGGAACCGACGGCCTCGGCCGCGAAAGGCCCCATTCTCCGCCCGATGTCGGGCCAGGCGGAGATGGGCTTCATCGAGATCCACGGCGTCGGCGCCGGCGAGTTCGACCCCAATATCTGGCGGGCGGGATCGCTTCATTGGGTGCCCGATGTGCGGACGCCCTTGATCGCCCCGCGAGTCTCGGGCGTTTTTAGGAACATCTATGCCCCCTCGATCGTCGAGGAGCCCGGCGGTTGGCGGGTGTTCTATGGTGCGTGGGACGGCGTGCCGACGGGCAACGACCGGATTTACAGTCTCCGGACGAGAGACTTCCTCGACTTCGGTGAGCGAAGCACCGTCATCGAACATGGGGCGTTCGTCCACGTCTGCAACGTCAGCGCCTTGCGGTTTGAGGACGGTTCCTATCACCTGATCTGCACGGCCTATCCCGACGCGCGGGACCGCAACAAGCCGTCCGCCTTCCACAGCCCCGATGGGAACGTCTGGAATGGTTCGCCCGCGCCCTACGCCGCCAAGATGAGCGACATCGTCGAGATGGCCGACTACCCGAAATACGAAGACGCCGACATCAACGGGGTGAACGTGGTCCTGCACGACGACGGCCTGTATCGACTCTTCTTCTGCAACTGGCGCGACCCGGGACAGGTCTATCGCGCCTCGGGCAAGGACGGCAAGCGGTTCCGGCTCGACGGCGTCTGCCTGAAGAGCGGACACGGCGTCAATGACGTTAAGAAACTCACGGTCGACGGCAGACCGCAATACCTCATGGCCCTTCATATGAATACCGATCGCCTGTGGTACAGCCTCTCGAACGACGGGATGCATTTTGAGCCGGAACGTGAGTTGGCCGGCCGTCTGGATGACCGAGACCGATACATTGTTGCGGTCGGGTGGGTTGTAGGAGGCCGGCGGGTATTGGGGTTCCTCTACGGCGCCGGCGCGGCGCCCACCCTGGACCGCAATCGCCTCTTCGCCCGCTGGCTCCAGAAGAAGGTCGTCTTCATCACGGATCAGGGCAAGCGTCTTGAGCCTTCCCGATCGTTGGGACCGGATCGCCAACTCATTCCGCTCGGCGGCGAGAAGGAACTTGCCGGACATGTCGAGATCTTTTCGGAAGACGGCCAGACGCCTCTGGGGCCTGCTTCGTCGTGTAAGATCGTCTCGGGTTGCGTCTACAGGTTGCAGTGACGGCGGAGAGGTGTCGCGTTCGATCTCGGGGCCTGTGTTCGGAAATCCGGACCAGGCTCGGAAATTGAGAGGCCGCGTGTTGATTGTTCGCGGTCAAAGTGCGATATTCGGAATACCCGGACATCGCCGTCGACAGGTTCCACATCATGCCACGCGACATTCCCGTCGGTAACGGCAGTCTGCTGGTCACCTTCGACCGACTGTACCGCGTTCGCGATTTCTACTTTCCGCACATCGGCCAGGAAAACCACGCGGGCTTCCGGCCGTTTCACTTCGGCGTTTGGGTGGACGGGACGTTGAGCTGGGTCCACCAAGAAGACTGGGCCCGCTCGATGGGCTACGATGAGGATACGCTCGTCACCCGGGTCGTCCTGAAGAACGGCCGGCTCGGACTGGAGATGATCTGCGCCGACGCCGTGGACTTCCAGCTCAACGTCTATCTCCGCCACATCGAGGTTCGTAATTTGCGCCCGGAGGCACGGCCGGCACGAATCTACTTCCATCATGACTTCAACATCCTGGGCAACGACGTAGGCGATACGGCCTACTTCGATCCGTCGACCCGTTCGCTGATTCACTACAAGGCCTCCCGGTACTTCCTGGCCAACTGCTGCGGACCCGACGCGTGCGGCATCAACTCGTTCGCCACGGGCATCAAGAACCGTCCGGGCTTTGAGGGAACCTTTCGTGACGCCGAGGACGGGCAACTGGGTCGCAATCCGATCGCCCAGGGAAGCGTCGATTCCATCATCGAGATCGAGGTCAACCTGCCGCCGAACGGGAAGGTCGACGTACACTATTGGATCCTCGCCGGCACCAGCTACGACGAGGTGCTGAAGCTGGATCGCCTCGTCTTGGCGAAACAGCCGGCCGAGTTCATCCGACGGACGCGCGACTACTGGCGAAGCTGGGTGAACAAAGAGGAATGGCGGCTCGACGAATTGCCGCCGGCCGTTGCACGACTCTTCAAGACCAGCCTGCTGATCCTTCGGACGCAGATCGACGATCACGGACCCATCCTGGCCGCCAACGACACGGACTATCTGCACTTCTCGCGAGACACCTACAGCTACTGCTGGCCGCGGGACGGGGCGTTGGTGTGCCGCGCCCTCGATCTTGCCGGCCAGGGCGAGTTGTCGCAACGGTTCTTTCGGTTCTGCGCGGAGGTGGTTCGACCCGAAGGTTACCTGCTGCACAAGTACAATCCGGACGGCACGGTGGCCAGCTCCTGGCACCCCTGGATCGGCCCGGCCGGCGCGCTGCCGATTCAGGAGGACGAATCCGCGCTGGTCCTGAAGTCGTTATGGCACCATTACCGACGATTTCGCGACATCGAATTCGTCCGCGGACTGTATGAGCCGTTGATCCTCCGTATCGGCGACTTTCTGGAGCGGTACCGCGATCGCAAGACGGGCCTGCCTTTACCCTCGTGGGATCTGTGGGAGGAACGGTGCGGCGTCCACGCCTTCACATGCGGGGCGGTCTTCGGCGGCATCAAGGCAGCCGCCGACTTCGCGCGTTTGTTCGGTCAGCAGGAGAAATCCGATGCCTATGCCGCCGCGCTCGCCGAGTTGCGCAAGGGGATCGACGACCATCTCTATTGCCCCGATCGCAAACGGTTTCTGCGATCGCTCATCTGTCGAGGGTCCGCGCTTCAGCCGGATCCGATTATGGACGCTTCCATCATGGGCCTGTGGGCATTCGGCGCATATGCCCAGGACGATCCTCGCGTCCTGGAAACGGCCGATCAGCTTCGCGAGGTGCTGACGGTCAAGACCGCCGTGGGCGGAATGGCTCGTTACGAGCAGGACGGATACTTCAAGGTCTCGCACAACTTCGCCCGAGTTCCCGGCAATCCGTGGTTCATCTGCACGCTGTGGGAGGCGCTGCATCGGATCCACCTCTGCCGCAGCGAGGAGGAACTTGCCTGCAAGGTGTTGCCGATCTTGTTGTGGACGGTCGAACATGCCCTCCCGTCGGGCGTCCTGGCCGAACAGCTTCATCCGGAAACCGGCGAGCCCGTCAGCGTGTCCCCCCTGACGTGGAGCCACGCCACGTTCGTCGAGTGCGTCATGACATACCTGGCGCGCAAGGCTCAACTCCGTCGCTGCCCGACTTGTAACCTGAGCACGTTCGCGTATTCGCGGTTTGGGAGGGAGTAGCGGAACCGAGCGGTGTGACGACTGCCCCGGCGGGCAAAGGCGGTACGCTCAGATCGATCGTGCGTTCCCGCAGGGGGTTCTATGTGCCGCCGGGCGACTGGGTGGCGAGTGCGGGTTGTTGAGCGATGGCGCGCTGTTGTCTGGCCCAGTCGGCCAGGTGGGGGTCGAGGCCCGGTTCGGCCAGAGCGCGGTCGTAGTACAGGACGGCGCGGTTTGCTTGGCCCAGTCGACGATAGAGTTCGCCGACGAGGTAGAGTGCCGCCGGCCTGTTGGCCGGCGCAATCTCCTTGACGTCCAGCGCTTTCAGGAAAGACTCCAGCGCCAGACGTTGCCTTGCCCGTTCCGTTGCGATGGAAGCCCGCACCTCCACAACCTTCCGTTGAAGTATCTCAGGCAGATCCGTGCAGGACCTCGATTCGGGGAACAACGCGTCGAACACATCGTTCTCGCCATGCTGACGGCACAAGATGGCCAGAACAAATCGCACATAGGGTGCTTGATACCTGCTGAAACGCCCTTCGGCCAGGTTGGCGGCAACATGCGTGATCAGTTCCAGCTCCCGATCGGCCTGGTTGACCCCCGGCGCATCCGGAGGCAGCCACCGCTCGATGAATCCCATGACCCGTTGGAGACGGTCGGTTCGGGGCATGACGGACCCTTCGTCCCGGGCCACCCACGACGCCCGCAGGTAAAGCCACGCCATCGCCTCGGATCGCATGCCTCGCCACCGATAGCACTGGACGGCGAGGTCATAGCGGATCGCGGCGGGAATCTCTCGCTGGTCCGTCTGCGGCGTGATGGTCATGCCGGGATTCAGCTTAGGCGCTTTGAGGACCTTATCGCGGAAGCCGGGGGGCAGTTCGGTCTTCTCGGCGAAGTCGTCGACCGTCCCGCTGTAGTAGCATCGGGGGCACGTGCTCACGAGATAGAACACGGCTTGAGGACCGGCCGATCTGGCGAAGAAGTCCCGATCCACGCCGGCGGTCGTATCGATGCTGGCGGGAACCACCGCCTGAAACTTCAGCGAACAGACCGGGCACGTGACGTCCTGCCTTCCCAGTACGGTGGCGCGAGCCTGTGCGACAAAAAGGACGGAAGCCGCGCAGAGAATCCATGCGCGGAGCACCCTCTTCGAACCAACCGACATTGGGGAATCGCCCCCCTGTAACTGCTGCATGCCCGTGCCAAGGGGTGCCGGCTATCGTCGGCTTCGGCGACCGGCCAGGAACGCTCCGGTCAACAGCAGCCAGCCGCCAACGGAGACCGGCTCGGGCACCAGGCCGATGGTCATCGACAAATCGCCCATGCCGCCGGACTGGGACGCCGATTCGAGCGAGTCGGCCATGATCGCCAACAGGTCGCTTCCCGCACCGCCGTAAATGCTCTCGAGGATCGAGGTGGTGATGATCTCGTTCATTTCATCGTCGGTGAGTGTGTGTCCGGCTTGCAGGCGGGCCAGCATCTCGTCACGTTCCTTGAGCTGGTTCTTCAGCTTGGTTCGGCCGCTGAGGACCGCGAAGGGATTGGCCGTACCCGTGCCGGCGAAGAGAGGCTCCGTGACGGCCGCCAGCACGTCGGCGAAGACGTTGCCGCTCAGCGAGATCGGCCCCAGGTCGTAATCGGTCGTCCCACGGTCGTCATACAGCACACCGTTAAACTCAAACGACCCCCGATTGCTGATGAACGCCTCAACGTCGTAAAAACCGAGAGCGTTGATGCTCGCGTTGGCCTTGATGGTGCCGATGCCCTTGATCTCGACGTCTTGAACGCCCGTCTTCACCCAGAGATCGTAGATAACCGGCACCTGAGTGGCCGTGGGGGATGTCGAGTTCTGGATGTTGATCTTCACCGTGGCCGAGGGTATCAACCACCGGCGAACCTCGAGCTCGGTGTTCAGATACGCCTCTCCGCGATCCGTCGTGGAACCGAGTTGGAGCCCGTCGATCGTCCAGCCGAAGACGCCGGCGTTCACGTCGATGTTGTTGAGGTACCGCGTCGTGTTAACGGACCAGCCGTCCCCCAAAACGTTCCTACCTATGCCGATGTCGCCGTTGGGCGGTCTCCAACCGGCAAACTGAAGCCCTCTCGCGACCGTGATCCAGAAGTCATCCGCTAGGGACGGTGATGAGGCGAACGTGCAGACCGCGACCGCTGCCGTGACAGCCGTACCGCGAGACAGAAACATGCAGGATCCTCCCCGGCGTCTTGATCGAGACTCGGGCGGGTGGGTACCGCCGTCGACCCGTCCTGGCTTGATAATGACACTATACCCAAACAGGTCTGATAAACCAAGACCTGCGCTCGTTCGGCTCGGATCCCACGCCGGCAATCCGGGCGCACCTCTAATATCGGCCTTTTGGAGCCCCCGGATTATTGGGCGCCTTGGACCGACGGACGGTCTGAGGTCGTGTCCCAGCCGGGCGCACCGCCTTCCTAGATTTATCTCATTGTGCGTTAAGGACTTGCATCGGTCTATCGCCGTACTGGGCCCGAGGGGCAGAATCCGGCGTCATCCGGGCAAGCGCAGCTGATAGTCGCCGATGTAACCGCGGTTCTGGAAGTAGTTCAAGGCCTCCGTCACGGTGCCGAAGACCCGGGTGGCCGTCTCCGTGATGAAGGGGGACGGATCGAGTCGGGCTCGCCAAATGACGTAGACCTCCTTGGTGCCTTCGTGCGCGTGTTGGAGCTCTCGTTCGACGCCACTGCTGAGACCCGGCCTGCCGTCGGGCAGTTCGGGAATGTAACTGATGATCATGTCCGACTGATCGATCAGCTTGAAATCGCGTGCGTAGATCTGCCCGTCGATGTCGCCGGCCACGCTGATGACATCGCGCGTGTTGAAGATCACGTCGCGACCGTTCACGACCACGCGCAGGGTCTGTCTGCCCTGTCGCGATGCCTCGGCGGCGTCGGAAAGCAACCGCTTCTCGTCCACATCACCCGGATCAAACGTGACGAAATGCTCGGCCAGCACGGCGCGAAAGGCCTCGATTTCCGCCAGCACGTCGGGCATGTTCATCACATGCGTCATGGGGAACGACGGGTACACCCGCTTGCGATGCGGCTCGAACATCAACCGATAGAGCATCAACGCGGGGGTGTCGTCGTGTCCGCGGCTGAGGACATAGAAGGAGCCGTGCCCCTTGATCATGGTGGCCATGACCTCGGTGGCGAGGATCTCTTCTTCTCGCCACACCAGCAGATCCTTCAGTGTATGTCCGACGTCATGGTCGCGAGTCAGACGTTCGTGAACGGCGTCGGCGTTGTCGACCAGCGTGACGTAAAGGTCGGCGGCGAGCAGTTGGAGCTGGTCGTGATCGAAGGCCGGGAAGAGGCCGTGCTTCCAGCGGAACGTCGCGTGGGTGTTGACCAGCAGGTTGACCTCTTTGGCGGCCAGCGCCAGGACGTCCTTAAAGACGCTGCGCCGAAGGGTGTTGAGTCGGCCGAGCGGCAGATCCAGGATTCGCCCCGGCACGACGTCGGGCGCTTCGGCGTACATCCGGTCGCCGACGTTGACCAGGTGGACTTCCCGGCCGTGCTCGGCGGCAATCTCGACGACGCGTTCGAGAAAGGGGCGCTTGTCAACGCCGACCTGACCGGTCACCACAACACGGATGCCGTCCCGCAAGGGTCTGCCGAAAAGGTTCTGTGTGCTGTCCGCCATGCGCGTGTTCGCGTCCACGTGATTCCAGCCACACACACGATACCAAGCCTGGCTCTCCAGTCAAAGGGCGAGGCAACGACGGAACATTTTGCGGGTGGATCCGGCGAATGACGGGCACGTTCGGAGCGACCGTAAGCGTGTTTTCCCGTGGACAATACCGCAACGCCAATGTCCCCTCAACGAAGAAGGACCAGGGGGCCAGGAGAACCGCACCCCCCCGGGAAATAACCCTTGACGGGTATGACCGATACATGCTACTTGCTCGCGATCCACGTGGAGGTTCCTGACATGGCAACGCGGTGCTCATCGGATCGCGGGTCGACCGGCCGTAAGGCCCCGGCGGTTGTCCTAATGGTCGGTCTGTTCAATACGGCTTTCTCCTTGGCGGGCGAAGGGATCACAGGTACCGCCCCCGCCGAATGGCGTGACGACGAACGGAATATCGGCATCGTCCGTTGCCTGAACGAGGCGTACAAACGGTTGCCGTTCAGTCGAGAATTCGAGGGCGTTCTCGATGATTGTCCGGTGCGGATCGCGTGGACCATCGGTCCGAACCTGCCGACCGCCTGGAAAGGCGGAGTGGCCGGGGTGATCGGCGACGAGATCGTTCTGGCCGGCGGTTTGTGGATGCCCGGTCGGAAGAACCTCGCGTATGCCTATCACATCCTGAGACAAAGCTACACTCCGATACCGCCACCGCCGTTTGAGACCGCGTATACCCAGGGGACGTGTGACGGCAAACGTGTCTACGTGGTCGGAGGTCGGTCCGCCGGCCGCAATGTGGCTGCCCTCCGTCGTGCCGCCGACGGGGGTTGGCAATGGTCGGCGTTGCCGCATCTGCCGGAGGTCGAAGGTCAAGGGCGGTGGTTGGCGGCGGTGAGCGTCATCCCGGACCGGTGGCTGTTTCTGGTAAGCGGGACCCCGGCGGGAACGGCCAGCGAGGCCCGTACGGCCGGTCAGCTTCCCGACTATCGTCTGCGTTTGGACAGGCCGGACGCCCCATGGGAACCCATGGCCGCCTATCCGGGCGGTGTTCGGGCATTGATTCTCACGGCCGTGGTACGGGGGAAGGTATATGCCTTCGGCGGCTCGCATACCGATCTCGTGATGCGCGCGATTCACCGCGAACTGTCGGAGAAATACGGCGTGGCCGAACCGGGCAAGACGGACGTGCCCAAGCACGCGGTCAACGCGCCGTACGGCGGCGTTCCCAACTACCGCGACGCCTACGTCTACGACCCGGGGGAAAACCGCTGGCAAACGATCCGCAGCACGCCGTTTCCGGTGGTGGCGGGGGCGACGATCGTGCTGGACGACCGATACGTTCTCCTGATGGGCAGTGCCGACGTGAGGACGTTTCGAATCGGCAAGGCGAAGGGAAGCAACGATCCGTACTGGCGGGGTTACGGCGACCGCATCTTGTGTTATGATGTTGAGAAGGACAACTACAGTCACGTCGGCGTGATGATCTACGGGGTGGCCACCTGTCCGTGGGTGACCGACGGACACAAGGTCTACGGCTTTGGAGGGGAACCTGCCCATTACTACAATGAGAACACGGAAAACGTCCTACAAATCGGGACGATGGAACGGGTGAAGTAATGCTGTCGCGGCGGGGGGAAGTCGAGCAGGCGGCCGTTCCTGTCGATGGCGATGAACGGAGCATCAGGGTATCGTGAAACGTCCTTCGTTGGCCCGGTTGGGCAGTCAATCGTTTGATGTGTTGATTATTGGAGGAGGCATCACCGGCGCGGCGGTCGCCCGGGATGCGGCGCTGCGCGGGCTGCGAGTCGTTCTGCTCGAGAAGGACGACTTCGCCGCCGGTACCAGCAGCAAATCCACCAAGCTGATCCACGGTGGATTGCGCTACCTGGAGCACGGCGACGTGCGCTTGGTCATGGAGGGTTGCCGCGAGCGCCGTTTGCTGCTGCGAAATGCGGCCCATGCCGTCCGTCCACAGCCGTTCCTCATTCCCGTGTTCGACTACGACCGTCGCCCCCCTTGGATGTGGCGCGCGGGGCTGTGGCTCTACGACATCATGGCCGCGTTTCGAAACGTGGCGCGGCACAAGATGCTGGCTCCGGAGGAGGTGGAGCGCCTGGAGCCGAACCTGGACCGAGAGCACATTCGCATCGGCGGGCTCTACTACGACGCGGCCATGCACGACGCCCGGTTGGTGATCGAGACGCTTCGGTCGGCGACATCGGCCGGGGCTCACTGCATCAACTACGCTCGCGTGACGGCTCTGAACCGTAATGAGGCCGGACGGCTGATCGGTGCCCGCGTTCGCGATGTAACGGACGGCGGCGAACGGGACCTGACGGCCGGCGTCATTGTCAATGCCGGAGGACCCTGGGCGGACCAATGCGCGGCCATGAGCGGCGGACACCATGCGCCTCGGTTGCGGTTGAGCAAGGGCGTCCACTTGGTGACCCGCAAGATTACGAACGGACACGCGGTGCTGGCGACCTGCAAGGCCGACGGACGAATCTTGATCATCGTGCCCTGGCTGGACTACACCCTCGTCGGCACCACCGACACCGACTACACGGGCGATCCCGACCACGTCGAAGCCTCCCCCGACGATGTGGCCTATCTGCTGGAGGCCGCCCGCACGATCTTTCCGAGGGCGAATCTCTCCGAGCGCGACGTCATTTCCACCATGGCAGGTTTGCGCCCCCTGCTCGACGAGCCGGGCAAGGCGCCAAGCGACCTGTCGCGGACGCACAAACTGATCTGCGACGAGCACGGGCTGCTCTCGATCGTCGGAGGCAAGTACACGACCCACCGGTCGATGGCGGCCGAAGCCGTCGATCGCATCGTCCGCCAACTGGGGCGCGGACGAGAGAACCCCATCGATACGTCGACGCTCCGACTGGCCGGCTGCGACGTCGACGACTGGGAAGGCTTTGTGGCCGAGGCCAAGCGGCGGTTGATGCAGACGTTCGGTTTTTCGACGGAAACAGCCGATCACCTCGTGGGGACTTACGGCGTCGAGGCGGATCGTGTCGTCGAACCGTGCCGGAGCGAGCCCTGGCTCACCGAGCGGCTATGTCCGGAGCATCCGCACATCCTGGCCGAGGCGGTTTGGGCGTTCGAGCATGAGATGGCCTATGACGCGGCCGACTTCTACTTCCGTCGCACATCGATTGGCTACGGCGAATGTGGGGGGCACACGTGCGTCGATCGATTGGCCGAAACCCTGAACCGGGTCGGCCTGCCTGCCGCACGAGACCGCGAGCGATTCATCGCCCGGTGGCAATGTGAGCGACAGCGAGCCGTGGCGCCGCTCGCACGGAACAGGTAGAAACCGCGGGTCTTGCGGGTTCCCCCGTGACCTTTTCAGGGCATTGCGAGAATTACGGTTCGCGCGACGAATCCCACACCCTTACCCTTGCACAGCGAAGAAACGGCGCGCCGTGGCTCTGACGGCAGGCTGTGTGGTCCGGGGAAACCAGACGGCGTGTGTGCTGCCGCGCCGGCATCCTAAGATAAGCGGCAGTCCCGCCGGCGCAAGCGACAGCCGGACTCTGCCTCGCAGACTCCCAGGTCCGCTGCTCGCGAGGCGAAGGGACGAGGCGTGCCGGGTAAGCTCAGACGTTCCGACCGGGAGTCTCATACCGTTCACTTCTCGGTCAGTTCTATCGCGCCGATCCAGTCTTCCGGCGGTCCGAATCGCTGGAACTGCCGGCAGCGGTCCATATACAGTGCCAGGCCCGGATCGTCGGGCCGACGGGCAAGCATGCGGGCAAAATGCGTGATGCAGTCTACCCATCGCTGTTCTTGGTAAAGCCGTACACCCTGCTCGAAACGGCCGGCGTACTCTAGCATGTCGCTCGCCACGTTTCCCTTGCGGCCCAACAGCTCGTAGACGGGGACCATCTGTTTCTTTCCGACGACACGAAGACCGCCCAGGTACCGCCATTCATAGAGATCCTTCGTCGCGGTCCGCGTGGCCTCGGCAACCAGGATCTGGGTACCGAAGGCCTTGTTCGCCGGCTCGAGTCGGGCGGCCAGGTTCACGGTGTCGCCGATACAGGTGTAGTCGAATTTCCTTTCACTTCCGCAATTGCCCACGACGGCACGTCCGGTTGCCAGTCCGATCCGACAGCGAAGCCGCGCAAAAGCCTCATCGCCCCCCGCGCGTTCCTGTTCGCCGATCAACTCCTGCAACGCCGCCAGACTGTCCAGCGACGCCTCGCAGGCCAGGCGGGCGTGGTCCGGCTGCGGGTTGACGGCGGGATTGAAGAAGGCGAAGACGCCGTCGCCCAGAAACTTGTTGATGAAGGCCTGGTAGCGGTCCAGGACCTCGCTCATGCGCTCGAGGTAGAGGTTCAGCAGGGCCTGGGTCCGCTCCGGACCGATGGTCTCGCTCAACGGTGTGAACCCCTTGAGATCGCTGAAGTAACACGTCACCTCGCGGACCTCGACGCGCCGAAGGGTTTCGGGCTCCTCGGCGATTCGACGGGCGAGCGAGGGCGAGGTGTATTGCCCCAGTCGGCTGAACGCCATCCGCTTGTCGCGTCCTTCCGTCAACTGCCGGTATGTTGTGATCAAGGCCCAGCTTCCCAAAACGGCCAGAACCACCGTCGGAATGATGATCGATATCCGCCACCAACCGAACAAGACAAGCCCACCCCCGACGATTGCCACGTTGAGTCCCATCGCCACCACGATCAGGCTGAAGATCGGGCCGCGTCGTGTCGTGATCAGGCTCGCCGTCAGACCGCAGCCGATAATCATCGCAAGACTCAACCACGGAGGCGCGCGACGGATGAATTCGGCGTTGTATAGCGTATTGAAGACGTTGGCGTGAACGACCACCCCCGGGCACCGTTCGAACACGGGGGTCGTGACAAAATCCGCGACGGCGGTCGCGGTGTAGCCGATGAAACATACTTTGCCTTCGATCAGCGGACGCAGTTCTCCAAGGCGGTCGGCAATACGCCGCTGCAGTTCCGGTCGGTTCGCCTGCGTGGTTGTCGGAGCCGCGCTCAGCTCGCGGTGCAGATGTCGAATGCGGGCGAACTCGCGACGTTCATCGTCGTCCAACGGCTGCGTCGTGCTGATTTCCCGGTGGAATTCCCGAATCGCCTGAATGGCGCGCTCCTCAATCGGCGATATCTGCTTTTCGGTCTCTTGAAGTTGGCGCGCCAGGTCGGCGCGAACCGGGTCGTCCGACGACAGACCCGCCATTCGACGCTCGATTTCACCGCGGCGCTGAACGAGCCCCAGATACTGTTCGTAGGTCGCCGCCGCCGCGCGGGTCGTGAATTGAACGGCGCCGGCGCGCGCGGCCCGAAGGCGATTCCGGCCCTGAAGGTCCGCCGACCGAATGGCGGCGCGGTTGAGCGGGATTTCCAGAACGCGCCCCACCGCGATGTGCCGGAAGCTGTCCTCCCACCCCCGCCCGCGATGGTGCCAGTTCACCAGCAGCCGCCCGTCCGAATCGAGCGGGACCACCCGGTCCGACCGGGTCGAGTCACCGGGCCGGCGGGCTCCGCGGAGGATCAACCGGCCGGACTCGACGAGCTCAACACGGTCCGCGGATACGTCCATCACATCACAGAGAACGGCAAACGCCAATTGCCGCAGCATGCGCCCGCGATGGCAGGCGACGAGTGGTATCTCTCGGAGCACACCGTCGGGGCTGCCGGGTTCGAACGTGACGAAGTTGTCGTCCCGTGCCGCTTCGGCCAGCTTGGCCAGCGGCGGTGTGATCCGCCCAGCTCCTCGATAGAGATGTTGCCGGTCAATCGGAACGGTCGCGCATCGCGCCAGAACGGCTCGCGTGGCAGCCTCTCGCTCATAAGCCGCTCGAATATCACGGACATCCAGCGGATTGCACGGACCGTCGGGCAACAGCCGTTCGATAACGCCTTCGACATCCAAGTCGGGTTGGGATGCCAATGCGCCTTCGACCCGTGTCCTGGCCACCTCCTCCTTTGCCCCGGGCAGGATACGTTCCACGCTGCTCCGATCGGCGCCCGTTCGGCGAGCGAGTTCGTCCGATACCAGATCGAAGTCCTTCTCAAGCTCCTGAATGAGCAGCGTCCTGAGACAAGCCTCCTCGAGTGCCTCGTTTCGGATGCCGGCTCCGGTGCTGCGCCCGGTTGCCCAGTTCAGCAGCTCGCTGATTCTCCAGTCCGGATGCTTTCCGGATTCCTCCCGCAGCACCGCCGCAAGCGAATCGCCGCGCCGGGACGGGTCCGCGGATTCAAAGAACATCGAAAGATACACATTGCCCGCTCTGGCGATCGCCTCTCGAAGCTCCTCATCATCGAGGATCGCTTCGGTGGGATGAAAGTCCGCAAGCTGGGCCGCCAACTCGGAGACCGACTCGACCCGTGGCAGAGGGACTCGCGGAGGTTGCGGTTCCGAGAACACGATGTCCATGACCACCGCGCGGGCGCCAAGTTCGCGCAAGGTGTCAATAAGCTGGGCGTGCAACCGCCTCGGCCACGGCCACGGATGAATACGTTCCAGGGCGTCGTCGTTGATATCGATGTGGGTGATCACTTCCGACGGACGGGGCCGACCGACGTAACGAAACCGGAAGTCAAGCATCATCAGTTCGAGGCGATCCAGCGCGCCCACGGCAAACAGAACGACCGTGGCCATCGTGACGATGACGCCGATCACGAACCCCAGGACGTGACGCCGGATGGATTGGGCCGTCTTCACGGCGACCAAGGTCACACGCCACGGACGGAGAGTCAAGGCGCTGTGTCCGGGAACCGGTGTGGACGCGTGAACCAGGGTACCGCCGACCTCGTACAGTCGGGTCCAACGGAGAGGATCCATTGCCATCCAGGCTCTCACCCGGACCGGAGACGCTTCGCGGGTCGAAGCCAGCACCCACGTCGCCTCCTGAAGCCGCTGGCCTATCGGATGAACAAGGTCTTATAACACAAACAATTGGATCTTTCGGCATTTCCAGTTTGACTCTGCCAAAAGCGGGCCTAGTATTAAGTGATGTACACGGGGTGGGGCATCAAGCCTCAGTCGTATCTCTCGCCGTATGTTTAACTTTAAGAATGGCTTACGGATTGGGTCTGCGCCCGAAGCGATTGTGTTTAATCGCTGAGTAATTGTCCTGAACAAGACCCTGATGGACAAGGGGCGAAGACTCGGAAGGGAAAAGGGTGGAGGTAGCCGCCTTCACGGTTCGGGAAAGGGTCCTGATATGAGAAACGCAAAATCACTATTCTTATTGTCTTTATTTGCGGTTAGTTGCGCCCAATCGGTGGCGAATTCCGCAGTCATCCTTGGCAGGCCGACCACGCTCGATATCACGATTACGCAAGGCGCCAATACCATCGTAACCGCCCTGGATGTTGCTATCCCAGCGTGGGATCCTCTTGACGGCAAGAATTACATCAAGATCGGCGAGTTGGACGGTGGTGCAACCTTTCTCTATCTCTCCGTCTGGATGCAGGACCCCACCTCAAATGAGAGCCTGATCAGCTTCTACATCCGGGCCGCCAGTCCGACGGACGTTGACCTCGCAGGGTCCGTCCCGCTGTTCAATCTGAACGGCTCAGGGAAGATCAATGCGACCATCAGCGGTCTGGAGTTCAAGGCCGGGTCGTTGATGACGGATCTGAACATCGCCCAGTTTCCCGCGGGGCAAGGCGGTGAGTACATGTACAGCATGTACATGATGCAATACGGCGGCTGGTACTACCAACTACCGGAAACCGAGCCTGTGTGGGTCGGACCGAAGTGGACGCATCAGGTCCCCTTCGCCGACTTCCGCGATGGCGACGTGGCGAACTACTACTTCCAGAATGACTCTGGAACCATCATCGACATCGGCTGGTTCAACATGTACAGTCCGGTGGACGCCGTGTACTCGATTGCGCAGTCTGACTTCCCCTACGGCGTGGGGACGGACGGATCCGGCGGGGCGGTCTTCGAGATGGGACTGGGGGCATACGCCTGGGCCAATGAGAACGTGCCTGAGCCGGCGACGATGGCCTTATTGGTCGTCGGCGGCGCCTTCTGGCTCCGGCGTCGGCAATAACGGGAAAAGTCTCGCACCCACAGCTTCGGAAAGGCCCGGCGCCGGACAGGACCCCGCCGGGCCTTTCTATTGCGCCAACAGCCTCTCGAGTCGCCGGCGGGCGTCGGCGTGCTGGGGATCGATGCGCAAGACTTGCTGAAACGACCGGCCCGCCTCTTGCGTTCGACCGTATTGCTCCAGCAGAAGCCCCAATTGGTAGTGGGCATCCGCATCGAGGGGCCGGACGACCACGAGGCGGCGATAGACGTCGATGGCCGGTTCGACCTTGCCGGCGGCCGACAGCGCCGCAGCCAGGTTCCGATAAGCCATCGCGAAATTGGGATTCAGTCGGATCGATTCCCGGTAGTGCGTGATGGCCTCATCGATCCGGCCCTTCTTGGCCAACTCGATCCCGAGGTTGTTGTGTGTTTCGGGCAGATCGGATCGGAGCCGCAATGCCTCGGCGTAATGGGCGATCGCCGCGTCCGTCCGGCCCTGCCATGCCAGAGCGATGCCCACGTTGTTGTGTGCGTTGTAGTCCTTCGGATTGAGTCTGAGGACCTCGTTCCAGCACGCCAGGGCCGCGTCGACGTTGTTCGCCCCCGCCAGGATGTTTCCGAGGTTATTCAGGGCAGCGCAGGTCAGGATGTCGTTCCGTCCGAACGGCGAGTCGGGCCCGGGCCGCGTGGCCAGGCGATAGTGTTCGGCGGCCTCGTTCAGAAGCGCGCCGGCCTGGTGTGCGAAGGCCTTCGTCCGCAAGGCGTCCGCCAGGCCGTGATGCAGGATCCGAGCGTGGGGCGTCAGGGCGAGCATGTGCCGGAAGTGTCCTTCCGTGTCCTGCCAGTTCGCCAGGGTGCGGCGGGTGGCGATGATCTCCGCGACGGCCACCACGCCCACGATGCCGAGCATCACCCCTTGCCCCACCGTGGACGAGCTGCGCCGGCCCAGGGCGTCCCACGCCTTTCCGAGAAAGTGGCACAGCGGCAGCAACAGGCCGATCGACGGCAAGTAGGCGTACTTATCCGAGGCAATCGAGTGCGTGAAACCGATGACGCCCATCGTCGGGAAGATCGCCACGAAGAAACACGCCCACCCGACGGCAAGCGCCCGCGTCCATCGCAGGGACAGCAGCAGCAACGGGATCAACAGCGCGGTTCCGATCACGCCGACCAGGACCATCGGCTGACCGATCGTGAACGGTTGGGGATAGGGATAATGCGCCGATAGATGGCTGGGCCAGACCATCTTGTACAGATAGAACACGACGTTGTGACACAGCGTCAGGGGGATGATGGTCGGGTCGTAGCCCCTGGGCGTCGCCACCGTCGCGGTTCGGGCCTGCGAGATGGTGGTGATCGCGGCCGAAACCCCGGCGACAACGAAGAACGCGATCTTTTCGACCAACGCCCGCCGCCCCAATCGCCGCAGCGGCCAATAGTCCACGATCAGAAGGACGACCGGCAGCGGCGTGCTCGTCGGCTTCGACAGCAATGCCAGCACATAGGCGACGATCGAACAGCCATACCACCGCCCCCCACCGACTCGCGCGTAACGAACATAAGAAACCAGGCAGCACAGCGCGAAGAACGTGGTGAGCAGCGTTTTGCGCTCGCCGACCCAGGGGATCGGCTCGACCGTCAGCGGATGCACGCCGAAAAGCAATCCCGTCATCGCCGCCGCCCAGGCATGGCCGAAGAGGGCATGCATCAGCACGACGACGAGCGCGGTGTTGGCCGTATGGAGGGCCAGGCTGGTGCGATGGAACGGCCGCAGATTCTCCGGCCGGCCGCCCATCGCCGCATCCAGCATCAGCGAGATCATGGCGAGAGGTTGGTAGTAACCCCGAACGGTGGACGGCGCGAGTACCTCGCCCAGGAACCGACCGGCGGACGCCCAGCTCGGCCGTTGGACCAGCGGGTTTTCGGTCAGGTATTGGTTGTCGTCGAAAGACAGCGCTTGGGCCGAAAGCGCCGGCCAGTGGGCGGCCAACGCGACGAGCGCGACGGCGCTTGCGAGGACGGCCGGCGTGACGACGTTGCCCTTGGCCGCGTCCGCGGGATGCCGATCGCCGAGCGTCGTGACGCCCCGGGCGGATTTCGCGCGTTTTCGATAGGCCTTGGTCACGGCGACACTGTACACATCGGCCGGAGGACGGCACAAGGCGGTTCATGAGACCGGCCGTGTGCGCCGCGCGAAGCCGACAGCAAGGTCGGATCCCAAACCGTGCGATTGAGGCTACGTGATTCGCACCGGCGAGATCACGCTATCGAGTACGCGCGAAAAGACCTCCTCGACGCTCAGGTCCTGCATGCAGCGATGCCGGTAGGGGCACTGGCGGAGGTGTTTCAGGTAGCACGGTGAACACGGCAGGTCGAGGCGGACGACCGCCTTGGGCTGATGGAGCGGGCCGGTTCGAACGGGGTTTGTCGGTCCGAAGACGGCCGTCATCGGCCGATCTAGAGCGTCGGCCATGTGCATCGGGCCGGAATCGTTCGTCAGCACGAGCCGCGCGCCGGCAACGGCGGCGGCCAACTGTCGTAGCGTGGTCTGACCCGCCAAGTTCAGCGGCCGGGAGCCGCACAGCGCGGCCACGCGACGGCACACATCCGTCTCCGCCGTGCTGCCGAGCAGCACGGCGGGCAGTTGCCGCTCGGTGGCCAGCCGATCGATGACGGCCGCGAATCGTTCGGCCGGCCAGACTTTGGTCTCCCAGCGGGCGGCCGGAAAGACGACGGCGTACGGTTGGTCCGGTTGCAAGCCGCCGGCGACCAGGCGCTCGCGGATCGCCGCACGATCGGCATCGGCGATGGGCACGTGGAACGTCATGGGGATCGATTCGAAACCGAGCAATCCGGCGACCGCCCACATCCGTCGTGCGGAATGGATGTCCATCGATTCGAAGGGATATCGATCGGTGTAGAAGATCCGCGACAACTCGCGGGCCTCGCCCGGTCCGATTCGGACGGCGGCGCGAGTAACCCAGGCAAGGAAGCCGCTTCGGAACAACCCCTGCAAATCGACGACCAGGTCGAATCGCCTTCGACGCAAGTCGCGGACGAACCGGACGAACTCCAACGTGATGCCGAGGCTCCGACCCACGCGCCCGTATCGCGCCCGATCGAACGGGATGACCTCGTTCAGCGCCGGGTGCTTTTCCATCAGTTCGACGAACGGATTGGCCAACAGCCACGCGATGTGCGCGCCGGGGTATCGCCGACGCAGTCCTTCCAAGACCGGCAGCGACTGGATGATGTCGCCGAGGCTGCTGGGTTTGATCAGTAGGATCCGGCGGAACTCCCGTTCGGACAGAGGCGGATTCATGCGAGCATTGTAGCCGGAGCAGGGGCGCGGTTGCACCTATTCCAGAGCAGTGGACCGCCGCCGAGCGCCTACCCACGTCCCGGACCGACACCCTGGCACGGCCACCCTGGCACGGCCTACGGCCGAGCCGTGGCCGGCGGGCCGTCCCGTGGCAGGCAGCCCGGCTCCGTGAGCTCACACGATCGGGATTCAGGGGCGACCGTAGTGCTTGAGCTTCCAGTTGAGGCGCTTCTCTTTGTGGAGCCTCTTGCGCTCGCTCAGTATCGCCAGTTCACGCCACAGGTCTTTCCAGCGTTCGGGAAGGGCGTCCGGACCGGTCAGGTAGGCCTTCAGGAACCGCAACCGGTCGGTACGTGTGACGAGTCTCGCCTCGTCCAGACTGACGTTCAACCGCATGAGAGGTCTCAGTCGTTCGTGTCGGGGAAGCGACCGGCGCAGCACCAAGCCGTCCAAATCGACGAGCGTCAGTCGCGGAGGCGTACCCGCGGCAGGATCCCATTGGACCAGCAGATTGGGCGCTTTGAAATCGCGGTGGGCGAATCCCCTCGCCTGGAGGTTCTTGACCAGGCGGGCCAACTCGACAATCAGCTCGTCCTTCACGCGACGTTGCGTCGCGTTGTCCTGTCGCACGAGATCGACACGGAGCAGGGCGTCGAAGTCCTTGCTGTCGGGGATGGCCTCGGTCATCACGATGCTGTCGAGCAGCAAGCCGGCGAATCGACGTTCCATGATGGCGAGCGGCCTGGCCGTCGGCAGATCGCGGTTGATGAGCTGGTAGCCGCGTTTCCACGTCAAGAGGTTTCGAGACGCGCCGAAGAGATAGTAGAACTTCTTGAGCCACGTCCGTGGTCGAGCACGCTTGCAGATGACTTCGAGCGGTCCCTCATCCGTGGGCAGGTGCGCACGGCAGACGTAGGCCGTGTGGGAGTCCTTGAGGATGCCGGCCCTGTCGGTTCGGGTCCACTCCAGCGGATTCTCGAGCCATTGACGCCACTGGGCCCTCGTGAACAGGGTCCGCGAGGCGCGGCTGGTCGGATCGGGGTTCTTGGCCCGCAGGAACACATGCCCGCGCCATCCGTTGCGGGTCTTCAGCCGGCAGAAGTATTTGTTGTCCCGCATCGCGGTGCGATCGCGCTTGGCCGAGAGGTTCCGCGCGTGGGCGTCCGCCGCCTGGGTCAGCGCGCGCAACAGGTCGCGACGCTCGAGTTGCATGCCCGGCCCGCTTCCGGTCCGGCGGGACAAATCCCTCCGCAAGGCCAGGTAGGCATCGACAAACCTGACGCGGTCCGTCCGGGTTGCCCAGCGCCGAAACCACTGGTTCAACTGAGCCAGGTTTCGAATGGCCGTTCGGTCGGTTACCCGGTCACCGACCCGGACGTTGTGGAGGTCGACGAATACGACGCTCGGCCGGCCGTCGGCGCAGGACACCAACAGATTGCCGGCGTGCAGATCGCGGTGGTGGAACCCGCACTGGTGGGCGCGGGCCAATGTGGCGGCGGCCGCTTCGATCACCTGGTTCGCCGTACGACGCTGAGATCTCGAGGGGCCTCCGAGCACCTCGCGCTGCCAGTACAGATGGAGCGGCACGGCGTCGGGCAGGCTGCGGGTGATCAACAGCGTCGGACCTGCAACACCGCGCCAGCCGGTCATTCCGTAAGCAACGACCTCTACCGTGGGTATCTGGTGTTTCCGCGCGTGTTCCGCCGCCCGCCATTCGAGTTCGCAGCCCGGTCGGCGAAGTATCGCACGGGCCTTTCCCGCCAAGCCCTTCTCCACGTAGATCTTGGCAAACAACTCGTGGCCATGGGCGGTTACGCGCCAGACCTCGCGGGCGACGTTCCGTTTGATGGGTTCCGCTTGGGGCTCGGCGACCAGATGCGTCCAGTTGGGTGCACTGGGGCCGTAGACCAGCCATTCCCAACCGGGCTTGACCCTCCAAGTGATACCCCGGGCGACGATTTTGGCGGGAGCCCAGCCCCATCCGTTCAGACCGGGGGCCTTTTGCACGTCTCCGGAACCCACAGAGGAGGAGGGTTTATCAACCGGCTCAGGCGGGAATGCAGAAGGCCTCATACGGGGTGTCCCAATCGCGTGTCCTAGCCCGGCAAGCCGGCGATGCACAACCCGGCAGCAATCCGCATTGTATGAACTTGCGGGGCAAACCTTCAACCTGAAAAGTGGTCGAGGAGGATCTTGAGGCCGATGGCGCACAGGACGAGACCGCCGATTCCGGGCATGAATCCCGCGAAAAGCCGTCCCAGACGCACACCGATCAGCATGCCGGCCAACGTCATCGCGCCCGCAATCAACCCGATGATCACCGAGGGGTACAGAATCGCGACCTGCAAGGCGGCGAGCGTGACGCCGATCGCCAAAGCGTCGATGCTGGTGGCCACCGAGAGAACCACGAGCGTCATCCCCCGGGTGGGATCGCCCTTCAGCTCTGGGTCATCAGCCCGAAAGGCCGTGTAAATCATTCGGCCACCGACGATGAAGAGCAATGCTGCGGCGACCCAGTGGTCATAGGCGGAGATGTAGCGCTGAGCGCTGGAACCCGCGAGCCAGCCGACGATAGGCATGAGAAACTGGAACAATCCGAAGTGCCACCCCAGCCGGAAGCAGTGCCGGCCGGTCAAGGGCTTGATCGTTGCGCCGACGGCCAAGGCGACGGTGAAGGCGTCGACGGCCAGGGCGAACGCGATACCGATGACGGTCAGTAGGGCCATGTGCGCCGGTCGCCTCGTGTAGCTTGCACGTCCTTTCACTCAACGAAGACTGCCTTGATGACACCATCCTGCTTGCGGCGGACGAGTTCGAGCGCCTCGTGGAACTGGGTCCGCTTGAACCGATGCGTGATCAGCGGGGCGAGTCGGACCAGGCCCGACGCCGCCAGATCGACCGCTCTGTGCCACGTTCCCGGCGACGCGTTCGCGCCGACGATCGTCAAATTCTTGTGGAGCACGGTGAGCATCGGGACGGCCGCGCGATGCTGTCGATAGTCCCCCAGAACCAGCAGGCATCCCTGCTGACCGAGGCATTCAATCGCCTGCTCGACGGCGTGAATGTTGCCGCTGGCCTCGACAACGCGGTTGCTGCCGCCGTGGAGATCCCGGATTCGCCTGGCGAGTCGATCCCCTACCTCGTGATAGTTCACGCAGTGCCTCGCGCCCAGCGTGGCGGCCAACCGCAGGCGCTCCTCATGCCCCCCCACCACAATGATGTCTCGCCCGCCGGCGGCGCAGGCCAGTTGCAGGCACAGCAGACCGATCGGTCCGTCGCCTAGGATGACGCAGCGATCGCCCGGCCGGACGGCAAGTTTAGTCATCCCGTGGACCGCCACGGCGAGCGGCTCAATCAACGGGGCATGCTCGAGCGCGATCGTATCGGGCAGCTCGATCAGGTGGTCGGCCCGTGTGACGAGAAATCGCCCATAGGCGCCGGGGAGTTCGAATCCGATCTCCTTGCCCTGTGGGCAGTCGTTCCACTGGCCACGCCGACACGCTTGGCAGGAGCCACAGGTGATGACGTTGTCGGCCACGACCGGGCGACCGATCCAAGTCGGTTCAACGCCGGTTCCGACCTCGGCGACGCGGCCACTCCACTCGTGTCCGGGAATCGAGGGATAGCCTGTCCGGTCCCAGCCGGCGATCATCTCCAGATCGGTGGCGCAGATACCGGCGGCGGCCGTCTCGACCAGGACCTCGCCGGGGCCGGGTTCGGGGCAAGGGACTTCGCGTAACTCGACCTTCCGCGGCTCGACGACGACGACGGCTTGCATCACCTTGTTCGTAGGGCGTGTCATGTCGGGCGATTATAGCAATTCGCCTCGGAATTGCCGGTCGGTAAAAATACCGACCCCGTGACGTGCGTCTTTCCGGGATGATAGAGGCCAATGGACGAATGGGCCCGGACATGGCGGCAGTTGCGATCGGGCGAGCCTCAGGCCTACGAGTTCTTGCTCGAGCGGCTGGGCCGGGGCGTCTGGGTCTACCTGCGGCGAATGTGCGGCAGCGACGACGCGGCCGACGAATTGTTCGGCCGGACATGGCTTCGTCTGGTTGAAACGGCCGGGCGGGTTCGGTCACCGCATGCGATTCGACAGTACGTCTATGCGATTGCGAGGCGGCAGTGGCTCGACGAGATGCGGCGACAACGGAGAGAGCCGCCAGGCAATGCGGGCGCTGAATCGCGGATCGACGAGGTGGTTGACGCGACGCCGTCCAACCTTGAGGTGCTGGTTGGGCTCGACGACGTCCGAAGGCTTCACGAAGCGATCGACCGACTGCCGGAACTGCTGCGAGAGGTGGTGGTCCTACGAGTTTATGCGGCGTTGATGTTCAACGAGATCGCCGAATTACTCGGTCTGCCGTTGGGTACGGTGCTGACGCGAATGCGCAAGGCCACGCATTGGCTGGCGAAGGAATTGGCGGATTAGAGGAACGTGCAGACCTGTTGAGGCGTCACACAGGGCCGCGACCGTGAGGGAGCGGGCGGGAGGGCGAGCCTTCGTCGGGCTGAGCCGGTCGAAGCCTCGGCGAGCCGCAGTTTTGAGGTTGCGTCTCCATGAACGAACACGACAACCAGGGCGATGGGTCGCCGGATGAGGAGCGGGTGCTCCACGCCTTCGGCGAGCTACCGCCGGAGCGTGCGGCGGAGATCGAACGATCGATCGACCGGGATCGGGGAGCCCAAGTCGAGGTTAACGCGATGCGCGGTCTGGCCAGGCAGGCACGAACCGATCAGACCGGTCCGGGCAGTCAGCTTCTCGTGGCCACGCGAGGGTCAATCGCGATCGCCCTACGACGGCAACGCAGACTGCGGCGAATCAGGACGTCTGCGGCGATCGGCTCAGTGGCTGCGGCGGCGATTGTGATTGTCGTCAACCGATGGCCGTACGAAACGCAGTCCGCATCCGGTGTGGCGGACGGCTCCAAGGCGGCAACGTCTCAACCGATAGGGAGCTTCCTGAGTGATGCCGATCGCCAGGCAGTCCGGCAAACCGTTATTCGCCTGTATCAGGAACAGGACTGGCAAGACTCACTGGAGGATCAGGTCGGCGAATTGCGTCAGCGCGTGAGTGCCGTTCGGTCCGCCCTCTATCGGAACGCTTCGACACCGCGCCGGTACGACCTGTTGAAGGAGGAAGCGGAGCGACTCATCGAAGAGTCGACCGAGACGTCGAAGACAAGCAGGCCGAGCGGGTCATCCCGCGGCCAAGACGATGTGAAGGAGAACTATCATGCCTAATCCGTGTTCGCTGATGTTGAGTGTCATGCTGAGCGGAGCGATCGGTGGTCTTGCTGCCGCCGAGGAGCCCCGACCAGAAGGTCCGCGTCCGGGGGGGCCGGACCGGCCGCCGGCAGGGCGGATGTCCGGTCCGTCCGGCGGTGATCGTCAACGTGAGATTGACGAGATTCGCCAGAAGCTGGCCGAATTGCAGTCGAAGAGGAATGATCTGAGAGAAGAAAAGCGGATGGGGCCTGATGCGCCGGAATTCCGCGAGCTGACTGAGCACATGGATCGGTTGGAGCGTGAGCTCATGGCACTGAAGGGCGGACAACCGCGCCCGTCGGCCTTCGGGCCGAGCCCGAAGGCGGGCACGACCTGGGAGCGTCCCGTTCTGCCGCCTCTCGTTGAGGACGTTCTCGAGCGCCTTCGCCGGGAGAGCCCCGAACTGCATGAGCGGCTGATGATCCTCCGCCGCGAGAACCCGGAGCAGTTCGAGAAGGAACTGCCGCGATTCGCTCTACCGTTCCCTAATGCATTCGGCCAACAACCCACTCCACCACCACCCACCGTTCCAGGCTCGGCGCAGTCCCCTTCGGCTGCCCCGGTGATGCCGCCCCCGGCCGTGCGGATGCCACTGAACGCCCCGGGGCGAAAGCGACTGGAACTGGAGGAACTCCGCCGACACGACCCCGAACGGGCCAGGCTGATGGAGCGCGACGAACAGTTGACGGACAGGATTGTCGAGCTCGCCGAGAGGTGCCGTCGTGACACAGACCCGACGACCCACAAGGAGACCGAATCACAGCTCCGCGAGACACTCAGCCAGCAGTTCGACATTCGCATGCAGATCCGTCAGCTTGAGATCAAGGAAATCAAGCAGAGGCTGGACGAACTGATGTCCGGGCTGGACAAGCGGATGAAAGACAAGGCGAACCTGATTGAACGTCGGATGCAGCAGCTTCTCAGCCCGGATGAGACGGAGTGGTGAGAAATCGCCGGGGATGTCGTCCGGACGTCAAGGCGGCACACGATTGGGTGTGGCGGCCGGCGCTCCCACCGGTCGGCCTTCGGCCTGCGAGGCGCCGGCCGCCACGACGCATTGTGACATGCCTCGAAACGTCCGAACATCGCTGTCACTCCACGACCTGACCGGCGAGCCGGCGCAGCGCTTTCTCCAGCCAATCGTCGTGTACCATGAGATCGCGACGGATGGTGAGGTGGAGTCGTTCGAGGCGGCGCTGTGTGCGGTCGAAGAGGGCGCCCCAACGGCGTCCCTCGAGCGGTTTCATATCCTTGCCCTTTGCGGCGCGGCGGGCCCATCGGGGCCCGTGCAATTGGATCATCTCATCCTCCAGCGAGACGAAGAACTGCCCGCTTCCGGGATCGCCCTGTCGCCCGGCCCGTCCTAGAAGTTGCAGATCGATTCGGCGGGCGTCGTGGCGCTCCGTACCGATGACATGCAGACCGCCGAGGGCGGCCACTCCCTTGCCCAAGAGGATGTCCGTTCCACGCCCGGCCATGTTCGTGGCGATTGTGATGTTGCCGGGCTGGCCGGCCTGCGCGACGATCCGGGCTTCCTGCTCGTGCTGCTTGGCGTTGAGCACGGCATGCGGCAGGCCCAGCGTGGCAAGTCGCTGCGAGATGTACTCATTGACGGCCACGTTGCGCGTACCCACCAGGACGGGCCGTCCTTGGCGGTGCATGTCGAGGATAACCGTTTCGATTGCGTTGAATTTCGCCGCCGCCGAAGCGAAGACGACGTCCGGGGCGAGCGTTCGCCTCAGGGGACGATTTGTGGGAATTCGCACGACCGGAAGGCCGTAGATCGTCCAGAATTCGCGGGCGCTTGTTGCGGCCGTGCCGGTCATCCCGCACAGGTGATCGTACATTCGGAAGTATCGCTGAAAGGTGATCTGCGCGAGCGTTTGATGTTCGCTGCGGATGTCGATGTTCTCGCGAGCCTCGATTGCCTGATGAAGGCCGTCGCTCCACGTACGGTCCGGCTGCTGGCGGCCGGTGAATTCGTCGACGATCACCAGCTTGTTGTCGACAATGATGTAGTCGCGATCCCGCTTCCAGAAGTACCGGGCGCGCAACGCCTGCTCGACGCACTGAGACCATGGCCGTTCGCCGGCCGACGCCTTCATGCCGGGCGGGAGGAGTTCGTAGATTCGTTGCCGGCCTTCGTCGGTCAGCTCGGTCAGGCGTTTGCGCGGCGTGAGCTTGAAGTGCCGCCGGGGTTCCAACCGGCCGGCGACGTCGTCGGCGAGGCGATAGACCGCCGCCTCCTTACACTCGCCCGGGGCGCTAGCGATGATCAACGGCACGCGGGCCTCGTCGATCAGGATGCTGTCGACCTCGTCGACGATGGCGCAGGCGTGACCCCGCTGGACGATGCCGCTGTCCGTGCGGTTCTCGACGCCCAGCAGTGAATCGCGAATCTGCCGACCCAACCGTTCTCGGCGCGACATGCGTGCGAGCTGATCGCGAAGGTAGTCGAACCCGAACTCTTTGTTCGTTCCGTATGTCACGTCGGCGGCATAGGCTTGGCGGCGCTCCGCCGGTTGCATTTTTTCGAGGATGACGCCGACGGTCAGCCCCATCTTCTCGTAGACCGGCCCCATCCACTCGCGGTCGCGTTTGGCCAGATAGTCGTTCACGGTGACGATGTGCACGCCGCGTCCGCTGAGGGCGGCGAGGAACGCCCAGAGCGTGGCCACCAGCGTTTTGCCCTCGCCGGTGGCCATCTCGGCGATTGCGCCGCGCGACATCGCCAAGCCGCCCATGAGCTGGACGTCGAAGTGTCGCAGGCCGACGTTGCGCCTCGCCGACTCGCGAACCACGGCGAAGACCTCCGGCAGCAGGTCGGCTGGCGGCCGTCCTTCACGGGCCTGGCGGCGAAAGCCGTCGACTCGTTCGCGCAATCGGGCATCGCTGAGGTCGGCGGTCGTCTTTTCGAGGGCGTTGATTTGGCCGATGACGTCCGCCGCGTTGCGCCGGGTCCGCCATGCCCGAACTCGACCCGATCCGAAGTATCTCTTCTTTTGCTTCTTGCCGGCCATGAACAGAGTCTATCCGAATGCGGTGAGGCGGGCCACACCAGCGTGTGGGCCACGCTCGCAACCGGGCGACCGAAGCGGCCCATCGGCCGCGGCCTACTGGTTGAAGACCGCGTGGTCGGTGGCGGCGGCGTCTCGCCGGTCGAAGACTCGGTGTTTTCTGTCTCCTGACTTCTGAATCTTGTCTTCTGAATTCCCTGTTCTGAATCCCGAATTCCCTGTCCCTCGTCAATCCGGGATCCCCGATCGTAAGTCCAAGACCGCCGTCAGGTGTTCAATTGGAAGGGTGCCGTCGTTGAACACTCGGTGCCTTTTATTGGTAGGGAGGGAGAAGAGAGGCCTGAGCGATCTTCGCTCGGTCTGTCTCTCACGCCGTGGTGTCATCGTGTTCAATCATCCGTACAATTCGCCAACGGCTTTGTTCTTGGGTGCCAGATGGGCTTTGGGCGCCCTGTTCACTGTCTCCATGACCCCAGACTCCATAGCCGAACCCCGACACTCGATACCCGGTTCGACCCGCTTGCATACCGTTATCCGGACCATGGATAATCCCGATTGGCCGAGGCAATGGATGGGGTTACTGACCGTTGTACTTGGTGGACGAGCAGAGATGGACGACACGGGGTTGGCCGACGTGATCGAGCGGGCCCAGCGGCGAGATCCGGCCGCCTTTGAGGTCCTGGTGGAGGCTTACAGCCGTCGGCTGTATGGTTTCCTCTACCGTCTGACCGGCCACCGCGACGAGTCGGATGACCTACTGCAAGAGGTCTTTGTCCGGGTCGTTCGGATGATAGACAAATACGAGCACGACGGTCGCTTTGAGGCGTGGCTGTTTCGGATTGCGATGAATCTGGCCCGCGACCGTGTTCGCCGGATTCGCAAGTCGCCGGTTGTACCGGCCGCCGAATATCGGCCGGCCGACGGTAGTGAGGGCCAGGCCGATATCCTTGACCGACCGCATGGCGAACAAGAGGCGCCCGACGGAAGGGCCGAACTGGCGGATGAGGTTGACCGTCTACAATGGGCCCTGGCGCAACTGAACGATGCGGAACGCGAAGTGATCATGCTCAGGCATTTTTCCGACATGCCGTTCAGCGATATCGCCCAGGTGATGGGCACGCCGTTGGGCACGGCGCTGGCCCGGGCGCATCGCGGATTGCGGCGGCTCCGTGAGATCATGGAAGGGCCCGGAAAGCCATGACGGAGGACCGTGAAATCCTGGAGCAGATCCGGCGCGACGAGGAATGGCTCGTTCCGTTGATGAAGGATACGCCCGCTCCCTCGGCGGAGACGATGGTTCTGCTTCGGCAGGCCGTGGCGGTCGAACTGGAGCGCGACGTTCTTGCGTGCGCGGCCGATCCGACGCCGGAACCGGCGACGATGGCCTCGGTCAAGCTGGCTGTCCGGACTGAATTGGCCCGGTACGGCCGGCGTTCCTGGTCGTCGAGGACCTGGAGGATCTTCGGCGCGCTGGCGGCGGCCGCGTGCGTTGCGCTGGCGGTCGGACTGATGCGATTGGTCATGCCCACGGCCGCGCCGACGACGACGGCCGAAAGCCGCACGTTTGAAGAGGTTGCCGACGACATGGCGCTGGCGTTCCAGTCGCTCGACCAACGCCGCGACGGGGCGCTTTCGATGCTCGACCAGGACATCAGTCATATGACAAGCTCGCGGTCGACGGATACGTACGACGCAGCCGAAGCCGAGCTGCGATCGATCAGCGACGAGATCGACAACCTGAAGGTGCAATCGTCGCTGACGCAGGGCTGACGGAGACAGACCGGACCGTTCCGAAGACGGTCCACGTCACTCGATGAAGGAGTACTGGGGTGACTGCAACGAGGAGGAAGATCCTGATCGCGTTGGTCGCGGCTTGCGGCCTCGGCGTATGGACACTCACCTTCCTACCTGGTATTGCACTCGGGGAGCCTTCGGCCGGCGGTGGCACGACCGTCGCCGAATCGCCGGCGGTGGCCGCGGCGGGGGACACGGTTGGAGACGATCGTCCGCCTTTGCCGCCTCACCCCGGACTGGATCGTCCATCAGGGTTCAAGAAGGCGGGTTTGGACTCTCTCGGTCCTCGGGCCGGGTTCGCCAAGCAGGGGAAGCCCGGGATCGCGCCGACGCAGGAACAGATTGAGGAGGCGATGGCCTTTCTGAAGCAGCACTGGCCCGAACGATACGCCATGCTCGAAGACATGCGGACCGCCGATCCCGACGCGTTTTCCCGCCTGTCCCGCAACATGTGGCCCCAGGTCGTTCGCCTGATGGATTTGAGCCTCCGCAATCCGGAACTCGCCGAAGTGGAGATGTCGCTGGTCAAGCTGGAGTTCGACATCCACGAGGCGCTTCGTCACGTTCACCGAGCACGGGACAAAGGCGATTCGCAGGAGGCCGAGGCCCGCTTGAAGGAATTGATTGGCCGGCGTTTCGATCTGGAGATCCGACGAACGGAACTGAACATCCAGGAATTGGAGGAGCGACTCAACCAACAGAAGCAGCATGTTGAAATCCGGCGGCAAGATAAAGAAGCCCAGGTTAGCCGGATGTTCCAGGAGATGCTGAAGAACCCTTCCCCCCGCCTCGGGCGGAAATCGGGCATGGGCCCGAAGCCACCGCTGGAGAAGCAGTCCCCCGAATGGCGTCACGGGCCCGGCAAGGGGGGGCAGAATGCGCCGGTCCATCCCCCCAGGGCACGTCCCGCGACCTCCGGGCCAACAGGCTAATGGGGGTTCGCCTCGGTCGTTTTCGCGGACAGCCTAACCGGGGGCTGCCATCCGCGTGTGGATGTCAACGGCCTGTGTTTGCATCTCATTATTTGGATATGATTTAGGCAACGATTGGGTCGCTTTATTTCCCCTGTGCCGAATCTCAAGCAGCGGGTCTTCACTGGCCGATAATAGTAGGGCGATTATCGGACTTTTGCCTGTACCGGATTTTCCTCTCCCTCGTTATCCGAGCCTCGCCGGGAGCCGATAAACCCAGACGGGGGCCGTGACAGGCATTCGTGTCGGTACGGATTCCAGTCGTGCCTGTCAGGACCGATCCCCAAGGAGCCCAACGGTTATGAGTGGCGTACGCTCTCTGAGAACCGCGATGATGGGGTTGGGCAGCGCACTGGGTTTGCTTATCGGATGTCAAGACACACAGACAGGGCCTGCAAGGATCGAGCAGACCGCCAAACCGGTCGCGTCGGCTTCGACCGAGGTTACGGGCAAGGTCGCTCCGATCAGCCTGTTTGGTGACTTGCCGGATGCCAGTGCCGTTCCGTTCGAAGGCAAGGCTGCCGCCGGTTTGCAGCAACACACGTTTACGGGTGAGGGTGCCGATTTTGACCCCGATGTCGATCGAACGGGGCAACTGCTTGTCTTCGCTTCCACGTGCCATTCGCCTCGCGCCGACATCTACATCAAGGCGATCGGCGAGACGGCCATCACGCAACTGACCGACGATCCGGCCAGCGACGTTCAGCCGCGGCTGAGTCCGGACGGCAAGCACGTCGCCTTCTGCAGCGACCGGACCGGCAACTGGGACATTTGGGTGACGTCCATCGACGGGCAAATGGTCCAGCAGCTTACGAAGTCGCCGGCCGCGGAGATTCATCCCGATTGGTCGCCGGACGGCCAACGATTGGTGTATTGTCTGCTGAACCCCCAGAACGGGCAATGGGAGCTCTGGACGCTTGATCTGCGGCATACGGGTACGAGGAAGTTCATCGGTTACGGTCTGTTCCCACGATGGTCGCCCAAGGATGACGTCATTGTCTACCAACGGGCGCGGGCCCGCGGAAACCGATGGTTCAGTATCTGGACGATCCGGTTGGTCGACGGTGAGCCTCGCTTCCCAACGGAAGTCGCCGCCTCTTCCGATCATGCCCTGATTGCGCCGACGTGGACAACCGACGGAACAAGGATCGTCTACTGCTCGGTGGACCCTGCTTCGCCCGATGGGGTCTCGGTGACGGATCGTCCGGTCCGAGGGGACCTCTGGATCACCGACGCGGACGGTCGGGGCAAGATTCGCCTGACGAAGGGCGACGCCGTGAACTACTCCCCCGTCTGCGGGGCCGACGGGCGGGTGTACTTCGCCAGCAATCGGAGCGGTTCCGAGAACATCTGGTCGATCGTACCGATCCGATCGCCGTCCCCCGTGGCGGACGCCCGGCCGGGACAGGAAGCCCGGGCGAATGGGGTTCAGTGACGGGCGGAGGCCGATATTTCGGGAATAATTCCGAGATGCGAAACGACAACTAAAGCCGGTGGTCCGCATAACCGAATCATGGAAGGCGTGAATAGTGCCTTCCAGGGACGCTATGTGAATGGTAGTAAACAGACGATACGCTGATCCCAAGGCCTTGCGACGCTTTGTCGTTGCGGCGATCGTCGGTCTGGCCGGCGGCTGTTCCAAACCGCACGCTCAGACCACCGAAATTCCCGGGCCTTACGACCGCCCTGTTCTGATTGCCGTTGCCCCGGCATTGAATTTCAGCGGTTCGAGCGATTTTGATCCGCTTCAGGTGGCTGATCTGTTCGCCAGCGAGTTGACGTTGGTCGAAGGGGTTCAGGTCGTCGGCGTGAACCGAGTGATGGCCGTTCTGGCTCGCGATGGGGAGAGGAACGTTTCCTCGCCCGCCCACGCCATCGAGATTTGCCAGAGGATCGGCTGCGACGGGATCGTGGTATTGGCCGTCACCGAGTACGACGCCTATACGCCCGTGGTGGGAATCGCGGCTCAGCTTTACATGCCTTCGGTGAGAGGCTTTGCGAACCGATTGGACCCGGTGGCCGTTTCGAGACAAGCCTCGCCGTTCCCCGTTGAAACGGACGTGGAATCTCCCACACGGCCCAGGGCCCAAGTTCAGCGTGTCTACAACGCCGCCCACAACGCGGTGGCCGAGGCCGTTCGCCGTTATGCCGACAACCGCGGTGCCGACGAGGGCGCCCTGAGCTGGCGGAAATATCTGAAGAGCCAGCGGCTGTACTTGAGGTACTGCTGCTGGTCGGTGATCAACGAGATGATGGGACAGGAATACCATCGGATGATGGCCGGAGCCGTGGACTAGGAGTGGCATGCATGGAAGGCGTCAAGCAGCTTTCATTGGTCAAGGGCGATCACCGTTATGTCTTTCGGTATCGATCCGGCCACGAGGCGGACGTGATTGAGGCGTTTGCGTCGATGGCGACGGACCCCGAGTCGGCGTTCGATTGGTTCGACGCCGCGGTGTTGAGCTATCAAATGGGTCGAAGACTCGAGATGGAGATCGATCAGCTTTCGAGTTGAGCGCAGGAGGCTATCGAAGCCAGGTTGCGCAAGTTTGTGGATCGCCGGACGTAAGAACGAACCTCTAATGAGCAGCGAAAACAACCTCATCGCTGAGTTTCTGAACTACCTGCGGTTTGAGCGACACTTCTCGTCGCACACGGGGAAGTGTTATGCCGCGGACCTTCATCAGTTTTGTGGCTTCCTGCTGGATGGCCAAGGTCGGGAGGAGGGTGAGTATGAAGGCCTATCCTCCGGAACGAGCCGGGAGGCGGCAGGCCACCACGGCGCCGTCGGCTACGCCACCGGGAGTTCGGGTGGGGGGACCGCCACCCTTGCGCCGCCCGGCCTTGCCGCGAGCGAGTCTCTGTCCGAGACTCAACCGGACCTGCGAACCCGGCTGATCGCGGTCGACACCGCCACCGTCCGACGGTTTCTCGGCTACTTGGGAAACCAAGACTACAGCAAGGCGACGGTTGCCCGGAAGCTGGCCACCCTTCGCAGCTTTTTCAAGTTCTGCGTGAAGCGCGGCTACGTTCAGGCCAACCCGGTGTCGCCGATTCGCACACCCAAGCAGGAGAAACGGCTGCCGAAGTTCCTGAACGAGCAGGAGGTCAAGGCCCTCATGGCGGCCCCCGACGACACGTCGTTGTTGGGCGCGCGTGATCGGGCGATGCTGGAAACCCTCTATTCGACCGGCATCCGCGTCAGCGAACTCGTGGGTTTGAACATTGAGGACGTTGATTTTCTCGGCGAGTCGCTTATCGTTCGCGGCAAGGGCCGCAAGGAGCGTGTGACGCCGATCGGGCCGACGGCCTTGTCGGCGATCCGCAAGTACATGGAGCTTCGTCAGAAGGAAGTCAAGTTCGCGTCGGGCGACCAGCAAGCCATGTTCGTGAACAAGCACGGCCAGCGGCTCAGTACCCGCAGCGTTCGGCGCAAACTCGACAAGTACCTTGCCCAGCAAGGGCTGGATCTGTCGATCAGCCCGCACACGCTTCGACACACGTTCGCGACGCATATGTTGAACGCCGGAGCGGATCTGCGGAGCGTGCAGGAACTGCTGGGTCACCAGTCGATCTCGACGACGCAAATCTACACGCACCTGACCACGAATCGGTTGAAAGAGGTGTACGATCAGGCTCACCCGAGGGCCTAGGGGTCCTGTCCGGGCGGGGTCGGCTCCTGCCCGGCGGGTGAATACGAGTGAATGCGAGATACCGGGCGTCGCTTGCACGCGGCGCCCTTTCTTTTGCCGATTTCATCTTCCGTCGACGGGCGCCGGCTTGACCGCGAAGGTCTCGGGCATAGACTGCTGTGCGAGTCGGGCAGTCCGCCTCGCACAGGGTAGGGACGCCTTGGATGCCTGAGAACCACGCCTCTTCGGGCAAATCAACCGATCGCGGTTCGCTTTACCTCACGATTCTTCTTATGACGGTTGCCGCGTCGCTGATCGGCGGCATCATCGTCATGGGAATGGTTGTCCGCAGCATTTCGCCGGAGGCGGCGCGGCGACACGCCGCCAACCTTCTCCGCAACTGGCCCCTGGTGCTGCCGCTGTTGGCCATTTCCCTGACGGTGCTGTTGGGGCGTTTCGTTCGCTGGCATTTCTTGCTGCGGTCGATGAATGCCAGGCCTCCGTTGGGTACCAGCCTGTTGGCGTTTTATGCGGGCGTTCCGATGATGCTGACGCCGGCCTATGTGGGCGAGCTGGTTTCGGCGTTCGTTCTGAACCGCCTGAGCGGCGACAGCGTCTTTCGCGGAATCACCGCCGTGATCGCGGGACGCCTTCACGATGTGGCGGCGATCGCCGTCCTGCTGGCACTGCATCACGATCCGGCGAGGGGGTTGATGCTCGGGGTTGGTCTGGTTGTGCTGGCGGGGCTTGCCTGGCTGACGTCGCCGGTGTGGGCCAGTGCGGCCGGGAGGGTGCTCCGGTTTTTCCGCCGGGTTCCCGTGGTCCGATGGGTGGTACCCGCCTCGGCCGTGGACGCCGTCTTGCTGTTGGCGCCTCGCTGCTTCGTCCCTGCCATGCTGGCCAGTGTGGGCGGCTGGTATCTGACGAGCATTGTGTTGGCGTTGTCGGTCTCCGTGGCCGGTCAACAACCGGACACCCAGGCCTGCAGTCGGATCTTTCTTGAGGGGGTCCTATACGGCGCCCGCCACCTCTCGCCGGCCGGCATCGGCTATACGAGCCATTACATGTGGCACACTCTCGTCGGCCAGCTCGGCGTGCCGAACATGGTCGCGCTCGAGGCCAGTGTCTTGACGCGATTCACCATCACCGGGCTGACGATGGTCGTCGGCCTGGCCGCCTTCTTCTTCGTGCTGAACAGACACCATCGGTTGCTCGCCGCGGCCGACCGCTTCGACGCCCTGAGCACCCGCTACGATGAGGAGATGGCGGGCTATGTTTTGACCCTTCTGCTGGAACGAAAGACGAGCCTCATGAAGGAATGGTTGGCGCGGTTGTTCGGCCGGCCGTCGGAACTGATCGGCGTAGACATCGGCTGCGGCACGGGCGGTTATGCCGCCCGGATGGCGGAGACGTGCGGACGCATCATTGCACTCGACGCGGCCGAGGGCCAAGTTCGTCAGTCGGCCGGGCGCGGCCGGCCGAACAGCGCCTTCCTCTCGGCGCGACTGCCGCATTTGCCCTTCAGCAACGCGAGCATCGACTTTGCCTACGCCATCAATGTCCTGCATCATCTCCGTGGGCGTGAGTTGCAGCGTCATGCGCTGGCCGAAATTGCGCGGGTCCTGAAGCCGGGAGGCGTTTTCTTCCTGCATGAGATCAACACCATCAATCCGCTGTTCCGATTTTACATGGGCTACATTTTCCCCGTTTTGCATGCCCTGGACGACGGGAGCGAGCTCTGGCTTACGCCCGATGATGTGGAGGGACTGACCGACATGCGTGTGGTCTCCGGCGAATACTTCACTTTCCTTCCCGAGTTCGCGCCACAGCTTTGGAAGAGCGTGCTGGGGTTCATCGAGCGCTGGCTGGAGCGGTCGCGCCTCCGCCGGTATTCGGCGCATTACATGCTGATTCTTCAGAAGCCCACGGAGCCGTGAGCCCCTTCACGGCGCCCCGGCTTTCCTCTACACTCCTGCTCTGTTTTTCGTAGTGGCATCATCATCAAACGGAGGAAGCGAGATTCATGAGCGGTTCCGCAAAGCCGGAGAACAGCCAACCCGATCTGCTGAGCCAATTCCGACGTCAAGCCGCGACGGCGAATCGCACGATCTGCCTGGCCGAGGGAAAGGATCCTCGGGCGCTGCGGGCGGCCGAGTATATCGTCAAGCAGCAGATGGCTAAGGTCGTTTTGCTGGGCGATCCGGACGAAGTGACGACGCTGGCGACGGGCGAGGCCCTCGATCTGAGCGGCGTCCGGATCGTGAATCCCAAGACGAGCGATCTCCTGGGCACGTTTGTCGACCAGTACCGCGAGCACCGACAGGCCGAACAAGTGACCGAGGCAATCGCCCGGCGCATCGTGGCCGACCGGGTCTTCTTCGGCGCGTATATGGTTCGCAACGGGCTTTGCGACGGCATGGTCGCCGGGAGCATTGCGTCGACGGCGAAGGTGATCGGCGCGGCGCAGCACTGCGTCGGGCTGCTTCCGGGATTTCGCACGGTCAGCAGTTTTTTCTTGATGGTCAGCCCTCATGCGGAGTTCGGCGAGAACGGGGCGATCATCTTCGCGGATTGCGCCGTGCTGCCCGATCCCAGTGCCGAGGAACTTGCCGACATTGCCCTGGCGGCGGCCGACAACTGTCGGGCCCTGCTGGGCGCTACGCCGCGAGTGGCGATGCTCAGTTTCTCGACCCACGGATCAGCCAAGCATCCGCGCGCCGACAAGGTGATCAAGGCCACCGCCCTCGTTCGTCAACGGCGGGCCGACCTCTGCGTGGACGGGGAGGTTCAGTTCGATACGGCCGTCGTGCCCGGCGTCGCCAAGCGAAAGGCGCCGGATTCTCCCGTGGCCGGGCGGGCCAATGTCCTGGTCTTCCCCGACCTGGACGCCGCCAATATCGGTTACAAGATGGCCGAGCGTATGGGCAAGTGTCGGGCGGTCGGCCCGATCATGCAGGGTCTTGCCCGCCCCTGCAACGACCTGTCCCGTGGGTGTAGCTGGCAGGACATTGTGGACACCGCCGCGATCACGGTCTTACAGGCGGGCAGCACCGGCGGGTAAAAACCAAGAGGCCGCGAGATTCCCCCCCGGGGAACCTCGCGGCCTGTGTTTTTATCATCGCGGCTATTGCCACCATCTGCTGGGGTGGTTTGTCCCGTTGTTGTTTCCGTAGATGATGTAGACTTCGCCGGCGTCGACGCGTCGCTGTGTCGGGCTGGTCGGGCTGACGTAGTCGGCGGTGGTGTTGCCGATGAGGATGTCGGCATAGCCGTCGCCGTTGATGTCGCCGATGCCGAAGCACGTATCGACGCCCGCCTCGTCGGCCGTTCCCTTCTCATAGGGGCTCACGAAGACGATCCCCGGCAGGGCGGCCGTGCCGACCTGATTGAGCAGGAACGTCTGGTTTCGGATGCGGTTGTTGCCGAAGATCAGGTAGCATACGCCCTTGCGGACCTGCGTCGACGCGCCCGATTGATAGGTGTATTCCGCGCCGGGTGCAGTGATGAGGATGTCGGCATAGCCGTCGCCGTTGAAGTCGCCGGCGCAACTGATCATTGCCCCGGCGAGCGCGTTGGCCGTTGCCCCATAGAACTTCACGCCGGGCAATCCGGGTGTGGCGATATCGTCGATCGTGTACGTTCGTTCACCCGTCGCGTGGCGGAAGCCGAAGATGATACCGGCAAAACCGGCGTTGGCGCCGGCCGGACCGGCCACGTGCTGGGCGCCAAGGAAAACGTCGTCCACGCCGTCGCCGTTGAAATCCTGGCCCCCACACTGCGTCTGGCCGAAGTGATCGCCGTCCGACTTGCCGACGATTTCGATTCGAGGATGATCGGCGATATTCAATTCGCCGAGAACAAGCTGTCCATAGACGATGTATGCGACGCCGCAATCGGTCTTCCCGTTTCGGTCGGCATCCGGTGCGCCGCAAGCAATGTCCGGTAAGCCGTCCTGATTGAAGTCGCCGGCCGGCAACGCTCGCCCCAAATGATCCTCAGCGGAGGCTCCGAGAAGCGTGTAAAGCTCCGGCCACTGCAGATCGCGGTACGCACCTTTCTGGTCTTCCCCGATGTCGAAGGAGTCGGTGGAGAACAGCAGAGGAAATGAGATGACAGGCTCTTCGCTTAGGGCCTGCTGGAAAGCGATCCAGTTCATCCCCAGATACACGTCGATGCGGCCTCGCTCATCGCTTGTCTGAGAATTCGCGTCGAAGAAATCGGTTGCCTGCGGACCCGAAAACATCAGTTCGGGAATGCCATCGTTATTCAGATCACCAATGGTTGAGACCGTCTCACCAAACGACGTCGCGCCCAACACCTTGGGATGATCGCCGCGGAACCGAGCTCCAAGGGGTTGCGTTGAACCCGAGAGGCCGGTGAACTCGTCGTTTACCACCCCTTCCGCGTTATGTTGCCCGACCAATCGCAGGTCGATCGTCGTGCCCTTGCCGTTCGGGTCGGGGATGATCCGATTGATGTAGAGTTCCTGGTCGCTCATGACGAGCACGACCATGCTCAGCCGGTCCCACCCGTAATTGTCATCTGTGATGACGTCTCCGGAGTATGGATAGGGAAGATCGTCCAGATAGAACGTACCATCCTCGTCGAGCGGGTCGATATCGAAGTAGTCATATGTGTAGGCGTCTGGAAGGCCAAACACGATCTCCGGCCTGCCGTCGAGGTCCACGTCGGGGGCGATGCCCACGGACGCAATCCCGCCATTGCCACCCTGACCGCCGTTGCCTCGGAGGGGGTCGTTCGACCAGTTTTTCGGGCCGTGGAACTGCGTTCCACGAATGCTCGTTCCGACGCTGTTGAGGCTATTGACGTTGCCGAAGCGCGTCGGCCGGCCATAGATCATGTAGGCTTGTCCGGCATGGCCGCGCCCCCGCGGGTTGCCGTAGCGGGCGACGACGATGAAATCATCGTAGCCGTCGCCGTCGAAATCGCCCGTTCCCGTGGCCCACGACCCCGCGTAGCCGCCCACTTCGTTGGCGTCCAGCGGGTTGGCGCGGCCGTGGAATCCCTGGAAGATCGTCGCGGCCAGATCCTCGCCGGCTTGCCTCAGATCCACGAGGCCGGAGGCCCACTTCTGAATCGCCAGCCACCCCGCGGCATAGGTGAACACCGGCGGGTTGACGCCGTCGTCGATTTTGGCCTGGATGAAGTAGGGCAATCCATCCGGCCGGGGCGGGATCGCGGTCGTATCGATGACCAGCAGGAATCGATCGTCGCCCTTGCAGGCGTTGGGGTCGGAAAGGACGCTCTGGTTGTAGAGATTGGGGTCCAGCAGATTCGGATCGAGATTGTTCGGGTCGAGGCTGTTGGGATCGAGGGTACCCACGCCGGGAATGGTGGAGGTCTGGGTCTTCAACAGTTTCCGCGTCAACACCATGGGCGCGTTGGGATCGTCGGTGTGGTTGGGATCGTTCGGATCCACGTCGTTGGAGGGATCAAGATCGCGGTCGAGCGAGATGGTGATTTCCGCGCCGTCCGTGAAGGCCGACGCCGTCCAGATGATGCACACCTTGTCGTTCTGTGCGACGCCGATGTTCTCGGCGGGCTGGACAATCTTGATTTTCGGAGGTTCCAGGCCGGGCGCGGACCCCTCGGGCACGACCTGAACGATTCCGGGTCCGCGACTGATCGCGCTTTGCCCCGTCTCGTCTTGGATAACCGCCCGAATTCGGTAGGTTCCAACCGCGATGTCGAGCGGCGCCACCAGCCTGACCCGGTAGGCGCCCGACCGGTTTCGCGGCTTGTTCGGATCCAAGGGTTGCTGGGCCGTGGGCGGAGCCATTTCAAACTCTTTGCCACTGGCCACCAGGATCTCGTTCAAGTTTCCGACGACCGTTTCGGGATCCATGAAGATGGAGATGAAGACGTTGTTGGGATCATGGGCGGACGGGACACTGTAGTCCCAGGCCACCAGGAACTGGTCCCCCTTCGAGAGGATCAACGACGTAGCGGGGGCCGTTACCGTGATGTTCAACGGTTGGACGATGAACTTGGTCCCCGATATGGTCGTGGTGGGCAGACAGCCGATCCAGACACCCAACGTGACCGCAAGTACGATCGCGGCACAACCGGAGCGAAGCATTCTGGTGCCCCGGACCACCCCACGCGGACAATTCATGACGATCCTCCCTCACTTGGAAACGGGTTGGATGCGTTAGGAGACGATACCCATTACCCCAACCGCCGAGAGCTGACTGCGACAGCGGTCAGCTCAGGCTGCGGACGCCCCATCTGCCTCGTGTACCAGCTTTGGATGCTATGAGTCATCGAACACACGGCACAGCCATAAAATCTTAAAAGGAAGCAAGTTACAGCAGCAACCACCTCTTTGGGCAGGCAGACAATCGAGGGCCGTGGCAGAGGACTCTCGTCAACCGGTTGGTTCAGCCGCCTCCCGCCAATTAAATGCCTGCCAGGACCGATAGTCAAGCCGGCCGGACCACGCCACAGCGACCCGCCGCCCTCAAGAATGCGTTTGGGGGGGCCGGAAGGTTTCGACTTACTAGGCCGTTTCGACGCCTGACCGCAAGAATTTTCAACGCCGTTTCTTGCCTTTTGGAACAAATGACCGATACAGTTTCTAGTGACCTTATCGGCCTTTCCGTGCGATTCCGTTTAAGGTCGGCCGAAAAAGGTTCACGCCACAGGGCCTATTGAGCGAGGGAGATTCGCATGCTGCTACTGGTGCGTGGTTTGGTCGGTGTGGCCGCTGCCGCAATGATGCTCCAACTGGAGTGCGTTACGATCTTCTCGGGGCTTACAGGGCTGTTTCCAGCGGCCCCGCTGTTCATGGCCATGGTTCCTCAGAGCGGGCCGACGGTACTCACACCGACGATTGCGGCCACGACAAAAGGCATCCTACTCGAGGTCCAGAACTACACAGATTACGATGTTGAAATTACTTTTGAGGCTGATTGTCAGACATATTCAGCGAGTGTTCCTATCAACGCGTGTCCGCCGAGCACGACGCGATACCTGTTCGAGTTGGCGACGCCGATTCCAACGAGCCTGACGAGTGTGGTAACCGCCGCGAACGTCAATCTGTATGGCAGCTTGTGGCAGGACAAGATCACCGGTCAAGAGCTGTGGTTCAGAAACGGCGCCCTGGTGAAGTTCGTGGACGAGGGTAAAGTCGTCCACGTTTTTGATCCCAACGATCTGGGCGACCCGAATATTGTCTACAGTTTCAACGTGGTGGAACGAAACATCCCCGCCGGCTCGATTGTCATTTTCATCGGCACGGACGATCCGAATTCAGGCGCCAACAACATCGAAGGCCGGATCTTTGAGCTGAAGCCGGACTTGACGGGGGCGACACTCTCAGGCAGTTCGCTGGTTGGCCCGACCGATGCGCAAGGCAACCCCTTGCCGGGCGGGACGTCCAAGAAGCTGACGCACGCCTTTGTTCGTGTGTTCCCCAGCTACATCACGGCCGTAAAGGAAACCGACAAGAGACCCGGCACGAATACCGTCGTTCGGACGTTTACCTATGCCCCGCCGGCCGAGGGCATCTTTGTGTGGACGGACTATCGCCTGGGTGACACGATTACGTTCGTCGTGACGAACGACTCGGTTTCGTTCATACACCCCACCTATCAAGGGCTCCCATAGGCACCGCGCACGATTTGCCGTCCAGATCTGAGTCTTCATCCACGGGTATCCAACGGACCGGATCGTGGGTAGCCACGATACACCTCCGTCCATAGCGATCATCGCATACGAAGTACGAAGGCACCCTGCCCATGCGTTCGTGTGTTGCCGTTGTCTGTGTCTATTCACCCGGGAACTGAACGATCAGTGCAGGTGCGAATGGGAATCGGAACGGCTTGATGGTCGTGGGTCCATTCGATTGGGGCGGACGGAACAGCAGGACGTACCTTGACGGCAACCTATTGCAGGATCGTTGGCCCCTGTCAATACGTGAGTTATGGGCGGAGGCATCTGAGAGGAGCGGCCACTGACATCCGTCGTTCTGAATCGTTGAAGGCCTGATCGGGCAGGGTATCGCTTTTTTCTCGATGGATTCTCGGTTATGTTCCGATAACCCCCCATAACTGCCCGGCGATGGGGTCTATGCGCCGGTCTCCAGGGACGGTATACTTACTCGCCTTTGCGGGAGGGATTTTTTGTGCGCCGGATAGCGATCGTTTCGATCGGACTGGGTGGCGTTCTCGGCATAGTGGCGGGTTGTGAGGAGCCCAAGAACGGCATTCTCAGCCACCTGCCTGATCCGGCGGTTCACAGCACCCCTAAGAAGGCGGAAGCTACCCGGGTGCCGATCGCCATCATCAAGCCGAAGCCCATGCCTGTGGTTCGAGCGCCGAGCGTCCCCGGAGAGCCGGGGTGGATGCCGGCCGGCGGCATCAGCAATCGTTGGGAATGCATCATTATCCATCACAGCGACACCCCGATGGGTAGCGCGGCCAGTTTCGATTCCGCTCATCGTCAGCGCGGCTGGGACGAATTGGGGTATCACTTTGTGATTGACAACGGTTCCGGAGGGCCGGACGGGCGTGTGGAGGTCGGATCTCGCTGGGACACACAAAAACACGGGGCGCACTGTAAGGTGCCCGGCAACTATTACAACGAACACGGAATAGGCATTTGCCTGGTGGGCGATTTCGAGCGGTCCTACCCCACGTCCAAGCAGATGGAGTCCCTTCGCAAGCTTGTGACCTTCTTGATGGTCCACGGAAAGATCCCCGCGAGCCACATTCTTGGTCATCGGGAGGCCAACGGCAACAATACGAAGTGTCCGGGCAGGAACTTCTCAATGGATCAGTTCCGATCGGCGATGGGGGCGAGCAAGGGACAGCCGTCGATCGCGTACGGGCAGTAAGGGGAGCGCCATCGGCCGGACCCCTCTTATGCGACCGGCGTGTCGCGGTCGGGCGACCTTCGGTATCGGGCTCCGGTTCTCGCCCGTTGCGTTGGGGTGTATCGGACGCGTTTTGGAATAGAAATTGGGGCCACAGCGTCTCCCCACGCCGTGGCCCCGTTCGCGAATACGAACAGCAACTCGCTGACGGAATCTATCACTGGGCAGTAGTGGCTCCCCCGCGTTAGATCCCGTCGCCGAGCTGCTCGCAGCAGCCCTGCCACTGCAACCAATTGTCTGGGACAGACCAACTGTCCTCACCCTTCGTTTGGCAACACCTGTGCCAGAGTCGGGTCGCCTAGATCATCCGATGAGTTACTTGTGCATAACTATTTTTGAAAACATGTCTTAGGGACTGACAAATCCTGCGATTTGTGGTTGGCCAGTGTTGTTGAGGTGGGTAATTTTCCCCAACATGGGGCCGGTATTGGGAACAGGACGCTCAAGCCTGGTCTCTGGGCGTGCAAGCCGGGTGGGGACGACCGGGAGTCCGGGGGGTCGGAACGGGGCGTCGGCGGCTTGATACGGACCCTTTGACACATTCTCCGCCTTCAACCGGATCCATGCGGTCCGGCGCTGCGAGAATTACCTGGCTGACACGGCTGGCTCTGCTGCAGTGCGAGCCGGACGGACACGGACCGGCTACGCCGTGACCGGTCCGGTGCCGCTGAAGAGGCCGGGCGCGATCAATACTCCGGGGGAAGGTCTTTGAGCTGAGCGAGCGTGAACACGGGGCCGTCCTTGCAGACGAAGTATTTGCCGACGTTGCACCGGCCACACTTGCCGAGGCCACACTTCATCCGGTTCTCAAGCGTCGTGTAGATCTGCTCGGGCTGGAACCCGAGCTTGTCGAGCACCGGCAGTGTGAGTTTGATCATGATGGGCGGCCCGCAGACGAGGGCGATCGTGTTGGCGGGTGAGGGGTTGGCCTTTTCGACGATTGTCGGGACGAAACCGATCTGGCCCTTCCAGTCCGGCGTTTCGCCGCCGGGGTCGACGGTGGTGATGACGTTGACGTCGCCGCGTCGGCTCCATTCCTCGAGTTCGTGCTTGTAGACCAGGTCGGCCACGCTCCGGGCACCGTAGACGATGGTGACGTCGTCGTACTTGTCGCGCAGGTCGAGGACGTTCCAGATGACGCAACGGAGCGGCGGCAGGGCGATGCCGCCCGCGATGAAGATCAGCTTCTTGCCGTGCCACTGCTCGATCGGAAAGATGTTGCCATACGGTCCGCGAAACCCGACCGTATCGCCCTCCTCGCGGTCGGCCAATGCGGTCGTCACACGGCCGGCCTGGCGAAACGTGCACTCGATGTAACCCTTTCGGGTGGGCGAGCTGGCGATACAGAACGTGGACTCGCCGGCGCCGAACACCGAGTACTCGCCGAACTGTCCCGCCTTGAACGCGAAGGCGTTGCCCTCGTTCGGATCCTGGAAGACCAGTCGGAACGTCTTCACGCCCGGCGCCTCGTCCGTGATTTTGTCGATTCGCATCATGTAGGGCTTGTAAATGTTCTGGGCGATCATCACTCCGCCTCCGCGAGCTCAACGAGGTGTTCCAGCAGATTCATGTCGACGGGGCAGGCCCGCGAGCATCGTCCGCACCCCACGCATGCCAAGTGCTTCAGCCGGTCGGGGAAGTAGGAGAACTTGTGCATGACCCGCTGCCGCCATCGCTGGCCCTGCGTCGAGCGGGGGTTATGCCCCGAGGTGTGCAGCGTAAACAGCGACAGGCCGCACGAGTCCCAGCATCGCAGTCGCACGCCGCCCTTGCCGTTGGCCTCGTCCTGGATGTCGAAGCAGACGCAGACGGGGCACAGGAACGCGCACGCTCCGCACCCGAGGCACCGCAAGGACTGCTCGCTCCAGATCTCGTCCTTGTTGAAGAGCTTCGGCAACTTTTCGTTGAGTGTCGACAGCTCGAATTTCGCAGGCACGTCCGCCAGGACGGTTTCCTTGTCGACTTGCGGCGCCGGGCCGAACAGCTCGGGCGCCATCGTCACGATCTCCTTGCCGCGGTCGGTGACGACCTCGACGAGGTAGTCGCCGTCGGGCAGGGGAGTCAGCAAGATGTCGCTGCCCTTGGTGTTGCCCGGTCCGCCGCCGACCGATGTGCAGAAGCAGTAGGCGTCGGACTTCGTGCAACTGATGCCGATGACGGTCAAGTTCTCGAGTCGGTTTTTGAAGAACTTGTCTTCGTAGTCCCACGAGTAGAGGGCATCGAGTACGTCGAAGCCGCAGGCGTCGCACGGCCGGACGCCGAACAGGACGGTGGGCACCGGTACGTTATCGCCCTCGGACATCTTCACGTCCTTGCCCTCGAACGAGTATCGCAGGAGTTCCTCGCATCGCGGCAGGACCGCCGACTTGGGCGACACCGTCGTCTGGACATAGTCGGCGGCCACCTCGGCGGGCGACGAGATCTCGTCGAAGACGAGGCTCTCGCCCTGTTCGCGAGGCGCCAGGATGCGGCGCCCGCTCGATCGGAGCTTCTCGAACAGGGCGCCCAACAAATCGCGTTTGAGCAATCGCTTTTCTATCATGCAACTACCTGATGAAGTCTTTTCCTATCGTACGAATGACCCCGCTGGGGACAGCGGGGCTCGGTACTCGATTACTTGATGAAGTCTTCCTTATCCTCGGGTTTGAACGTAGCGAGTGCGTACGGGGCCTTGGCGCCGCTGCCGGCGACCACGCCGAAGTCCTCGAGGACCTCACGATTGATCATCTGTGTCAGTAGGTTCAGCGGGATGTCCACCGGACAGGCCTCGGCGCACGAGCCGCACTCGATGCACCGCCCGGCCTGGTGCATCGCCCGCGACACATGCCACTCGAAATTCGCCAGCGGGTGCGGGGCCGCGCCGATCCACTGCGGCTGATTCGCCTCGACGGCACACCGACCGCAGTAGCACATCGGACACGCCGCCCGGCACGCGTAGCACCGCAGGCATCGGGAGAATTCCTTGATCCAGAATCGCCATCGCTCCTCGCGCGACATCTGCTCGATCTTCTGGAGCCGCTCGGCCTCTTCGGGGGTGAGTCCCCGGGGCTGCTTGGCCAGGTATTCTTCGATGGCCTTGAAGTCGGGCAGGTCGAGGAGCTGCCCGTCGTTTGCGACGGCCAGCACGACGACCTGCCCGTCCTGGAGCTGATTTTCGGCGGCGAGCTGCAGAATCGATCGCAGCGTCGTCGACCTGGCCACCAGGGCCGGCTTGCCGAAGGCTTTCACCTCCGGCTTGAACAGATACACCGCCAGATTCTGATGGCAGTGCTCGTTCAGGATCAGGCGATCGACTCGTTGCGGGTTCCGAATGAACACCGGCCGCGTGTTTTCGGGAAGCGAACCCTGGGCGTAGCCGATGACCACGCCGACGGCTTTGCTCTCGAGTAGTTCGCGGGCCTTTGCCCTCAATGGTTCCATCACAGGACCTCTATCTTTTGGACTCCCGGTCGCGGGAGTTCCTGGTATTCCTTGAACGGGCCGAGTGCCTTGATCTGGTCGGTGACGGAGTTGACCAGCTCGGCCCACTTGGCCCCCTCGGCCGCCGAGACCCAGGCGAAGTGGATTCGGCGGATGTCGAACCCGACGAAGTCCAAAACCTTTCGGAATGTGATCCAGCGTCTCCGGGCGTGATAGTTGCCGGCCGTATAGTGGCAGTCGGCCGGGTGGCAGCCCGACACGATGACGCCGTCGGCGCCTTGGGCGAACGCCTTCAGAAGCAGCATGAAGTCGATCCGCCCCGTGCAGGGGAATCGGATCACCCGCACGTTGGAGGCGTATTTCATGCGGCTGGTGCCGGTCAGATCGGCCCCGGCGTACGTGCACCAGTTGCATACGAAGGCCACTAGTTTTGGTTCAAATTCAGTCATGAGTCTCTAGCTCTCAGCCATCAGCTATCAGCCAAACACATCCCTGTCAGAATGTTGTCTGCGTCGTCGTCGAAGCAGCGTTCGCCTCGCCCGGACGCACCAGGATGGTCCAATGCGACAGGACGCTCGGCTTGTATTGTACGCTTGCCGGTGCTTAGGCAACCCATTAGGAGCGCGGACAACGCGCCGCAGAGTGTCAGCATCAGTCCCTGCTGCTTGGTTGACGATTGCCGCAGGATCATCTTGCCTCGCCTGGGCGCGGTGCGAGAAAGGATTCTCGCACCAGCATATTACTTGCCGAACCGGCGTGTCCTCCCTGGCGCGGCCACGGGCCGTTCCGTGGCAGGCACGCCGGCCAGGCCGGGCTGGGGACAGCCCGGTTCGGCGGTCCGGCTCGGGTCAATCACAACGCCATCACTTCCGCGTACACCTGGTCGTTCGTGAAGCCCTGCAGGTCGATCGATTTCGACCGGCACAGGGCCACGCACGTCCCGCAGCCTTGGCACACGCCCGCGTTGACCTTGGCCACGGTCTTGATCAGCTTGCCGTCCCGCGTCTTGATCTCCTCGCGCTCGATCGCCTTGTACGGGCACGCCTGCTCGCAGAGGAAGCAACCCACGCACGTCGAGAACACCGGCGGGGCGGTCCGATTGACGACGGCCACCACCGGCTCGCGCGACAGCTCGTCCTGCGAGAACAGGCCGGCGACCTTGGCCGCCGCCGCGGAGGCCTGGGCGACCGTGTCGGGAATATCCTTCGGCGCCTGGCATGCGCCGGCCACGAAGATCCCCGCCGTACTCGTCTCGACGGGGCGGAGCTTCGGGTGCGCCTCGGAGATGAACTTGTACGGGTCGTAGCCGACCTTCAGCTTCTGGGCCAGCTCCTCGGCGCCGGGGTTGGGGACCATCGCCGTCGCCAGGACGACCATGTCGGCCCGGATCTCGATGGGTTGCGCGCCCAGCAGCGTGTCGGCGCCCTTCACGACGAGTTGCCCGTCTTCTTCGTAGACTCGCGACACGCGGCCGCGGACGTAGATGGCCCCGTCTTCCTCGATCGCGCGGCGGACGAACTCCTCGTACATCTTTCCGCCGGCGCGGATGTCCATGTAAAAGACGTACGCCTTGCCGCCGTGGACCTTGTGCCGGTAGAGCATGGCGTGCTTGGCGGTGTACATGCAACAGATCTTCGAGCAGTAGTGGATACCCTTGGCCGGATCGCGCGAGCCGGCGCAGGCGATGAAGACGACCGTTTGCGGTTCCTTCTGATCGCTGGGCCGTTTGATCGCCCCGAGCGTCGGGCCCGAGGCCGACGCCAGGCGCTCGAACTGCAAGCCGTGGATGACGTCCTTGTACTTGCCGTAGCCGTATTCGGGGAAGAAGTCGGTGCCCTTCACGGTGTAGCCGGTGGAGGCGATGATCGCGCCGACCTTGACCTCGATGATCTCGTCCTGCTGGTCGTAGCGAATCGCGCCGGCCGGGCACACCTTCTCGCAAACCTTGCACTTGCCCTTGACGAAGAAGGTGCAGCGCTCGCGGTCGATGACGGGCTTGTTGGGCACGGCCTGTGGGAACGGGACGTAGATCGCCGTCCGCATACCCAATCCCTCGTTGAACTCGCTGGGGATCTTCTTGTTCGGGCATTTTTGCGTGCAGACGCCGCAGCCGGTGCAGATTTTCTCGTCGACGCTCCGCGCCTTCTTTCGGATCTTCGCGGTGAAGTTGCCGATGAAGCCGTCGAGGCTTTCCAGCTCGGAGTAGGTGTACATCGTGATGTTGGGGTGCTGGGCGACCTCGACCATCCGCGGCGTCATGATGCACTGCGAGCAGTCGAGCGTGGGGAACGTCTCGGAGAGCTGGGCCATGTGCCCGCCGATCGACGGCTCGCGCTCGACCAGGACGACCTTGTGTCCCGCGTTGGCGATGTCGAGGGCGGCTTGAATGCCGGCGATGCCGCCGCCGAGCACCAGCGCCGTCTTGGTCACCGGCACCTTGATCGGGAACAAGGCCCGATTGCGTTTCACCTTTTCGATGATGATGCGGACGAGGTCGATCGCCTTGGCGGTTGTGGCCGGCGTCTTTTCGTGGACCCACGAGCAGTGCTCGCGGAGGTTGGTCATCTCGCAGAGGAAGGGGTTGAGTCCCGACTCGGCGGTCGTCCGGCGGAACGTGGTCTCGTGCATTCGCGGCGAGCAGGCGGCCACCACGACACCCGTCAGCCGGTGTTCCTTGATCGCCTGGCGGATGAGGTTCTGCCCCGGATCGGAACACATGTACTTGTAATGCATGCTGCAGACCACGCCGGGGACCTGTTCGCAGGCCTTGGCGACGGCCTCACAGTCGACCGTTCCGGCGATGTTCTCTCCACAGTGGCAAACGAATACGCCAACCCGGGCCATGCTTACTCGTCCTCCTTGGCGACGGCTTGAGGTTGTCTCGCCGCTGCAACCGCCGGCGCGGCAGTTGCCGCCTCGGCCAATGCCACCGGCACGATGTGCCGGTGCAGACCCAGCTCACGCTCGCCAAGCCCCAGCGCCAGGCCGATCGCCTGGCTGATGTAGATGACGGGAATCGAACACGACTTACCGAGCTGCCGCTCGATCTCGGGCCGCCGCAGGTCGAGGTTCGAATGACACATCGGACAGGCGACCACGATCGCCTCGGCCCCGCGTTTGGCGGCATCGCCCAGGATCTTCGCCGACAACTTGGCCACCAGATCGGTTCGCGACACCGAGAAGCCCGCCCCACAGCATTCGACCTTGAAGGACCAGTCAATCGGCTGGGCGCCGATCTTTCGCATCAGATCGTCCATCACCTGGGGATCCTCGGCACGATCCATCGTGGCCACCCCGGCCGGACGGGTGAGATAGCAGCCGTAATAGCAGGCGACCTTGTGAGCGAACGGCTTGACGACTTTGCTTGCCAGCCCGTTCGACGCCAGCGGCGCCAGCATATCGAGCATGTTGAGGATCTGTACGGTGCCCTTGTAGTCCATCTCGATGATGTCGCAAATTCGCTTGCGGAGGTCGGCGTCCTTGGCGAGTTCGTTGTGGGCGGTCTTGAGGCGATTGAAGCAGGCCGAACAGGGCACGACCACCTGTGTCATGCCCGCCTTCTCAGCCAAAGCAAGCGTCCGGGCGGGCAAAGCGATGGAGAGCTTGCGGTTCAGATTGTGTGCGGCGCTGGCACCGCAACAGTTCCAGTCCGGGACCTCGACCAACTCCAAACCGAGCAATGGGGCGATTGCCCGGAAGGACTCGCCGTACTCTCTCGACGAGCCCTCCAGGGAACACCCCGGAAACAGGCCGTATTTCATCCGTGTTCACCCTTCTCGCCAAGGATGCGTTCAATGATAGCGGCCACCTGGGCCTTTCCCGCCATGGCATGAGGGAAGGGGTTGAGCTTGCCGCGGACGAACAGCTTCGGCGCGTTCAACACGTCCTGGAACAGGTGTCCGGTTTTCATCTTGTACTTGCTAATCAGGCCGACCTCGAACAGGCGACCCTTGCCCTTGATCGAATCGAGAAACGCCTGGTGAAAAGCGAGGATGTCTTTCGCCAACGGGTGCGCCACGTTGCGGCGGAGTGCCTCCTCGCGAAGGACCTCCATCATCCGCGGGAGATCGACCTCCTTGGGGCACCGGGCGTGGCAGGTCTCGCAGGTCAGGCAGAGCCAGATCGTCAGCGAACCGAGGGCCTTGTCTTCGAGTTCGGGCAGGCCTAGTTGCAGCATTCGGAGTATCTGGCTGGGCGGGAAGTCCATTTCCGCCGCCAGCGGACACCCGGCCGAGCACTTCCCGCATTGGTAGCACTTTGCCGCGGACTGCTCCGTACGTTCTTCAATCTGTTCCGCCAAACACCGTGCGTTATGGACGTCCGAAGGGGCTTTGGACATTCAGGATGACTCCGGGGGCTCACTGGCTATTCAGTCTACGGGTATTGGCCGGAATGTCAACGGTTGCGAGCCGGGCGCGTCCCGTTCGACCGAGGCACGCCGGCGCACCGCGTCAACCAACCATGCGGGCACCGGCAGGCGTTCACGCCTGCGTGAGGGCCGCGAACTTCTTGCGGGCGTCGTCCCAGCCCTTGTCGCCACTGGGCTTGAACGTCTCGAGCTCGAAGCTGTTGCGGATGACTTCGCGCCCGGCCTCCAGCGATTTCAACTGACCAGTGGCAATCGCTTGCATCATGACGTTGCCGAGCGCGGTCGCTTCCACGGGTCCGGCGACCACCTTTCGCCCGGTCGCATCGGCGGTGAGTTGGCTCAGCAGGCGGTTCTGCGTGCCGCCGCCGACGATGTTGATCGTATGGATGGACCGATCGGTGACCTCCTCGGTCCATTCGAGCACCTGGCGATACCGCAGGGCAAGGCTCTCGAGGGCACAGCGAACGATCGCCCCCTTGCTGTCCGGGACCGTTTGCCCGGTCCGCTTGCAGTACTCGGCGATTCGCTGCGGCATGTTGCCCACGCTGAGGAACAGGGGGTCGTCCGGGTCGATCAGCGCGGCGAACGGGGTGGCCTCGGCGGCCATCTGGGTGATCTCGGTATAGTTGAGGTCCTCGCCCTCGAGCTTCCACGTGGCCCGGCACTGCTGCACCAGCCAGAGGCCGGCGATGTTCTTGAGGAATCGGATCGTGCCGGCCACGCCGCCCTCATTGGTGAAGTTGTATTTCAGCGTCGCGGGGGTGATCCGCGGGGCGTCGAGTTCGACGCCCATGAGCGACCAGGTGCCGGAACTGATGTAGCACCAGCCGTCGCTCTTGGGTTCGGCGGGAACGGCCGCGACGGCGGCGCCGGTGTCGTGGCCGGCCGTCGCGATCACGGAGGTCCGGCCGAGGCCGGCCTCTTCGGTGAGCCAGCCGAGCATGGGTCCGATGATCGTGCCCGGCTGAAGAATTTCCGGAAGAATAGTCGTCGGGATGCCCAGTTTCTGAAGGAGCGGCAGCGACCACTGGCGCGTCCGGGCGTCGAGCATCTGGCTCGTGCTGGCGATCGTGTATTCGCTGACGTCGCGCCCCGTCATCAGCCAGTTGAACAGGTCGGGCATGTGCAGCATCCGCTTGGCGACCTTGAGTACGGGATGTCCCTCGTCGACCATTTGCACGAGCTGGAACAGCGTGTTGAACTGCATGAACTGGAGGCCGGTGATGTCGTAGATCTCCTGACGGCTTACGCGCCGAAACGTCCGGTCCATCACGCCGTCATAGCGGGAATCACGATAGTGATACGGATTGCCGAGCAGGACGTTGTTCTGTCCGAGCAGCGCGAGGTCGACGCCCCAGGTATCAATCGCGACACCCGCAAGCGTCTCGTTTCGCTGGCGGCCGGCTATCGTCAACCCCTTCTTGAGCTCGTTGAAGATGCCCAGGGCGTCCCAGTGAAGGGCGTCAATGACGCGGACCGGCCCGTTGGGGAAACGATGGATCTCCTCCAACTGAATTCGCTTGCCATCGAGCCGTGCCAGGACGGCCCGTCCGCTTTCCGCGCCCAGGTCGAATGCCAGATACGTTTGTCCCGCCATGTTCCACCTCGCTGCGACACATCCTGAGGGTTCTACGGAATCGTTTGAATGCGAAGAAGGGGTTTTACCGTTGCCGGCCCGAGGTATCAAGAGGTGGACAGCCGTTGGGCTTCACCGCGTGGGCCCCCCTGGTCACATCGGTTTCGGCTCGGCAGGGGGTGTCTGATGCGGCCAGCGGGGCGGTGTTGACCCCACCACCGGACGCGGGTCCGGAGACGTATTTGTCGACCAGAGCGCCCAGGGTGGGCGGCCGGGCGGAAGGCGGAGGAGTGTGTTGGCGTCGTCGCTGTTGGTGAACCGTTCCTTGTCCGGGTCCCACTTCAGCTTGCCGCCGACCCGGACGGCGATGTGGCCGATGTGGCAGAGCGAGGTCGTTCGATGGGCAACCTCCTGGTCTTCAAGCGTCCGGCCGCGCGTCTTGACGCAATCGATGAAGTCTCGCTTCTCGTCTTTGAGCAGCAAGTGCGTCTCGTTCGGGCCGATCTTCGAATCGAGGACCGATGCGGGCTCGGCCTTGAGCGTTTCGACGCCGAACTCCGCGTAGATCCAACCCTCGGTTCCCTCGAACTTCACGTACGGTTTTTCGGTCTTGTAGATCATCGTGACGCCGTTGGCGAAGCGATAGGTGATCTCGAAGTTCGTCAGAACGTTCCACAGGGTGTCCTTCGGCGGAAAGGCGCCTTTACCCTCGACTTCGACGGGCCCGGTGCGCTCGGTGTTGTTGCCCCACTGGGCGATGTCGTTCAGGTGCGTGCCCCAGTTGGTGATCATGCCGTCGCAATAGTCCAGGTTTCGCATCCAGCCCGCCCGGTCGTACTTGTGCCGCTGGTGGACGCGGTCTTCCTGGTAAGGGGCCTTCGGGGCCGGGCCGAGCCACAGGTCGTAGTCCAGCTCCGGGGGCACGGGCTCTTCCTTGACGGCCGGCTGGTCGTACGTGTCGATGGGCACGCCGGTTCGGATCGTGTGGAGCTTGCCGATCCGCCCGTTGCGGACCAGTTCGCACGCCCGGTGGAAGCAGGGCTTGGAGCGGAACTCGCTGTCCATTCGAAAGACGCGTTTGTGCTGGGTCACCAGATCGCTGAGCAGGCGGCCCTCGGCGACGCTGCGGGTGATCGGCTTTTCGAGGCAGACGTCCTTGCCTGCCTTGACGGCCGCGACGGCCATCGGGACGTGCCACTGGTCGGGCGTCGAGATCATCACGGCATCGACATCCTTGCGGGCCAGGACCTCGCGGTAGTCGGTGTATCGCGCGATGTCCTTGACGTCATCCGGCTTGATTTTGCCGCCCCAGACGGAGGTGCGATCCTCGCCGAGTTCGAGCCTCCAGCGGTCCACGTCGCACAGCGCGACGACCTGACAGTCCTTCGCGGTCAGGAACGACCTCAGGTTGCTGAAGACCACGATCCGGCCGAGGCCGATCATGCCGATGTTGATGCGGTTGCTCGGCGCGACGTGCCCGTCGGCCCCGAGCGCAGACGATCGGACGATCATCGGGGCCCAGCAGCCGGCCGCCGCGGCCGCGCCGGTGGACGTGAGAAACCGTCGTCGAGTGATTCGAGCCTTTCGCTTCATCGCCTGCTCCTTTTTGAATCGCGCCGCACGAAGCACTCTATCCTTGAATAGCCCGTCGGCGTCAAGGATGAATTCCCTCACGGCGAGTCCTTCAAACGGATCCGCCATATCGTAACAGGAGGCATTTCGTGTGGCGCGGTGGATTGCGATGAATTCAGGACATTACATGGTCTTAGCAGTGACGAGTCGAATGAGTTCGACGGGCGCAACGATTGGGACTCCGCGGTATTCCCTCATCGCCAGGAGATGTCGCTTGTCGCCGGTTACTACGTAGTGTGCTCCACTGGCCAACGCACAGTCCAACACCTTGTCATCCGTCGGGTCCGTGCAAACGCCGACGACCTGGCCTGTGGGACTTGTCAGCCTGAGGAAGCTCATGAGGTAGTAGTGAGTCTCGATCACCTGCTGGTCGGAGAATCCCAATTTCCGGTGCAGTACAGCAGCCAGTTCTTCCATGATTTCGATACACGTGATGCCTTCGATGTCACCTCGACGTGCCATGTCGAGACACCGTCGCGGTGTTCCCTCCCAGCCCATGGCGGAGACGATGACATTGGTGTCGAGAACGACGATGGGCTGCATCAATCGCCCTCGGCCAGAAGCTCGCTAACGAAATCCTGTCGCTGGTCGTCGTTCATCTGGTCCCAGTCCCGGCCTCGTTCGAAGGCGATTCTGCGCAGTTGCTCTTCGGCAAACGCGGTGTTCCGCTTCCACGCTGCTTCAGCATCGCGTGCCAGTTCGTAGAGGATCGCACGACGCCTGGCCGGCGGCAACCGGCCGATGATTTCCAGCGCTCGTTTTTCGTCTTGAGTCAGCGGAGCCATGTCAACCTCCATCCCTATTCTACACGACGTGACGATGGGGACAAACGTCGAAACCATAACACCCCATTGGCCGAGAAGAGGGGGCGCTTGGGTATCGGCATTGTGGTTGCCCAGGCCTGCGATACAGACGTAGATTACAGTGCAGGCCTATTCTTCCGAACCTGTTGCTCGGTATCATCAGACTGAGTTTACAGAGGGCGCTTGTACGGGCCATGCCTCAGACATCTTGATCGTCTTGGCTTGGGGACAACTCACATGGATTCTAAACTCGTTCTTGGAATACCGTTGTTGCCGGTGTTGATCTTGGGTCTGTTGTTTGAGCTGTCGGCAACCGGCGCAAGTTCGGATGCAGGCGATCTCAAGGCCGGGGTGGCCACTCGCGTGGTCAACCCCACCAAGCCGGCCGCGCCCAGCGGGCACGGAAGCAAGGTACGCGTTCCGCCGAACGAGATCTATTCGGACATGTGCACGCAGGCGCTGGTGCTCGAGGACGCCGCGGGTAAACGGTTCGTGCTGATCAGTTGTGACATGATGATCATCACGCACGAGACCGCCGACAAGATCAGGGGATTGATTCAAGAGAAATGTGGCATTCACCCGAACGCCGTCTGCGTGCACGCGGTTCACAACCATGCCTGTCCGTCGATCATCGAGAAGGAAGCCCCCGCGAAGGAGTTGTTCGATGCGGACTACGCCGAGTTCTTTGTGAATCAGACGGTGGCAGCGGTGGGCGAGGCGATCGGCCGGCTCGCACCGGCCCGACTGCGTTACACCGAAGATGTCTGCACGAGTGTGGCCATCAATCGGCGGGGCAAGGGGCCCAAGGGCGAGATGCTGGGCATATCACCGAACAACACCGGCGCGGTCGATTTCAAGGTGCGGGTCGTGGCCATCGAATCGCCGGAGGGCAAGCCGCGTGTCATCCTGATCGAATACGCCGCACATCCGGTGGTGACCGCCGTGAAGTACCTTGGAGGCGAGTATCCCAGCTATGTGCGGAAGTACGTCGAGAAGAAGCACCCGGGCGCCACGGCGGTGTTCGTGCAGGGGTGCGCGGGCAACATCCGCATCCAGATCTTGAACAAGGAACGAGATGGTTGGATTGAGGGCACGCCCGAGATGGCCGATCGATTCGGGCACGACATCGCCGATGCCGTCGGGCGGGCGCTCGTCAAGCCGGGCGACCCGATCGCCGGGCCGATCGAGGCGGGATGCGCAGTGGCCGCCGCACCGATAAAGAGGGACCAGGATCCCATGACGCATCCTTTCCGGATCCAGGCGTTGCGACTCGGCGCCCGCAGCAAGACGCCCTTCGTACTGGTGGCCCTCGGCGCGGAACCATTCGTCGAATACGGACTTCAGCTCGAGGCGAAACTGCGACCGGCGAACAGCATGGTCATCGGCTACGCGAACGACTGTGCGGCCTACCTGCCGACGGCGGCGGGGGTCCGCGAGGGCGGCTATGAGCCAAGCGATTACGGCGGGATGTATGGCCTGGCCGGACCCTACGCCCCCGAGGCCGAGGCCGTGGTCCTGGACGGTGTGATGAAGCTGATCGAGCAACTGGCTGCGAGCGATCGTTGATTGGTCTTCCGCGAGAACGGTCCCCGGCATGCCATGCGCTCGGACAAGTCTTGCCGCCGCTCAGTCAGGAATCGAGAGGTTGGGGCGAGCGGACTTATTCGATGAGATTCAGTCACTGCCGACGAGCACGATCTTCTCACTAAGAATCCGCTGCCAGAACGCCGACGCTCGGGCCTGAAGCCCCTGCAATTCTGAAACGGTGTGAACCCAGAGGTCGGCCGAGATCGGCAGGGCGTCGGGGTAGTATCGGCGATACCGCTCGGCGGGCGTCAGGTCGCTGGATTTCAGGACGACGATAAGATCAACATCACTGCCGACGCCCCAGTCTCCGCGGGCATACGATCCCACGCACCACACCTGTTCGACCGCCGGATCGCTTTGTTTGAGCGATGCGGCCCATGACCGGGCGGCGGCGAGCACGCTGTCGCGGTCAGGCCATTTGAATACGGCAGAACTCAATGATCTCACGGGCATGGCGAATGGCCTCCTCCGCTTGGAGCGGGCCATAGTGCTCGCCCGGCGGTCCTGCATCGTGGGCATTGGGATAACGCGTCGGTATGTAGTGCAGGTCGAGGGTTCGAGCCGAGTCAAGCAGCGCGGACGGAACGACGATGCTTGCGGGCAGTTCCTCCAACAATCGCCGCACCACATGCCCCCAGGCCTCCTGCCCGAGCCTCAGATGAACAGCCTTGACGGCAAGCTCGCCCGCTTGCTGAGCCGCGAAGCGCGCCCATTCGTACCTCTTGGCGGCCGCACTGTCCATCGCCTGTTCGAGGTTGCGAGTCGCCTGTACAAGCCAGTCTTTGGATCGGTCTGCCATGATCTCATTCTACCTCATGCTGTGTGAGGCGGCTACGGCAAGGAAGAAGGACATGCAGTGACGTCACACCCGAGCTTCGCCGACGTTCCAATGGCGTGCTGACTACACGTGTGATAAGGTGACGAATGTGACCGATTCAGCAGCTCAGGTGTGCCACCACGACAGATCGGTCAACCGGAGATCGGCGCCATGAAGCGAGTCGGGACAGCGTTGACACGACGGCAGGTGTTGCTAGGACTCGGCGGTTGTGCCGCAGAACTTGGTACATTGGATCGGCTCACGAGTCAGGCGTTCGGCGCATCCGAAGCCTCGCCCCCGGCCACCGGCGCTGCAGGCACACTCGGCTTCCGGGTCAAGATCGACGTGGTCTCCGAAGGCTACGATCGCAAGACCCAGTGGTTTCAGCCAAGGGTCGGCATCATCCCGCCGTCGACGGCCGTGCTCACTATGACCGAGTCCCAAGTGTGGGGCAGCGACATCTTCACGGGCATCTACCACATGCGCTCGGACGACCTGGGCCGAACGTGGAGCAAGCCGACGGTCATCAAGACGCTGATCCCTCATCCCTTTTCCGACGGCATCGAGGCCCGGCCATGCGACCTGACACCGGCGTGGCATGCGACCACGGGCAAGCTCCTGATGACCGGCCACACCGGGAACTACCACCCTGGCGTGAAGGGGAACTATATCGAGGACGATAAGCACACGCTGGATGTCGTGTATGCCGTGTACGACGCCGCGGCGCACACCTGGTCGGAATGGAAGACGCTGCGGATCCCTGATCGCGAGCTGTTCTTCTATGCGTCGGCCGGATGCACGGACCGCGTGGACCTGCCGAACGGGGAGATCCTGCTGCCCCTGTATTGCCTGGAGAAGAAGTCTGTGACGACGGATGCGGGAAGGGGCTGCTGGTTTGTCACCGTCGTTCGGTGTTCGTTCGACGGGGCGGAACTAAAGTACCTCGAGCACGGCGACGAGCTGCGGATCCCCGTGAGACGCGGCTTCTGTGAGCCGTCCTTGACGCAGTACAACGGGCGTTTCTTCCTGACGCTTCGGAACGACGTCAAGGGCTATGTCGCGGTCGGTCGCGACGGCCTACACTTCGAGAAACCCATCCCGTGGGTGTTCGACGACGGCAAGGACCTCGGCAGTTACAACACGCAACAGCATTGGGTGACGCATAGCGACGGGCTGTTCCTGTCGTACACGCGGCGAGGGGCGAACAACGACCACATCATCCGCCACCGTGCGCCGCTGTTCATGGCCCAGGTGGACCCGCAGCGGCTCTGCGTGATCCGCCGGACGGAGAAGGAGGTGGTTCCCAACCGCGGCGCCCAGCTCGGCAACTTCGGCACGGTCAACGTGTCGCCGCGAGAGTCGTGGGTGACGACCTCCGAGTGCATGCAGGCCGACGCGAAGAATTGGCGAGACCTTGCGCTTACGGAGAGCCGCGGGGCCAACAACCGCGTGTACATCACGCGGATCATTTGGGACAGGCCAAACCGATTGGTCAAGGCCGAGGCCTAGTCGCTCACCGGCTCCGGCGGTTCGACTCGTCGAAGAGCACGGTCGGTGCGAGGCCCGGGTCGAAGTCGAACGGCGTTCGAGCAGTCGTCAGGTCGTTGGCGATTGCGCTGACCGAGTCGGTCTTGCCGGTCAGCCGGAGGAAAGCGTCTGTCGGCGTCCGAGGCCGGCAGCCGCGGATCATCGCGCCACGGACATCGTTCAGCACGATGACCGGCGAAGTCGCGCCCTGGTTGTGCGTACTCAACCCCTCGATGGCCAGATCCGCGACATCATCGCACACGATCGCCGGCCGCTGATCGGGAGCGGTCGTCCGGATGCGGACCTGATTGAGCGACAGGCCACTGGCGTGCCGACAGTAGAACCCATACGCGGGGAGTGTGCCGAACATCGTACACTCGGGATACGACTCGGGCTTCTCGGGCACCGCTCGCGCGGCCTCCGCGGCCGTCCCGCCGCCGGCGCACGTGATGCTCACGTTGCTGAGCGTCACGTTCTCGATCGGGTGATCGGGCAAGCCGGCGATCGAGCAGCCCATCTTGCCCGCGCCGGTGGCCACCACGTTGCTGATGATCACGTTGCGGTACGTGCCCATGCCGGGCTTGGGCATGTCCGGCTTGAATGGCCGGGCGCGGTTCCCCAGGCGGAGGAAGATCGGCGACTGCACGTCCGTCATGGCGATGTTGGACACGGTGATGCCGTCGAGCGCCCCGCCGTCGACCATCTCGAGGGCGATACCGGCCAGTCCGACCTTGTAGAGCGAGCAGTTGCTGATCGCGATGTTCTTGAAGCCGCCGTTGCTCTCGGTGCCGCACTTGATGCCGTTGCAGCGGGTGCTCAGCACGCAGTTGGTGACGGTGACGTTCTCGCAGACGCGATCGGCCGTGCTCTTGAGCGTCACCGCGTCGTCATCGGAATCGCTGAAGCAGTCGGAGATGATGGCGTTCCGGCAGCAGTCGATGTCGACGAAGTCGTTGTTCGCGTTGACCCGGTTGTGGACGGTGATGCCGCGGATCGTCACGTTGTCGCAGGCCAGGTAGTGTTGCAGCCACATGGGAGAATTCTTGAGCGTCAGCCCCTCCATCAGGATGTTGCTCGAGGTAATGAAGCGGATCAGGTAAGGCCGGATGAGATACTTGCGGTCCTTGTACGCCGCGCCCTGGCCGTCGATCGTGCCGCGGCCGACAATGGCCACGTCGTGCACGTCCTCGGCGTAGATCAGGCTGGTCCGCACGTACTTGTCGGTGTACGAACGGAAACGGGGGACGATCTCGGGGAAGTCTTTGAGGTTCGTGCTGCCGAGCAGTGTCGCGGCGGCGTCGATCCGCAGGGTGACCCTGCTCTTGAGCCGGATCGTTGCGGACAGGTACGCACCGGGCGGCAGGAAGACCGTCCCGCCACCGGCCGCACTGGCCGTGTCAACGGCCTTTTGGATGGCCTCGGTATCCGGCGTCTTGCCGTCGCCAACGGCCCCGAATTGCCGGACGGAGTAGAGCCCGTCGGAGGGGCCGGGGCCGGTCTGGTCCGCAATGGCCGAGCTGAGGAACGTTCCAGACGCACAGACCACCGTGCACGTCAGGAATACGATCGCGGCCTTCTTCATGATCCTGTCCTCCTGTCAAAACCTGCTCACCTTTGGAGCGCGGGCATCTTGCCCGCTGCGAAGCGGACGGGAGGTTCGCACTCCAAGTAACTTCGACGAAGGCGGGCGGGACGCCCGCGCTCCCATGCGAACACATGGCCGACGCGGCATTGTGGACAAATCGCCACCTATGATCGGGACGGGGTCGTGTTGGGTCAATCCCGGCGTTCAGACCTGGCCGTCTTACGGTCGCCGAGCCCCATCGGGCCGCGCGGTGAGCTTCGTACGAGGGGCCCGCGCGAGGAAGCACATCCAGCATGCCGCATGTTGCAGAATGTGGGGAGGCGGTATCATTCGGCGATCCGCTGAGCGAAGGAGAGATGTCATGGCTTACCCATGGCCCAAGATCATAGCGCTCGTCGCCTGCACTGCCGTCGGATTGTGGCATGGCACCGCTTTAGGCGAAGCGACGAACGCGTCTCAGCACGCACCGGATGTTTCAACACCAACTAAGGGCGGCCTGCCGAACCCTTTTTACGCTCTGCACAACGGCGTGGAGGATGACAAGCATCCGACGCCCGAATCGCGGGCCCAGATGCTGAAGGAACTGGATTACGCCGGCATGAGCGCGTCGGGCGTCGAGGGCATCCCGGAAGTGCTGAGCGCTCTCGACCGCCACGGTCTGAAGCTGTTCACGCTCTACGTCGGGGCCAACCTCGACCCGGACAAGCCCAAGTACGACCCGCGGCTGCTCGAGGTGATCAAGCTCCTGAAGGGCCGTGGGACGATGATCTGGCTCTACATTCAGAGCACGAAGTTCAAACCGTCGTCGATTGAGGGCGATTCGTGGGGGGTCGAGATCGTCCGCGAACTGGCCGACGCGGCCAAGGAGTCCGGGCTGAAGGTTGCCCTCTATCCGCACGTGTGGTTCTGGATCGAACGCGTGGAGGACGCCGTCCGCGTGACCCGCAAGGTTGAACGCGACAACGTCGGCGTGACATTCAACCTGTGCCACTGGTTGAAAGTCGATTCGACGGACACGCTCGATGAGCGTTTGAAGCTGGCAGCGCCCTACCTCTACCAGGTGACGATCAACGGCGCAGACCCCACGGGCGACTGGGACAAGCTTATCCAGCCGCTGGGCTGCGGCTCGTACGACGTGTGTGGTCTGATGGCCAAGCTGAAGCGATTGGGCTACACCGGGCCGGTCGGCCTCCAGTGCTACAACGTCAAAGGCGACAAATACGAGAACCTCAAGCGATCGATGGCCACCTGGCGAGCCTGCTCCGCGAAGATAGCGAAAGGGCCGGTATCTGCCGATCGGTGAGGTTCTCGGCGTGGTGACGGGCAAGGTGCCTGCGCTCCAAGACGACGGTGACTCTGCTAAACTGCTCCCCGAGAAAGCCGTGTGGAGTCGCGTTTCGGCGGCCACCAACGGCATCAGGAGGATCGGCGATGAATCTACCCTTGTTCTTCGTTCTGGTATGTCCGGCAGCCATGGAATTCGGCGCCGCGCGGAACATGCCCAGGCCGGTCAACATTGACGAGTCCAAGGTGCCGCCGTACACGCTGCCCGATCCGCTGGTGATGGCCAACGGCAAGAAGGTGACGACAGCCGAGATGTGGACGAAGAAGCGGCGAGGTGAAATTCTCCGTCTCTTCGAGCGCGAGGTCTACGGCAAGGCACCGGGCAAGCCCGCCGATATGACGTTCAAGGTTCTCGAGCAGGATTCGAAGGCGCTCGACGGGCTGGCCACACGCAGGCAAGTCCGGATCCTATTCAGCTCGAAGGCGGACGGACCGAAAATGGACCTGCTCATCTACGTTCCCAACGCCGCCAAGAAGCCGGTTCCGACGTTCCTGGGACTCAACTTTTACGGCAACCAGACGATCCACAAGGATCCGGCCATCCTGATCTGCGACGCCTGGATGAAGGACAGCGACCTCAAAGGCATTGAGAACCATCGTGCCACGGAGCGGTCTCGCGGCGTGCGGGTCAACCGGTGGCCCGTCGAGATGATCCTGAAGCGTGGATACGCGCTCGCAACCGCCTGCTACCACGACATCGATCCCGATTTCGACGACGGCTTCCAAAACGGGGTGCATCCGTTGTTCTACAGGTGGGGTCAGAAAAGGCCGGCGCCGGACCAGTGGGGTACGATCGCGGCCTGGGCGTGGGGGCTGAGCCGGGCGCTGGATTACCTCGAGACCGACCGGGACATTGACGCCCGCCACGTGGCCGTCATGGGCCATTCGCGCCTCGGCAAGACGGCACTGTGGGCCGGGGCAACCGATCCGCGGTTCGCCATGGTGATTTCCAATAATTCGGGTTGTGGCGGTGCGGCGCTTAGCCGGCGGTGTTTCGGTGAGACGGTCGCCCTCATCAATCACGCGTTTCCGCATTGGTTCTGCGCGAACTTCAAAAAGTACAACGACAAGGAGGACGCGCTGCCGGTTGACCAGCACATGCTCATCGCGCTCATCGCCCCTCGACCGGTGTATGTGGCCAGTGCCGAGAGGGATTCCTGGGCCGACCCCAAGGGCGAGTTCCTGTCGTGCAAGCACGCCGATCCGGTGTACAAGCTGCTGGGCACCGAGGGCCTACCCACCGACCAGATGCCGGCGGTCGATCATCCGGTCCAAGGCACCATCGGCTATCACATCCGCACCGGCAAGCACGACGTGACCGACTACGACTGGCAACAATACCTGGACTTCGCCGACAAGCACTTTGCCAAACGGTGAGGGCCAAGCCCGTCCAGCACTCATCTCGTCGGACAACGAGCTGCCGGAATCGGTATCCCATCGGAGGGGCTCAAGCCCTATAGCGGATCGTGTTTGAGTGTAGCGATCGGCGACCCCGCCGAGCCAAGACGGTAGCGGGAGTCTGTAAGCATTTGCTAACTTACCTGTTGATTTTTCATTAGTGCAAAGCAAGAATATGCTTAGGAACGGGTTAGGAGATCGTTAAATCGGTGGGGAATGGTATCCGTCTCCTCGACATAAACATCTCCCAACTCAAAGTTCGAACAAGATTTACGTATTGTAGGTCAAACGGGAGAAGGTGAGTACATGTCTCGGTTCCTAGTCATCGTATTATTGATCACTAGCTTCTATGCGCCAGCCATGGCGCAGTTCACGCGGGGCCCGTACATACAGAACCTGACGCAGACCAGCACGGAGATCATGTGGGGGACTCCAGTCGGCAGCACGGACAGTGGGATCCTGCACTACGGTTTCGAGCCGGGCGTCTATGACCATTCGGTGAGCAGCACGAACAACTCGGGCATACACACGGCCACGATCACCGGGCTGACTGCGGGCCAGACGCTTTACTACTACGTGGAGAGTCAGGGGCAGACCATCGGCCAGGGCGACGCGAACTTCCATGTCCGAACGGCGCCGGCCGGCAACGCCGCTTTTCGTTTCGCCGTCTATGGCGACAGTCAGCTCAATCCCGACAGGCACGCTGAGGTCGTCAATCTGATCGGCTCAAACAATCCTGACTTGGTACTTCATCAAGGCGACTTCTGCGAGTTCGCGCTGTTCGACGGCCTGACGAGGTTCAACACCGAATTCTTCACGCCGGCGGCGTCCCTGATTCGAAACACCCCCTTCTTTTCGAGTCGAGGCAATCACGATGCGTGGTACAGCCCGCAACTGTACGCGGATCTGTTCGATACCCCGGCGAACAACGCCCTGGGCAGCGAGCTGTTCTACTCGTTTGACTATGGCGCGGCGCATTTCATCTCGTTGGACTCGCCCTTGCTGATCTGGGGGCCCCAAGTGGACCCGGCTTTGGTGGCCGCCCAGAATGCGTGGCTTGAGGCCGATCTGGCCGCGAACACCAAGCCATGGACGTTTGTCTTCACACATCACCCGGCGCTCAGCAGTGGTTCCGATCCGAGCGAAGAAGTTCTGAATGCGTGGGCGCCGCTCTTTGAGCAGTACGGCGTGACCATGGTCTTCTCCGGCCACGACCACATCTATGACGCCTACCTCATGAACGGCACGTATTACTTCGTCACGGGCGGCGGCGGGGGAACCTTGGATTCGGAGAATCCACAGTATCTGCCGGCGGGACCGAACCCGCCTTACCAGATTTGCACGGATTTCACGGTTGGCCATCACGCGTGCTTTATTGACGTGACAGAACAGCAGGTGGTCTTCCGGGGAATCGACACGGAGGGGCGTGTGTTCCAAACCATCACTTTGCCCGAACCGGGAACGCTGGCCTTCCTCATGACGGCCATGGGCTTCATCCTGGGCCGTAGGCGATCGAAATAACCGGCGGTTTGTGCATCTCGGCTTTACGAGGGGCGAGCGTGCAGCCAGTGTGCCCCTTCCCTTCCGGCGGGCGGGACGCTCACGCTCCGAAGACACGCAACTCTCCGACTACCCTGGTGCGGCAACGTCGTGTCGGCTTGTCGTCATGACCTGTCTTCGGTAGGTTCATGTCGCATTACAGTAGGAGGATCGGGTCCATGAGGCGGCGTGAATTCTGTGCCGGAGTGGGATCGGTAGCTTTATGGGCGGTAGGCAGGAATGTGTTCGGGCAGTCGTCGCAATCGGCGGCGGCGAGAAAGGACATCCCCTCCACCATGCCGATTGTGCCCAAGACGGGCAAGCAGTTCCTGTTCACCGACCTTCGGCACATCGATCCGGCGGATATTGAGTGGCGTGCGCCGGACGGTAGGGTGATTCCCGTGGCCGGTCCGCCCGATCCGCCGGTGCCCGCGATCGCCGACCCCGGTCTGGTCCCGCAGGGCATTCGTCTGGTGGCCCAGCCGGCGCGAAAAGAGGGACCCGTCGAGGGCTTGCCCTTCCGTATTCTTCGTGATGGAGGTGTATATCGCTCGTGGAGGCTGGAGCCCACGTATCCGCCGGGAAAAGATCTCGGTTCGTACTCGTCGGTTCCGCCCCAGTCGATCACGATGCGGTATGGCGAGTCGAAAGACGGCCATGCATGGACGTGGCGTGGCGCTTGCGAGATCCCGGTGTCCGGCGTGACGGGCATCGACGGAGACTATGTCTTCATCGACCCGCACGGGCCGGCCGAGGAACGGTACAAGTGCGTCTACAATGCTCGAGTGTTGGACAACGTCGGCGCGTTATGGGAACGGTATCAGAAGACTCACCCGCGCCATCGCGACACGCGGTTGCGCCACGACTACATCTACTGCCTGTTCGGGCTCGTCTCGCCCGACGGGCTGAACTGGAAACCGATCGTCGAGCCGCTGATCGTCCACAAGGGCGACACGGACAACACGGCCTATTGGGATGAATCGCTCGGCAAGTACGTGCTTTACACGCGGCTCTACTGGATGAGCCGCCGCATGATCGCGCGGGCCGAGTCCGACGATTTCCGCCGCTGGACGCCCGTCGACCCGATCGTCCAGCCCGGCCTGAGCGATCCGTTTTCATGGGACGTCTACACCAACGGCCGGACAAACTACCCGGGTCTGCCCGAACACCACCTGATGTTCCCCATGTTCTACCGCCGTTTCACGCAGACGTCGGAGGTCCACCTGCACACGAGCATTGATGGAATTCGGTGGGACCGTGTACCGGGCGGGCCGGTGATTGCTCCCGGCGACCCCGGCGCCTGGGACGGCGAATACATCGCCGCGGGCAAGGACCTCGTGCCGCTCGGCGGGGATCGGGTCGCGATTCCCTATGCAGGATGCACGCATCCGCACAAGTACCCCCGTTGGCCGGGGGTGATTTCGAGCAAGGTCGGATGGGCCTGGTGGCCCGAAGGGCGCCTGTGCGGCCTGGTCGCCGACGAGGTGGGGCAATTCTGCACGTTCGGTATCCGGGTCGCCGGCAGCCGGCTCACGGTCAACGCGAAGGTCCGCCGGGCCGGCGAGCTTCGCATCGGCTTGTTGGGTGTCGGCGGGCGATCGGCGGACGAGTGTGACGCAATCACCGGAAATGAATCGGCACGCATGGTCACGTGGAAGGGTGATGCAGGGCTGCGCGTGGAATTAGGCAATACTGTCCGGCTTCACTTCAGGCTCCGCGCGGCCGAGCTATATGGCTTCGAGTGGGCTTGAGTCGTCCGGCCACGTGATGGTCGGCGGCTTGCGAGTGCGCTCGCCCTTTCGAAAAGGCCGTCGGAACGCCGGCGGACGAGCCGCCCGTGGCAGCCAAGGCGGGCGAGACGGCCGCGCTTCCGAACGGTCGCGGCTCGCGAGGCTTCGACCGACTCAGTCCAGGAGACGCTCGACCTTTCGGGCTGATTCCGCACGATTCATCCGGTTCACGGATCGCGTGGGGCTAGGTAACGTTCTTGTCCGGTGGGGACGGTTCGGCGTTGTCGGCCGGCGTGCCGGACGACTCGGGCTTCCGGAGCGGTCCGACCTGGAGCCACATCGCCAGAACCATCATCAGCAATGATCCGACGACTCGAACGATCCACTGGGCCGCCGGCTGGTTCAACTGGTGAATGGCTGGGTATGAGAGTTGCAGCGTGATCGTGGGGCGGCTCGTTGACGGGTCGGCGCTTGAGAGTTCAACGGACTTATGCGGGAATTCGATCTTCCCGCTGCGGGACGCCCAGCGGACGTACGCTACCGGGCCCGACGAGCCGTAACGTGGGAGAAAGTCCCGGTGTAGCCACTGGACGACGTTCGCACGAAGCGCCGTTCGGTCGTACCCCTTGGGGTAGCCGGCGGCACACCGGCGGATCTTCTCGGTGAGCTGTCCCGGCAGTGCCCGATACTCCACGTAGCCCGCGACAAGCCACGTTGTGGCAACGACCGGAGTTATCCCCAGCCATAGGCGTGCGATCGACAGCGGACGAACCCGATGTCCGAATCGGAATAAGACCGCGCCGGGGAGTTGCCCCAATAGCAGGAAGAAGAAGACTCCCAGGAAGAAGGGCAGTAGAACCAGATAGCCCAAGACCACACCCAGCAAACCGCCGACCAGCGTGGCGGCGACGGTCCCCTTGAACCATTGCCCCGACAGGGCGTCCAAGGGTCGCGGGGGCTCGGCGTCAGGGTTCGGCGGTTTGTGGGAATCGGTCATGCCGTCTGATTCCAGCTTGAATGCGTGAGACACGCCGGGGCAACCGCGGAATGGCGCGGCGGCGTTCAGCCCTTCACCACGGCAATCGGCCGCAGCTTCGTGACGATCTCCACCAGATCGCTCTGATTGGCCATCACGCGGTCGATATCCTTGTACGCATCGGGGGCTTCGTCAAGATACCGGGGCGAGGGTCGAAATCGGATGCCCTTCATCGTCTGCTTGAACCGATCGAGCGAGATGACCTTTCGGGCCTCGTTTCGCCCCATGACGCGACCCGCGCCGTGGCTGCACGAAGCGAGCGATTCGGGATTGCCCAGTCCCCGCACGATGTAGCTTCGCGTTCCCATCGAACCGGGAATGATCCCGAGCTGACCGCGTCGGGCCGACGTCGCCCCCTTGCGATGGACCCACAACGTGTGGCCGAAGTGCTCCTCCTGAACCGCGTAGTTGTGATGGATATTGACGACATCCTGCGTGTTTTCGACGTACCGGCCGATCGGCATTTGTTCGATCGCCCGCTGAATCATGCTCATCATGACATGGCGGTTCAGCCGGGCGAAGTCCTGGGCGAACCGCATGTGTTCGACGTACGCCCGTCCCTCGGCGCTGTCGGTGGGCAGGTACGACAGCGCCGGGTCGGAGACCTCCAGGCCGTGTCGCTTGGCATAGTCTTTCGCCACGCGAAAGAAATGATCGCAGATTGTCTTGCCCACGTTGCGCGAGCCGGAATGCAACATGATCCACACGACGTCGTCGGTATCCGCCTGCACCTCGATGAAATGGTTGCCGCCGCCCAGCGTGCCGAGTTGTTCGATGATGGTGCTGTGTCCCGACAGATAGGCATCCTTGGGATCGGAACCCTTCAGCAGGTCGAACATCTCGGGCGCGTGTTGTTCGGCCAGTTGCCGGCCCTCTCGCGGCGTTCGGTGTTCGAAGCCCTGCGGGATCCGCTTGGTGATGTATGCGACGAGGGTGTCCAGGTGATCCGTAATTCGGCCCAACGGGATGCCGGTTCGCCACGCGGACATGCCACAACCGATGTCCATGCCCACGGCGTAGGGGATGATGGCGTCCTTGACGGCCACCACGCCGCCGATCGGCATGCCGAATCCGACGTGAGCATCCGGCATGAGGGCGACGTGCCCGACGGTACACGGGAGACTGGCCACGTTGACCGCCTGCTTCATCGTGTCGGCGTCGGCATCGTCGGCCCAGCATTTGATGGGCACCCGCTGCCTTGTCTTGTCGTGGATGATCTGCATGGGGCTCCTTTCGTTCGGTGATTGTAGCCCATTTGCGCGCGAGGCCCCAAGCGTCTAGTGACTCCGAGGAATACGGAAGGCCCGCCCTTTCAGGCAAACCGGCGTCGGCCCGCCGACGTCCGTGCGATCGGTCATCATGGGACGCACAACCCGAGTACTGTCGGCGCGCGATGGCTTGAAGACGCTCGTAATTCCCGCTAACATCCGGACTTTCGGTTGATGGGAGATCATCCGATGCCTAGGGTCATTCTGGCCGCGCTGGTTGGCTGGCTTCATGTCGCCGCATCGATTCTGGCGGGCGACACGGAGCAGGCTCCGCGTTTCCGGCTTGACCGATCTCGCTATATGGGTGTTGATGAGGTCAAGCGGGGGATGACGGGCATCGGACGCACCGTTCTTCACGGGACCGAACTCACGGAGTTCAAGGTCTCCGTCGTCGAGGTGCTTCGCAATTGGGGGCCCAAGCAACACGCGATTCTGGTACGGTGCAGCGGCGCCGGGCTCGAGCACAGCGGCATTATCGCCGGCATGAGCGGTTCGCCGGTTTATCTCGAAGATCCGGCCGACGGCGGCAAGCTGAAGCTGATCGGGGCGATCGCCTTCGGATGGCTCTGGAACAAGGATCCGATCGGCGGGGTCCAGCCCATCGAACACATGCTGACCCTCAGCGGGTTGGAGGGGCAGACCGGCGCGGTGGCGCCGTCGGAGGGCGGCGGTTCGTCCGCCGCGTTGCCGGGACAGGAGCCCGCCTCGTCGCTGAATCCGGAGGCCCAGAGCCGTTACGCCATGGTCGGCCTCCATGCCCCGGTCGGTTGTGCGACGGTGCGCTTACGGCGAAAGGCCGAGGCGGCGGACGGCCTCCAGCCCCTGTCGACCCCATTGGTCGTCGGCAAGACGCACCCGGCCGTCATGGACTATCTTCGGGAAAGGCTGGACGGGACGACGTTTTGGCCCGTGCAGGGCGGCGGGGCGGTGGGGGGGGGCGAGGCGCCGGAGACATTCACTCCGGGCGGCAGCCTGGTGGTTCCGTTCTTGATCGGCGACGTCGACATGGCGGCCGTGGGTACCGTCACCGAGGTCATCGGCAATCGTGTGATCGGCTTCGGTCACTCGATGATGGCCGAAGGACCCATTGAATTGCCGATGGCCACCGGTTGGATTCACACGGCCATTACGCTGATGCCGAGGAGCTTCAAGCTGGGGGCGATGGGCAAGCTCGTCGGCACCCTCGTGCACGATGAGGAGACGGGGGTGTGGGGCATCAGCGGGAAGCCGGCCCGCATGATTCCGATGACCGTCTCGGTCCGTGAGCCGGACCGGGTCCGCACGTACCGCTATCAAGCGATGCATCACCGCATGATGACGCCGTGGATCATCACTGCGGGGCTGATGGCGAGCGTTTTCGCTCACCGCGATCTACCCCAGGAACATACCGTCACCTACACGATGTCGGTGGGATACCGGCAGCTCGGCCGATTCAGCGTGGAGAACGTCTCCAGCATGCGAGGGTTGTCTGAGATTCAGAGCGACCTGGCCGAACCGATGAGCCTGTTGATGGACAATCCGTTCGGTCGTGCCACGGTGGATTCGGTGGACGTGGGGGTGACGGTCGCGCCGAAGGCCAGCCTGGTGACCTTGGAACGGGCGGAGATCGCCCGCGAGCACTACAAACCGGGCGAGGAAGTGGACGTGGCCATTCGCTGGCGACCGTATCGGGCAGAGCCCTTCGTCCGCCACTACGCCCTGACGCTGCCGAGCGACCTGCAAGACGGGGCGTACCCGTTGACCGTAGGTTCGTGGCAGACGCAGTTGAACGGAATCCGGACGGAGAAGCCGCATCTGTTTCGGATCGAGTCGTTGGCGGACATCCTGGCGGCCTCGACGCGGGTGGCCACGATTCGAAGCGACCGCGTCTACATGAGGCTTGAGGTCCGTCGCGGGGGGATCGCCATCGGCAAGACCGAGTTGCCCGAGTTGCCGGGCTTCCGTCGGCAGATCATCGACGAGGCCAAGCTGAGGGCCGTTCAGGCCTATGCCGAGCCGATCGTGGTTCAGCACCCGGTCCCGTTCGTCGCGATGGGCGAGCAGCGGTTTACGATCCAGGTCAGCCGGCGGGCCAACCAGTAGCTCGACTGCGGCCTGGGTTCGGCGTGACACGTCGTCGCCGAAGGGCATGGCGTGGAGAGGATGGGGTTGGCCGGTGTGTCGAGGTGGTTATCGGTGGATTTGAAGGACACGAATGTCATGAGCATCCGAGCATTGCGACATGGGATAGCCATCTCGTTGGTGTTCGCGTTTGCGGCGGTGCCGCTGTGGGCGGTGACCACGGAGACCTGGCACGAGCATCAGCCCGACGAATTTGAGAAGGGCAGGTGCGAAGGCACGGTCATTTCGTCGCTCGGTCGCGTCACGCTGGGTCGCGCCGAGACTGAGATTCTCGGTCCGAATGACGACGTCGACTTCATCAACGCACTCGTGCAGGCGCCGGACGGTACGGTCTACGCCGCGACCGGTCCGAGCGGGATGGTGTACCGGATCGTCGGGGACAAGGCCGATCGGCTGTGCAAGATCGAAGGGGAGTCCAATTTGTTCTCGCTGCTGATCGCGGCGGATGGCTCACTGCTCGTCGGTGCCGGAGGCAGCGTCGGACGGATTTACCGGGTGGATAAGGCCGGGGTGGCGACGCCGTGGTTCGATCCCGTCAAGACGATTCCCGTCCGTCCGACCACCCAGAAGGGTTCCGAGAAGACCACCGAATCGGCCTCCGCAGAGAAACAGGAAGCCATACCGAACCCGACGACGATTACGACGACGGCCACCACCACAACGACATCCGCCTCGCTCACGACCGCCACGACCACCACGACGACCGCCGCCGCCGAATCGACAGGCATCAACTATGTTTGGGCGATGGTGCACGGGCCCGCCGGAACGGTCTACGCCGCCACGGGCCCAGCCGGTCTTCTGCTCCAAATCGATCCCGACGGAACGAGTTGCCGGGTCTTGTTCGATTCCAAGGAAACGAATCTGCTGTCGCTCGCAATCGATCGGGCGGGTTATCTGTATTGCGGGAGCGACAAGCGGGGATTGATCTACCGCATCGATCCGCTCCGCGACGATCCGACAACCCGTAAGTCGGAGGGACCCGGCGTTCGACGTCTCGACAGTCCGTATGTCCTGTATGACACCGGTGAAGCGGAGGTTTCGGCGTTGGCGGTCGATTCGGCCGGAAACGTCTATGCGGCCACGGCGTCGCCGGCGGCAGCCCGACCCGGAAAGACCGCTAAGCCCAAACCCGCGGGATTGCCCAGCGCCACGACTCATCCGACGTCGACCAAGCCGAGCAAGGCCGGCCCCCCCCCGATGACTCGCAGCGTCGGGCATCCCGTTCTCTCGGCGCCCCCCCTGCCCGGTGCGCCCGCGGAAGGCAAGGGCGCGGGCAACGCCGTCTACCGGATCGCGCCGGACGGCATGGTGACCGAGGTCTTTCGCGAGCCGGTCATGATCTTGTGCATGATCGAGGCCGAAGGAACGCTGTACCTGGGCACGGGAAATGAGGGGCGCGTGTTTGAAGTCCGCCCGGACCGCGAAGAGCAGATCGCATTGGTCAAGGTGAAGGATTCGCAGGTGACGGCGCTCGTGCGCGGCAACGACGGGAAGATTCTCCTGGGGACCTCCAATCGAGGACGCGTGGTTCGTTTGTCGGAAGGGTATGCGGCCCAGGGCACGTTCACCTCGCAGGTCCTCGACGCCAAGCAGATATCGCGGTGGGGACGCGTGCAATGGGAGGGCGAACTGCCCAAGGACGCCACCGTCACGGTGGCGACCCGTTCGGGCAACGTGGCCGATCCGGAGGAAGGCACCTGGGAGGCCTGGTCGAACACACCCGATGCTCGCCAGGGCTCGCAGATTCCCTCCACATCGGCCCGCTTTCTGCAGTACCGGCTTACCTTGACGACAAAGGACCCGAAGCAGACGCCTTCCATCCGCTCGGTCAAGCTGGCGCGACAGGCGAACAATCTGCCGCCGAAGGTGTTGTCGCTCGACATCACGGGACCGTTGCGGTCGCAGAAGGCGATGGCCGCGGGGATGGGCGGCCCGCCGCCCGGCGGCGAGGGCGAGGGTGAAGGTCCCCGGCCGCTTCCGCCCGGCACCCTGCCCACGACCCGGATCATCAAGTGGAAGGCGCAGGACCCCAACGGCGATCAGTTGCTTTTCGACCTCTACTTCCGACTGATCGGTTCGCAGCGGTGGATCCTTCTGAAGGAAGACAACAAAACGACGGACTTCAAGTGGGATACCAGCAAGGTGGGCGACGGGTCCTATGAGATCCGCGTGGTGGCCAAGGATCTTCCGAGCAATCCGCCGTCCAGTGCGCTGGCCACGGATCGGATCAGCGACATCGTGATCGTGGACAACACGCCGCCGGTCGTCGCTCCGATCACGGTGACGAAGCTCGGCAAGGGCATGTTCCGCATCCATGCCGTGCTGACGGACAAGCAGTCGGTGATATCGGCGGCGCACTACGCCGTGGACAGCCAGGAGGAGTGGGTGACCGTCTTGGCCGAGGACGATCTGTTTGATTCGCTGATCGAGACGATCAGCTTCGAGGTGGACGACCTCAAGGCGGGCGAGCACGTCATCACGATTCGCGCCCGGGACGAACAAGAGAACAGGGGCTACGCCAGCGTCAGCGTGAGCGTGGACGACTAGATCGAAAGGAATGAGGAACGATGCATTATCCACACAAGATCAGCAAGATTAAGAAGAAGCGCCGCCATGGGTTCCGCTCTCGTATGAAAACGGCCGGGGGCAGGAAGGTCCTCAGCCGACAGCGGCTGCGTCGCACCAAAGGCCGCAGCAAGATGACGGGACCCAGCAGCTAGCCGGACGCGGCGTTCCCATCGCGGCTTGACAGGTTCGATGTGCCGCAATAGCGTGGCCAAAGCGCGGAAGGGGAAACCGCTCAGCCAAGGCAAAGGAGTGATTATGAGACCTTCGCGATGGCTCTGTATGGGAATGGCCGCCGTGGCCATCATGCCGCCGTTGACAGGTTGTGACGCGTTCACATGTTGGTATGCGCTCTTGGAAAGCCGCCCGATCAACGGGGGGTTCCTCAAGCCGATCGCCGGCGCGCCGGTCATGGACTTGGCGGGCAATCCCGTCACGGTGGCGGTTGCCCCTGACGGCAACTACGTGGCCGTGGCTTCCTGGGCCGACACGAACGATCCGAGTACGGACCCGAACGGTTTCGTGTCCGCCTTCTGGACCGGGCTGACCGACTCAAACAACGTGCAGCGGATCGCCGTTGGCACGAACCCGTACGGGCTTACGTGGCTGAGTCGCAACGACCTGTTGGTGTGCAATGAGGGGCGGGCCGCGAGCGCCGGGACCGTGCCGCTGCAGTACCTATCGATCCCGCGCGGCTCCGACGATCCGACCGACCCGAACTATTATGGTCGCGATCTGTCGAAGGCCACGATCAGAGACGTCAGCGCGGACACCACGGGCACGACGACCCGCATCTACGGTCCTAGCGAGGCGGCGATCATCCCAACCGGCGGTACCTCCGGGGCGGCCGTCGCGGTAACGGCGCGATTCTTCGGGGCGGTCTATCTGGTTTTTGACGTCACGGGTGGCAGCCGACAAGTCCGACTCATCCTGACCGACCCCAACGACCCGAACGATCGGTCCATCGACGAGCCGCGCGGGATCGATGTCAGCAAGGACGCGAAGTACCTCTGGATCTGCAATTACGGAACCGGCGCAAACGATCCGACCGCTCTGACGCTCGCGAAAACGCTGATCGCGGCGAAGCTCAATCAGTTGCGGGGGGTGCCGGCGGCGGATCCGAATGCGGTGAACGACGCGATTCTGTTGGCCGACTCGTGGCTGGCGTTGTATCGCGATCCCGACGGAAAGCTCCCCTATCGCTGGGCCGCACCCGAGCAAGGTCCGGGGCAGACGGCATGGGCCGATGCGAACGACCTGATCGAGGTATTGAACGGTTACAACACCAGCGCGACCTGCACCGACCCGGCCGATACCAACTGCCCGCTGACGCCGCAGCAGTGGGTCGAGAAGGGGTACACGAATTGGCCGGCGAGCTCCAACACGGACCCGAACTGGGACACCACCCTGGTGTTGGGCGATGCGGCCGATCCGAACCAGCGATACACCTACCAGTACGCCCAGCAGTCGATTCTCAATCGACCGGTGGAGACGACCGGCACGGTAACCGTCTACAACATCGGTATGGCCAAGATCGAGGCGATCATCACGGTTCCGCCGCGACCTCGGAGCGTCCGGATCTCGCCGGACAACACGAAGGCCGTGGTGACGTGTTCCGGCCAGGACGGCCAGACGGGCGCCGTCGTCGTGATTGACGTCGCGACTCGCCTGGTCACGGCCACGCGGCGGATGAGTTTCGTACCGGGTGTCGTCCGGCTAAACGCCTTGGCGAGTCGCGCGTACGTCAGCGGCTGGTCCGGCGACAAGATGGCCGCGATCAACATCAAAACCATGTGCCCGTCCAACTCGGGCACGTCCGACACGCATATCATCACGACGATCGACCGTCCGGCGGCGCTCGATACGACCGCGGACGTCGATGTGCTGTGGGGGGCGACGTATAGCGGCGCCTATGCCACGGAGTTCTCCGCCTTCGAAGGGGGAATCCCGATCCCCTAGGCGATCGGATCACTCGGTCACGGTCGTGTCGTGGCGGACGCCGTCGGGCATAGGCATCGCCGCGCCGACGCCGTGGTCGTCAACCCGTGCTGCATCCGGCGTCGGTTCCGCGCCAGGTGCTTGACGGCGGGATACAGGAACGTGGTCGGCCGTGCCTTCGGCCTGAATCCGCGGAACTTCTTGAGAAGGTAGAGGAAGGTCTTCTGCAGCACGTCGAGGGCATCCTGAGGATCTCGCATGAATCGCTGCGCGAGCCGGAGCCTCCAGTCACGGTAGCGCAGATAGAGCGCCTCGAACGCGGGCGGCAGCCGCTACAACGCGGCGCGATCGAAGCGCTAGGCAACGTGCACTGCCTCTTGGTACACTCCGTCACATGAACGCGTTTCGCCTTGGCATCGCCGTCGACGATCTGGGACTGGGTCCGAAGGAAGGGCTTCAGCAGGCCGTCCGAATGGGCTACGGTGCCGTCGAACTCGACGCCTCCAAGGGCGAGGTCGACCCGACCAACCTGTCCCAGAGCGGCATGCGTCATCTGAGGAAGCTGGTCGATTCGCTGGGGCTCGAACTGGCCGTTCTCGGCGGGCCCGCCGGCGCGGGGGGATTCACCAATCCGGCGACCGCCGATGCGCGGATCGACAAGGCTCGCCGGATCCTCGAACTGGCCGCCCGACTGCGTGTCCCGGTCGTGACGGCCTACGTTGGTTCGCTTCCCGACGACCCGAAGGATCGTCGTTACCAACTCGTTGCCGAGGCCCTCGACCACTTGGGCGAGTTCGCGGACAAGACGGGCACGGCGCTGGCGATCCGGACGTCGGACGATTCGCCCGCCGCGCTTCGAGCACTCCTGGCCGGTCTGAACTGTCCGACGCTCCGCGTTTGTTACGATCCGGGCAGTCTGCTCATTCACGGATACGATCCCATCGCCGGCGTGGGCGAACTGGCCGGGCAGATCGCCGCCTCGCACCTGCGAGATGCGGTGGCCGGCTCGAAGGCCGCCGCCGGGCGCGAGGTCCGTATGGGAAGCGGCCAGGTTGACGTCCTGGCGTACCTGGCCGCTCTCGAGGAAGGTCACTATGCCGGCCCGCAGATTCTTCGTCGCACGGACTCGGCCGATCCCGTGGGCGACCTCGCCGCCGCCAAAGCGTACCTCGATCGGTTGCTGCGATAGGCGGTAAACGATCCTGCCGCCTCGGCCGCGTTCAGACCGCTTGCGGCCGGTCGTCTCCTGGGTTCCGGTTTTGTCTCTACCCCGCGATTTTCACCCCTCCGACGAATGCAACGATATCCACCCCGGCGGCTTTCGGCTTGACGGTGGGATAAGGGTTCGGGAGGATTCGAGTGAATCATGGCGCCCTCCCAATCCACGCGGCAACCCGTGTCGGTGTCGACAACAGAGGACGGGTCGAACCACGAAGGGACCGTGGGATGTGCGGGCGTGCTGTCCGGCACCGCAAGCCGGATTGGGGGTGTCCGGCGGATCGGCCTAAACCCTGTTGCCGGAGTTCGGAGAACAGGAAGCGAAGAGGCAGAAGGCAGAACCTGAAATGACAAGAGAGAAAGCTCAACCACTGAATTGACACACATTCCGGAAAGGCCGCGAACGGTCTTTCCAAGGAGGTCTTCTTCGCCTTGTCCTTTGATGGCCATGTCCGGCAGGGCAGGGTCGGATTTCACGAGGGATTCAAAGCGGATGGCCAATACGTCGCTTCGGCGGACGGCTGATTGCCGCCGCTGGGCGTTGTGTTAGGCCAACAGAAAGGGATAAACGACCATGTTCGAGAAGCACACCGCCGAGAACTACACCCATCCCCTTCCCGGCATCAGACAGAAGACGCTTGTCTTTGGCGAACGAACGCTGATGACCGAGTTTGTCTTGGCAAAGGACAGCGCCCTGCCCGATCACGCGCATCCGTATGAACAGACGGGATATCTCGTGAAGGGGCGCCTTGTTCTGAGAATCGGAGACACGGAACACGATACGACGCCGGGGGATTCCTGGTGCATTCCGATGAACGTCACACATGGTGCCCGGATTCTTGAAGACTCCATCGCGATTGAAGTCTTCTCGCCCGCCAGGGCAGACTACCTTCCCAAAGGGAAGACGAGAGGATGAACGGACCAATGGGTCGTGTTCATCCGGCGAGCATGCAGGTTCCTTGCTCCAGCCAAGTGAATCCGCAAGTCTCTCAAGGCACATACGTGTCAGGTGGCCACTAACGCGTTGCCTTTCCACCCGGTTGTCGAGCGCCACGGGGTGGATCGGGACGTCTGTGGTCTGTCGACTTCGTGAGGCGATCGCTATTTGCCGCCTGACGGCCCTCACGGGGCATTACTGATCTCGAAGGACAACGAGGCGTGGATCGCCGCGCCGTCCATCGACGCCTCCAAGGCATACAACGCCGTCGGCGGCCTCGGCCTGTTGCTCAAGGCGGGCAAGAACGTCGTCGCCGACGACGCCCTTGCCCCGCGCACGGCCGTAGGGGTTTCGAAGGATCTCGGCGTTTTTGCCGGTCCGCTTGTCGGCACGTCCAACCACTGAGCAAAGCGGAAGAAGTCGGGATCGAGATTTGGTAAAGTAGTGTATGTCAGTGAATCCGCCAGGGTGGCGGGCGGGGGCACAGTCTAGAGACAGCCAGGTGAATTTGACGACTTCCATGTCAGACCATTCCCAGGCGGGACGTACGGAATTGCCGGTCAAGGCGGTGGTCCTGTGCATGGCGGCTGTCCTGGTCGTTGCGTTGGCATCGCGGGTGGGTTGGACGGCCTACCGATGGGCCCACGCTTCGGAGGGGGCAGGTCTTCAGTTCCCCGACGAACGGGACTACTGGACTGCCGCGCTGAGTCTTGCGCGCGGCCACGGTTTGGTCGACGGCGATGGGCGTCGGGCCACGCGGATGCCGTTGTATCCGGCCTGGCTATCCATCTTCGCACGATTGCCTGACGGGGCGTGGTGGGCCCGAGTCGCACAGGCCGTTCCGGCGGCGTTGGCGGCGCCCCTTATCGCGCTGCTCGCCTGGCGCCTGGGCGGCACACGGGCAGGATGGGCCGCGGGCCTGCTCATGGCGATCGACCCCTTTGCCGTCTACTTCAGTCATCTCTTGCTCACCGAAGCCACGGTGATGACGGCCATTGCGGCGCTCTGGTTGATCTGTTGGCCGCTGGGGCTTCCGGACGGCCGTCGGCGCACCTGGCGATGGCCGGTGTCGGGATTCCTCTTCCTGATGCTGGTCTATCTGCACCCTTCGATGCTCGGCCTGGGTATCGTGCTGGCCATGTTCATTGCCTTTGCCGCGCATCGGGCAGGCGGCAGCTTTTCCGGCATCACATGGACGGCCTTGCTTGTCTTGGCGGGGTTGGGTCCCTGGTGTTGGAGGAACTATCAGCTCCTCGGTGATCCGGTTGTTCTGACGACGCGAACGGGAATCAGCCTGTTTGACGGTCACGGTCCCCGCGCCGACGGGAGCAGCAACCTGGGCTACACGCGCGAGATGCCCGAGGATCGGCTTCCCGAACCGCAGTGGAATCGCGAGTTTCGGGACAAGGCGTTGTCGGCGATGTGGGACGATCCCTGGCGGAGCATTCGCTTGGGATGGGCCAAGTGTTGCCGGACGTGGAGTCCGTTCCCTCATGCCGCCGAGGCACAGTCCCGAGGTATTCGTGCACTGAGCATCGGTTGGACTTTCGGGGTCTATCTCCTTGCGCTCATCGGCTTCTGGCACTGGCGACGCTGCCTGGGTGTAGTGATTCTGCTGTTTCTGCCCGCTGTCTACCTGACGATGGTGCATATGGTCTTCGTGGGCAGCATCCGCTATCGCCTGCCGGCCATGCCGTTGATCGATGTCTTGTCGGCGGTGGGTCTGTGTCGTTTGCTTGCGCTTGCGTGGCCGTCGTGGCGGCCTTCGTATCCGCCGGCTCGTGTCTATCCGGGCGACCACCAGCCTCCATCACGGATTCAGCGATGGTTGTCGGGCTATCGATACGGTCGGCATCCCGTTCCGTTGTGGCGTCGACGCCTTGCGTTGGCGAGTCTGTTCGTGCTGGGTTGCGGCTACTACGCCTATCAGTACTTCACCAGCGACGAGCGCATACGCAAGCAGGCCGTTGCCTTCCTGACGCAGTTTAGCGGAGGAGAAGTCCGGGTCGGCCAGGCACGGTTCAGTTTCTTCAGTGGTGTGGCGCTTCGCGATGTGCTGATTGCCTTGCCGCCGGAAGTGGATTTCGATCCCACGGCCAAGTCGCTACAGGATCGTCAGGTCTTCGCCGCTCGAGAGGTTCAGCTCCACCACGAACCCTTCAGCCTCTTGGTGGGTCGACTGAAGGTTGCTGAGATCGTGGCGAATCAACCGACGGTCACGCTGGTCAAGAACCCGGAACATCCTCGTTATGCGTACAATTGGCAGATGCTGTTTCCTTCGCGTCCGCAGAAGCGCGCGAGGGGGAGCGGGTCCTTGCCCACCGTCTGTGTGCGGAACGCCCGCGTGCAAATCAGCGAGATTCGCGAAGGCCGGCGAAAGGCGGAACCCGATATCGAATTGAGCGCGTTGGCCAGGCCCGACCGCCACCGCTCGAATACATACACTATTCCTTGGCGGAAGCTCGGCGATCGTCCTGAACGGGGTCGTCTCTATTATCGTTTGGGTTCCGGTACCTACACGGGCGAGCTGCCGGCTTTGCCCATGACGACCGTGAAGGCGTCGCTTCCCCCCGGCTATACGGAGTGGCTGGAGTCTCTCGAAATCGCCGGCCAGATCAAACCCGAGCACGTCCATTACGATTCGCGCCACGGGAGCCGAGCGGCCATCCGCCTGGAGGACGTCAGGCTTTCCGTCCCGATGACGACGGAACAACGTCCCACGACCCAGGCTGCCGGTCGATTCATCAAGCTTACGGGTGTTACCGGTCAACTTGTCCTCACGCCCACCGAGAGTTCGGCTCGGATCAAGGGGCGACTCAACGGCGCCCCTTGCGACGTGGCGGCCAGCGTGACCAATTATGCCGGCCCGCTGGAGGACGCCGGGTTCGACATCCGCCTCCAAGCGTCGGGCGTTCGCCTTCCCGATCCCAAGGATCCCGTCGGCGCGAGGTTCATCGAGCCGATTGCCAAGCTGCGGAGCTTCTTCGGCGATTTCGATCCTCACGGGCGCGTCGACGTGGACCTCCAATTGTTCAAGTCGCCCGGGCGTGATATGGGTGTCCTTCTCAGAGGCACGTTGAGGGCGCTCGATTGCGACGCATCGTACAAGAACTTCCCGTATCGGTGTCAGGGGATCAGAGGCGTGGTGCGTTTTGCCGATGACGGCATCTACATTGAGAACCTGCTGTGTCAGCACGGTTCCGGCGTCGTGGTCATCAACGGTCGCGTGGACGGTGCGAACTGGTACGACGGTCTGGATCTGGACATCGTGGGCGACAACGTGCCGCTGGACCCGGATCTCCACCAGGCCATTCCGGAGAAGTTCAAGACCATCTGGAATCGCTTTGATCCCGTCGGGTTGGCCAATCTAACCATTCGCCTGAAGCGCGGGCCCGGGTCGCTTGAAACCGGACCGGGCTCCTGGAACACCTCCATCGAAGCGGATTTCATCGATGCGCAGGCCCGATTCGAGGGCTTTCCTTACATGCTGAAACATCTGGCCGGACGGCTGACCGTGCACGACAATCAGATCGCGCTGGATCGACTTCGGGGGAGTCACGGCCCGGCGTCGGTGCGGATCGACGGCATGGCCTGCTATGCCGGACTCGACGACAGTGAATTGGATCTGCGAATCGAGTCGCGGGACCTTGCCTTGGACGGCGACCTTTCGGATGCCCTTCCGTCAGACAGCCAATCCATATTCCGCCAACTGCGACCGGCCGGCCGTGCCGATCTGATCGGTCGCGTCTTCATGATGCGCGGCAGTCGGGAGACGTCATATTCGGTCGCGGCCCACCTTCGCGACGCCTTGATGTGCCCCGAGACGATTCCGGTCCCGATCGATCGGATCACGGGGACGCTCGGGATCACGCCGCAGGCCATCGTTGTGGAACAGGTCGAGGGACGGCGAGGACCAACGATTGTCTCGGCGAGCGGTCGCATCGAACGAAGAGAAGAGGGTTTCTCGACGGATATGACCGTGTCGTGCAATCGATTGCAGCTCGACACGCCGCTTCGCAGTGCGCTTCCGGAAGGGCTGAAGAAGATATGGGATGACTTCGCTCCGCGAGGCGAGATCAACATCCGTACCCACATCCGTCGAACGGAAGCGAGAACCGAGCAGCTTAGCGCGCACGACACGTCCATTGAAGCGCTCGGCAACAGCCTGTGCTACAAGGGTCTTCCGTTGCCCGTCGACGATGTGCGCGGACGGATCCACCTGAATAACGATCGCGTGCAGTTGAGCGAAATGACGGCCCGGCATGGGGCGGGGTACGTTCGTCTCAGTGGTCAGATTCCACTGGTGGGCAACGAGCGGACCGGGCGGATGGTCCTGGGCGTCCGAGACATGCCTTTCGGCGAGTCGCTTCGGAAAGCCCTGCCGAAACGCATGGGCGAAGTCTGGCAGGTAATCAAACCGACCGGTTCGTTCGATCTGGATTTGAGTGAGCTCGCCTATCGGGTCGGATCCGATCGTCCGATGCGGTGGGACTATCGCGGACGAATCACATTGCACAACGCCACCCTGGATGCGGGGTTCCAGGCGTCTCAAATCGAAGGAAGCCTCGGCGGATCGGGCACCGCGGCGGCCGACGGTTCCGACATGACCTTCGACGGAACGCTGGACGTCAAGCGCATTGCGGTAAACGGACGCGTTTTGACCGACGTTACCGGCCGGGTTCGCCGAGACGCGGGCAGCGATCTCCTGGTTTTCGACCAGCTCGCGGGTAAGGCTTACGGAGGTCAGGCTGTTGGGTTCGGACAAGTCCACTTGGGCAGCGGCCAGACGGGCTATGCGCTCCGATTGGTGGCTCGCGATATGGAGCTCGGACCTTTTCTGAACGCCACGCGCCCCAAGGATGTACCGCCCACCCCCGCGACCGGTTACATCGACGGCCGGCTGTATCTCAGCGGCGTCAGCGGGAAAGCCGAAAGCCGGCAGGGAACGGGAGAAGCCCACATCGGGAAGGCCCAGATGTACAAGCTGCCGTTTGTTCTGGCCATGCTGAGCGCCATCAATTTTACTATTCCCGATGAGAACGCGTTCCACGACGCACACGCGACGTTTGAGATCCAAGGAAATCGTCTGCACTTCGACACGATTGAGTTGAAAGGCCGTTCCCTATCCATGCTCGGCAAAGGATGGATGAACACCGACACCGAGGAACTTGATTTGCGGTTCATCACGGGAAGTCCGCACGAGTTGCCGCGTCTGCCGTTGCTTTTGGAGTTGGCTCGCGGGGCAAGTCGGGAGATCATGGAGATCGCGATCACGGGCCCCCTGAGCAAACCGAATATGGTGGGTCGTCCGATGTACACGCTTCGAACCGCTCTGGACGCCCTCTTCGATCCCCGCAAGAAAGAACCGGCGAAACCCTGATGGGTCTGATTCGGGGTCGCCGAGTTCAGGCGCGACCGACCGGTTTCCGGCGTCTTGCGGAGGGACTATCCGGCTAGCGGTATTCTCTCACGACGTGCCTGAGCCGGTCCCGGATGGCGGCGGTGTTTCCTTCTTCAGCCAACCGGACCAGATCGCTGATGGCTTGGCAGACGACGGTGTGATCTTCGGGTCGTCTCTTCCAGACGCCGATTTTGGGGTGCGGAGTCGGCGCGATGTCTTCCCCACGAATGCTGAGTTCCTCGAAGAGTTTCTCGCCCGGTCGGATGCCCGAAAACACAATGTCAATGTCCTCGCCAGGACGCAGTCCGCTCAAGGTAATCAGTTCCCTGGCAAGGTCGAGGATTTTGACAGGCTCGCCCATGTCCAGCAGGAAGATCTCGCCGCCATGTCCGATAGCCCCTGCCTGAAGCGTGAGTTGGGCGGCCTCCGGAATGGTCATGAAGTAACGAACCATGTCGGGGTGAGTCACGGTGACCGGTCCACCGGCGGCGATTTGCCTTTGAAAGATGGGTACGACGCTTCCGCTGCTGCCCAACACATTGCCGAACCGAACGGTGACGAACTGTGTCGGGCCGCCTGGACAGAGCTGTTGGATGTACATCTCCGCCACGCGCTTCGTGCATCCCATGACACTGGAGGGATTGACCGCCTTGTCGGTGGAGATCATGACGAACTTTTCACAGCGGCAAGCCAGTGCGGCATCGGCGACGATCTTGCTGCCGAGGATGTTGTTTTTAACCGCCTCGCCGGGGTTGGCTTCCATGAGCGGGACGTGTTTGTGGGCGGCCGCATGGAAGACCACCTCCGGCTTTTCCAAGTTGAAGACCTGTTCCATTCGTCGCACGTCACAAATATCCGCGATATGTGATCGCAAGAGTGCGTCGGAATGTCGGCCCCGGAGTTCCTGTTCCACCTCGAACAGATTGTTCTCCGCCTGTTCGATCATCACGAGATGTTCCGGGTTGAAGCGGAGGATCTGTCGGCACAGTTCGGAGCCGATCGATCCGCCCGCGCCGGTTACGAGAACCCGCTTTCCTCGTAAGTATTGAGCGATGGTCTCGAGGTCCAAGGCCACCTCTTCGCGTCCCAATAGATCGTTAATCTTGACCTCGCGCAGTTGGCTGATCGTCAGGTCGCCGCGAAGAAGCTCCTCGGGACCTGGAACCATTCGAAACCGGACCGGTGTACCCTGGCAACATTCGACGACCCTGCGGAGTTCCTTTCGCGTCGCCTCCGGCATGGCGATCAGGATTTCCTGGACGTCGTGCCGGGCGCAGATCTCGCCAATTTCGGAAGTTGTGCCGAGGACATCCACGCCATGGATTCGCGCCCGGCGCTTCGCCGGATCATCATCGATGAAACCGACCACACGGTATCGTTCCACCGGCATGCGCAAGATCTCTCGCAGGACCATCTCTCCGGCATCACCTGCGCCGATAATCAGAACCGCAGCGGGTCCGCCGGACGCAACAGGGCGGAATTCCTCTCGATACAGACGAACGGCGACGCGTGCGCCACAGACCAGGGCCACGGTGAGCCCATAGTCCAGGACGAACACCAACTGCGGACGGAGGTTGGGCATGCCCTCCGGCCCCAGCTTGGTGTATTCACCGAACATCCAGCAGAGGAGGAAGACAGCCCAACTTGCCCAACTCGCACCAAGCACCGCGGCGACATCACGCAAGCCGACATAACGCCACCATGCACGATAGAGCCGCCACGCTCCAAAGACGATCGCCTTGATCAATACGTTCAGCGGCAGGAGCGGCAGGAAGTACTTGAAGAACGGGTCAAGGTCGTACCGGAAATTATAGGCCAAGCCGTAGCTCAGCACGTAACTCAGCGCGAAGAGCACCTGGTAGATCACGAAGGAGGCGAGTCTCGGCCACCAGAGAGGAAACCGGCTTCGGAACGTTTGGGGGGAAGGCGTGGAAGGTTGCACCTTGGGAGTCAAACTCGACATAGCCGGCGCATTATACAAACAGGAAGATCATATGCCGAGCGTCAAACACGTGGTATCGACTCTCCCACAGCGTTCCGCGAGCGGCCACGAGAAAGCCCGCGAGACCGTTCGACATCTACATCTACTGCGCCGGGGTGTCCGTTTCCGGTCAGAGCTACCGTACCGAGGCCGTCCGGGATGCGGCGCCGGACTTGGGCAACGCTCCGAGCGACTCCAAGGCTCTGGCCAAGTTTACCCACGCCTGCTCGTGCGGTACGAGCCGGGCTGCCTGTCGGATTTGGCTCAGGGCTACTTGCACGTCACCCGTGGTCCATGCGACATAGGCGGAGAGAACACTCACCATTTCGTTGGCCGTCGCAGAACCTGCAACCTGTTGGCGGAAGTTTCTAAGGAACTCGTCGTAGGCCTCTGTCGTCTCATGCCAGACTGAGATGTCAAACCGACTGCTCAGTGCCTGCGGGCAACGGTTTCCCAGATCACGAATCATCTGGGTGGCCTTGTTGTAGTTGCCCATCATCAACTCGATTTGCACAAGGCCCACTCGGGCGTCCGGCGCGTTCGGGTCAACCAATCTGGCCAACTCGAAGCTGTGGCGGGCCCCGGCCCACTCCTTCTTCCGGAGCTGGGCCTGACCCGTGGATATAAGTCCGCCGACCGTCGTGTTCGCCCAATTCTCCAAATGGGAACCTTCCCCTTCGAAAAGCCGTGGCAGCGGCAATGCCCCTTCTTCAAGTGTCTTGTCGCCGATCGGGGCGGGGGGCAGGTTGCTGAAGCCTCCGCCCCTGGCAAGAATGTCCACGACACTCGGGGACACGTACCGTTGCGAGGAGTAGCCATAGTTCCCTCTGGATCGGGAGTATGCACCCAGACTATCTCCGTCGTATCCCCTAACAATCGTCGAGGGCCTTCCCATGGGCGTTTCGTTTTGTTCAGACACACTGGGGGCCGTGTAGCCCCTGCCCCTGGCGTATCCGACTCCGCCTTCGGTGCCGCCTAGCCTGGCGAATTCGGCGCGCGACCTTTGATTCATGCGATTGCGCATTGCCATCCACTGGGCTTGCGACGTCCCCGAGTTGACCACGCCAGTGTCAAATGAGCCGACGTACTGGCTGGGCTTATATGCCCCTCGGCCAACGCCGCGCGACATCAGTTGGGCGTCGGCGGAGCTCACAAGAACAGATGACGGAAGGACTTGCAGAAAGATCGCGATCCTCAGAAATCCGAGTGGTCCACGCTTGCGGTCGTCGCACGGATACATGGCCATCACCCAGCACACACTTCCTGCGGAAGGGACGCGAAGGCACATATTCCCTCATTCGGGGGCAATCGAAGTGGAATTGCCTTACTACTGCGCCTCCGTAAAGAGTATATCGACCAAATCTTGAGTAGACAAACAGACCTCGCCGAATTACTTCGTATTAGACGATGAGATCGCAAGACCGCCTCTTGGCTTCGCTCTATATATGTTTAGACGCCAAGTCGGGGCGATCGGTTCTAAGGTACGTGCGATGATTCCCCTTTTTGCCCCATTCGTCACAGGTCGTGAGGGACGTTATGTGCAGGAATGCCTTGATGTAGGCTGGTTGGCGGGGGGCGGTGAGTTTAACCGGCGCTTCTCTGAGGCTTTGGCCGCCTACCTCGGGGTGCGTCATGTGGTGACATGTGCCAGTGGCACCAGCGCCCTCCATCTGGTCTTACGGCTCATCGGTGTGAAGGCGGATGACCGGGTCCTGGTTAGTGATCTGACGTTTGTGGCCACCGCGAATCCGATCCGGTATCTGAATGCCGAGCCCGTGCTCATTGACGCCCACCCCGCTCATTGGAATGTGGATGTGGACCTGATGGCTGCGGAGCTTAAGAAGCGATGCGATGCCGGAAAACGCCCGGCAGCCGTCCTGCCGGCCCACATCATTGGGCGTGCTTGCCGTCTCGATTCTCTGATTGAGACAGCTCGCCGCTATGACGTTCCCCTAATCGAGGACGCGGCCGAGGCCTTTACGGCCACGGTGGACGGTCGGCAGGCGGGCACCTTTGGCCGGGCGGGGTGCTTCAGTTTCAACGGCAACAAGCTGATTACGACCGCCGGCGGCGGCGTGATCGCTACGGACGACAGCATACTGGCTGAACGAGCGGAGCATTTGCTCAATCAGGCGAAGCTGCCCGGTCCGGGCTACATACACGACCAAGTCGGCTACAACTATCGATTAAGCAATGTCGGGGCGGCAATCGGCCTGGCTCAGTTTGAATCGCTCGATGAGATTCTGGCACGAAAGCACCGGATTGCAATGCGCTATCAGTGCCTGTCGGAGATCCCTGGGATCACCTTACCGTCGGATGAGCCCGGCACCTGTTCGTCGGACTGGCTCACCACTGTTCTCGTCGACGAGGCTGTCTTCGGTCGTTCGCGGGACGATCTCATGCGAGGCCTCCGCGAACAGGGCATCGAGACGCGGCCCATCTGGGCGCCGCTTCACCAGATGATCGTCTATGCCGATGCCGAAAGGGTGGGCGGCCATGTCGCCGACCGCATCGGCGCCCAGGGCCTTTCGCTACCCAGCTTCGCGGGCCTGACCGAAGCCCAACAGGATCAGGTCATCGCGGCGATTCGTTCACTGTATCGCGCCTGACCTGATTCCGAGACGATCGCCGTGTCCCGTTTTTCGGGTCCGGTCGTCACCGACCCCCTTTGCGTCGCGGCGAATTCGTTCCGCTCATTGCTCCGCATGCCTGAATTCAGTAGGCTATTACGCGTCATCACGCCGGGGGGTGCGGCCGCGGATTGCCGGACGGGTCCTGGCGGCAAGGAGAAGACGATGCGCGTGGGTCCGCACCAAACCGCACGCCGGGATACGCGGCGAGGCCGCGAAACGTAGTCTATGTCAGACCCCGTTTTGACTCATGCCGATATTCGCAACGTCGCCATCATTGCGCACGTGGACCATGGCAAGACCACGCTCGTTGATCAGATGTTGCGGCAGTGCGGGCAGTTTCGCGAGTTTCAACTCAAAGGCGAGCGAATCCTGGACTCGAACGACCTCGAGCGAGAGCGGGGCATCACGATTCTCGCGAAGAACATCGCGATTCGGTACAAGGGCACCAAGATCAATCTCATCGACACGCCGGGGCATGCCGACTTCGGCGGCGAGGTGGAGCGCGTCCTCAAGATGGCCGACGGAGCCCTTCTCTTGGTCGATGCCTTCGAAGGCCCCATGCCACAAACGCGGTTTGTGCTTCGCAAGGCATTCGAGTGCGGCCTGCATCCGGTGGTTGTCGTCAACAAGATCGACCGTCAAGACGCTCGGCCGGCGGATGTCCTCGACGAGGTGATCGACCTGTTCATCGAGTTGGGCGCGGATGAGGAGACGTTGGGATTCCCCACGATATACACATCGGCGACGGAGGGCTACGCCACGCTCAAGCCCGAGGAGCGGCGGAACGATATTTCCGTTCTCTTCGAGACGATTCTCGCTCGTGTACCGGCGCCCAAAGCGGATCCCGGTGCGCCGCTGCAAATGCTTGTGACGACGTTGGATTACAACGATTATGTGGGACGCATCGGCATCGGGCGAGTCTTCGGTGGCACGCTGAGAACGAATTCTCCCATTGCCGTCGCCAAGGCCGATGGGGCTCAGCACATCCGGCAGATCGGTGAGCTCTATGTCTTTGACGGTCTCGGGCGGCAGAAGGTGGATGAGGTCGTTGCGGGGGACATCTGCGCGGTCGTGGGCCTAGAGTCCGTCGACATCGGAGACACGCTGACGGATCCGGAGCGGCCGGCCCCGCTGCCGGGGATTCGCGTCGACGAACCAACCTTGCACATGACCTTTCGCGTCAACGATTCGCCCTTTGCCGGGCGCTGCGGCAAGTTCGTAACCAGTCGACACATCAAAGAGCGTCTGGAAAAGGAGCTTCAGCGGAACGTGGCTCTTCGGGTCGAGCCCGGTCCGACGCCGGAGGAGTTTCACGTTTCAGGACGCGGATTGCTTCACCTGTCGGTGCTCGTCGAGAACATGAGGCGCGAGGGGTACGAGTTGGCCGTGGGCAAGCCCAAGGTGATCTTCCGTGAGAAGGACGGCGTCAAGACCGAGCCCATCGAGTTCTGCGTGATCGATGTGCCCTCCCAGCACATCGGCTCGGTCATGGAATTGATGGGGAGCCGGCGCGCGATCTGCGCGAAGATGGAGGCCCGCGAGGAGTACACCCATATCGAGTTTACCGTTCCGGCGCGGGGCCTCATCGGCCTTCGAAACCGGCTCATGACGGCCACCAACGGCACCGCCATCATCCACCACAACTTTGACGAATACGGGCCGATGCGGGGCGACATTCCCGGCCGGGCGAACGGTGTTCTCATCGCCAGCGAGGCCGGTCAGGTCCGGGCCTACGCCCTCGACAACCTGGCCGATCGGGGCACCATGTTCGTCAAGCCCGGCGATCAGGTCTATGCGGGCCAGGTGGTCGGCGAGCACTGTCATGACGACGACATCCAAGTCAACGTGTGCAAGGCCAAGAAGATGACCAACATCCGAGCGGCCGGATCGGACAAGACGGTTGTTCTCAAGCCGCCGCGGATCTTGACGCTGGAACTGGCTCTGGAGTTCATCGAGGACGATGAATTGGTCGAGGTCACGCCGGAAGCCATTCGACTGCGAAAACGACTGCTGAACGAGATTGACCGACGGCGCGCGAATCGAGAACGGTAGTGCGGCCGTTCACATCCTGAATCGTTTCTCAAGTTCGCGGCAAAGCTTGTCAAACGAAGGCGAGCGCCGGCGACAGAGCGACAGGTCCATGTCAGCGGTCATGGCAGGTTGGTCGATCGTTTCGCTGTATTTCACTCCTTTGTATCGCTTCTCGATCCATGCCTTCTTCAAGCGTGAGGATTCGGGATCCTCGGGCAGGCTCTCTTCGGGAGCAAGACTGAGGTGGCCGCAGAGCGACTGAGCCGCGGCAACAAACCACGTTTCATACTCCACATTTGCCAGCACACACGCGATGTCGACGTGTGGGGCTGCCGCCTTGGCACAATCGAGCAACCGGGGGCCGAGCATGCAGGGGGCGTCAGAATTCGCGTCGATCAGGATCAGCACCAAACCCGCATCAGAGCATGGGTTCGATCCGCTCAGCTTGAGCGCCGCCAGTTGTACGGCCTTCTCAAGTTCACCTTTTTGGACAAGTCTGGCTCGTGGATGCCGAATTGGCCTGATGACATCGATGTACTCGCCGCCGAGGAGTTCGGTCCAGATGCGTCGTAGAAGCAGTGGTACTGCCTTTTCGTCGCCGTGGCCTTCGACAATTGCTGCAACGCGCAGGCGGTTCACACCTTCTCCTCATCAATGCCAAACTCCATCTCAAGTTGACGCCTCACATCATCCTGGTCAGGAGCTATCTGGTCCATGCGTAGGAGTTCGCCTGCGGTATAGAGATGTCTTCTCAAGGCCTCCAAGCTCGGCCGATCCGCCTGGGCAACTCCGGTATCGCCCTGCGTTGAGTAAACGACGAGGAGGCCGTCTTGCTCTGGGTCGACCTGGTCAAGTAGATCGGGACTATGGGTTGTCACAAGAACCTGCGTGTGAGAGGCGGCCTCGCGCAAGGCATCCATTAGGGCACCGGCTGCTGCGGGATGAAGGGCGGTCTCGGGCTCTTCGATGCCAACCAAGCTCACGGCCCGCTTCCGGTCGGCCAATTGAGTAACGGCGACCAGAGTACCTAATGCTCGGAGAGTCCCATCGGACATACTAGCGGCGTAGAATTTCCACGGGTGTTCTGAGCCAACGACTTCTTGGCGAAACTCCAGTGTCTCCCGAGGACCCAACGCCACCCGATTCACATCGGCGATACCAGGGACGATGGTGCTCAGATAGGATCTGATGCGATCTTTGACATTCGGCTGATCGGCGCTGAGTCGTCCGATGACGCTAGCGATGTTGCCGGCATCTCGGTGAAGCAGTTCTCCCGCATCCGGGCTTTGAAGTTCCTTCATCGCGTCAGGGTTAAGGTTGTAGAAGCCCATCGACATCAAGGCGTCGTAGACACCGCGGAAGTCGGGGAGTCCGGCAGCGGTCACCAGGTACAGGCGGTCGGCGGCGGCCGGGGGCATGGCATCAAGAGTGGAATGCTTCAGTCGTCCCTCTTCAAGTCTATAGCCGGCAATCGTCTCACCGCGAGGATCGCGTATCTTCAATCGTTCCTGCCTGACGATGAATCCTCCTTGTGTTCTTGCAGCGACCTCGAAACCGTAGGTGGCGGCGTTCCACTCTGGAAGATTCATGTCCAGTTCGATGGCGAAATTCCGCGGGTGTCCGGTGCTTCGGCGTCTGACTTCGTCAATTCCTCCTCGGGACTTGATGGCGTGATCGAGCGAGGTCTGCAATGCTTCGGCGACGAATCGCAGGGCATCGAGAAAATTGCTCTTGCCCGATCCATTTCGTCCGACCAACACGCTCAGCGGTCTAAGCGGAACAGCGCACCTTCCGATACTCTTGTAGTTGCGAATCCTAACGCGCGCAAAGAAGGATCGAGGTTGCGCCTCTGGTGATGGGCCACCCTTTTCTGCCATGAGCGTCATGGACGTGCATTATACGGCGGTGTCCGACATCAAGCGACATGACAACCTATTCTACCGGCTTCGATGCGGACCTCATAGGCCGGTGTTTCTGAATCAGATACTTGCGGAACCATGACCGTACGGGGTCATACTCTTTGAACATTTCGGCGCCACGGTTGTGGCCGATACCGTTGTGAATGATCAGGAAGTTGGGGACGCCGGCCTTCTCCAGCGCCGCTTCCAATCGAAAGGATTGAAAAATGGGTACAACCACGTCGCCGGTTGCGTGCAGCATGAGTGTGGGCGGGTCGTCAGGCGTGACGTATTGAATGGGGGACATCTCCTTAAGGACACGTGTCAGGTCGTCGCCCTTGACTCCCATGAACTCCTCGCACTGCTTGACGGGCGGGCCTTCTCCTCGGGCCCAACTGTTCTCCGTCATCCAGTTCAACATGTCACTGGGCGAATACCAAACCACCAGGGCCTGAACGCGATTGGACACCCGCATGACCGGGTCCGGACTGTCCTTGACCCCGTCGTCGCCTCGCAAGCCGACCATGAGCGCCAGGTGGCCGCCGCTTGACCCGCTTGTGAGTCCCATGTAAGCGGGGTCCACCTCATACTTGGCCGCTTGGCTTCGCACAAATCGAACCGCGCGGTCCACGCACTTGACCATGTCGGGGACGAACGCTCCCTCTTCGAAATTGGGGTGGTACACGATGAAGAGCGTGTATTTGCCCTTCAGCAACTCGCCGGCCCAACCCGTAAGCGGCTTGCTGTAGTCTTCCTTGTGGCTCTTGAAGCTGCCGCTGGCGACCAAGATGATTCCCTTGTTGACCTTCGCCCCGACCGGGGTCAGTACGTCAAAGGTGAGATCGCGATCCTTCCACGTGCCGTAAGGGACGTTTTCGACCTTCTCGCATGGGACGTTGTCGCCCGCCTGAGCCAGCAGGGTCTGGCAGACAACCAACAGGCTGACGGGGGCACCCAGAAAGGATCGTGGCATTCGGTCTTCTCCTGTACATGGCTACGACATCTCCTGCAAACCTAACGGGTTGAGCCGGTTATGTCAAAAGACGGGGCGCTGACGACAAGAACCGACAGACTGCTTGCTTGTTTGGCTGCCAAGCCGTGGTATAATGTTGACTGGAGAACGAAATTGGTCAGTCGGTCAATCACTGCGAGCAATGGCTCGGTCGACGTGCGTCGGGGGATCCTGGAGGAGGCTGGGAGGCTTTTCCTTCATTATGGGTTCAAGAAGACGACGATGGACGATATCGCCCGTCGTGTAGGCATCTCTAAGGGGGCCTTATACTTACATTTCACCAGCAAGGAGGCGATCTTCGCAGAGATCAGTAACGAGCTGCGCAGCAGGGTACTGGGCCTTCTGTCGGAGATCGCAAAAAGCGATCTGCCGGCCGACGCAAAACTCAGAGAGATGTGCATGAAATCCCTTCTCTTCGTGTGGGACTATCACCACGAGGCGCCGCATGCCCCGGAGATATGGGGGGAGGCCGCCGCCATGTTCTCCCATCAAGACGAGGAGTTCTTTCACAGGTGCGTGGATTTGGTGTCCGGCGTCATCGTGGAGGGAAAAGAGCAAGGCCTTTTCCGAAAGGACATGGATGCGAAGCGTACGGCTTGGTTGATGACGATGGCCTGCGAAGGATTCAGCCCGCCGTACTTTCGGGTAAGTGATCGAAACCAGTTGGAGGCAGGCATTCTCGACATGACGGAACTTCTGTTGGATGGCCTCGGTAGACAGCGGAAAAGGGAAGGGGGCTGACAACCGCCCCGATGGGGTTGTGTGTATATGAGTACCATTGTCAAAGATCGAAGATCTCGGCCTCAACCGCCGAAGCTGGAGGAACTTGGCGGTCCCTCGGCGGGTGCGGTCCAGGCGACGCCCGAATCGCCGCGCCCGCGTGCTCGCTGGAGAGGGCGGCTGGGTCCGGTCATTGTTTTGGCGGTTGGTGGGGCCGTCATCGCGGCCATCGCCTTCTGGCCGGTCTCGGCCGGCTCGCAAGGCCAACAGACGACCGCTCCCGTCATCGATGTGAAGATCGAAACGATTGTGCCCGTGGCGGAGCAGCCGGACGAGATGCGGTTGCCGGCGGTGTTGCAGGCCTACCGCATCGTCAAGGTCTCGGCTGAGGTGGCCGGTCGAATTGAGAAGATCGGATCGACGGAGGGGACGGACGTCGAGCCGAACCAGCCGTTGATTTGGCTCAACACGGACATTCTGAAGGCCACCTACGACCAAGCAGTTGCGCAGCATGAGTTGAATCTACGAGAACTGAAAAGATACCAGGAACTCGACGATCGCGGCGTGGCCACCAACATCGAAATGTATCGCGCCGAGGCGGCCGTTCAGATGAGCAAGGCGGCGGTGGATCTGGCCCGTGAGCAGTTGAGACGTGCGGTGATCCGCTCGCCGGTCGGCGGGGTCCTCAACGACATCTTACCTGAGTTGGGTGAGTACGTCGGGCCGGGGACTCCCGTGGCGGAGATTGTGGAAGTCGATCGGCTGAAGGTGATCGTCAACCTGCCCGAGCGCGACGTGTCCCATGTCAAAGTGGGTCAGAAGGCTCGGGTGATTGTCGACGCCGTTGAGGAATACGATCTTCAGGGTGAGGTCACCTATATCTGTGCGAAAGGCGACGATGCAAGTCGGACCTTTCGCACGGAAATCACGGCCGACAATCACCGGCGAAGGGCCCGATCGGGACAGATCGTCCGGGTCGTACTCCTCCGCCGGAACATTCCGCAGGCGATCATGATTCCGCTGGTTTCGGTCATTCCCACCGAGGACGGATATCAGGTCTACGTGGAGGAGGACGGGAAGGCCAAGTCCCGGAAGATCGAGATCGGTCTGATTACCAGCGATCGCGTCCACGTCACCTCCGGGCTCAAGGCGGGCGACAGGCTCATTGTCGCGGGGCAGCGGATGGTCAGTGACGGCAGCCCGATTCGCGCGGCGAGGTGACGGCGTGATCGTCAGCAATCTGGCCATCCAGAACCGCACCACCGTTTGGGTGATGATCCTGCTGCTGTTTGTCTTCGGCTCGTACAGCTATGTCACGATTCCGCGTGAGAGCGAACCCGATGTCCCGATTCCCTATGTGATCGTCACCACGATCTACGAGGGCGTTAGCCCGGAGGACGTGGAGACGGCGGTGACGATGAAGCTTGAGAAGAAGCTTCAGGGGTTGAAGGGTGTCAAGGAGATCCGCAGCAGCAGCGCCGAGGGGATGAGCCTCATCCTCATCGAGTTCCTGCCGGAGATCAACATCGACGACGCTCTTCAACGGGTCCGCGACAAGATCGATCAGGCCCGTCCCGACCTGCCGGATGAGATCGAGGCGCCGACGCTCAACGAGATCAGCGTGGCCGACTTTCCCATCATGGTGATTAACCTCAGCGGTCCGATCAGTCCGGTCCAGCTTAAGGAAATCGCCGAAGAGCTTGAAGACCGATTTGAGACCATTCCGGGCGTGCTGGAAGTCGAGGTCCTCGGGGCCTTGGAACGGGAGATCCGCCTGGAATTCGATCCCGACCGGCTGGTGGCTTACAAGATCAGCATCCCCGAGCTGATCGGTCTCATTCCCTCGGAAAACGTCAACATCACCGGCGGCAACGTCGACGCCGCCGAGGCGAAGTTCACCGTTCGAGTGCCGGGTGAATTCGTCAGGCCGGAGGATGTCGATCATCTTCTGTTGACCGTGCGGGAGGGCAAGCCGATCTACCTGACCGACGTGGCGAAGGTTCGTGACACGTTCAAGGACCGCGAAGGACGCTCGCGGCTCAACGGTCAGGAGTGCGTCACGTTGTCGATCCAGAAACGCGTCGGCGCCAACATTATCACCGTCGCGGACACCGTCAAGGCGATGCTGACCAAGGCCGAGCAATACCTGCCCAAGGGCGTGACCTACAGCATCACGCTCGACGCGTCGAAAGACATCCGTTCGATGCTTGATGACCTTGAGAACAACGTTCTCACCGGACTCGTTTTGGTGGTCGGCATCCTCTTCCTCTTCATGGACTGGCGGTCGAGCCTCATCGTGGCCACGGAGATCCCGTTGTCCATGCTGCTTAGTTTCGCAATCCTTCATCTCATGGGGATCACGTTGAACATCGTCGTGCTCTTCAGCCTGATCCTTGCGCAGGGCATGCTCGTTGATAATGCCATCGTGGTGGTCGAGAATATCTTCCGGCACCGTCAGGAGGGCAAGTCGAACATCCAGGCGGCAATGGATGGGGTGGGCGAGGTGGCCTGGCCTGTCATCACCAGCACGCTGACGACGCAGGCGGCGTTTCTACCGATGATTTTCTGGCCGGGGATCATCGGCGAGTTCATGAAGTTCTTGCCGATCACGCTCATCGTCACGCTCGCCGCTTCGCTGTTCGTTGCCTTGGTTATCAACTGCACGATGGCCGCCACGATGCTCAAGCTGGTGCCGCAGCCCGACTACGGATCGCTGGGACAGCGCTTCATGCGGCGGTATGAGCAGTTGTTGCGGCTAAGCCTGGCGCATCCGTGGACGACGTTAACCTTGGCGTTCATGATTCTCGGGGCGTTATCGGTTGCCTATGCGCGATTTGGGCACGGCGTGGAGTTCTTTCCGGAGGTCGATCCCCAACGTGCCTATATCAATCTCAAAGGGGCACAGGGGACCAGTCTGGAGGAATCGGACCGCTGGGCTCGTCTCGTGGAGGCCATTGTCGTCAAGTATAAGCGAGACTTGCGCAACTATGTGACGAATGTGGGCAAGGGGGCGGATACCGGCCGTGGCATGGGCGGGAGTCTGGGGGGTACCCATGCGGCCAGGATCAGCCTGGACTTCCACGATTTCCTTGACCGTCCGCGCTCGAGCGAGGAAGTGGTCCGTCAGATCCGGGCGGAGATACCGAAGCTGCCCGGCGTTGAGGTGAAAGTGAAGAAACAGGAGCACGGTCCGCCGCGGGGGGCGCCCGTGGAAATCGAGATTGGGGGGGACGACTTCAAGGTTCTCACGCGAATTGCGGATGACGTTCAACAGCGGATCGCGGACGTGCCGGGGCTGGTGAACCTGCGTCAGGATTACGAGCAGGCCAAGCCGGAGCTTCAGTTTATTGTCGACCGGCGCCGGGCGATGCTGCTGAACGTCAATACCAACGTCGTCGGCAACTTCCTCAAGACGGCGTTCTGGGGGCGCAAGGTGAGCATCTACCGCCAATTCGAGGACGAATACGACATCACCGTTCGCCTGCCGCCGGCCTATCGCCGTCGGATCGACGATCTTTACCGGCTTCAGGTGCCCAACCTGAACGGTCAGCCCGTGCCGCTCTCGTCGATCGGCAAGTTCGTTTACGCGGGCGGCAAGGGCACGATTGAGCGGGTCGATCAGCAACGGGTGATCACCGTGCTGGCCGACGCCGAGGGCCGGCTGGCGACCGAGGTCCTGGCCGACGTCCGGAAGCGGCTGAGCGCCATGCCGCTTCCGGCCGGCTATACCCTCAAGTACGCCGGCGAGAACGAGGAGCAGGATGAGGCAAGCGCCTTCCTCAAGAAGGCCTTCGTGGCCGCTCTGTTCGGCATCGCCCTCATCCTGGTCAGTCAGTTCAACAGCTTGCGGATACCGTTCATTATCATGACGACGGTGATCCTGTCGCTGATCGGCGTGATGCTGGGCTTGCTCGTCTTCCGCATTCCGTTCGGCATCATCATGACGGGGATCGGCTCGATCAGCCTGGCGGGCGTCGTCGTCAACAACGCCATTGTTCTGCTGGCCTACACGCGCCAGTTGCAGGCTCGGGGCATGTCCATAATCGAGGCAAGTGTGAGGGCCGGCATGACGCGATTGAGGCCGGTCTTTCTGACCGCGATCACCACGACGCTGGCTGTGGTGCCCATGGTGATCGGCATTAACTTCAACTTCCGATACCTGCGGTGGGATGTTGGCGGTGAGTCGGTTCAGTGGTGGCGCCCGATGGCCATCGCGGTGGCATTCGGACTGATGGTGGCCACCGTACTGACGCTCGTCGTTGTCCCGACGCTCTATTGTTTGTTCCACGGTGGCCGTAAGAATGAAGGCGCATCTCCGACGCCTTCAGTCGAACCCCTGTGACGGTCATTCGAGAAGGGGTAGAACAATTCATGCCTGGGCGACTATCCTGTATGCCCTCCGGCGGAGAGGCGAACCGCCGCGCCCAACAGGTGCGGAACCGCCGGACCGTAGGTCGTGCCGTGTTTGATCACCGGGTCGGGTGACAAACGTGTCGGCGCGAGGATGAATTCCCACGCAGACAACCGGTGCGGAGGGGCTCTGACCGCCCCGACGTTGGACAGAAACCTCAATCCAGACTTGGAGGACACAATCCATGACACTCTGGTCATCCCTTCTCATGTTCGTGGCAGCGGCATGCGTGCTTCGCGGACCCGTCGGCCCTGTTTCCGTCGCGATCGCGGCCGAGCCGGAACCTGCCGGCCGCATCCGAGACGTTCTTTGGGTCTGGGGCAATCCGGAGATGGTCAAGCCCGGACCGCACACCGTGGCCACGTTCGCCGGGGCGTCGCCGGCCGAGCGGGCGCGGTTACTAGATGTTCCGAACGTCGTGATGGCGGGATTGGGACTGCCCAACGACGACCAAAAGGCTGAGGAACTCACCCGGCAGGTCGCCGCCGCGCGCCGGATCGCCTGGGAAATCACGCCGGAGGGCGAACATTCCGATCGCCCCTTCGACTATCGGAGCAGCGCCGCACGAGTTCGCAAGCTGGCGGACAAGTACCCACAGATCCAAGGGGTGCTGTTGGATGACATGAGCACCGTCAAGATCGATCGCGGCTTCAAGCCGGAACACATTCGCCAACTCCGCGAGTTGCTGGGCGAGGCCAATGCCCGAATCAAAGTGTGGGGCGTTCTCTACACGATGAGTTTCGACCGAAAAGGGATGAGCGACTACATCAAAGAGCTGGACGTCATCAATCTTTGGACGTGGCACGCGAAGGACGTTGTCCATCTCGAGAAGAACGTCGCCCGCTGCGAACGGCAGTATCCCGGCAAGCCGATCATCGTGGGCCTCTATCTCTACGACTACGGCGAAAACCGCCGTTTTCCACCGGAGCTGCTTGAGAAGCAATGTGCCGTCGCCCTGGAACTGGCCTGCGCCGGACGCATCCAGGGAATTGTCTTCTTGACCATCAACGACGATCCGGAGGCGGTCAAGTGGACGGCGGACTGGATCAAACGCGTCGGCGATCGGAAGATCGGGCCGGCTCAGTCACGCCCCGACCGGGCGGCGTCGTTCTCGGGCGATCGACTTCCCTGTCGGGATCCGTGGCCGACGTGGATCGAGTCGCTGGATGGTCGCATCCTGATGTCCTATATCGACAGCGGGAGCATTCGCGTTGCCGTAAGCGGTGACGAGGGCCGAAGCTGGGAGCCGATCTCGACCCTCCAAGAGCCGGGCATGGACCTGTCCGGCGGATACTTCACCCGGTTGCCGAATAAGGGCTTGTTGCTGGTCGTCACAACCGGGCCGGAACGAAAGCGCGTGTGGTGGGTGCGGAGCGAGGATGACGGCCGTACGTGGTCCGCACGGAACGAGATTCTTGCGCCCTCCCCGAATCGCGGGGGTTACGGGCCGATCTGTGTCATGCAGGACGGGCGTTGGGCCTACTGTCTCTACGACGAGGGGGGCGATAAGGGCTGTCGGGCTTTGGTGATCTGGAGCAGTGACCAGGGCAAGACCTGGGGCAAGCCCGTGGCGTTTCCAACCCCGTCGGACGGCAATTGCGGGTTGACCGAATGCACGGTTGCCCAGCTTGGGCCGGGCAATTACGTTGCGGCCATTCGTGCCGATGAGGGCAAGTCGTCGTCCGACGGATTCTATCTATCCCGTTCTCAGGATGGCGTGAGTTGGTCCGTGCCGGAGTCCCTCGATGAGAGAGGCCGCATGCCGCTTTTCTATCGGATCGGCGATTGCTGGGTTCTTGCCTATCGCCAGTACGACTTCCAGAAAAAGATCCAACACAGCGTCATGCGTGTCAGCACCGACGGGCGGGACTGGTCGAAGCCGCGAATAATCGAGAGCGGCGTGAACGCCGGACCCCAGTTGGTTCGGGTTGCCGACAAACTGATCGCGTTCAACACGCTTTATCCGGACAGGAGCGTTATTACGCGACATGTCGTACGGATGAACGATGGCATGCCGGTATCGCTCGGTCCCATCGGACGGGAGAAGTGACATGAGAGGACACGTGGCGTACTCACTTCTGACGGCTTCGCTGTGTCTCGGAATCGGCGTGGCCGACGGGCGCCTTGCGAAAGGTGAGGCTTCATCCGGGGATGACCAAGGTCGTTTGAAGATCGGCGAGGGATGGAGCTTTGCCGGTGGCACATGGACCGAGGATAAGGACGGCATCATCCGGCCGCCGGACAAGCGCAATCTTCACAGCCGGGCGTTCAACACGGTGCAGGCCTTCAAGAACCTGACCGCTGAGTTCGAGTTCAACGGCAATTATCGAGAGACGGGCACGGGCGACGCCGGGCTGATCTTTCGCGCGGTCGATCCCGATCACTTCTATTACGTCCACTTCCCGTGGGGCGGACAACAGCTCCGTGCTAAGCACTTCTGGGCGGCGATCGGCAAGGTCGACGGCGACGGCTACATTCGCAACATCAAGGCCGTTTGGGTCCCCGGCGTGCCCAGCGAGACCGATCGTTGGTACAAGGTCCGCATGACGGCCGACGGCCCGCGAATCCGCGTTTGGGTTGACGGGCGAAATGCCCTGGACGTCTCGGACACATCCTATGAGGGCGGCTGCGTGGGCTTGGCCGGCTACGGCTGGTACATGTTCCGCAACGTCCGCGTGTCGGGCGAGAAGGTAGCGCCGCCTGCCTGGAAGGATCGGGCTGAGATCCCCAGCCACAGCTTCACGGTGGGGCTTTCCAGCGAGAACATGCCCAGCGGGTGCGTTGCTCCCAACGGCGACGTGTTGCTCGCCGGGGGCAACAAGCTCGTCCGATCGACGGACAAGGGCCGCACGTGGGGTAAGCCGGAAGACCTGCCCGACAAGCTGGGCACGGTCACCGACTACGGCAACTCGATGTTTCGCACGCCGACCGGGCGGCTGATCGTGATGCTCTATCGCCCGCAGGCCGACGTGAAGAAGTCCGTTCCCGAGATCCTGATCGCCGAATCGGCGGACAACGGGCGGACGTGGACCGATCCGGTGCCGTCACACGTTGCACCGAACTGGCCCGCACAGCCGAAGAACCTTGGGGTGTACGGGCCCATCGTCGCGACGCAGGACGGCACACTCTTGCGGTTCCTGTTGGGCGGCGTGAAGGAAGACAACGACACCTTCACCGACGTTCGGACCTGGAGTTCGTTCCATTGCAAGGCCTTCGTCATCCGCAGCACCGACGGCGGCAAGAGTTGGTCGGCGCCGATCGAGATCGACCGGCCGTCGTGGTGCGACACGCCGCGCGGAAAGATCCCCGGCTCGCTCGATCTGACCGAACCGACCGGCGTGGCCATCGGCAATCGCGTGACCGTGCTGGTCCGGCCGGTCTATAGCCCGATGATGTGGCAGTGCGGGTCGAACGATGCGGGCGCCACGTGGGATGCGGCCGTCCGGGCGACGTTCCCCGGCTACGCCCAGTCGATGGTGCGGACGCAATCAGGCGTGATTCTATGTGCCCATCGGTACCCGTCATATTCCGTCAACATCAGCCGTGACGACGGCTTGAACTGGGACGACGGCACGGTGATCGATTATCCGGCGTGGGCGATGGGCTGCATGGTCGAGGTCGAGCCGGACGTTGTGTTGGCTACGTATATGAACGCAGAACGGGGACAACCGCTCTTGGCACAGTTGATCCGCGTGACGCCGGAAGGCATCAGGCCGGTGGGGCGGTGAATGACGTGTGCGGAGCATATGCGTGCGTCACAACGACCTCGCCCACCCGGGATGGCTGTCAGGGTGAGTCCCGGGGCACGAGACATTCCGGCCGTGCCCTCCGCAGAAGCTGTGATCTCCAACGAGCATGGGAGAACATCAAGTCCATGAAACGAACTATAGGTCGCCGCAACCTTCTTGCAGTCCCCGCGGCGGTTCTGGTCTTGACCGGAATGTGGGACCGAGCGCTAGCGAATGGCCAGAAACCAGACGTTGTGCCCCCCAACCGCTTTTTCTTCGTCTCCCAGGGCAAGACGGCGATGATGAACGCCGACGGGACGGGGCTTCACATCTTCGACTTCAAGGAGCCCAATCAGGTTACGTGGCAGCCGTGTGGGTTCTTCCCCGATGGCAACCGCGTGATCTTTCTCAGTATGGAAGCCCGTCGCGACGGCCCGGGGCGGCCATTCGATGAGTACTACACGAAGACGCCCACCCATATCTGGATCCACGATCTGAAACGCCATTCGCTGAACGAGATCGCCACGCGGAACCGGATGGCCGTCTTTTACACGCCTGCGCTGTTGTTGAGCGACGATCGGTTGCTGGTTCAGGTCGTCCGGGACAGGGTTGGTCAGATCTTCAGCATGAACCTGGACGGCACCGACGCGAAGGAATTCACGAAGGCGGGCGACGGGTTTCCTTATGGCCTTAGCCTGAGCCCCGACGGCACGCGAGTCGCTTACCATTTGGCCTGCGAGGGCGGATATCAGGTCTGGACCAGCGATGTGAACGGATCGAAGCGGGTCAAGGTGGCCGCGGCGCCCGGACATATTTACTTCGGGACAAGCTGGTCGCCGGACGGAAGGTGGATCCTCTACGTGGATTGCCTGCCCGAAAAGGACCCCGGCCACGACTGGGCCGATGTCTGCATCGGGCGCGCCGACGGCAGCCACCATCGTGTCCTGACGCACGGACAGGCCATGTGGTTCGGCGCCACATACGGCAACGCGAACGTGCGCGGGGGCGGCTCGAATGTTCCGGCGTGGACGCACGACGGTCGTATTCTCTACCCGCGACGGCTGCCAGGCTCCAAGGTGGCCTGGGAGTATCAGCCCCAGCGTCCGGACGTGGACCACTTCAACCGCGACTACAAGCCGGAGCTGGCACGAGGCGGCACGGAGATCTGCCTGCTCGACCCGCGCGACGGGAGGGAGAAGGTCCTGACTCACTCCGACCCGCCCGTGTGGGACTTCCGCTCAAGCGAATCGTCTGACGGCAGAGAGGTCGTCTTTTGCCGGGCCGAAACCGGTGGCCAACCCGCAATCTGGGTCATGGACTCGGACGGCCGCAACCCGCGGATGCTCACGAAGGGCCTCAACGATGCCGGCGCCGACCACCCGCGATGGCTGCCGACGGCATCCGGACGCCGATGACAAGGTATTCCGACAACCACGTTGCGGTAGCCCGCGGATTTGCCTTCTCAATGAAGATCGCGGCGGCAGACCACAGTCGTTCTGAGAATCCTGTGGGCGTCCCGTGGTTGCGGACGCGCGGGTTGTCATCGTTGACGGGCCAAGGCCGGCATCGATCCCTACGGCGTAACGTCCGGAGAAACGATGATGCGGAGATTTGCGGTCATTGCCGCTGAATCACAGTCGCGATCGTGAGGGAGCGAGCCACTCGAATCGGCGCCGACCGGTCCCTTCACGTCGCGGTTCCGATTGACGGCATTCTGCGCGGATTGACATGCGGAAGAGTCCGACCCACGGATTGCCCTTCGAGGTCGCCTACGACCGCTGCGGCCTGCTGAAGACCTTCATCTGTCTCATTACGTCCACGACCCGTTGCCGATTCTTCTCGAAGAATTCCGCGGGCTTGTCGATGGGTTCGTCGTTCTTGGTTGTGATCTTGACGCGCGAGAAGTCGTACGCGCCGACCGGAAACACCGCCTTGAACTGCTGATCCACAAAGGCGACTCGGTCCCACTCGGCCATGACGACGTAGTCGCGAACCTTGTCGCCCAGCATGTCGAAGCCGAGTGAATAGTCGGACGGCGGATTCGTCACGCCGAGCAGCGGCATCAACGTGGCGGGGACATCCATGTGGCAGGTCATGTGGGCGACCTCTTTTCGGGGGTTGCCGGGGACCCACAGAACCATCGGGACGCGCGTCTGGAATTCATTGAATGTGGAGGCGTGACCCCAGTGGCCCTTCTCCATGAACTCCTCGCCGTGGTCTCCCGTGATCAGGACGATCGTCGAGTCCGTCAGGTTGTGATCGGCGAGGTACTTCAGGATGCGGTCGAATTGCGTGTCCAGGTGCCGGCAGGCGTTGACGTAGCGGTTCTTGATCAGAGGGATGTCCTTTTGGAGGTTCATCGTGGCGTAGTTCAGATCCTCCGTGTATGGCGTTCGGATGATGCACTCCTTCGGAAAGTAATAGTTGGCGTGGGCCGACTCGAAGAAGAGAAACGTCATAAACGGCCGCGACGGGTCGCGTTCGTCGATAAACTTGAGCAGCAGGTCGACATTCTCGCGGTCGCGGCGCCACTTGGGATGCGACTCGCCCTCGCGCAGCCGGTTCCGCGGGATTCGCGCGAAGATCGTTCGGTCGAACTCCGGATAGGTAAACTTCGCGCTGGTGTACATGCTCATCTGGTAGTTCGCGTCGATCAGGACATCCATGAGCACCGGCCCGCGATTCTGCTCCAGGAAGTTGAACCAGTAGCACCCGTACAGGCCGTAGAACAACGAGAACATCGCCATCCGCGTCCCGTTCCCTCCGGCATAATGGTGTTTGAACCAGTTCGATTTCCGGGCCAGGGCCCAGGTTTGCGGCATGATCTCCGGATCGAGCATGTCGGCGCGCCACGATTCGGCTACCAGGAAGACGATGTTGTACGGCTTGGCCGGCGGCTGTCGACGGATCGGATGGAGCGGATAGTGCAGTGCGCCGGAACCCAGGCTGACGTTGACGGTGGGCTGGCGGTCGATCTTGTACCCCAGCGACAAGGCCAGACTTCGAAAGCCGGTCGGTTGGTAGAACGGAAACGCGTTTGAGGCGACGAGCACGGGCGAATAGCCGCGAAGGCTGCACAACCCGTACGTGATTCGCTCGAATCCGCCGAGGATCAGGACCAACACGACCGTTATGATGACGCCCCTTGGGGTGGTTGTCCTGTCCAGAATGCCTCGGAGGCGGCGGACGCGGACGAGCAGAACCATCAAGGCCGCCTGTATTGCCAGCAGGCCCGCGATGATCAGCGCAAACGACACGTTCGTCGACGTGCTCCCACCCATCGACTCGATTCCGCCCCGGGTTGTCACGAGATTCCACACATATCCGTTGATGTGGAAATCGAAAATGCGATAGATGAACCACCCGTCGGCGAAGATGATCACTTGGACGAGCGTCATGCCGATCACCGCGAGGGCACGGATAAGTCCCGACGGCCCGATCCGCGCCCGGCTCAGCAGACGACTCACCGGTCCCGCCGACGCGATCAGGTCCAACACGATCAGGAGGACGAACATCGGCAGGATGTAGAGCAGCGAGTAGGTGAGGTAGACCGCCCCGACGAAGAACGGCGTGATCCGGCCTGTGTATTCGATCCCCCGGAGATAAGAGGCGGCATTGACCAGGAGAAGAAGATAACTCAGCAGCGCATACTGCCACAGCACACGCGCGTGGTTCTGGGGGGGGACCATACGACACCAACCTCCGTGCTCACCGGACCGTTCCGGCCGAAGCCCCGTGTGTCCTCAGCCGCTGACGCGTGCGAACTCCTTGACCGGGAATCCCTTTCTGTTGACGGAAAGACTCGTCTCGCTGACTTCGAACTTGATGGGCCTAAACCATTCCTGGGTGCTGTCCTCGCCTGCGTAGCGAAGCATTAGCCGGCCCTCCTTGATCTTCCAGCCCCATGGTTCGGTCTTGGATGCGTTGGGCTGTGATTTTGATTCGAGGATGTAGGTGAGTCTGCCGTCGGCGTGGAAAACCACCCTCTCAATGTCCACACCTTCCTGACGTCTGTGAAGCGCGGCGTTATCGGGATCGACGGCCTCCCACGTTCCAACGAGATGTTCGGCCAGATGCTTGTCGTCCTTCGGCCAGCGGACGACGGTGATCAGGGCGACGACCAGCACGCCCACGACTACGGCCAAAGCGCCTATCGTTTTTCGTCGGGCCATCCGTACACCTCCTGCGATATCAGAAAAGCCCCACTCGTTCGGCCGCCTCATGCCGCTCGCAATTGTCGGACTTGATTGGCCGCTATTGTACGACGTTTTCCGCCCGCGCCAATCCCCCTTCACGCATCCTGGTGCTCATCCACGTTGTTGTCTGTAAGTCATTTTCTAACAACTGTTAAGGGTAACACCTCTCGAGATGACGGGAAGATGAAAAAACGATAATGCGTGGTCGACAAGCGGGCCATAGGTTGGGAGGATCGGTGCAGGAGTAGGAGTGTTCGTGCCGATCGGGGTTGCAAAAAGAGTCTTTGGCGCGGCAACGACCCCCGCGCTATACTGGCGGGCGACCCAAGCAGGAGCGGCCCATGTCACCCAAGAATCCGGGTACCGGCAAGATGGTTACGCTCAAGATCCCGGCGGAGCTGTATCAGAACCTGTCCAAGCTCATCGTGAACACGGGGTTTCGGAGCGTGACGGAGTTCGCCGTCTACGTGCTTCGCGATGTCGCGGCCGGCGGCAAGCTCGAACGCGAAGCCCCCGGCCTGACCGCTCGTGAAGTCGACGCCATTCGGCAGCGTCTGAAGGCGCTGGGGTATATTGAGTGAGGACTATCCGATAAGCAGGCCCTCGATCCGAACCTGATGGCCGTTCTTGGTCTTGTTGACGAAGTTGACTAGGCCGCTGTGTCGCCACTGGAGCATGCATCGGCGGGGCAGGAACCAATATCGCATTCCGATGCGCAGTTCCTTCTGAGTGTCCCTCACCAATCCTTCGTAGGCCTCGGCCGAGTAGTAGCCGATGTCCTTGTGTGCGCCCGCCCGCGGTCCGAGCGGTCCCGTCACGCACCAAACGATAACGCCGTTCTTGGTGTCCGCGTCCATCACCACGCCGCAGTGTGTGATCGGGCAGCCGCACGACATACCCAGCGGCCGGCCGATGATGATGTCGCCCTTCGCGATGCCCATCTCCTTCGTGAGTTGTGGATTATGGGGTAGGATCGTCTCGCGCGGTCCGGGTTCGTTGGGAAACGTGTCGAGGATGAAGTCGTACTCGCGGCCCAGCGAGTCTTTCCAGTTGGGCGCAACCCGTTCGTCCGTGTCGCCACAGCTCTTGCACGACGCCGGGCAGGCCGCGGCCGTCCGAACGGTTGCACACCCGGTCGCCTTTGCTCCGCTCAGATGGATGCATCGCTTCATCTCATCCGGTCGCTCCGTCAACAACCGGGCGAAGTCCTCACATGAGCGAAACCCACACGCCCCGCAATCGAGGCCGGGAAGGCTCACGGCTACGGTCTCTGTGTTCCCGTTCGAGGTGCTGTTCCCCATCGTCATTCTCCTCTGTAGAAGATGTCGCTTTCGAGTGGCCGGACCACGCCGAAGTGCTGCTTCCAGCCGATTTCCTTCTTGCCGACGCAGATCGTGCACGTGCCGACGGGCGGATTGCCCCTCAGGTAGAGCGGATAAGCCACGTCCGGCGCCTGTCGGATTCGGCGGACCAGCGGGTCGACGCCGATGCCGTACAGCGCATCCACCTCCACGACGCGAACATTGGGGACGGCCTCGAGGATTCGCGCCCGGAAGACCTCGCGTTCGGCCTGGGAGACCAGGTCGATCTTCGTGACGACGGCCACGTCGGCCAGCGACAGCATCGGACCGATCTTCCGCGGCAGGTTCATTCCGCTGGTGGCCTCGAGCACGACGATGCCCAACGATCCCTCGATGTAGGGCGAACACCGCAAACACAGTCCGGCCGTTTCGACCAAGAGGTAGTCCGCCTTGTTGTCCTGTGCCCAGTCGATGGCCTCGCCGAGGACCATCACGTTGCAGTGGTCCGGACAGAGTTCGCCGCTGTAGGCCTTCTTCGTCGGTATCTCGAACTCGTTCGCGAAGGTCTCGTCTTCGTCCGCATACTGCACGTCGATCTTGAGGTACGCCGGCGTGAGGTCTTTCGCGAGCAGACGCTTGACTACTTGCTTCAATACGGTCGTCTTGCCGCAGGTCGGGGGACCCGCACAAATCACTGCCTTCATGCAATTGCCCCTGCCAAAGAATCGTGAGTCCTGCTACCGAACCGGCGTATCCTCCCTGGCACGGCCACGGGCCGTTCCGTGGCAGGCACGCCGGCCTGGCCGGGCTGGGGACAGCCCGGTTCTGCGGATGCCGCGCCCCGTCTGCAACCCCGGGCGCCACCCGTTCGCACTAAACGATGTATCCCAGCGCTCGCAGTCGCTCCTCGAGCTCCGCTTGGCCGAGGCGATGGCCCGAGCGGATTCGATTCCGGAAGTGCAGCAGGAGGTCATCGAGCTTCTTGATCTCCTCGGCTACCTCGCGCTCCTCGCGTTCGGTGACGATGACCTCCTGCATGGCACCCCGGCTCATCACGATCCGAAAATCGGAAAGGAGGGCTATGCGTGGATCGTGCGTCACAAAGATGAAGATCTTTCGGTATTCCCTAAGGAGCTCCAACGCCCGCGTCCGGTGAATCCCGGCGTTCTCAATCTCATCGAGAAGAATGATGGGCGAACTGCCGATGATGACGGCGTCCGCGATCAGAAGGGCACGGGTCTGTCCGCCCGACAGTTCGGTCATCGGGCTTTCCACGATCAACGGCTCGCCCGTGAGCTGATTGGCGAAATCCACGGTCTCGCAAACGGCTTCCTCCACGAACGGTGCCTTCGAATCTCCGGGTGAGTTGCCCAGCCGAATAGCCGCGTGCGTCGCGAGGAACGTCTTGACCGGCAGATCCGAAAGGAAGTTCGTGTGCTGCGATATCATCGCGACGGGATGATGCGAAGGATCGGACGTGTACTCTTCGGGCGGAGGTCCGCCATTCACGAGGACCCTGCGGCCCGACGGGGTATTGTTGTCCGCGAATAGCTCGATGTCGTTGATCAGTGTCGTCTTCCCACAGCCGGTGGGCCCGACGACGCTCAGGATCTGTCCCATCTTGAGCGTGACCTCGGCCACGGGTTCCGGTTCGCCGTCCTTGCCGCACCCACCAATGATCGTAATGCTTTGGATGTCCACAAACGGTCCTCCGCTTGACACTCTTATTAGAGTGTAACAACACTCCAATAAGAGTCAACAAGAAACCGTGCATATTCATCGATTTCGTGTAAAGACTTTTTCATAAATGACTTACATCTGGTTGGATTTGGACTTGGTGGGTGTGACCTTCTTGGGGCAGAAGTACTCTTTGAGTGTCTGGTGCGGACGGGCGTACCTCAAGCGTCGGCCAGGGTGGTTCCGTCGGTCGGCAGGGTCTGAAGCCGACAGCACGGATAGCGCTGAAGGCCAACGGCCGCTGACCCAGGATATTGGGAGGCCTACGGGACCGACTTCGTGGTCGATGCTTGGGTTGGTTCGCCAAGGCCCGGCTTTGTTTCGAGCATCCGCATGACCCATGGTGCGATGGCATCGGCGGCTGCCGCATTGCCGAGGCGGTTCCAGTGGGGGTCGTTGGGGAAATCATGGCGGGCGTGCTCGGCCTTGATGCGCCGGAGCAAGGCTTCGGTGAGGTCGAGGTACGGGATGTTCTGACGACGGCAAATGGGCTCCAGCATTTCACCCATGTAGTAGCGGCGGTCGCCGAGGCATTCGGGATCCTTGTCGGAGGGTGTCGGTTCGAACGGTCGGTCCTGAGCGGCGGCGACGAGGGCAGGCTGTAGGCCCTCCCAAACCAGACCGAACCGGCAAGCTCGCCGTTGGCATTCGGCGGCGGTTTCGCCCAGCAACCTTTCAATGAGCACCCAAGACTTCTTCTGTCGCTCAAGCAAGTCCCCGCCGGCAAGGTTTTCCACGGGTCGGTGCGGGCCGAACTGTTCACGGGGCATTTCGCCCCCGTGGCCGGCGCTGACGAAGAAGCGGATCAGTCCGGCGTGGAAGAGCGAATACCGAACGACGGCGGAGTAGGTCAGAAGAGTTCGCCAGGCAGGCAACTCAAACGGCTGAACCGGCAGGGCCTGTAGCCTGCCTTGGGAGGTCAGCGTAAAGGCGGGCACGTAGCTCGGGATCTGCGTCAGGTACGGTGACGTATCGTAAACGTCGTTGACGACGAACAGCATCAAGACGACGTCGGGGTTGTAGTCCAGCACGCGATTACGTATCAGCAGGTATTCCTGGGCGGTTCCAAAGCCCGAACAGCCGAAGGCATACCACTGGCTCGGAACGCCTTGTTTGTTCATCTTGGATTGCGCCATCTCGACGAATCGGTCGCGGTTGGGTACGCGGAGCGCTTCCACAAACGAGTCGCCCACGACAGCCACACGCACCGTCCCCGCCGGCTTGACCGGCGTGTACTCGCGAGTGTCGTTGAAGCCCTGGCTGTTGAAGTGGTACGGGACGCGAACATTATGGTCGATGTAGACGCCGCTCTGATTCCGCTGTCGCACCGGACCGACGGCCGGGTCCCATTCGTATCGGGGGACATCGGTGACGCGGCCGGAAAGGCGCAGCCCGATTTCCAGCAGTCCGAACGTGAAGATCAGACTGGCGGCGGCCGACACGACGCCGAAGAGGAATCGACGTCCCCGCGTGGGCATGGGGCGGGCGGCCGCCAGAGGCATCGTCACTTCGGCGGCGGGAGCCGCGGGGGCGAAGTAGTCCTGCAATGCGGTCACGCTCCAGGCGTTCTGTCTCAGTTCCGCAATGGCGGCCACCAGGGCCTTCGCGCCGGTGATGGTCGTTACCAGCAACCGGTTGTGTGCGATCGCCGCGGCCCGCAAGTGCCCCTCGTCCGTGTCGCGGCCTTTGCGGGTGGGCGTGTTGATCAGCAGCGCAACCGTGCCGTCTTCGATCAGGTCGATCATGTTCGGTTTGGCCTGATCCTGGATCTTTCCGATGGGTTCGGCCGCGATGCCCGCCTCGGACAGGACCTTGTGAGTGCCGGTCGTGGCCAACAGGCGAAATCCCATGTCGGCCAATTGTCGCGCCACCGGGACGATCAACGGCTTGTCCGCGTCGTTGACGCTGACGAAGGCCGTTCCGCGCGTCGGCAACCTGTAACCGGCGCCCATCTGAGCCTTGGCAAATGCCGCTCCGAAACGCCGAGCGATTCCCATGACTTCGCCCGTGCTCCGCATCTCCGGCCCGAGGATGGCGTCCACACCCGGAAACTTGCCGAACGGGAAGACCGGCGCCTTGACGCTGATGTGGGCCGGATGTGGGGCATCGTCGAGGCCCAGTTCGCCCAACAGATCGTCGAGCTTGCGTCCGAGCATGACCCGCGTTGCAAACTTGGCCCAGGGAACACCCGTCGCCTTGCAGACGAACGGCACGGTCCGCGACGCTCGAGGGTTGACCTCCAGCACATACACCTGACCGTCCTTGACGGCGTATTGGACGTTCATCAGGCCGCGAACGCCGAGCCGCATGGCCAGTCGGATCGTTTGGTCCTTGATCTCGTCCACGATGGCGGGGGAGAGGGCATAGGGGGGCAGGGCACAGGAGCTGTCACCGGAGTGGATCCCGGCCTCTTCGATGTGCTCCATGACGCCTGCGACCACGCAACGGTCGCCGTCCGCGATGCAGTCGACGTCCACCTCGGTGGCGTTGAGCAGGAACTTGTCGACGAGGATGGGGTGGGCCTTGGCCCCTGACTCGACACGGTCGGTCGCGAAAATGGCCTTCCGCATGTAGCGTTCCAGATCGGCTTCGGTGTTGCAGACCTCCATCGCGCGCCCGCCGAGGACGTACGACGGACGAACCAGGACGGGGTATCCGATGCGACGGGCCACCTCTTTCGCGTCGGCCAGGTCATAGGCGATGCCGTTCGCCGGCTGCTGGAGTCCCAGTTCGGAGAGGATCTTGGCGAATTCCTGGCGGTCTTCGGCGAGGTTGATCGACTCGGGCGGAGTGCCGATGATCGGGACGCCGGCGTCTTTCAAGCCCTGCGCAAGGTTCAAGGGCGTCTGCCCGCCGAACTGCACGATGACACCTTTCAGCAGACGCTTGCCGGCCGTCCGCACGCCTTGAGATTCCGTGCCGTCGAGCGGGCCGCCGTTGAGGCGCTCGCAGATGTTCAGCACGTCCTCATGTGTCAGCGGCTCGAAGAAGAGAAGATCGCTCGTGTCGTAGTCGGTGCTGACGGTCTCGGGGTTCGAGTTGATCATGACGGTCTCATACCCTTCGGACCGTGCCGCCATGACGGCGTGAACGCAGCAGTAGTCGAATTCGATACCCTGACCGATGCGATTCGGACCGCCCCCCAAGATGACGACCTTCGGTCGGTCGGTTACGCGTATCTCGTCGTCCGGAACGGTGTCGGCGTCGGCAGAAACACTGCCCGGGCGCCCGGCTCCCTCGGTCTTCAGACGGACGATCGGTGATTCGTACGAGGAATAGTAGTAGGGAGTGTATGCCTCAAACTCTGCCGCGCATGTATCCACCAGCTTGTAGACGGGTTCGATGCCGAGCCGCCGCCGGGCCTTGCGTATCGTGATGGGGTCGAGGTGCCATACCCGGGCCAGCTGGACGTCGCTGTAACCCCACTGTTTGGCCCGGCGAAGCAGATCGGCCAGACCGTCAATCCGCAAGGACGACGTTGTTTCCCGCGGTGAGTCATTTCGGGCCAGCTCCGACAGCCGGTGAGCCTGAGAAGCCGACTCGTTCAACTGCTGTTCGAATTCGACCAGCTCCCTGATGTTCTCGATGAACCAGGGGTCAATATGGCTCAGCTCGTGAACCTGCTCGACGGACCAACCGAGCTTGAGGGCATATCGCACGTAATAGAGTCGGCCTTGGCTTGGAACGCCCAATTTGCTCCGGAGGACCTGATCGGGGATGGGCCAGACCTTCGCGGCCGCCTCGACCGTGTCGGCGGGGGCCTCCGCCGCTCGCGATCCGCCGATCTTGGGGGGTTCGACGTGGGCGGCATCGCTTACCCTGTTGCGTGACGCCGCTCGCTCGGCCCGCAACCATTTGTCGATCCCGTCCAGTCCGAGGCCGAACCGCTTGATCTCCATCGAGCGAATACCCTTCTGAAGGGCCTCTTTGAACGTCCGGCCGATGGACATCGCCTCGCCGACCGACTTCATCTGCGTCGTCAACGTCTCGTCGGCCTCGGGAAACTTCTCGAATGCCCATCGCGGGATCTTCACGACGCAGTAGTCGATGGTCGGTTCGAAGCTGGCGGGTGTCTTCTTGGTGATATCGTTGGGCAATTCGTCCAGCGTGTACCCGATGGCCAGCTTTGCCGCCATCTTGGCGATCGGAAAGCCCGTGGCCTTGCTCGCCAAGGCCGAGCTTCGAGACACCCGCGGGTTCATTTCGATGACCACCATCCGCCCCGTCTTGGGATGGACGGCGAACTGGATGTTGCTGCCGCCGGTCTCGACGCCGATTTCCCTGATGATGGCGATGGCGGCGTCGCGCATCCGCTGGTATTCCTTGTCGGTCAGCGTCTGAGCCGGGGCGACGGTGATCGAATCGCCGGTGTGCACGCCCATCGGGTCCAGGTTTTCGATCGAACAGATGATGACGACGTTGTCCTTCTTGTCGCGCATCACCTCCAACTCGTATTCCTTCCAACCCAGCAGGCTTTCCTCGATCAGGATTTCGCTGATTCGGGAGTACTCGAGGCCTCGCTTGGCGATCGTCTCAAATTCCTCGAAGGTGTATGCAAAGCCGCCGCCCGTGCCGCCCAGGGTGTAGGCGGGGCGAATGCAGCAGGGCAGGCCGATGTCCCGAAGGACTTCCCTCGCCTCATCCCAGTTGTGGGCGATGCCACTGCGAGGAAGGTCCAGCCCGACACGCTGCATCGCGAGCTTGAATTCGGTTCGATCCTCGGCCTTGTGGATGGCCTGCCGATTCGCACCGATCATCTCGACACGATGCCGCTCGAGAATCCCCAGGTCCGCCGCTTCAACGGCGCAGTTGAGCCCCGTCTGACCGCCCAGCGTCGGCAGCAGGGCGTCGACCGGCCGGCCCATCTGGGCCTCGCGCGTAAGGATTTTGTCGATGGCCTCGGGAATGATCGGTTCGATGTAGGTCCGGTCCGCGAACTCCGGATCGGTCATGATCGTCGCGGGGTTCGAGTTGATCAGGACGACCTTAATGCCTTCCTCACGGAGGGCCTTGCACGCCTGAGTGCCTGAATAGTCAAACTCACATGCTTGGCCGATGACAATCGGGCCGGATCCGATGATCAGGACCTTGTGGAGGTCTTCACGCCTTGGCATGGGGTCGCTCGATGTCGGGCCAGTCCGTCCATGGTTCCGTGGGTCGGTAGGATAGCATGGGCGCGATCTTCAGGCAATCCTGAGACCGGAATCCCAAACGACGCCCCCGGACAGCCCCGCCTGGTTGCCCGAAGATAACCACGACGACTCGCGGCACGGAGGCCTCAGAATGGAGTGCGCCCTGTCGTTGTGGTAAGCAACGTCAGGGGTTGAGACGGAACCTACGCGACTCCCACCGGATTGACACTCTGGCACGGCTCATTCCGGGCCGACGGGTTCCGTGGCAGATGCGACCGGCGAAGCCCGTTCTGCGCGACTTCACCGGCCGGAATCTTGCCCTTGCCGCGGTCCGGGGCCTTGCGAACGAGGGTGTTCTTGACGGTCTCGGCCAATCCGGGCTCCGCGCGGATCTCCGGGGCATTGTCGGCAACGCGCCAATTCGCAGGATTCTCCCGCAACCAAGTCCAGCCTTCCGCCAACTTGCCCTTGAAGGCATCCTCAAAGAACGGTTGCAGCGGTTGTCCCGCGGCCGTCGGCTGCGGTTCCTGGTCGACGAACTTCGCCGCGGCCATGTCCCATGCGTCGCCACCGACAACCTTGGCCTCACCGCCCTGCGCGCAGACCTTGATGCCAAGGGCGTCCCGGCCTTCCGGAAAGATCTGCTGCGTGACGCACTGCCGGTCGTTCGCGAAGACCTCGAGCATCGGCTTGTCCATGAAGACCCGCAGCTTGAGTGGTTCGCCCTCGCGCAGCTCGAACGGGGCCTCGACGGTGGTCCGCGGGTTCTTGCGATCGAAGTAGAACTGCAGCGGCTCGTTGAAGTAGGCGACGTCCTTTCGCCGCGAGGATTTCGACATGTCAATGATCAGCTTCTTCGCCGCCCGATCGTACCAGATGGCCGTCTCTTCCTTGCCGTCGGGCCGGCAGCGGACCTTGAGCCCGACCTTCGCCGCCCGGCCCGGATCGATCTCGATTCCCAGCTCCAGGCAGTCGCCGCTGACATTCGGCAGCGTTACCTCCGAATCGGCGGCGACGTCGAGCGGCTCGACCTTTCGGGGATTTCGCCTCAGGGCCTCCAGCTCCTTCGCCGGCGCGATCCGGAGCGTCCCGTCCTTGTCGAGCCACATGACGCGAGGCATGCTCTGGGTCCCGGAGCCGGTAGCCCGCTGGGTCGGCATGGCCCGCGGGTCCATCACCCAGGCCCAGAAGATCCGCCGGCCTTGCGGGTCCAGCAGGCTTTCGGGTGCGAAGAACGTTCCGCCCGGCCAGTTCATGCGGACGTGCTGCTCGGGATAGAACTTCTCGTTCTCGTACCGGCCGATGTAGCACCTCGCTCCGACCTTGTGGCTGATGCACAGGAGCACCCGCTTGTCGTCAAGCTTGAAGAAATCAGGACACGAGCAATCCTCGCCCTCGATGGTCCACGTCGGGTCGGGATGTTCATAGAAGGGATGCAGCGGCGTCCAGTTGACCATGTCGGACGACTTGCAGAGATAGAGGGTGTCCTTCTTGTTCGGCAGTTGGTTGCCGCCGAGCAGGCAGTAATACGTGTCGCCCTCCAGCCAAAGATAGGGGTCCCAGACCTTGTACATCCCGTGCCCCGGTTGGCCCGGTTTGGGAATGGGGATGATCGGATTCTTGGGGTGCTTCTTCCACCGGATCAGGTCGTCGTCCTCGGCGGTGGCCACACAGACGCCCGCGTCGATGCCGAACCAGCAAAGCATCGGGACTCCCTCTTTGTTCACGAACGCATTGCCGCTGAAGATGCCCTTGTCCGGGTCACCCGGGTTGGGCACGACCGACGGGGCGTGGAAGGTCCAGTTGACCAGGTCGGTGCTGGACAGGTGACCCCAACAGTGGCCGCCGTGCGGGCGTTTGGGGTCCTGAAAGATGTACATCAGGTGATACTTGCCCTTCCAGAAGATGCAGCCGTTGGCATCGTACGGTAGCCCGACGCCCTCATGTGGCCGGGCAGTGACGTGCCACGTGGGCCAGTCCTCGGTGTCACGGGTCCTGGGCGGCTCGCAGCCGGCGACCATGTAGGCCTCTCCCCCGCCGGGCAGGTGCAGCCGGCCACTGATGATCTTGGCACCGCCCACCAGCTTGCCCGCGGGGAATGTCTTCATCCGATCTTCCAGCTTGCCGTCCGCGAACGACCACCAGGCGAGGGGCTTGGGATCCGAAAGTTCGTTCGGCTTAAGGGCAGCGATGGTTTTCGCGTCCAGGGCGGTGTCGTAGACGCGGGCATCGGCGATGGTCCCCACGAAGCACGCCCGGTCGCCGGCTTCGAGATGCCGCAGGCCGATCACGATGGCGCTGCCCGGCCCGAATGTCTGCGGTTGGCTGATGCGATGGCGCGAATAGAGTTGACCGTCGCGGTAGAGCTTGATTTCCTTGCCCTGGTAGACGATCGCGATCTGGACGAGGGTATCGGGCCCCGCCGTCTCGGCGGGGGCCGCATTCTGGTCCGGGGTGGAACGGCGGTGGAAATCGCTCCCGGCCATCCACTTGCCCGGACTGATCTCGCCGAAGACGATTCCGTCGAAGGCAGATGCCTGGTTATCGATCGTCAGAATGCTGCCGCCCCGCTGCGTAAGGTTCGCGGGCGAGGCCCATACGACGAGCGTCTTGTCGGTAATCGGTTTCAGTTCGACCTGTTCCGCGCGAAGCAGTGCCCCGCCGAGGCCAAGGCAGGCCAGGCCCCCAACCAACCCAAACGACGCGGCGACGGGCCGAATCCCATGCGTCATGGTCATGCGTGCTTCTCCTTGCGATCGATTCACCGTTGGACTTCGGGACTCACCTTAGACAAGGGCTCGGGTATCGTCAATCCGGCCGCTCGAGGGGGGCCGATAGACGGGTAACTCGCATTGAGCGGCGACGTATGTAGTCGGCTTCTCGTCACGAGGGGGAAGGCAACGTCAGGTGCGAACTGCACGATCCGGAGGAAAGGTGCGCCGGGACTGCTTGCGAGGCAAAGGGATACTTGGCATGTACCTTACGCTCGGCGCTGCGATTGGGCCTTCCGGCGGTGCACCGGCCGTATCCAAACGGAGCCGATCATCTCCGTCTGGGTCGTCTCATCAACCAGCCGCAGAAGGCGCTCGCCATGAACGCCACGGTCGTCGGTTCGGGGGTGATCAGATACCCCTTCCCCAACAACCGCTCCCCATTAGGGAATACATCCGACGCAAATTGGTTGCTGTCGTAGAAGTACGCGGCATAGGCCACTTCGGCCGTCGGTCCCAGCGGACGCGGAAGGAACGACAGCGGCACGCAGATCGTCACCAGCGTGTTGTCGAATTGCACCGCCACATCGCCCAACCAGTTGCCGCTGTCGTCAAGGAGCTGCGCAAAACCGTTGTTCATCGCGCCCAGCTCCACATAGGCCTCTATGTCCAGTGCGCTCAAATACCCGCTCAGTTCGGACTTCTTGGAGTACCCACGGAAGACGGGAAGCAGGTCCACATCGAGGTCGATGTCAATGCACCCGAAGAGCATCTCGTCGAAATGATCGTAGTCGTCGGAGGGGTAAACGGTGGTCGCAAAATTGAATCTGAACCACAACTCGTCTGTCGTTCTGTTAATGTATCCGCCACCCCATATCAAGTCTGGCAGCGTCCCACTTGGAGGGGTATTGGGTTCACCTGGATAGTACACGTCGCCTATGGGGTCCGGCACGGGCAAATACGCAACCACACACACCATCGCGCCGGCAAGATGCATCTCGCGACCTCCCCAGGACTCGATGAAGGGACCCCTATGGCCGTCCGACGGAAGGGACATACACCCGGACCTCGATGTCCGGTGACGCAAAGAGCCGGCCGGACTGCCTGCCCTCACCGTTGCTAAAGACGGATGTTTTTGCGCTACCGTCGTACAAGCCTGCGTTCATGGAATATATAGGCTTGACCGTCTGTGAAGTGTACTGATTCTCGGAAAAATCCTGCCCCGCGCGAGCAAAATAGTATGGGCCCCAACGACAGTGCGTTGCCTTTTTGGAGTGATTGAACCCCAACAAATCTAAATTGAGCACCCCGACCCAGGTGGCATCCGCGATGGCCGCACCCCACGGGGGAGCACGGTCAAGTCGGGTGTAGCCTTCTTCGGGCGTACCGGCTGCGGCTCCCCAGAGGAAGAGATAGTTGGAATACGCGACCGCGAAATCGCGATACTCCTGGCAGGATCGTTGCTGCTGAGGTTCAGGACAGTTGAGGGCGTTAAGTGACACATGGGAACGGAGTATGCGAGCCAAGTCGTAGCCGAGGTCTCGATGGTAAAAGATGTTCGCCGAAAGGTCATCTCTTACCCTCTTGGGAAATCGCTGGACACCTGGTGGCAATCTGGCGTTTTGATCGTCGGCGTAGGTCGTCAGACCCATCACGATGGAGCGAAGGTTCTGCAGGCAGGCCATCCGTTTTGCGGCGCGCTTGGCGTCGACAACTTGTGGCACAAGAACGGCGGCCAGAAGGGTGACGATGCCCACCGCAACGATGACCTCGATCAGGGTAGTGCCCCAGGGCCTGCGAGACATGGCTGGATACCTTCGGCTAGCGTGGAGGCAGCGAGATTGTCTTCTCCGTCTTGCCTTCCACGACTTGGGTCTCCTTGTCTGCCTCGATCACCCGACTGCGTCCTTGACGTTGTCGAAGAAGGGCGCGGTGGTCCTTTACGAGGATGGTCAGAACGGATGCCGGTTCCGCTATGACGTGGTGCGTTTCTTCGACAAGAGAGATGGTCAGCGTGCCGTGTGTTTCGACCTGTAGTTGCCCGTCCACCAGGGTGAGCTTGTCGGGAGCGGCACCGATCAGTACGCAACCGTGGGGACCGATTGTGCCGCGGGCGACGCCATCCAGAGAAAACGATGCAGCCACTGCATCCGGTGTTTGAATTCGCGTTCCGAGACGGAGATCGGAGTTGGTGACGGGGAATTGAAGGGCGTGCGTACTTCCATACGAGACCTTGCCCACCACGCGATTTGAGTGGGTGAACCAGATGATAGCGACAGAAGCTGCCATGGAACCGATTGCCGCCAGGGCGAAGATGAAACGCCGACGGTTCTTCGTGCGGCGGTGCTCTCGCAGTGCCGCCTTCAGCGCTGCCCGGCCGCGTTCAACCTGCTCGGCCGTAGGGGACGAGGCGACGGCGGATGCGATAAGGGCGTCGTCGATTCTTCGCACCGCCTCCAACCTCGCGCGGCGGATCGGATCCACGTTGAGCGCCCTGCGAACCTGATCGGCCCGCTGCAAAGCGAGTTCCCCATCGTGAAACTCGATGAGTTCTTGATCGATCATCACCCCACCTCTTTGTACCGGTCCTGCCGCCCGACCAATGACCTGAACATGCGAGACATCGCACGCGTCCGCCATTGGGCCACGGTGTCGCGGGGGACTCCCATGATCCTCGCCGTTTCGTTGTACGATAGCCCCTCGAGAACGATCAGTATGACCGCCGCGCGCTGATTGTGCGGCAGTTCACCCAGCGCGGCCGTCGCCATCGCGACCTCTTCCCTCGTGCAGAGATCGTCCAACGGGTTCGTCTCCGTTGTTGAAAGCGAGGCGTCCAAGTCGAGTCTGATGGGTTCGGCTTTCTTCTTGCGTCCCCAACGACGCCACGCGTTATAGGCCGCCTGCATGACGTA
>CAZQTW010000008.1:0-131362 GCA_964596165.1 uncultured Planctomycetales bacterium | reverse complement strand
CGTAACGATGTGGGGTGAAACGGGAAACGACCGGGGCAAATAGAACAGTAGACAGGAGAACAGGAGACAGGAGACAAGAAAACAACAGCCCCCTTCCTGACGGGCGCGGCTCTGATTACGTGACACGGCCAGTGGGTCGCGGGCCGCTACAACCGGGAACGGGACTCGACCGGCGAGGCGGAGAGAGCGATGGTCGCCGTCGGAGACGGCGCTCACGTAGACAACAGGTGGGTCACTCGACCCACCCTAGAAGAGGAACGGAACCCATGAATCGCAATCAACTGACGTGGGTGGTATCGGCAACGGTCATAGGGGCAATGGTGAGCCACGCATACGGCGTCGAGACGAAAGTGAGACTCGACGTCGTCACGCCCGACCCGAACGACCCTAATCTTGACGCACCGCTCATTGAGGCAGCGGCCAATCAGCCGATCGCGTACGCCATCACCGCCATCGTCGAGGCCGACGACCCCAACCACGTCAAGGGCCTCGCGGCGGCATACGTGACCCTGAACACGAACTTCGGTGATGCCAATCTCGTCCGCGAGGCGAACGCGGTCAACGACATATTGAAGACCCCCCTGGGGACAGGGGGGTTCGGTGAGACGGCCAGGCTCGGCTGTGTCGGGCTTGTACGGGGCGACGACATCACCGACATCGGCGGGAGCCAGCGGCTGTTGGGTGAGAGCCCCGCGCCGAGTGTGTTCGCCAATGGCCAACGCGTCACGATCGCCGAGGGTTGGCTCACCGCACCGGGTGCGTGAAGGAATTGGCGGGTTCGCTTTGGCCCCGAAGGGGCACAATAGAGCGGCAACCGGGGACTCTTGGCCCGGTGTATCTGTTGCGCCCCTTCGGGGCTTGCTCGTTTGCACATCACGCATCCCGGGGACTGCGCTTCGCTCCGTACCCGGCTACTCGTGTTCAGGCCCTTCGGGCCCCGGAATAATCAGGCCCCTTCATCCGCTGCGACGGTATGTATGATCGTTTCGGCCGGTCCGGCACCCTTTCTCATTTGCCGGCCAGAACAGCGTCCCCTCGAATGCCGTCAGGATCATGGGTCATGCGAACGGTGTGTTGTGAACCTTTCGTTTGGACCACTCCTCCTTTGCCCGCTGGATCTTGCTTCTTGTGGCACTACTCCATCATGAGGTCGTGCGTTCGCAGGCGGATCGTTCCGGGGCAGCGAATGTCGCCGTCTTGATGCACGCATTTTTGCTCGTGAGTCAGTCGACAGAGCATGATGGCCGTCCAGGAGAAGAACAGTCCTCTGCCGCGGAAGGACTTGGCGGGCGTGTGCTGCTTCGTTATAGTGGGATTGAACCCAGCGATCGTGCGTTTCCTTGGAGGTCTTGTCGTCCTGGGTGAACCGTTCGTGTTTGCGTGTGCCGTCCTCGTCGCGGCAGGGTCGCCGTACCGTCCGGTGGGTGGTTCAGGTTTGGAAGAGGGCTTCGGTATGCGGCATCTTTCCCGGCCCGCAGCGCTCAGGGACAGTAGATCCAGACCCTCTTGGCCAAGGATGGATTGGCGACTTAGCAAGCGACTTTGGGACGCCCCCAGAGGCGTTTGGCGATACAAGCAAGGGCGGTGGTGGTGTTCATAAGTCCTTAGTTGATCGGTGCGCTCGTAGCTCAGTTGGATAGAGCACCGGTTTCCTAAACCGGGGGTCGTAGGTTCGAGTCCTACCGAGCGCGTTGGCTGTTAGTCGCACGATTTCAATGACTTACGATCCCACATGTTGGTTGTCCATGCCGAAAAGGCCATGGCGCAGGACGATGGGCCGTGGATTGCTGATCTTTGGAGAACGACCTACTGGTGTGGATGCTCCAGAAACGGCTTGGAATCGGGATGCGGAGGCCGGCCAGTCGCGCCGAGCCATGATCTGGGAGACCTCGTTCGTGCGGTGCCCATCCCACTCCTTCGGCGTCGAGTGGAGGCCCTTGCAGCGGTGACGTCGGCCGACGCGGACACGGTTGGCCGCGTCAATCCTCCCACTGCATCGTGGAGCCAAGGAAGACATCCATGCCCAGCCGTGCGGCTGGTTCGTACATGGACTCCATGGCCTCGATGAACCGCTCCCGCGCCCGCCAGAACGGGAAGCTGCCGAGTTGCCTGACCAAGCCGGCTGACACGGGTGGGACGCTCACCTCGCCGCAAAAGTCATCCGGCAAGGGCCCGATCTTCCAGAAGCGGCCCGGTTCCGGCGGCAGGGTTTCGGTGGCGGGTGTCTCGGCGGGAGGCTCGACGCCGGACTGCTCGCCACAAGCCTTCGCGACCACTGAGCCACCCGATGCACCCAGGAGCCCGATGAACTCCTGGCGGTTCATTCCGCGCAGCTTGAAGATCAGGAACGGATCACGGTCGAACTCCTCGCCCAGCAGGTAGTACACCGCCGCGATGTGCTTGCACGGGTTGGACCAGTCCGGACAGGAGCAATCCGTCTTAAGGTCTTTCAGCTTCTCCGGGAACAGCGACAAACCCGCCTTCTGGAACGTCGACTCAATGTCCTGGGGCATCTCGCCCGCCAGCAGTTTGGCCGCAAAGACCGCCTGCCTCGACAGCGCCTTGGCCAGTACGTTCCACGCGGACTGATTCAGCGTCTTGACTTCGATCGTCACGTCATAGGGCTTTGGCCGGGAGCCTTGCACCATGGCCGTTACGCGGCCCTCTTCGATGTCGATCGACAGGACCTGTCCGCTGCGGGCATACGACCGGCCACGGCCGAGCCGGGCGCCGATCTGGAAACCTTCTAGGACGGCGATCCAACGTTGGGCCCACCAGTTCTTCCCGAAGCCGCCGCTCCTAGACTGGGCCTTGATCCCGCCCTTGGCCTGTCGTCGTTGCGATCGAGGCCAGTAATCCCTGTAGCTGAAGTCCCGGTAGCGTCGCCATGACATGGTTCTACTCTCTTACTGCCTCTTCACGAAGGGCGAACAGCTTCTTGAGCTCAGTCGTCGACAGCTCGGTCAGCCAGGACTCGCCGGTCCCGACCACCTGCTCGGCCACTTCTTTCTTTCGTTCGATCATCTCGTCGATCCGCTCCTCCAGCGTCCCGACGCAGAGGAACTTATGGACCTGGACGTTACGCGTCTGGCCGATCCGGAAGGCGCGGTCGGTCGCCTGGTTTTCGACGGCCGGATTCCACCAGCGGTCGAAGTGGAAGACGTGGTTGGCGCGGGTCAGGTTCAGGCCCGTGCCGCCGGCCTTCAGCGACAGGAGGAATATCCTCGGTCCTTCGCCGTCCGCTTGGAAACGCTCGACCATACGGTCCCGCTGCTTCTTGGCCACCGCGCCGTGCAGGAACGGCACCTCTCTCCCGAAGGTGTCCTGAAGGTGACATCGGAGGATTTCGCCCATCTCCGCGAACTGCGAGAATACCAATGCCCGATCGCCGACCTCCAGAATCTCCGCCAGCATTTCCGTGAGGCGCGCCAGCTTGCCCGACCGGCCGGCGATGGCCGAGTTGTCGCCCAGGAACTGCGCCGGGTGGTTGCACACCTGCTTGAGCTTGGACAGCGTCGCCAGGACGACGCCCTTGCGCTGAATACCTGATGTCTCGTCCAGCGACTTTTCAGCCTCCTTGACCACTGCGGCATAGAGCGACGCCTGCTCGCGGGTCAGCGTGCAGAAGACCTTCATCTCCATCTTGTCGGGCAGGTCGGCGATGACCGACTTGTCGGTTTTGAATCGTCGCAGGATGAACGGTCCCGTCAGCCGCTTCAGCCGGGTCGCCGCCTCCGGGTCGCGGTTGGCCTGAATCGGGACGAAGAACGACCGCTTGAACTCCGCCTGCGTCCCGAGCAGACCGGGGTTCAGAAACTCCATGATCGACCACAGGTCGCCCACATTGTTTTCCACCGGTGTGCCGGTGAGCGCGATGCGGTAGTCGGCCGGGAGGGCGCGGGCGGCCCTGGCCTGCTTCGTCTCAGGATTCTTGATGTTTTGGGCTTCGTCGAGGATGACGCCGGACCACGGGACGTCTCGAAGAATCTCGAAGTCTCGGTGCAACAGAGCGTAGCTTGAGACGACGATCGCCTGCCTGCCGGCCTCCTGCCTGAACGCCCCGCCCCGGCTGCGTGAGAGGCCGTGGTGTACCATGACGGGCAGTTCGGGCGTGAAGCGGGAAGCCTCTTTCTGCCAGTTCCCAACCACGGAGGTCGGGCAGATGAGCAGGACGGGGCGTTTGCCGTTCGCATGCCAGTCCCGCTGAATCAGGGCAAGCGTCTGTATCGTTTTGCCCAGCCCCATGTCGTCGGCCAAGCAGGCGCCGAGACCCCATCGGCGTAGAAACGACAGCCAGGAGTAGCCGCGAATCTGGTACGTCCGAAGCGTGCCCTGGAACGCGGCGGGAGGGTCGAGTTCCTCAAGGGGACTTTGCCCGTCGAGTTGGGCCAGCACGTCGGCCACCCAGCCGGTTGCGCGAACGCCCTCGAAGGCAACCGGCCCGCCGACCGGCGCATTACCCAGCGACATGCCGACGATCTGGCGGACGGTCGCCTCGCCTTCGGCCTTCTTCGTCCAGAAGTCCAGCGCCGCCCGGATCTCGTCGGCGTTCATCTGCACCCACTGGCCGCGGACCTGAACCAATGGCGCCTTGAGTCGCGCCAGAACCTCCAGTTCTTCCCGCGAGAGTTTCTCATCGCCCAGGGCAACCTCCCAGTTGAATTGCACCACGGTGTCGAGCGAGAGGCCGGACGAATCTTGAAGCTTGGGGGTGTTGACGTTGGCCCGAGCCGTCAGGCGGAGTTTGGTTCCCTTGCGGGTCCACCACGCGGGCAGCAGGACGCCGAATCCCGCCTGCTCGAGCATAAACGCCTTTTCGGTTAAAAACTCATACGCCCCCGTCGCGTCCGTGGCGTATCCGCCGGGGGTCTTCGACTTCAGGCTCTTCTCGATCCGTGGGCACAGGCCGGAGACCCGACCCAGCGACAGCAAGAGATACTCCGTCGCATTGAATCCGTCTCGATGAAGGATTGCCCGATGGGGCCCGGACTTTCGGGTCGCCTCTTCCGCCGGGATCAGCAGGCTTGGATCGTCGGCGGCTTGGAGCAGATAGCGGACCTGCCAGCCGTCATTATCCGGCCTGACTCCGCCGCCGTCGTCCATTTCCGTGGTGGGAGGCTCCTCCAGCCGGAAGCACAGCCGGAACGGCGACCGGGTCGTCATGGAAAGCGGGTGCCGCCATTCGCGGACCTGAACGGAAAAGCGGGCCAGCTCGTCCGCGGCTCCTTCCATCCGTCCGTCGAGCGATCGAAGGGCGTACAGCCACTGATCGTGAACGCTGTCGAATGTCGGTCCCCTGCCCTTACGACCGCGCCGCGGTGAAGCGGTCTCGGCCGAGGAAGAACCGGATGCTCGGACCAGATGATCGACCGCTTCATCGATGAAGGCGGACAGAACGGCGTGCCCGTTCGTTTGGGGCGGCGAGGCAGCATCATGGCTCAGGGCCCGCGCGGCCGGCGGCATCGTCATGGCCAGCTTCGCCATGCGGTCCTTGTCCTCGCCGGCCAAGACGGGCTCCCATCGGGCCCGGTAGACACCGTCCGATTCGATGATCCCTGGGGCAAACCTCTGGCGGGCGACCAAGCCCCCTCCAAACCGCATGGCCGTCGTCCAGAACGCCAGATCAGCCCCGACGATCACGCCGGGGGCCAGGACGTCTTTGCCCGAGCATGCGCACAGAAGCCTGACGGCCCGCTCCATCGACAGAGGCAACGCGGTCACCTGCCAAGGCGTCAGCGGCGTGCCGACTTCGGGCGGCGGAGGCTCGGCGATCAGCGGGCTCGATGCGACCGGCTTGCCGTCCGCCGAAGGCAGCCAGACAACGACAGGTCGCGCCTCCTTCTTGATCGGGACCGCTCCGATTCCCGCCTCAGACAGTGCGGCCGACAACGAATCGAAGCCGGCTTCAAAGGGGTGTCTTTCGGCGGCAACAGCCTGGATCGCCTTCCGCCGCCCGGGCCGACGCGACGTGTCGGACCCCGACGTCGATTCACCCCAAAGAGACAATTGGCCGTCGCGGACTCCGGCGTGCAGAACGATCATCTGGCGACGACTCCCTTCCGCCTGGGTAATCCTCAGACTGCTTGTGGAGCGGTCAGATTACCGCATGAACCGCCGGGCGTCAGCAGGGAATTCCGCATCGATCCGCGTCTTCGTCGGGAGGGACAGCTCGAGCACGCCCCGGACATTGATGTCGGAGGCAACCCCATGCCTATGGCCATGGGATTCCATTCGAAAGTAAGCGTTCTCGCAAGTGGTCAAGCGTCGGGTCCGGCACTCGTGGCTCGGTTTTCCCCGGTGTCGGACGGCACGGCCCGTTGCGGGCGTCGTCCAAGGCCCGGACAAAGCGGCGGTAGGAGGCCTCGACAGCTGCCCTCTCTGCGATGAGGCCTTGGCGCAAGAAGCGACCGGCCGAGTTGGACCGCCAGCCGCCCACTCTGTCGCAGAGTTCATTCAACCGACGAACGCTGTTCCAGGCAATCTCGATGTTCTTCTGAGATTCACCACGTCAGGGACGATAGCGATGTCAGTGACTTGTGAGGTTCATCTGAATCGGATCGAGTATAGGTCCGCGTCCTTCATCGCGAAGCGCAGTCGGATCGGCTTGCCGGCCAGTTTGCCGACGTTCGAGCCTCCCTTCCAGGCGACCTTTCGCTCGATCTGATCGCCGACGATCTCCAAGGATTCAGCCAGCGAGTAGGCGGGAATCGGTTTGCCGTCCTGGTCCTGGATTTCCACCCGAATCCCCCCTGCCGCCGACGTGGAGTAGTTGAGGATCAGTTCGTTGCCGGCGAACGTCAGTTGCTTGGTCAGCATCTCGCCGCCCCGATACGGGGCGTTGACCGAGGCGAAGCCGTCGATTCGCATGGTATAGCGCCGGAGGTGATGCGTCGGCTGGCCGTTGTCGCGCTGGACGTACATCGACATTTCGGCCGGACCCGTCTGGACGATTCCCAAGGCGGGGTAGTTCGTTCGCGAGACCCAGTTGGTGTCGCCCAATCCCGGACGGACAAAGGCCTCCATAAACGTACGATCGTAGTGCTTGCCGCCTCGGCTGCTCAGCAGTACGACCTCGGAGCAGTCGTCCTTGAGCCAGCTCCTGGTGTCGACGCCGATCGCCTTCAACTGTTCGCCGCTAAGGACACGTCGACCCTCCATGAAGCGGGCGGCGGTTCCGATGTAGATGTGCGGCGCCCTGAAATAGGGATTCGTCTGGTTCGTATACAGGTGCTCGGGCGGTGCGTCGCCGAAATCCATCGCGACTTGGTGGGTCCATCGGACAAAATCCTTGGAGGTTGCGCGGCTGACCCATCGACAGTTGTTGATCCACGTGCGGAAGTAGCACACGTAGCAATTCTCGGCCTCGGACCAGAATGGCACGTTCTGCGAATCGAACGCCCCCGTGGTAATGACGGGTTTGTCTTGAAGTCTCTTCCAGCGAAGGCCGTCGGCCGAGGCGAAGGCGAACAGACCGCCAGGGGCCAGACCGCCCAAACCCTTGTATTTCTCATCCGGAGGCACGCCCGGCCGTGTGTCGATGAACGGACTGAAGTTGTGCGAACAGGGCTTCATGCCGGCCAGCACGACGTTGTTCTGGTTCGTCCCGTTCACGGTGTACAGGCCGAGGTTGGGCTTCGTCCAACGGATGCCGTCCTTGCTTTCGGCGCAGCACGTCGTCTCGGCGTCGGTGCCGTCGACATCGCCAGTGCCGGGCAGGCCACGGTAGTAGAGTCGGTAGATGTCGCCGTCCTTGAGGACGGTGCAATAGCCGGCGTGGGCGCCTTCCCAGGGCTTGTCGAACGTGATCGCGATCTCAGCCGGTTGGGGATGATGCAGCATCAAGCCGGCCCCTTCCAGCTTGTCGATGAGATACGAGTCGACGAACAGCTCGAGGCGGGAGCCGATGTCCAACACCGTGGGCGCAACCGCCATGGTGAATGAGGCGGGGCGAGCCGGACGGACCGGTCGCGACACGGGTGGAACACCTGCCAAAAAGGCCGCGGCGCCCTGGGATGCCAACGTCTCAATCTCGGTTGCGCTCAGCGCCCGCCGCAGGATCAGGATGTCATCGATCGACCCCTCGAACTGCTCGTTTGCCCCTTTGGTCAGGTCTTCGCCGAATCGTAGGTCGTCGGCCAGAAGAACCGGCCCGGGCCTTACCTGACCGGTGCCGACTTCCCGGCCATCGTAGTAGAGCTTCACGTCCCCGCCGGCGTAGGTCATGGCGAAGTGGTGGTACTTGCCGTCGGTAACGGGCTTCAGCGACTCCGACTGAACCTCTTCGCCGTTTACCGCCGCCCGCAGACCGGCGATCTCCTTGCCGCTCGGGTCGAAATCGAAGATCAGCTCTGTCTTCAGCGCCGGCCCGCCGCCGCGGTAGTTGCTGAATAACCGCGTGAAGCCTGTGTTCTTGCTCTTGGCCATCACGGACAGGGTGAAGTCGGTACCCAAATTGGTGGTCCCCGGCAGTTCGATCGTGTGATGACCCGCTCGATCCGAGATCGTGGCCGACGAGACCCCGAAGGCGGCGTTTGCCTTGTCGTTGGCGATGGTAACCTTGTTGCGGAGCCGACCGTTCTGTGCGCCGTCGGTCAGCAGTCTGTCAACGACATCGCTTCCTCGATCGCCTTCAAAGGTGTACAGAATCCCCGTGTCCGGCATCAGCACCTGGACGCCCTCTCCCACGGCGAACGAGTAGAGCGAGGCCTTCTGAAGGACGAAGCGGAGTTGGATGGGTCCCTGGACGTCCGGCAGACGGTTGGAGCCCTTCCAGGTCACGATCTGGTCCACGCTGTCGGACTGAAGCGCATCGCACTCGTCGCGGCCATAGCCTGGAATCAGCTTGCCGGCCTCATCGATGACCTCAACCTTCAGCCAACCGCCGTTCGCCTTGTAGTTGACATGGAGCGGGCCCTGAATGCCCGTGAGCTTTTTCGTGGTGATGGTGCCCACAGTGTCGCCGGCGTCGAGAGAGGCGAATCCGTCCTTACGGAGTGTGGCCAGTCCCACTCCCGCGTGGCCACCGTCGGGTCCGTGCGTAATGTCGAAGCCGCCGTAGAAAAGTTTGATCTTGTCACCCTCTACGAGCGGGTGATTAGTCGTGAAGATCATCCCGCGGTCCCAGGCGTCTCGGTCGCCGAGGCCGAGAATCGGTGTTCGTGGCGCTTCCTGACGGATCCAGTTCACACCGTCATGACTGCTCACCAGCTCGACGAAGATCGGCCCGTCGTTCTTGCCGTCGGTGATCTGAAAGATCCAGAGGAAGCCGATGTACATCGACTCATAGGCGAATGCGCAGAGGCCGTAGAAATCCGTATGCTGGTTGTCGCCCTTGACCCAACGGTCGTCGTACGGGTCGGGAACGATCACCGCGATGGACGCCGGCCAGGATTCGAAGTTGGGCGTCTCCGAGAATCCCACGCATCGCCGACGGTAGCCTCGGACGTCCGTGAACATCTTCGGGTAGCCGAAGTACCGCTTCGTGTGCGAATCCCAGGCGAAATTGCCGACGTCGCTCGGATCGGGCAGGATGGGGTTCCGGCGAACGTCCGTCCAGTGAATGCCGTCGGGCGAACAGGCGCCCCAGTAGCCGCTGACCATGTGTTTGGGCGGCATGCGGCCATAGTCGTAGTTGATCAGCTTGTAGCGACGCTGCGGATCGGTTTCCCATGGCGTGTGGATGACCTGAGGGTTGTGGTCTTCTTTGGTCCGGCGAAAGAGGATGTTGTTCTTCTTCGAGCCCTTGTAGTCGACCAGCCCGAGTTCCGGCTTGTCCCAGCGAAGCCCGTCGGCGCTGGTGGCGTAGAGGTTCCGGTACTCGCCGTCGCTGTAGGCGTGATACCACATCCGATATCCCTTGCCGTCGTCGCCGGGCAGTACGGTGCCGTAGACATAGGGGACGGTTCCCTCCCATGGCCTGTCGGCCTTGAGAACCGGGTTGCCGGGATGCTTTTCGAATGGGTGGTACGTCCGTGTGACATTCGTCTTCTCGGCCACGAGGTGGTCATCAACAAGAAGGAGCCAGGGGCCGCTGAGGTCGCCGAGTTGTCTGGGGACACCTGCTACCAAACTCGTGCACGAACACACCGCTACGGTCAGAAGACCGGCACATCGTTTTGGCATAGGTCGAAACCTCCAATAGAACGAGAAGGGGGAATAGTACTTCTCCATAGGGCGATCGTCCAACAAGAGGGAGAGAGATCACTCACGGTAAGACGCGGCAGGCGGTCGCCTGTATTAGTAACCTGATCCCTTGTGGATCCAGGTCGTGGCGCATGAATTGGCGTCGGCGGCGGCGGGGGTCATGAGGGCTGGGATCCGTTTGTTGCTCGGCACGCTTGAGCGAGTCAACGTTGTCCCGGGTTCCGGTCGCGACTGCGATGGCAACTCCGCGTTCTTACCCGCCCAGCGGAGAGACGACGATGACTTCCGTGGGCCCCCGTTGTGCAAGGACGTGTCCCTTCACCCACTCAATCCACCCGGTCCCCATGGCAATCGCTTCCGGGATGCCGATTGAAAGATCGCATCGGCGATCCGGCAAGGGATCGATGATCAACTCGACGTGCCCGTCGTAATACACTGTGCTGCCCCTCTGGACCTTAGGAACACCAAACGCATCAGGCGCAAAGGGGTTGGGCATGGGTTGGCCGTGATACTGGCCGACTTCGTCTCCGATGATCCCGCACACCGGATCGATCACCATCCACTGTCCGACCAATAGGTCCTTCAGGACGCCTTCACCCGCGGTAACCGGCGGAATGAGTTTCTCGGCCGGCGCAGCACAGTGCCGATCCCAGCGCTCGTCGAAGAAGATCTCCAGTCCGCTGGGAGCGTAGACCTGCGATAGCTTGACGATCGGGCCGGCAGCCCCGGCCCAATTCCCGAAGAACAAGGGCGAGCCTTCGCTCCCCTCGGGATCGCCGCGGTGATACCATTTTCGCCCGAGAAGCGTTCGGGTATAGTTGAAGACATTCTGTGACTTGCGCGAATCGCTTACGCGTTCAAATTCCGGACAACGATATAAAGCCTCAAAGCGGGCGTACTTGAACAACGAGCCGTTGCGGATCTGGGCTTTGGCCGGCCATGCGGATTGTGGCGTTGCCCAGTAGTCCGGCATGTCGGGCATCAGCCAGTCTTCGAAGTACTTCCATTGTCGGACAGTAATCCCCGACTCTCTGGGCCATTCAGTCGGGTCTTGCCACGGATCATCCGCGTCTTCCCATCCCCGACCCATGAACGGCGGTACCTCGCCGAAGTCTTCGGCATAGAGATTCATCGCCTTGAACAGTTGCGACATTCTCGAGAAGCAAAGCGTGGTTCGGGCCTGGGCCCTGGCTTTGCTCAGCGAGGGTAACAGAATCGAGATAAGCAGGGCAATGATGGCGACGACGACCAACAACTCAATGAGCGTAAAGCCCCTTCCGCGTTGATCGCCGCGCTTCCCGAAACGAAGGCCCGCCGTAGCCGTCGGTTCCACCAACCCCCGAGTAGGTTGCATATACGCGTCCCTCGGTCGGATGTGATAGGCACATCCCTCTGCCAGCCGCCGGAATCTCGTCCGGCCTGGACACCTCCGGAGGGTGCTCCGACCGGACGACTTATCCCGTTCTGATGTGAATTCACGACCTCCTATGACTCATTATATGTCGGGCCAGAAACATAGGCCAGGTGCAACTTCAACTATCATTGACAAAGTTGCGGCGTTGGTTGAAAGTAAGGGTCGTTCCGCAAAGGTGCGCCAATCCAGGGTGGGTATCCGTGCACCGGTCAACTGCGTATGGTACGGGACCGTGTCACTCGTGTGGCCGGACCTTGAACCCCCAAAGATCAGCGAGGAGTGAAATGACGATGTCAGCAAAGAGATCAACACGCAGACGGTTTCTGAGGCAGTCCGCATCGTTGTCGGTGGGGGTAGTCAGCTTCCCCTACTTCGTGCGGTCGTCGGCACTCGGCAAGGACGGCGGGACGGCTGCCAACAGCCGGATTGTGATGGGCACGATCGGGACCGGCGGGATGGGTCGGGCGAACATGCGGTCGTTCATGGACCATGCCGGTGTGCAGATGGTGGCGGTCTGCGACGTGGACAAGAAGCACGCGGAAGAGGCCCGCGGCGAGGTCAACAAGAAGTACAACAACCAGGACTGCAAGACGTTCAAGGACTTCCGGGAGCTGCTGGCGATCAAGGACATCGACGCGGTCATCGTCGGCACGCCCGACCACTGGCACGCGTTGGCGTCGATCGCGGCGGCGAATGCCAAGAAACACATCTACTGCGAGAAGCCGCTGGCGAACTCGGTGGGTGAAGGCCGCGCGATCTGCGACGCGGTCAAGAGGAACAAGGTCGTCCTTCAGTGCGGCAGCCACGAACGATCGGGCTCGAACGCCCGGTTTGCGTGCGAGATCGTCCGCAACGGCCGGATCGGGCAGCTCAAGAGGGTTCACATCAACCTGCCCTGTGACGATAAGCACCACAAGGAAGTCCGCGAGATGGCCCAAAAGGAGTTTCCGGAAATGCCGGTGCCCGAGGGCTTCGACTATGACTTCTGGCTCGGGCATACTCCCAAGGTCTACTACACCGAGAAACGCTGCCACTTTTACTGGCGGTTCAACCTGAACTACGGCGGCGGCGAGATGACCGACCGCGGCGCCCACGTGATCGACCTCGGGCAGCTCGGCATGGGCACCGACGATACCGGGCCCGTCGAATTCACCGCCAAGGGAGTACGTTACACGAAGGGTCTGTTCAACGTCTTCTGGGACTACTCCTTTGAAAACAAGTATGCCAACGGGGTGACGATGATCGGCACGTCCCAGGGACCGCGAGGGTTGAAGTTCGAGGGGACCGAAGGCTGGATCTTCATTCATGTCCACGGGGCTAAGCTCGAGGCGGAACCCGCTTCGCTGCTTGACGAAACGACGTGGCCGGATCAGAAGATCCACCTGGGCCGAACGACCGGCCACCGGCAAAACTTCCTCGACGCCATCCGGAAAAACAGGCAGCCGTTCGCCACGGCCGAGATCGGGCACCGCACGGCAACGATCTGTCACCTGAACAACATCGCCATGATCCTCGGTCGATCGTTCAAATGGGACCCCAAGAGAGAGAAGAGCCCCGACAAAGAGGTGATGAAGATGCTGACGCCGCAGATGCGGGCGCCGTGGAAGCTGTAGGGTTTGGGATTATGCCCTAACCGGGATTCTGAATTGAGAATCCCCTGGCACGGCCATGGCTGTCTCGTGGCGGGCAGAATTCAGAAGTCAGGAGAAGCGGGCAGAATTCGCCTGTCAGGATCATTGAGGAAGCGGTTGAAAGGGGGGTGGGTTTCGCCCGCCCCCCTTTTGTTTCTTTGGCCAATTGGATGCCCCGTTGACACAAGCCGGACTTCGAAGCAGTTGGTCATGGGCCTTCGGCCCACCCCTAGAGGATGTGGAAAACGGGGTGCGGCCATCGTGGCCGCCGCGGCGGGCAGGATGCCCGCACCACAACGCATTTTTCGGAGCAGACACCAACGGCCACAAATGACGGACTGAGACTCCGGGATGCTTGATCGGAGCCGAGGACCGCCCGGCTCGGTGAAAGGCCCGTCATTCTCTGGGCGGCGACTCTCAGCGGCGTATTGTGTCCGACCGCGAAAAGGCACACGATCTTCCACATTGGCCTCTCCAGGACGCATAGATGTAAAATGTTTATTATCAGATGCTTATGAACCAAGACCGCCTTTGCGCTCAGAAAGAGCGAAATTCCGACACGAATTGTTGTCCGTCTGACTAACGCGGAAGCTCCTTGGGCTGTCCATCATCATGAAGCGGTCAGTTGAGGCTGCTGAAAGGAATAAACAAGAGTAAACGAAGGAGCACTGAAATGCGTGACGCGAAGCGAATCGTTCTGGGTGGTTTGGCGGCGGTGGTCTTGGTGGCGGGTTTGGCGGGATCGGCGAAGGCGGACACGTTTGTATGGGTAAGCGACGGCGATGACGTCTACGTTTCGACTCCGTCGTCCTGGTCCTACTCGTACTACAGCTACCGGCCCTATCACTCGTCGAGCTATCGCGAAGTTTCCTATCGAAGCAGTTACACCACGACGGTCAGCCCATGGTTCGACGTCGACGATGATGATGACGTGCGCTACAGCAGCCGGACGACGCTTCGCACCTGGTCTTACGAGCCCCGCGACAGCTACTACAGCAGCGGGACCTACTTCAGCGATTCCTGGGAATAGATCCTCCATCAGCCTGGCCGAAACACATGGCCCGCGAGGGGTGCATCCGACACGCAGATGCACCCCTCTTTGTTTCGTGTCATGTCTCGACGGTGGCTACTTCGAGATGGTCAATTCGTATCGCCGTCCGTGTGAGGGTTGCAGGCCCGGCGGCGGAGACCATTCCAACACGGCCTTGTCGCCCTCGAGTCTGTACTGGAAGGCCTTGCCCGTAATCGGATCCAAGGGAATGGGCACCTCTGTGATATCGTTCAGCGAGGCCGGCAGCTTGCCGTCATGGCCGGCCGCGTACAGACGGATAGCCTCGACGCACCGAAGCCCGGCAATGCGTCGGTCGAGAGAAGTCGTTTGGGCATAGATCCGGCTGAGGGCCGGCAAGAGCGTATTTGAGAGAATTGCGGAATCATCTTGCGGCCGTGATTTCTCAGCCCGCTGGAACCCTTCACAGGCCTGCCAATACGGCACGGCGAACCACTTGAAGAATTCGTCCTTATGGATGTTGTAGTGGTCCATCCAGTAGATCAGGAGCACCTGTTTGTCCGGCATGGCGTCAACGTCCTTAGCTGTCATCCCCTGGGCAAGCACGTAACGTCTGGCCTCCGGGAGGACCCTGGCCACGGTATCTGCAATCAGCTTCTTTCTCTCTGCCTCGTTCTTGGCGGTTAGGTCGAGGATGCCGGCCCCATCAAGAAACAGTTGATCCCATTGCTCGGGCGTGCGTCTGACGTTCCTGGGGTCTCGACATTCAGACAACTGTAGGAGCAGCGATGATCTCTCGATCTCAATGGACTTGCGCAGATCGATGAAGGGATTGGGAAGTTGCGTCAAGGCCCAGTAGAGGTTCGGGCAGCGGGGACTCCCGACAAGTGCCTCCACCTGATCCGTCATCATAACGGCGATTGCGGTCCCCACCAACGACGATATCAGCAGTGGCGAAGCAGCGACGTGCTCGGCCATCGCGAAACCGATCTGGAGGTCCTGGATTACGGTGTCGGAACGTTGCTCGGTCAGGTTCAGTCGGATTCTGACGGTCAAGGCCCTGGCGAGGGCGCGAACCTTGGAGAGATGCGGCAGGAGAAGACTAAACCCTTCATCGCGTATGGGCAGATCCCAGTCGCATTGCTCTCGAAATGCGGCCAGTCTAAGTTGCCGAAACGATCCGGCGCACTTATCCAATGCTCGGCGAATCTCTTCGCGGGGGAGATCCTTGAGTGGCGTGGTCGTCCAACCATAGAACTTTTCACTGAGGTTGTCCGGACCGCTCTCAGGCATTGACAGACCGGCATTCAGATAGAGCACGGCCGCGTTTCCAGGGGTCCGGTCGAGCACATCGGGCAGCAGAAGATGCTTCAACACCGGTCGGGGCTCGGGGGCGGGTCTTAATGACAGTTGGATTACACGGGGACCCTCGGCCTGCTGCGAAGCGGTCTGTTCGGCCGCAGATACCGCCGTGGCTCCGAGAATGGTGGTGATGCACAAGAATGCGCGTTTCATAGCTGTTCTCCTATGTCAGTTGGGAGTCGGTTGCCCGGACGAATGCGCCAGTCGGGCGCTTGCCGCGTGGTGTCCGGAGCGCTCTCGTCAGGCGACCTTGATGAGGTACTGAATGGGCCGGCAGGAGGACCGAATGCGGATAGGGCATCCAACCCGTGCGCCAGGACCGCGTTTCGCAACCTGAGGTAGCTGCCATCGAACGGCGTCAAGGAACCTCTACTGTTGAACGGCTCCACATTTGCCGGACGTCGATCCGTCGAGGACGGGGGCTGTTGGGGCACATACACGATACGTTCGACCTCCTTAGGCGACGGTCGCACGAGGAACGATGCGGCCAGGGCGATGGCCAAGGCGGCCGTCGCCCCCTGCCAGAGACGCCCACGACGTGTTGCTGAAGCTTGGCCCGCACGGAACATGAATTGATCGCGCTCAATGGACGCTCCGGCCGGTCGCAGGCCACGCAAAGCCGATTCCAGCTCGGATTCCGCCGACGTCAGGTATCGTTCGTCCGACATGACGCCTCCAGTCTTCGTCTGATCGCCGCCAGGCCGGCCTTGTATCGACTGAACAGGGTTGAGACCGGTTGACCGACGATCTCGGCGATCTCTTCAAGTGTCATTTCGCACCAGATCCGAAGGACGACGACCTCCCGCTGTTCGACAGGGAGTGCGGCAAGCGCCTCCTGAATGACGGACGCGTCGATCAGATCCTCTGGTCGGTGCTCGAACCATGTGGGCCGATTGGCGGAAGCTGCGTGTTCTCGAACCGTCCTTCGGTGTTGCGATCGGAGCCGGCCGATGGCGGCATTGCGAACCGATCGATACAGCCACGCCTTCGGGTTCGCCGGAACTGTCCGCTCCGACATGAGGCGAAGGAAGACATCTTGGACCGCGTCTTCGGCATCGCCGGCGATGGGCCACTGCCGGGCGTACAACACCAGCCCCGCCGCGTAAAGGTCGAACCAACGACCCAATTCCACTGGCTCGATGGATGCCATGGCACCTCACATCCTACCCCTGAGACGCCGAAGAGGGTCCGTTTTCCGAACGGAGGGGGAAGAATTGCGCCGCAGCGTCAGAGCGAGGTCCTGCGGCCTGCCGGCTACACCGCTTGGGCCACTCGTCGCACCTTGGGACCTTTGCCGGTGAGTTCGTAGACGTAGGCGAGGATTTCGGCGACGGCCTTGTAGAACTGCGGCGGGATCTCTTGTCCGACCTCGACCATCTTGTAGAGGGCCTGGGCCAGTGGTTTGCGCTCCACGATGGGGATTCCGTGCTGGATGGCAGTCTGACGGATCTGGGCAGCCATGTAACCCTGGCCTTTGGCCAACACTTTCGGGGCCGTCATCGTGTCGGCGTCGTACTTGATCGCGATCGCCAGTTCGGTGGGGTTGGTGACGACGACGTCGGCCTTGGGCACGTCGTGGCGCATACGCTGAACCGCGAGCTGGTGTTGGACGCGCCGCAGGCGCTGCTTGACGATCGGATCGCCTTCCATTCGACGCATCTCTTCCTTGACCTCTTCCTTGGTCATCTTCAGGTCCTGCTCGTGCCGGTACCGTTGCCACAGGTAGTCCAGGATGGCCAGGATCAAGAGGACGAGCGCCATTCGTATCGCGAGGTAGAAGACAAGTTCGGCCGCCAACCCCAGCAAGGTCCAGTGGTCGAGGTTGATCGTGTGGAGGATCTGCGTGAGTTTCGACTTGATCGTCAGATAGGCGACGGTGCCCACCACGATCAGTTTGAGGATGCTCATCGCCAATCGAACCCAGCCCCTGATCGAGAAGAGCCGTGACGCGCCGGCGATCGGATTCAGCTTCTCCCACTTGGGCTGAAGCGGTTTCGTCGTGAAGAGCCAACCGACCTGAAGCAGGGCCGTGATCACGCCGAGGATCATGGCAATGAGCATCACGGGCAGGCAGACCTTCGCCAGGAGTCGCAAGGCGGCGATCCCCAATCCTTGCACTTGGCCGGGCGTCAGCGGAACCGGTTCACTGTTGCCGAAGAAGAAGCCGATGCCGTCGAGAAGGTCCCTGAGCATTCGCATGCCGAGGGAGTTCAGGGCGATCATGACGCCGAGGAGAACGACGGCCGCTTGCAGATCCGGGCTGTGAGCGATCTGGCCGGCATGGCGCGCCTCTTCGCGCCGGCGCGGGGTTGGGGCTTCCGTCTTCTCTCCGGCGTCGCCGGGCATCAGGTCAGTCCTTTCAGCAAGAGTCGGAGGGCGTCCATGTTCTCAACGATTTCGTCGACCAACACATCCTGCGCAAACGTCATGGATGCGGCGGTCATGATCAACGCGACCATCGACGTGATGCTGAATCCGACCGCCAGTATGTTGAGTTGTGGAACGGTCCGACTGATGAATCCCTTGGCCAGGGTCACCAGGAAGATCGCCGTGAGTACGGGGCCCGCAAGCCGGATGGCCAGCACGAACGAACTGGTCATCAGACCCACCAGCAGATCGGTGATCGACGGCGTCACTTGAAACCCTAACGGCGGGACCTGCGCGAAGCTTTCCATGAGCGCCCGAACGACCGCGACATGGCCGTTCATGGCAAGGAAGATGCCCATGACTACGAAGAACAGCAGTTGCCCCATGACCGTAGAGCTGGATTCGAGGCCGGGATTGAGGACATGTCCGAGCGCCATGCCGGCTTGCTGATCGATCATGGACCCCGCGAGCTGGGCGGCGGCAAAGATCATCGACAACCCGTAACCGATGCCCAATCCGATCATCATCTCACCCACGACGCCGGCCAGCGCCTGTGGAAACGTCAGTTCGGACGGCATCATGGGTTGGACCATCGGAAAGGTCATCATCGCCACCGCCATCGCCAGACCGATCTTGACCCGCCGAGGAATGGCGGTGGCGCTGAAGAGCGGCGCGGTCAGCGCGAGGCCCAGGACCCGAAACATCACCAGCACCAGGCCGGGCAGCAAGAGCGGCAACTTGAGTAATTCGAACGGCATGCGTACAGGCTCCGTAGCCTTGGGACTCGCCCATCCGATTCCGGGCGCCGACAGGGGCTACCAGGGCGGCTGGCCGAACAGTTCCGTGGCGTATTCGAGCATCCGCATCGCCAGCCAAGGTCCCAGGAACATCGCCGTCAGCGTCATGGCCGCGATCTTCGGGATGAACGTCAGCGTCTGTTCCTGAAGCTGGGTCATCGCCTGGAACACCGAGATCATCAGGCCCACGATCAGGCCGATCAACAAGACCGGACTGGCGAGCGTCAACACGAGAATCAGGGCATCTCGACCCAGGTCAAGTGCGGTACTCATGTCCATCGCGGTACGCCCTCACATCGGTGACTATGAGAAGCTCATCAGCAGCGAACCCACCACCAGAGCCCATCCGTCAGCCAGAACGAACAGAACGATTTTGAACGGCAGAGAAATCAGCACCGGCGGCAGCATCAACATGCCCATGGAGATCAGGATGGTTGCGATGACCATGTCGATCACCAGGAAGGGCAGATAGAAGCGAAAGCCCATCAGAAAGGCTACTTTGAGTTCGCTGAGCACATAGGCCGGCACCAGGACCGACACCGGTACGTCCTCCCACTTGATCACGGTATCCAACGGGATGGGCTTGCCCCGTTGATACTCCAGGAGCATGTAGACGCCTTCTTCGTTCTGGGCCAACTCGATCTGGCGAACCATGAATTCCCGCATCGGCTTGGCGGCGGCATCCCATGCTTCTCGTTGCGAGACCTTCCCTTCAAGGTAAGGCGAGACGGCGTCTCTGTGGATCTTCGACCACGTCGGCGCCATGACCATGAAGGTGAGGAAGAGCGAAAGCCCCGTGATGACCTGGCCGGGCGGCAATTGTTGCGTGCCCAGGGCCTGACGAAGCATGCCCAGGACCACCATGATGCGCGTAAAGCATGTTGTCAGGATCAGGATGGACGGCGCCAGCGCCAACACCGTCATGACGACGAGAATCTGGATGGTTGTGGCCACCCCTTCTCGATCGGTGGCGGGCGGTGCAATCTTCCGCAGGTCGGGAATCTGAAGAGGATTGTCGATCGTAAGCTGGCCGGGCGAGACGATGGGGGCATTCTCAGAGAGCGGCGCGGCCGAGCGGACGGTCTGGGCTTGTGCGACCACGGTAATGAAGACCGTCACGCCAAACGCCCACGCGGCAACGCGAACGGGCTTCGAGCATCCATGCTCTGGGGTCATGCGCCACTCCTTAGCGCCCCGGTACGTCGAATGACTGCAGTACGTCAGGCGATCGCGATCGTGCCCCGTTCGGCATCGCCCGGGACGTCGTTCGCTTGTTCCCCGACCGACGACTCACGCGACCGCAGTTTCTCCAGCAATCCCGACAGCTCCGTTCGGGCCTGTCTGTAGTAGCGACCGTCGGAGCTCAGCGGCAGTTCATCCGGTGTTTCGTCTTCCTGCGAATCCGCGTATTGGGAGGATTCGCCGGAAAACAACCGTCCGAAGGTCGCCCCTAGTCCCGACCCTCGCGAGTTTTTCGGATTGGTCAGCAGCTCGCTGACCCGTTCGGGATCATCGATGATCATCAGCGAGTTGATGCGGTCGGGTGTCAACCCCGCCAGCACGAGCTGCCGCCCCACGCGAATGAGGCACACACTCTGTTTGGGACTCAAGGCCAGTCGCGCGACCACTTCGAGGTGTCGCCCGCCGCCGCCGATCGCCGCTCCGAGCCGCTTGCCCCACTTCTTGAAGGCGAAGGCTCCCGCTCCGATCATGCCCAAGACCGCACCCAGCGCGAGCAGACCGTCGAGATACCACGAAGACCCACTGCCGGTGACAGAACGCGTGTTCTGGCGAACCACGGCGGCCGATCCGGCACGTCGCGACACGACACTCGTGTCCTCCGCTTCCGCGGATGCTTGGTCTGCGGCCGCTTCGATTGCCGATGGGGTATTTTTCGGCTCGGGGGCCGCGGTAAATCGAGGCGGTGCCGGTTCATCGGCGACCACGCGGCTGTTCGCCGTCACCGTCCCCTTCGGTGTCTCGCGGGGCTTCATCTGGGGGTTGGCGGCCAAAGCGATCGAACTCGCCGCCAACCACCAGCCCATTCCAACGGAAATGGCTTTTGCGACTCGCTGGCGATCGGACATGTTTCACCTGCACCTCGGTCGGGTCCGGACCGTACGCACGGTGTTGACGTCGTCCTAGCTGCGAACGGCAACACCGGTTTGAGAGATTATCTCGTTGATACGAACACAGAAGTTGTCGTTAAGGACGAGGACCTCGCCTCGGGCCACCAGTCGGTCGTTCACCAGGACATCGACGGGGTCACCGGCCAGCTTGTCGAGTTCGACGACGGAGCCTTCTCCGAGTTGAAGAACATCCTCCACCAGCATTCGTGTGCGGCCCAGTTCGATCTTGACGTTTAGTTCAACGTCTTCGAGCAGATCGATCTGGTGGTCCTCCGTTCGCGTCGCGCCGTTGGGCGTGAAGTCGGGCATCTCCAGGGGCTGAGTCGGCGGATCGGCGGACGCCTTGGAAGAGGCAGATGCTTTCTTTTCCTGTTCGATAATAGCCGCCATTTCGGCGGCTGCATCGTCGAACGGATTGCCGGCGGCATCCACGCGAGTCTCCTTCGGGGGCGGTGATGCGGCGGCAGCCGGATCGGAAGAGAAGCCGCTCCCTCCGAAGGCGGCGTCAATTTCATCCTGACTCAGTGGCGCGTTTTCCGCCGGCGGACTTGCGTGGGCTTGGGGCGTCGGCTTGGCTCCCGTGGCTTCCGCAAGGGCCGCGTCAATGTCGTCCTGCGACAGGCCGCCGAATGGATCTTCCTTGGCCATCTTCTCTGTCCTTCCGTGGACCCCGGGTCGCTGTTCTTCCACCCGCCCTCTTTCGGCGGAGCGTCCCGCGTGTCACATGTCCGACCGCATGGACGCCCAGCGGGGGATTAGAATGCTTTCGATCAGCTTGTCGTCGCCGAGGATCTTGTCCAGTTCGGCTTTGATTTGCCGGCGCATCACAACCAGGCCGGGCTCTTCCAAGTGCTGGGGTTCGGCGCTTCGGATCAGCCAGTTCAGTCGGTCATGAATCGCGTTCTTTCGTTCCTCGAACTTCTTGCTGATTTCGCTCTTGATCTCTTCCAGTCCTCCGTCGCCCTTGCCTGCGCCGTGCCCTCCCCCCTTGCCTGAGGCCTTGCCTTCGGGCACGCGGACCCTGGCGGCGATTTCCACGTCGTAGATAAACGTCCGCCCGCTGGCACGATTGGGGGCCTTGAGCTTGGCGACGAGGACTTCGATCAACTCGGCCGGCTGTTCGACCGCCGGTGCCGCACCCTCATGACTCTCGGCGGACTGGGGACCCGCCCCGAACATCTTCATGCCCGCATAGAGACCCACGCCCTCGACGACCATCACCGCGGCGATGATGCCCCCCAGCATCATGTTGCCCTTCTTCTTTCCGGCGTTTTCGGCCGGCTGCGGGGTCGGCGCCGGGGTTTCGGCCTGCGGTTTGTCTGGCATTATTGGTACTCCTGCTTCTTGGATGAAGACCCACCCTTCAACTCACTGACCAGGACCTCCGTGACGATGATCTCGACGCGACGGTTCCGCGCCAATTGGTCCTCGCGATACGCCTGCGTCTCGACGGGCTCGGTGGCGCCGCACGCGACAACCCGCAGGCGTTCCTGCTCGATCCCGTTGCTCGCCAGCAATTGGGCGATCGCCACGGCGCGGGCATAGCTCAGATCGGTGAGATCCTTGCAGCCGCTGTTTTCGGGCACCGGTTCGGCATAGGCGTGGCCTCGCACGTCGATTCGGGTTGTATGGCCCCGCAGTTCAGCCGAGAATTTGGCGAGGTGGCGGATGGTTGTCTCGCGGGGCTGAGCGCTGCCGCGGTCGAACTGCAGCGCCGCGCCGGTGATGCGCAGGCCCTCACGAACGTGTTCAACGAGATACTCGTGCCCCTCCATGCCTTCCTCCGCGGAACCCGGGGAAAGCGCCACGCGCTTCGAGGAGAGGACCGACTCGATCCGATGGGACATGGTTTGACTCTGTTCAAAGGGCATGGGGCCGTACTTGCCGTCGACACCCAGGGCTTCCTGAATGCTCTGGGTTGCCTCTTGAAACTGCTTCGCATTGACCGTGCTCATGGCCGCCAGCATGATGAAGAAGCACAACAACAACCCCATACAGTCCCCGTAGGTCACCATCCATTCGGGACAGCCGCCGCCGGAAGCAGTCTTCTTCTTGAACATGCCCGGGCACCCGGTTTTAAGGCCTCACATCACGCTTCCGCGGTTTCCCTCACCCGCGGAGGCAGAAACGTCTTGAGTTTCTGTTCGACGATTCGGGGGTTATCGCCCGCCTGGATACTCATGATGCCCTTGACGATGATCGCTTTGTTGAGCAGCTCGGCCGCACTTCGATTGGACAGCTTGTCGGCCATCGGAATGGCGAAGAGGTTCGCCAGAAGCGCACCGTAGAGCGTCGTCAGGATCGCCACCGCCATTCCGGGACCAATCTTGCTCGGATCGTCCATGTTCGCCAGCATAGCAACGAGCCCGATGAGCGTGCCGATCATCCCAAATGCCGGGCCGAACTTCGCGATGGCGTCGAGCAGGCCTTTCCCACTTGCATGGCGGTCAATCATCTGCTCAACCTCGTTCGTCATGACCTGGTGGATCATTTCGGGATCCGTGCCGTCGACCGCCATCTGTAACCCGCGAACGAGGAAGTCATCGTCGAGATCCTTGCATACGTTTTCGAGGGAAAGGATACCTTCGCGACGGGCCTGATCCGCAAAGCTGACCAGATCGGCAATGAGCTTCCGCGGATCCTGGGCCTTCGTCAGAAACACATTCTTCGCGACCTTGGCAAACCCCACGATTTCGTTAAGTGGTTTGCTGATGAGCAGTGTCGCCAAGGTCCCTCCAAACACGATGAGTGCGGAGGACGCGTCCATGTAGAGCTTGAGCTCGCCGGAGCTCATGATGCCCCATCCGACGAGACCCACGCCCGCCATCAGACCTACCAGTGTGGCGAAGTCCATCCTAGACTCTCATTCGCTGCGCCCGGCGTCTCCGCGCACGGTTTCTCTGTATTGGTAACATCGGCAGGGCTGCTCAAATAGTTGAACTATCTTGGAACCTATTGCGTGTTCGGGAATGCCCTCAACTGCCGACCGTATTCAACCGCAAGGGCAACGACCTCCTCAAGGGTCTCTGAAACCAGGATGTGGTCGCCGTTGATAAGGGTAATAGTAGTATCCGGATTCTTTTCAATCAATTTAATGAGCTCAGCGTTGACCACGATCTTCTGACCATTCAGCCTGGTAAGGACAATCACGTCTTGGGTCCCCAACGGTTATTGTTAATTGCTTAACATCTAATGTTCTTCTGGTCAGGGATGAACGCAGACTCCCGCCCAGCAGGAGCGATGCATTCATCCCTGACCACGAAGACCTCCTTATTCGATTTTGGCGGCCACTGGACGCAGCCGCCCATTAGGCATAAACCAGATCATGTGGAGTGATCACCTATCTTATCCGACCTCAGCGTGTCATCGTCAAGAGTTCCCGGAGGAGCTCGTCTGAGGTTGTGATGACCCGCCCTGAGGCACTGAAGCCCGTTGAGGCCGTCACCAGTCCGATGAACTCTCGCGAGAGGTCCACGTTGCTCAGTTCGAGCGAGCCGGAGATGATGCGACCGGCCCCGAGTGCCAGAGGGGCGGTAATGACCGGAACACCACTGTTAGGACCCAAGGCAAAGGTGTTGTTGGTTTCAGCCACCAACCCCTCGGGATTGGAGAAGTTCGCCAGGGCAATTTGCCCGAGTGTTCTCTGGAGGCCGTTGGTAAACGTGCCCATGATGGTGCCGTCCGAGCCGATGCCGAAGTCGCGCAGGGTACCCGCCGGGAAGCCATCCTGCGTAGTCATAACCAGTACGGACTGGGTTGGGTTGCCGGCGCCGGCGTTCGCGCCGGTGGTCAGGCAGGTGATGTCCGCGAAGTTGAAGTCGACCTGCATCGGATCTGCGGCCCCGGTGTTGTCGCGGTCGATCACGATGCTGGCGCCCGGGCTCTGGAGGTACTGGCCGTTGACGTCGAAGTCGATGATCCCCTGGCCAAGGTATCGGTCGGGAGGCGTGGCCGTAGCCGGCCCGGCGCCGATGATGCGTCCGTCGCCCGTGTCATCCGCGGATTCGCAGTACCACCGCCACGTCACGCCGCCGGAATCCTTGTTCTCCATCACCATGGTCATATCAATGCTCATCGACTTGCCGAGCGAGTCATAGACCACGAAGCTCGTGTAAACGCTGGTCCCGTCGGCGGCTTTGTCTTCGGTAAAGGAGAACGGCACGGATGAGGTACCGGTGGCACCGTCGATGTGCAGGATTCCGGCTGCCCCGATGTCCAGAGCATTGTCCTTGCCGTAGTTGCCGACGACGTAAAGAGAACCGGCCGCCGGCTCACCCGCGGCTCCCGTGCTAATGTACCAACCCGGTGCCCTGAGTGTGGTCGGGTCCGTATCATCCAGCAGCGTCCCCGGCGCCGGGGTCTCGCTGATGCCGAAGGCTCCGTTCAGCCAGGTCATGTACTCCTCGACGGTGCTGGTGGCAGTCACCGTGAAGGTGGCCTCCGCCATGTCGCGCCCGCCTTTCTTCACATCATCGGTGATTCTGATACTGTCGCCGACGGCGAAGAGGGGCGCCCCGACCGGAGGACCGGCTTCGCGCAGGTCCGTCAGGAGGGTCGCCGCCGTGGCGGGCGTTCCCACCGCGTCGCCGGCAAGGGCCTGACTGTGGAGTACGCTGCCCCGCGTCCCGATCGTCCCGCCGGCATCGATATTGCCGTCCAACTTGGCGTTCTGGGTCTGTTTGGCAATGCTCATGGTCCCCACCGGAATTCTAAGATTGCTGAGCACGCCCGGGATGATGTTGAAGTTCTCATCAACGGTGAAGCCTTGCACGTAGAAGCCATCCTGCGAGACGAGGTAGTTGCTGCTGTTCAACATTGTCGTGCCGTCGCGGGTGAACGCCTGTTTGTTGTCCGCCTTGGACAGGATGAAGAATCCCTTGCCCTCGATCGCCATGTCGGTCGGCACGCCCGTTGTCTCGATCGAGCCGTCGGTGTGGATCCTCTGAACGGAACCGAGCACGGAGCCCAGCCCGATCTGAACCGGGTTGCTGCCGCCCTCACTGCTGGTGGGAGGCGACCCGGTGCTATAGGTCTGGGCGAACTGATTCTGGAACATCGTCCGGCTGCCCTTGTAGGCCGTCGTGTTCATGTTTGCCACGTTGTTGCCAATAATATCAATTCGAAACTGGTTGCTGTTGAGCCCCGTCAGGCCCGTGAATAGTGCGGAAGTTAAACCCATTTTTCCAGACTCCCGTAGCACGGCCGACTCTGTCGTTCGTCGGCCTCGGGAACTCCCCACCGGCCTCCTGCCGGTGGGGGCCATTCCCATGGTTTACGACTCTCCCGTCGTCACAAACACCGTCGCATCGATATTGGTGACGATCCCATTCTGCATCCGTGTCGGGTCCAACGCCGTCACGACCGTTCGATTGGGTACGTTGACGACGAGCGCCAACCCCTCGAGCAGCAACAAGGAGTCGCGGGCGCCGCGTGCCGCCGCTTGATCGGTGGCGCGGGCGATGCTCGCCAATTGCTGTTCGTTCAACCGGAGGTTGCGGCTGGCCAATCGCCGCTGGGCATGCGCGCTAAACCGCAGTCCCGTGGCATCGGCCAGTTCCCGCGCAAAATCGGAGCCGGACGTTGGGCCAACCGGCCGTGCCGAGGTCGCTCCCGCCCCGGACACGAGGCCGACGGCCGTCGCGGATGTCAACGCGGGTAGTGTTGCCATGCTTCACCCCAGCGTCGCGCCGATGTTCAGGCCGTTCTTGTTCGTCAAGCCGAACGTGGCAAACTTGCCCAAAGAGGACGATTGCGTGGGCAAAAGCCCCGACAAGGCCTTTTGAACGGCCTTCGAAGTCCCGGACGACGTCGTATCGTTCTCCGGCGTGTCCGTCGGCGCCGCGTAGACCTCGGTGAGCTTCTCCATCGGCAAGGAGTAGCCGGAATCCAATTGGAGCACGGCGTTGCCCTTGCTCGTATAGCTGACTCCCGTAACGATGCCTTCCAAGGTCGTCTCGTCGCCGTCAGCACTGGTGACCACGCCCACCACGTACTTGCCGATGAGCCCCGCCGCGCCGGCAAACCGCTGTTCGCTGGTCATCCGCTGCAGGGCCTCGGTGAGCGTGGTACTCATCTCCATGTTGCGGATGGTGGAGATCTGCTGAACCATGGCCTCGTTGCTCATCGGATTCATGGGATCCTGTTGCTGCAACTGCAGAATCAGGATCTTCAAGAAGTCCTCCGAGGTCATCGATCCCAATCCCTTGGTCGTCGACGGGGTCGATGAACCGGCCGTCGTGGCCGTCACACCTGACACGTTGGGCACGTCAACCTCCTCACATCGCCGCGGCGATGTGATGGAATGGGCATCCCCGATCTGGGGATGAACACTCCGTTCTTCGGGACCTCCGTCCCGGGCGGCTCTCAGGCCACCAGATCCACCAGCGACTCCGTCGCCGGTTCGTCCAGTACACCTCCGCCCCGCGGATCGTCGGTCCGTTCATCCGGTTCGGTCGACGCTTGGGGTGCGGGAACATCGTCTCCCGGCGCAGGGTCTCCGCCGTGGCCTTCCGCGTACGACTGGTCGGCCGTTTGTCCGGGAGCCTCCTGATTCGCAGACTGCCCCTGATCGTGGGCGTGCTGCTGATGCTGTTGCGACTGCTGCGGCGGCTGTTCGCGCGGCTGCGGTGATTCGTAGACGGCCTGTCGCATCTGGACGTTTACCCGTTCCACCACGATTCCGTGCCGCGCAAGGGCATCGCGGAGCTCCTCCATCCGGGAGTTGATGAGATCCCGTCCCGCGGATGTCTCCGTCTCCACATCCAGCAACAGCGTCCCTTGCCGCATGTGAACGTCTATTCTCACCTGGCCAAGATCGGGAGGATCCAACTGAAGTCGTATCTCCGACGTGTGTTGACCTACGTGTGCCTTCAGCACGCTAACCATTCGATCGACGTTCGAATTACCCGGTGCGTTCAGAAGCGATGGTGGCAATCCGGCCGCGTCGGGCTTGCCGGCCTGTGGAGATGCTCCATCGCCGACGCCGAGCGCCAAGCCGGATGCCGTCGAAACGGCGGTGCTCGCGGTCGAATTCGCCGCCCCCTGCGAAGTCGTTGGTCCCATCCCTGACGGCGTTTGGGCCTGCGTTGCCGACACGGACGTATCCGACTGAGCCGGTTGGGACCTCACGCCGGCTGAATCCGATAGACCGGCTTCGCTCGGCTCCAGAATGAACCCGGCAATTGCTTTCGCGGCCTGGACGGCGAGGGATTGGCCACGCTGAGCCGTCTTGCCGTCGGTACCCTGAAACGAACTCGCGGTGCTTTCAGACTTGACGGGAGCGGTCGACATTCGAATCACCCGGCCTCCCTCTATGCGGGCCCCATGCTCCTCGGTCTGCCGGACCAGCGGCGGCGTCTCGTGTACGTCCGGTTGAGATTCACCGGCGTTCTTATCCTGCACAGGGCCGGCTTTCGGCTGTTGCACCGGCTGGGTGGTTGCTTGGCCGGTTCGGCTTGTGGACGGTCGACCGACGGGAACCTTGCCTTCCGACCTTGGACGGTACTTCAAGGTCTCGTCTTGCTGAGAAGCTTGGTCTTGTTCGTCGGGGGTAACATCACCGGTCGTCACTGCCTGACGATCACCGGTGTCAACACCGGTGGCTTGGGCCTTTGAACCTGCGACGGTCTCGGACTGTGCATCCGCAGGCATTGTCGTCCGGACTTGGACCACATGGGATTCATGTTGCCGGCTCGCAGGGTCTTGACCGCTCGTCATGGTCCCCTGCTGGGTGTCGGCATTGGAGGCCTGCTGACGGCTCTGAGCCTGATTGCTCGAGGCATCCGTCGACAAGGGCAGGATCGTATTTGATACCTCGCCCATTCCCTTCGTCTGATCGGGATTGCCGGAGCCGCTGGTGTTCGCAACGTTGACACCGCTACGTTGGAGTGATGTCAACAGAACAACCGAGCGTTGGGTCTCGGTCATCACGGTTTCGCCGGAGGCATCCGTGGAACCACCGGTGGCACCGGACCCTTGAGCATCCGCGGATGGTGGGGGCTCCGGCCTTTGTTCCGGAGCGACCTGAACGGCCTCAGATGCAAACGGGTCAACACCACCCGTGTTCGCCGGCTCCGCCGCCGGAGCGAGATTCTCATCAGTCGGGGCTTCTTCCTTCCGAGTCGGCCGAGTGTCTCGCCGATGAACGTCCGTGAATGCCGTGGGGTTCTCTTCCTTGTTCGTCCGACCCAAGCGGTCCGCCGCTTTTCGCCGTTTCGTGTCGCTACCGCGATCCGTTTCGACTTCAGCCGCCAGGTCGCCTTGTTGCTCACGGACCGAGGGCGTCTTCTCACTCGGGTTCGCCATGCCTTCCGCTTGGCGATCGGCTTTTCTCACCGTATCCTCGGACCGGTCGAGTCCGGAACGCCCCCGATTCTCCACACGCCCCATGGGCCGCCGTGCCTCCGAGCGCAGGGTTTCGTATACCTGGTTGAACGGCAGCTCGGACGCATCGCCCTTCGGGCCGGGCTTCGCGTTCGGCGAGACAATCGACCGGTTGTTCAGCAGATTGAGGACACGAATGTGTGACATGAACCTTTAGACTCCTAGCGCATGGCCTTGGCAATCTGCTCGGCCCGGCCTTTGTCCTCGTTTGAGAGTTCCTGCAGCACCTGGACGGCCCAGGCTTTCTCCTCGGGAGTCTTGCAGGATTCGATAATCTCCGTCGCCGTTCTGGGCTTCATGGCCATCAGTATCCGCACGGCATCGGGCATGGGACGCTTCTTGAGCATGTCTCGGGCGTTCTTCGCGCTGAGGCCGGAGACGATGTTCACCTCGCGGTCCATGCCCATTTGCTGTCGTTCATGGCTTGCGAGCTTCTGCGCTTGTTCGAAATCGCTGAGTTGTTTGTTCCATGCCTCGCGTTCGCGAGTGAATTTCAGCATGGCGGAGTCGACCAGGCTCTTGCGGTCCGCCAAGTCCCTCCGCCTGCGATCGTCGCTGAGCCGCCGGAGTTCCTCGGCGATCAGCTCTTGCTCGATCTTCTCGCCGGAGGCTTTGGCCAACACGGGTTGTGAAGCCGGTTGACTGCTTGTCGGGGCCGGCCCGGCGTGCTTGGTGTCCTCGTCGCCTCGGAGAACCGACGCAATCTTCTTGGCCTTGGCAGCGTCCAGGCGCCCCGAGAACGCCATGTAACCCACGAGCCCTCCCAAAGCCAAGAGGTGTGAGATCGCCAATATCGCCAAGATGTGGTAGAGCTGTCTCACGGTTATTTCCTATGCGGAACTCGCCATCATCTGTCTGGCGTACAACGTGTTGCCGATTTCGTCGTTCTCGACGGCCTCGGCCCGGTTGAGGGCCTGTCGATGGCGTTCAAGCTGCCGCTCTTTCAGTTTCTCCAAGACGCGGGTTTGTTTTCGCGCCTCGGTAAGCACCTTGCGATCCTCCACCAGTTTCTGCCGGAGTTCGTGCAAGCCTGCCTGAGCCATCAGCACCCCTTGGTGAAGGTGGATCAGCCAGTGACGGTGTCGGGCGATCTGCGTCATGTCCAACCGGCCCACGGCGTGCGCCTGTCGGAAGGCGCCGATTTCCGTGTTGATCTGCGTTCGCAGGGAGCCGATTTCGGCTTGAACGGCGGAGATCCGACGAAGTCGTTCGGCCACCGCTCGTTTGCACGCGTCCTCGCGCTGTTTTCGCACCTTCAGCACGGTTTCAAGTCGGAATAGGAACCGCTTAGCCATGTCCGTCCGAGCCGGGTTTTCACTCCCGGCGCCTCATGGAACCTCGATCCACAGCGCACGCTCCGCGCTTTCCCTTAAGCCGATTTACCTTGCCCCTATCGGCTGATGCATCCTGGCATCGTCCTGCAACTGCTTGGCCTTCTGAATCAGCGTCCGCGCAAGGCTCAACAACCCCGTGCGAACCTGATCGAATCTCGCCCCGTCATCGATAGACTGGCGCAGAAACTCGTCGATCAGAGGTTTTCCGAAGACGGCCAAGTCGAAATCGGGATTGGTTCCCGCGGCATAGGCGCCGATATTGACCAAGTCCTCGATGTCCTGCCACGTCGCCAGCACCCGCTTGACCACCTGAGCGGCGGCCAGGTGTTCCTTGTCGACGACGTCGGGCATCACACGGCTGATGCTCTCGAGCACCGAGATGGCCGGATAGTGCGAACGGTTGGCCAACGCGCGAGACAGCCAAACGTGCCCGTCAAGAATGCCGCGGGTCGCGTCGGCAATGGGTTCGGTGATGTCGTCGCCTTCCACCAAAACGGTGTAGAACCCCGTAATGCTGCCGGCCTGGGTCCGGCCCGATCTTTCGAGAAGCTGGGGGAGCATGGCGAATACGCTGGGCGGATAGCCCTTGGTCGCCGGAGGCTCGCCGGCCGCCAAACCGATCTGCCGCTGTGCCATCGCCAATCGGGTGAGCGAGTCCATGAGCAACAGCACGTTGTTGCCCTGATCGCGGAAGTACTCGGCGATCGTGGTCGCCAGGAAGCAGGCTCGCACCCTCAACACGGGGGACTCGTCCGACGTACTGACCACGAGAACGGCCCGCTTCAGACCCTCGGGGCCGAGATCCTTCGCCAAGAAGTCGCCGACTTCGCGACCGCGCTCTCCGACGAGCGCCACCACGACGACATCGGCCGACGTGTATCTGGTGATCATGCCCATCAGGACGCTCTTTCCCACGCCGGTGCCGGCGAAGATGCCGAGTCGCTGTCCCACACCCGCGGTCATCATGGCGTCGATGGCCCGGATGCCGGTCCCCAAGGGTTCGTCGATTCTCCTTCGGGACGTCGCCAGCGGACCCTGCCGTAACAGCGGATAGTGCTGCTCGACGTGGAAGGGCCCTCGATTGTCGATCGGCAACCCCAGGCCGTTCACCACTCGGCCAAGCAATCCGTGACCGACACCGACCGATTGAAGCGAGCTATCACAGAACACCTCGTCGCCACGAGACACGCCCACGGTCTCGCCAAGCGGCATCAGCAGTGTCGTGTTCGCCCGGAAACCGACAACTTGTGCGGGGGTCTTCTTTCCGATCCGACTGATGATGCTGCACATGGAACCGACCGGCGCCGGCAGACCGCAGACATCGAGCGTCAGGCCCGTGGTTCCGACAACCTGACCCACGAGCTGCTCGCTGATGCCCTGTCGGACCGTTTCGATCTGATGGGCAAAGATGTTGGGGGCGGCATCCTGCATGTCGTTGCCTCGGGTGCGGTCTTGACCCGATCCTCTTTATGAGCCTGCCTCTTGGGCATCCGGGCGTTGATCCGGCGAACCGGATTCGAACGGCCGGTCGGGGTCCGGTACGAGTTCCGCGGCTATTCGCCGAATCTGAGTATCCAGCGTCGCGTCGATCCACCCGCCTTGTGTCCGCACGAGACACCCACCGGGCGCGATCGCGTCATTGACCTTCACTTCCACATGCTTCAGGCTGCTCCGTCGGGCGATCAGATCCGGAGCGAATCGCTTCAGGGTCTCCGAGTCACGAGGACTGACCTCGACCACCAAGTCGGTGCACTCCCCGATGCGATCGATCACGCTCAGCATGTTCTCCGTCACCGTTCGACCGTCGATCACTCCCAAGCGTTTCGTCACCCGTTCGGCGATCGTGACCGCCAAAAGCAACAGGTCGCGATGCGCGGCCAGCAGCAATTCCCGCTTTTGGCGATCGACTTCCCTGAAGATCGCTTCACAGGCAGAGGCCAGTTGCACGTGCTGGGCCTGAAACTCGGCGTTCGCCTTGTCCATGGCCTGGCGTTCTCCGGCCTGGCGACCCTCCTCCGATCCTTTCTGGTAACCCGTCTCGTATCCCTTGCGCTGCGCCTCGCGCCCAAGACGCTCGGCCTTGAGTTTCGCCTCGGCGATGATGGTTTCGGCCTTCGCACGGGCCGCCGCGACGATCTGCTGGCCCTCGGCGAGAAAGTCGCCCAGGTGAAGGCCTTCGGGCCGGCTCCCGAGCCGTGGAGCATGTTCCGCCTTGATGATGGTGGCCACGTCCGATCACCTCATGGGAAGGCGGCATTCCGTCGTGGGCCTAAAGCCCTCACAACGAGATGCCGGCTGTTTCGAGTTCCTCGGTCATGTGAGCGATCTGTTGTCGCGCGGCTTCGATTTCCGACAACGTGGCCGCTTGCTGCCGGGCGATCTCGTGCAGCACCTGTTCAATCTCCCGGGTCGATCGGCGGCCAAGGATCCGATCGATCAGCCGCCCGCTCGCACCTTGGAGGGCCGTGGCCAGAAGCGTTCGATCCACGTTTCGAAGCACCGACTCGATCATTTCGTCACTCGCGACTTCCAGTTCGGCGAAGGTTCTCATCTTTGTTTTCCCCGAGACTCCACGCGGTCACACCACCAGTTCTTTCTCGCCGCCGCGACCGGCGATGATGATTTCACCGGCATCCTCCAGACGCCGGACCACATCCACGATCTTCTGCTGGGCCCCCTCCACGTCGCTCAAGCGGACCGGACCCATGTATTCCATGTCTTCCTTGATCAACTGCTGAGCACGTTCGGACATGTTCTTGAAGATCTTCTCCTTCAGATCCTCGCTGGCCGTCTTGAGAGCCAATGCCAGATCGTCGTTGTCGATTTCCTTGAGAACCGACTGGATACCCTTGTCGTTCACGAGCAGGATGTCCTCGAAGACGAACATCAAGCGACGGATCTGTTCGACAAGATCCGGGTCCTCGGCCTCGAGGGCCTCCATGATGCTTTTCTCCGTGCTGCGGTCGGCCAGGTTGAGCATTTCCGCCACGTGTTCGACACCACCGACCTTCGCCAAGCGAGCGCCCACGATGCCGCTCAGCCGGTGTTCCAGTCCTCGTTCGACCTCCTTGACGACCTCCGGCGAGGTCTGTTCCATGTTCGCAATCCGCGTGACCACCTCCATTTGCTTGCTGGCCGGCAAACCCACGAGGATTTCACTCGATTTGCTCGGCGGCAGGTGAGCCAGAATCAGTGCGATGGTCTGGGGGTGTTCATCCTGAATGAACATCAGGAGGTTTTCGCTCTCCGTCTTCTGGAGGAAACTGAACGGTTGCTTGTGGACCTGGTGTTCGATCTGTTGGATGAGGCGCATGGCCTCATCCTTGCCGAGCGACTCCTCCAGCAGTCTTCGGGCATAGTTCAACCCCCCCTCTTCGATATACGACCGGGCCATCACGAGGTTGTAGAACTCCTCGATGGTCTTGTCGCGATCCTCGAGCGAAACGCCTTGTAGGGACGCGATTTCTCGGGTGACGTCCTCGACCTGTTCCCGATCGAGCCGCTTGAGGATCTGCGCCGCCACGCTCCGGTCCATGCTGACCAGGAAGATGGCGGTCTTTCGCATACCGCTTAGCTTTTGCTGTTCACCGTTGTCGGGCTCTTTTGCCATGGGATTCCTGTCCCCGAATCACGTCCCGTTCGTCAGAGGTCCGTGGTCAACCACTTGCGAACCAGCGAGGCCGCCGTGTCCGGATCGTCCCTGACCATCGCGGCGACCTGTTCGATCCGATGCTGTGCCTGAATCGTGCTCTCGTCGACCTCCTGAGCCTCCAAGGCCGTCTCGCTCTGTGTCGCCTCGCCGATCGTTTCAACCCCGGTGGTCAGAACGCTGAGTTCCTGCGGCTCCTGATTCAATGCGGGGTGCGGTTCACGCGCCCTCGACGGCTTGGCCGTGGCCGGTCCTTTGCGAACCATCATCAGCATCATCAGGAGGCTCATGATGGCCAGCACGCCCAGACCGCCCTGCTTGCCGTAGGCCTTCAGGAGGCCGACGACGGATTCCGTTTCGGCGCGATCCACACCCGAGGCCAGCGCGGGCACCTGGTCGTAGTACCAATCGACTTCCACGAGCTTCTCGTCGACCGCCCCGATGGCATTGATCACCTGCTTGCGGATCTTGGTGAATTCCTTCTGAGCCAAGGTATCGATGTCCTTGTCCGTAACGGTCTTGTTCTGGCCGTCGGGCTGTTGGGAGAGGATGGCCGCCAGGTAACTCCGAGGGACGTTGATCGAGGCCGTCAACTTCTTCATGGCGCCCAGGCCGAACTCCGTCGTCGTGGTCTTTTCACCCAAGGCCGATACATACTCCATGGTTCGACTGGTCTGCTCGGAGTCCTCGTTCTGGCCGCCGGAGAGCGCCAGCCCCGTGTTGGGTTGAACGCCGGGGTCCGACGCAATCGGTGTACGTTTCTCGGTGGTCTCTTCCTTGGTTTCCTTCTTCTCGATGCTCTTGCCTTCGGTGGGTGTCCGCTCCGTTGTGGTGCGACGGTCGGTCTCTATTTCGGCATAGGCGATCACCCGAACGCCCGGGATGCCCAAGTGCCGCTCGATCTTTTCCTCAAAGTACTTCTCCTTCTGGACTCGCAATTCGTGAAGGTCGCCGGCCAGAGGGCTGCCGGGGTCAGGAGCCCGAAAGGACTTGTGCGTCTTGCGGTCGACGATCTGGACGTTCTCCGGTGGGACTCCCGTGGAACCGCTCACCATGGCCGCAATCGCCTGGACGAAGGCCCGATCCACAACGGTGCTTTCGTCCGTTTCGACGCTGACACTGGCGGAAGGTCGGCTGACGGCGGCGCCCAGTTGACGGTGTTTGGGCATTTGGAGGATCACTTGCGCCCGACGCACTCCCTTCCACCCTTCGAGGTCCATGGCCAGTTGATTGCCGTAGGCAACGACCCATTCCCGGCTTTGCTGGGTTTGGGACTTCCACGGACTGGTTTCCTTCATCAGGGCCTCAAACCCGGCTCGCGTGTCACGGGGTAATGCACCGGCCTGACCCAACTTGCTGCGAATCGACCGTCGTTCGCTGGCGGGGACGAGGATCTGGCTACCGGTGATTCGGTACTCGCCCTGATCCAGGACCTTCTTGGCCTTCTCCAATTCCTCGTCCGTCCACACTTGTCCGGGCAGGATGGGCTCCCATTCGGGCTGACCGGACCACTGGAACATCCATACCAGTGCCCCCGCCATCACGACGACGCATAGGAAGATGGCGAGTTTCTGGCTGGTCCCCAGGCCCTTGAGATGCGCCCGGGTGTTCTCGATCATCTTGCGGAGGAAATCCATTTCCTATTCACCTCGCGTCCGGCGAGTTCGACCGGCGGACCCCTCCAGGAGCCCGCCGCATCCTGCTTCGGTCTTACTAGACCTGCATCTGTCTGATCTCCTGGTAAGCCTCCAGGAGCTTGTTGCGGATCTCCATCAGGAGACCAAAGGCCACCTCGGCCTTCTTCACCGTGGTAAAGACCTCGGCCACGTTCTGGGTCTGGCCCGTGACCAAGCGTTGGATCGCCTTGTCCGCATCCGTCTGAAGGGCGCTCGCTTTTTCAAGCGATTCGATCAGGTAGGACTGGAAGTCCTTTCCGTCGATCGTCACCGTGCGTCCGACCGACGGCTGCCCCTGGGTCGGTTGGACCGTCCCCGGCTTGAGGCCTTGAATTGCGAGCGGATCCGTCATGAGCTCACCTCAGCACGTACTCCCACCGCACGTCACGCGAGCAATCGCAGCGCCGACGCGATCATCGCCTTGGTTGCCCCCACGGCCGTCACGTTCGCCTCATACGCCCGCGTCGCCTCCATGGCGTTGATCATCTCCGTCGAAAGTTGAACGTTCGGATAGGCGACGTACCCTTTGTGCGTCCCCTCTTTCGCCGCCAGGGGATGCCCGGGCTCGTATCGCAAGTCCGGAGGAGACGGATCCTTGATGATCTTGGCCACATGAACGCCGGGAGCCCCTCGGCCGACGGCCGGGTTGCCCGAGGCGAAGATGGCCACCCGTCGTTGATAGGGACCCGCCTTGCCATCCGGGTTGGCCGGCGTGGAGACATTGGCGATGTTGCCCGCGATCGTGTCCATCCGAGTGCGCTGCGCCACCAGCGCCGACGTGCTGATGTCCAAAGAACCGAACATGATCTCACGTCCTTATGTACTCCCCTCCGTCCAAGAGGGGATTGTCCCAGGATCGCCTATAGGCGACCCACGATCGACTGATGCAAGAGGTTGAAGCGCTGTCGCATGAGCTCGATCACCACCTGATGCATCAAGGTGTTCTCCGCCAGATTCGCCATCTCGCGCTCGACGGAGGAATTCGTTCCGTCGTGAAACAGGATGTTTTCGGGCGACTTGACGTCGGGGGTCGTGTGCAACATTCCCTGTTCGTCCGTTCGAAACTGCGAGGTGGACTCCAGGGGCAACGGGCCGCTCGCATCGGCCGGTCGCGCTTCGATTGCCTGACGCAGCTTCGCCTGAAACAGCTTGGGATCGAGCACCTTCGTCTTGTAACCGGGGGTATCGATGTTGGCGATGTTCTCGCTCAGGACCTGGTGACGAGCCTCCGAGAAGGCGGCCGTCTTTTCCAGAATCGGCAACGGCCCTCGTTGAAGCACATCGTCCAGCCACATCGTACGCATCTCCTCAGCGTCTCGATTCACGCGAATCCGGTGTTCGGCCTTTCCGAAACCGTGAGCCCCTCACCGAGATCGAGCAAGGATCATGCCATTCGGAAAACCGTTCGTATCTCTATTTCTCATCGACCCTTACACTCAATCACACCCGCAATTCTTGCGCCGTAGCGCAGGATTTGCGCCCCTGTCGAAGCAAAAGCCCATGCACGAATTGGACGGCCGGTCGGCATCATACGCCGCCTCCGCACAAGCCGGGCCTCTCAGGCATCTGCCGTGGATTGGACGACCTGTTGGCCCTCTTCACGCCACTGCTTGAGCTTGAGCCCAAGCGTTCTCACACCAATACCCAAGACCTTCGCAGTTCGCTCGCGATGCCCATTGAACTGGGCCAGCGTCCGCTCAATGACCTCTCGTTCGAGGTCCTCCAACACATGACCCGACCGAGCTCTGGTTGGGACCGCCGTAGACGAAACCGAGTTGCGGTCGAGCCAAGGACCGATCGTACACGCCTCAATGCGACCCTGGGTCGCCAGGACGGCAGCCCGTTCGCAGATATTCTCGAGTTCTCGAACGTTGCCTGGCCACGGATACTCCATGAGCAGTCGGAGGGCGCCGGGCGTGAGTTCCGCCGGTTCGCGCCCCTCGCGTCGGGCGATTCGGTCCAGGAAGTACTCGGTCAGCAACGGGATATCCTCGATGCGTTCGCGCAACGGCGGGAGGGTCAACGGCAAGACACTGATTCGGTAGAACAGGTCCTCTCGAAATCGTTTCCGGCTGACCCACTCCATCAGGTTTCGGTTGGTCGTGGCCAGAACCCGAACATCGACCTTGCGTGTCGCACTGCTTCCCACACGCTCGAATTCCTGTTCTTGAAGCACTCTGAGGAGTTTGGCTTGGAGGGAAAGCGGCACCTCGCTGATTTCGTCAAGCATCAGCGTTCCGCCGTCGGCGAGCTCGAATCGGCCTTTCCGCATGCGATCGGCACCGGTGAACGCGCCCTTCTCGTGCCCGAAGAGTTCGCTCTCCAACAGGTTCGCGGAGAGAGCGGCGCAGTTCAGGCAGAGCATGGGCCGGTTGGCCCTGGGACTTGCCTGATGAATGGAACGGGCGACCATTTCCTTGCCCGTTCCGGACTCGCCCTGGATCAGGACCGTCGCGCTGGAACGAGCCACCTGTTCGATTGATTCACGAACCCGTTGCATGGCGGGGCCTTCGCCGATGAGTCGGCGCTCCGCGTTCATGTCGTTGACCGTCCGGCGCAGGGCCTCGTTGTCCGATCGAAGGCGTCCGTATTGAATCGCTCGTTCGACGAGGATGCACAGTTCCTCCGCCTCGAACGGCTTGGTGAGGTAGTCGAAGGCCCCCAGTTTCATGGCCTCAACAGCCGATGGGATGGAACCGTAGGCCGTCATCAGGATGACGGGAACGTCACTGCCGGCGGTTCGGAGCGCCCTGAGGAGCGACACGCCGTCCATCCCCGGCATCTTCAGATCGCTGATCACCAGGTCGTACGATGCGATTTTGATGCGTTCGAGCGCCTCGGTCGGCTTTTCGAAGGTGTCGACGGAGTGTTCCTCGCGAGTCAACGTTGCGGCCAAAGAGTCCCTCAACAGCTCTTGGTCATCAACGACGCAAATGCGCGCCATCGTTTCACTCCTGCAAGTCCGCCCTCGAACGGGCGTGTGCGTCGAACATCGGCAGGCGGATGGTGAACACGGCTCCGCCTTCCGGATGACGGCCGACCGTGATCGAGCCGCCGTGCGCCTCGACCAGTTGATGCACAATCGCCAAACCCAGGCCCGTCCCGGTGTCCTTGGTGGTGAAGAACGGGTTGAATATCCGTTCCCGCAGTTCGGGCGATATGCCCGGACCACTATCGGCCACTCGGATTTCAGCCCATGCGTCCGCCTCACGAGAGGCCCGAGCGGACACGTTCACCCATCCACCCTTGCCTGCCGCCTCGAGTCCGTTCAACAACACGTTCATGAGCATCTGTTGCAGTTGCCGCGGATCGGCCCACAATTCGATGGAATGACAGGTGTCGGCGATCCGAAGCCGAGCATCCGCCTGTCGCAGCCGAGGACCAATCAATTCGACGACCTCGTTCAAGACGGCCCCCAATTCGACGCGCGATCGCTGAGGCTCGCTCGGGTTCGCGAAGGACAGGACATCACCGACCAACCCGTCCAGCATCCGGACACCCCGTTGGATCTTCTCGACGGTCTCGAGCCTCTTGGGCGAGTCGGATAGTTCCTTCGCGAGCAGCGCCGCATAGAGTTGGATACCGCCGAGGGGGTTGCGAATCTCATGGGCAAGTCCGGCCGCCATCTGGCCGAGTGCCGCGAGACGCTCGCGACGCTCCAGCTCACGGTTTTTGTGTTCCAGTTCCTGACGAAGTCGACCCACCTCGCCCAACAGGGTTTCGTGAGAAGCCTTCAACCGCTCGGTCACCTCGTTGTACTGGAGGATGATCGCGCCAAGCTCCCGTTCTCGCGGAGTCAGTTCGGGTTGAGCGGCAATCATGTGCTAGGCCTCGCGGCCGGCGGTGTCCGGGATCCCCGCGGATGAATACGCGTGGGTGGCATAGGCATGCGAGGCCATTCTGCCGACCGCCGTTGTCGACATTTGGGCTCTCACACTTTCCTTGCTTGTGGCCAACAGTCGACTGTCTTCGGCATCGCTGATCAGAATCGACCCCAGCAAGGTATTGATCTCATCGAGCACTTTCTGCACGTACTGTCGGCGATCGCCGAGCATTTGCGAGTAGGTATTGGCCCACTCCTGCCTGAACGGGATGAGCGACTTGTTGAGTTCGGCCAACCGATCCACCAACCGTTGCCGTTCCGCGAGGATCTTCAACAAGGCCTCCGGATCCTGGTCTGTGATCAGTTGACGCTGTCGTTGCGCCAAACGTTTCAGCTCGCCGTAGCAGTCGCGCTGTTGTTCCAGCAGCGCGATCAACCGGCAAGCCCGTTCGTCCAGGTTGGGGATGTGTTCGGATGTTGGCGTCATGACGACCTCCCGGGATTGCCCCGGCTAGAACAGTCCCGACTTCTCAATCCAGTCGATGAATCCTTGCCAATAGGCCAGGTCTTCTTCGTCGGGCGAATCCTCGAATCGCTCGGGCGGAATGCTTTTCAGCAGCCAGCGTACCTGTAGCAGGGCAATGCGTGCCTGATCGCTCTTGCCCAGCCGCTGGTAACAGTTCAGGATTTGGACGTAGGCCGACAGACATACCGGGTCCGTCCGGAAACGGCGTGCGACTTCCTCGTACAGCGCCAGGGCTCGTTCGTACTGCCGCAAGTCGAAGGCACAATCGGCCCGATACAGGTAACTGTGCTTGAGACAGAGCTCCTCGAGAGCGGTACGGTCACTCGGCAACCGCCGTTCGAGAACGCGAATGACCTCCGCGAAGAGTTCCTCGGCTCTGGCCAGTCGCTCGGCGAGTTCCCGACTCGCCTGCTCCGCACGGACGCTCCGCGCCGTTGTCGGCTGACTCCCCGGCGGCGGAAGTACGCTTCGCCGGTAGGCGTTCGCCAGCGTGAACTGGGCTCGTGAGGTTCGCGGGTCCTGCGGGTATCGTTCGAGGAACTCCTCCAGACGACTAATTGCCTTGGCCGGCTTGCCCCAACGGTCATACAAGTCACCAAGCACAAACAGGGCCTCGCGGTACTCCAACGCCTCAGGCGTGTACAACCCCTTGTCGGCCGGCTGATCCACAATGGACAACAGGGCCTTCTCGGCGTCCGGATACGACGCCGAACCCAAGGCCATGTAGCATTGGGCCATCGGCACCGCGGAGCGCATCCCGGCAGGGGTTCGAGGATACCGGATCAGATTCTCGCCATAGCGTGCGACGGCCTCGCGATATCGCCCCTGCGCTTGGAGCGCTTGGCCCAGACGGTAGTAGGCGTCGGGCAACTGGATGCTCTGCGGATGGTCGACCAAAAAGTTCTCCAACACCGCGATCAGGCGAATCGGTTCATTGGCTCGATCGAACGATACGGCCGCCCGCCAGACCGCCTCGGATGAAGCCTTCTCGTCCAAGACCAGCAACCGCGACAGTCTGAGGAATTCCTCGGCCGCGTTCACAAAGGCGTCATGCGCCGCGGCAAGGACGGACCGGTTTTCAGGGTCTTCCGGAGCCGAACCTGCCCGGCTCCGAAGCGACTCGGCGATCGCCCAATGGAGCTCGGCAAGTCGGCGCGTGTAGGCAGCGATTTGATCTTGATCCTGGGCGGGCACCAGGGCGACGGCGAGTTTCAGGAAACGCATGGCCTCGTCAAAGTGACCGCTTTTCTGGAGCACGGCGTAGAGATTGGTCAGACTGACACGAATAGCATCGCGATCGATGATGCCGCCTTCCGGACGGCCGGCGACCATGCCCGCGACCTCTTCGTACGCCGTCGCCGCTTCGTTCATGTGTTGAAGGGCCGCCAGGCTTTCGGCCATGCCCAAACGACACGCCAAGCTGTATTCCCCCTCGGGCTGGACCTGCAAAACCTCCTGGTAGCAGGCCAGCGCTTCTTGCGGCCGGCCGTCGCGATAATGGAGTCGCCCCAACAGCCACCCCGCCTTGACCGCCAACGGATCGTGTGCGCCCAGGTCGGAGCGAAGGGCAAGCAGCAGCCGTTCCGCCTGATCGTACTCGGCGGCCAGATAGGCGCCATAGGCCTCGAGGTATTTGCCCTGGTATTCGATCCCCGCCTGTTTCATCCGCGGAGCCAACTGGAAGACGACATCGCGGGCCTCCGCGAGCCTATCATTTTGGGTCAGCAAGTCGAATTTGCATTGGACCGCCCACAACAAGTCGTTTGGGTCCAGATTGGGATTCGCCAGCATCCGGTCAAGCTCATGACCCACATCCGTTGTCGGTGCGGAGGCGACGGCATGCGTGACCTCACTGGACGTGGTCTTCTGTTCTTGCTGCATCAGTTCGATGATCTTCCGTTGAAGACGGCCCGCTCGCCCACTGCCGTCGGCAATCGCCTTCCGATAGTAGCCGATTGCTTCCTGGGGACTCTCGAGCCATTCGGCGGCTTGGCCCATCTGCTCGTAGACGGATACGGTCGGCAAGACACCGGCCTCGGTCGCCCGTCGATGATGGCTGAGGATGCGCCGTGCGTTTTCCGAGCTGTGGCGCTGCAGCTTCTCTTCCAGGGAAAAGATGATCTCCGCCTGCGTGCGATACAGGAGTCCTTGCTGCCGACTCGTCAACTGCGGATCCTTCAGAAGCGCGCCGATCTGACTGCTGGCTTCGGCATGGAAGCCGCCTCGGTGAAGGGCAGTAATCTGATCCAGAAGGTGCTCGAACGAGGGACGAGCCTCGGGCGGACGCAAGCGAAGGAAGGCGACCCCAAGCAAGACGAACGAAACCGCCAGCAGCGGCACCTGCCACCGCAAGGCCATCGCCTGCCGAAGTCTTAGGAATGATGCCTTCACGCTCATCCTGAGCATCCCGCCTTGTCTCCGACAAGGCATCGCGATCGGGCCACCGCTCGTCACTAAGGACAACCCCAACCCGACCGCTGCACAGCAGCTCGAATAACCCGGCGCGCTTTGTCGCGGCGAATAGGCCCCAGCCGCGTCACGAAACCCACCCCTAAAGAGAGGGCGGACGATGCAACGGGCCGATCGGACACAAACGCGGATACGGACGCTATCGCCTGCATCCGAGCTCCACACTCCGCGGGGTAGCGAAATCTCCCCGCTTCGCGCGGAAGGTCCGATAGCCTTGTAGCTATAAATCGGCATTCGGCCGGAAATCTTTGACTCAACTCGTAGAAAGGCCGATAAGTACCCAAGCAGGTTATCGCGACTGGGCGATCGCGCCGGCGGTACGGGAGCCTGCCATGACCTCCCAGGATACACAACTCTTTGTCATCAGCCACGATAGGAGAGTTCACCAAGCGTGCAGAAGGGCCGTGGGCGCCTCGAACCTGTCGATCAAGTATCGCGCGGTCCACACGCCCGAGCGACTCCCTAGCGCAATCAGCTTGAACGACTGGTTGCTTGTCGACTTCGACCACGAAGATCTGAATAGATGCGAATGGAGTCGGAAACTGCGTCAGTTGTCTGGTCAGACCCTGGCCACGGGCAGCCCCACCAGACGCCTATCGGAAGACTATGCCGAGATGGTCTTCCACCGACATCTTGACAAGGCCGAACTCGAGCACCAGCTCGGCCTGCTGCTCGGCGGAGTTCCGGGTCGCAAAGACACCCCTGACGCTGTCCCATCGGCTGACGACCTGCCACATGTGTCAATCAGAAGGAGAAGACCCAACCTGAATGAGGCCCGACACTTGGCGGATTTCGCTCGAGATCTGGCCGTTCTGGACAGTCGACGGATCGCCGGAGTCTGTGTCGAGCGCCTCTCGGAATGGCTTGGCGCACGGCTGGCCAGTTTTTACCTCCACGACGAATCGCGACAGCGTCTCTGTCTCGCCGGGCAAACGCACCCCTACTTGATCGACACAGAGGTGAGCTTGACGGATTCGGCGGATCGGCTGATGGTCTTGGCCGCTCGATCGCGACGGTTGTGGGTGGTGCGAAACCGTGCGGAGGCTCGGGCGCTCTCCTTCAGCACCGCAAGGCGTCCGTATCACCCACATTATCAGACCGATTCGTGCATCATCGCCCCTCTCATCAGTCACGACCTTCTGCTTGGCGTTCTCAATCTGAGCGATCCGTCTCGTCCTGCCGGCTTCGGTGCAAAGCGCCTGGACCTCATTGAACCGATTTGCCGGCTGATCAGCACTTCGTTATGGAACGCATACGAATTCAAGAAGGTTCAGCACCAGGCAAGAACCGACGGTCTTACGGGATTGCCCAATCGTCGGACGTTTCAGGAACAACTCAAGCAGGAGTTTCTGCGTTCCCGCCGATACGGAGCCCCGCTGACCCTGGCCATGATCGACCTGGACGGCCTCAAGGAAGTCAACGACATCCATGGTCATCCCGCGGGCGATGCCGTGCTGAAGGAGGTTTCTCGGCGAATCCGGTCGACGGTTCGAGAGATCGATCTGCCCGCGAGGTATGGCGGGGATGAGTTCGCCGTGATATTGCCCAACACGACACTCGAACAAGCTCAACCGGTCGCCGGCCGATTGGCACAAGTGTTGGCGCAGCGACCTTGTCTGTGGCAAGGACAGCCCATTCGCACCACGATCAGCATCGGACTGTGTCAGTATGACGGCCAGGCATCGGCCGCCGACCTGATCGCAATGGCCGACAATTCGCTCTACCTGGCCAAGGCCCGCGGCAGGAATTGCGTGGCCTCGGAACCCGCAATGCGAACGGTACGCTCGACTGCAAGTCCGGCCGGCGCCCTTCTCTCGCCGTAACGCGAGTCATTTCACCGCGATCGCCAGCGAAGTTCGGCCTCCACGGCCGAGTGATCGGACAGGGAGACCACGCGGTCGTCGAGGAAGGGGTTCACTCTGGCCGTCAGGGGCTCCAGCTTGCAGCCGCCTTTGACCGGGTTGGACAGCAGGATGTAGTCGATGCGACCGCTGTGGTCCTGATCACCCGGCTCGCCGGTACCGCCCTGCCCCGAGTTCAGGTGCGGCCAGAGATCGATAATGGGCGCCCCGGGCCGGCCCTTCTGATAGGAGGCCAGCATGATGTGGTAGGCCGAGCTCGGATTCTGCATGTACGGGGGATTGCCGCGGGTGTTCATGTCTCCCATGATCAACGTGGGCTGCTTGGCATCGCTGTGCTGTCCGACGAATTTCCCCAGCTCTTCGTATTGAACCTGCCGCACCTGAGCGTCCTTACTGTCCAGGTGCGTGACGAAGACATCGACGAACTCACTTTGCCTCGTCGCACCGCGGGCCACGCGGGCATGGAGGGCACCCTTGGCCGCAAACCCATCCGCGAAGATGCCGTATTGTCTCGGACTGCTCCCGACGCTGTAGGTCAGGACATGCGTTTCCAGGAACGGTAGCGGGCTGACGATCGCCAGACCGCTGTTGAAGCGACCGTCCGTGGGTTGAGGCGCGATCAGTATGCTGCATCCTTCGCCGATGGTCTTTCGAAATTCGCCCATGAGTATCTCTCGGTGTTTGTCGTGGAACGTCTCGTTGAGCCCGATGATATCATAAGCCGCCAGCCGCCTTGCGAGCGTTCGAGCCCGATACTCAGGATCCTTCCGTTTGTTGACGATCGAGGCCCCGGCGGGCAGGAATTGAACGTTGTAAGATACGACTTTTAGCACGCTCGACGACTTGCCCTTCTCCGCATCGGCCGCCTGAGCGGGCATGACTCCACAACAGGAGAGGGCAACCACCAAAACCGCGACATCGCGCGCTTGACGCAACAAAGCCATTCGGTCCGACAAGTGTTTCGTTCCCATAGCCGTTCTCCACTCCCCAGGACTGCAGCCCCGTAACGTATTCTCGCACATGCAGGTCAGCCATGCCAAGGGTCGGACCCCCGGGGAGGAATAGATGCAGCCAACACGCCCCTTCGCTAAGATACGCTCGCGATTTCATCAGGAGGCGGCGCTATGGTGTCATTTCGCTTGTGTTCGATCCCGCTCCGGCTTGCGATGGCCGTGGGGACGATTCTGTTTGGCACTGCACTCGTCGAAACCTCGGCCGGGGAAACAAGGGGCGTCACGCCCTCAACCCGACAGGTCCCCACTGAGCTGTTTCGGGAGCGCGGCGGCCTCGGCAACGTTCTCACGAAGCTGAAACAGAGCAAGGAGGTTCGTATCGCCTATCTCGGTGGCAGCATCACGCAGGCCGAAGGCTGGCGACCCAAGACGCTGGATTGGTTCCGCAAGACGTTCCCGCAGGCGAAGGTGGAACAGATTCACGCAGCGATCGGCGGCACCGGCTCTGATCTGGGAGTCTTTCGGCTCCGTCAGGATGTCCTCGATCACAGACCCGATCTGCTCTTCGTAGAGTTCGCCGTCAACGACGCCGGCGCGCCGGCCGAACGGATCTGGCGCGGCATGGAGGGCATTGTCCGGCAAACGTGGCGGACCGACCCGACGATCGACATCTGTTTCATCTACACGTACGAAAACGGCTTTGAGGTCGACCTTGCGGACGGTCGCTGCCCGCCATCCGTTGCGGCGCACGAATACGTGGCCGACCACTATGGCATCCCGTCGATCAACGTGGCCCTTCGCGTGGTCCAAATGGCCCGCGAAGGAAAACTGATCTTCACGCCGCGAGCACACACCCAAGTCGAAAAGGAGGCGCCCGCCGGCAAGGAAAAGATCATCTTCTCCAATGATGGTGTTCATCCGCATGACGCCGGCCACCAGATCTTCCTGGAGGTCATCGCCGACGCGATGACCAAGATGATGCAGGCACCACGGGCCGGTCCGCACAAGCCGGGTGAGCCGTTTATGCCGGACAATTGGGAGGGCGCCCGCCTTCTGCCCATGGAGCCATGGATGTTCAGCAAGGGCTGGCGGAAGCTGCCGGCCACCGGCGGGTTGGGCGGGGCATTTCATGGCCGCATGTCCGAAATCTGGGAGGCGACCAAACCGGGCGAGACGATTTCCTTCAAGTTCCGGGGCACCCTCGTAAGGCTATACGACTTGGTCGGGCCTGACGGCGCCCAAGTCGTCTGCATCGTCGACGGCAAGGCACATCCGCCGCGGCCAAGGTTCGACCAGTACTGCTCGTATCATCGGATCGCTACCCTTGAAATCGCATCAGGATTGAAGGATGAGGTCCACACGGTCAGGATCGAGATCGACGCGAAGCAGCCGGACCGCAGCATCGTCGGAGAAAGCCGCTCGAACCCCAAGAAGTACGACGGAACTTGCGTACGAGCGGGGGGAGTGCTGATCATCGGTGAGTTGATCAAATAGGAGGAAGCAACGCCAATGAGCATCACCCGAACCGCGCGATCCTATCTGGTCCTTCTTATACTGGCGACGACAGCAAGCCCGTCGGTCGCCGAGGTGCATAGGCGCTTCATCATCGATAACGACGGATCCAACCTCTTCTGGATGAAGACGCTGACGGATGATGATCTCAGGTGGGCAGCGGATCAGTGTCCGAAGTCCGTAACGACCTATCTGGTCTGCCTAGGCGCAGGGACGTTCTACTATCCCTGTAAGGTCGGCGAGGTCGTGCCGGCGAGGATGGCTCCGGCACTGAACGCCGCCATCGCCCGAGGCGAGGATCCGCCCGGAAAGTTCTTTGAGTATCTCCGAAAGGCTGGCAAAGAGGTCTTCATTACCTATCGCATGAACGACGTGCACAATGCCAACGACAAGGACGACTGGAACATCAGCGGCTTTCGGAAGAAGCATCCCGATTGCGTTGTCGGCGTAGACGAGGTGAAGAACAACAAGGCCGATTGGATGTCCTACTGCCTCGACTATTCGCGGCCTGAGGTGCGAGCCTATGTCTTGAGCAGCCTGGCCGATATGGCCAACCGATATGATGTTGACGGGTTCCAGCTCGACTGGATGCGATTCCCGCGGCATCTGTCGGGCCAGGGCGACGAGATATGGACCAAGCGGGGCAGCATCACCGAGTTCACGCTGTCGGTTCGGAAGATGCTGGATGAGCTCGGTGCTCGTCGGAACAAGCGGATTCTGCTGTCCGCGCGCGTGCCGACGACACCCAACGGTTGCCGCAAGATGGGGCTCGACCTCGCCGAATGGGCGAAGCTGAAGCTCATCGACTTCCTGACGCCGGCGCCGTTCCTGTCGTGCGACACCGTTATCCCGATCCAAGAATTCCGCAAGCTCATGAACTCAAACCCGGTTCCGATCTACGCCGGAACCGACATGAACCATAGCGGCCGGTGTCACACGCTCGAGTCGTACCGGGGCTGGGCGATGGGCGTGTACGACCAAGGCGCCGACGGTTTGAACCTGTTCAATTTCCCCTGCTGGACGGAGTACCTGGCCGATCAGCCCTATGAATGGATCGCCGACCTCGACGACCCGGTCAAGACTCGGTGCAAGCCTGCACTGTATACGCTGGTAACAAATACCCACCGATCGCATGTCGACCCGCCCACGCCGCTGCCGAGGCCGGTTCCGGCAGGCAAGTCGGTCGATCTTTCGCTGAGGCTGCCCGCCGCCGCCCTACCCGTCTCGCGGGCGCTGCTGTTGATCGCAGGAGGACCGGAGGTTGGCGTGTCGATCAACGGAGCCGCACTTGCCAATCCGCGAAGGCCGTCGTCGGCGAACATCTTCATGGCGTTCATGGACAAGGATCTGCTGAGCCGCGAGCCGAACCCGGACACGTGTCGGGTCTTCATAGTGCCGCCTACGGTGCTGAAGCCCGGAGACAACGCGATTGTGGTGACCAACATCGGCAAGACGGATCTCAGCGTGGTAAGGTTGGACCTGGGAGTGTGGTATTGAACCCGGCCCTGGAAAAGCTCAGGGACGTTTTCGACGGAGACCGAAGATGAAGAGGCATGCATTCGCGACAGGTGTGCTCCTTGTGGTGGGAACGGTAGTCGGCAGTTGCGCTGCCCCCGGCGGCCTGAAGTCTGTGGGACTCCGGTGCGAATACCTTGTTGACCCACTGGGCATCGACGTCGGCCGGCCTCGACTTAGTTGGACGCTGGAATCAGGCCAGCGTGCGCAAACCCAGACGGCCTATCAGATCCTCGTGGCCAACAGTCAGGATGCGCTGAAGACGGATCGGGGCGACCTCTGGGATTCGGGCAAGGTAAGCACGAACCGGACGACTCACGTCGTTTACGCCGGCAAGCCCCTCGCATCGAGACAAGAATGCTGGTGGAAGGTTCGATCGTGGGACAGGAATCACAACCCCTCGCCGTGGAGCTCGCCCGCGCATTGGTCCATGGGCCTGACAGCCTCCACGGACTGGACGGCGAGATGGATTACCCGGGAATTGTCGGACCAGCCGACGTTGGCGGATTGCCAATGGGTCTGGTTTCCCGAAGGCGACCCGGCCAAGGCCGCGCCTCCCGGAACCCGGCTCTTCCGGCGAAAGGTGGAGCTGCCGGCCGACCGAACCGTCCTGGCAGCCCGTCTTCTGATGGCCGTCGACAACCGCTGCACGCTCTTCGTCAATGGAAAGGAGGCCGGAAAGATCAACAACAACTGGACCAGTACCACCGTTTTCGACGTGCGCCCGCTTCTGAAGCCGGGTCCGAATGTCTTCGCCGTGGCGGCGACGAACGAAGGTTCGGCGCCGAATCCCGCCGGATTGGCCGGCAAGCTCGTTGTTGATTACAGGGATGCTCCACAAGTGGTGGTTCGCATTGACGAGAGCTGGAAGGCAGCCGACAAGGAGCGAGCCGACTGGCTTGCGGTGGGCTTTGACGATTCCAACTGGGCTTCGGCCAAGCCTCTTGGTAAAGTCGGCATGGAACCCTGGAAGACACCGACCTGCCCGACTCCCCCCTTGTCCCTGTTTCGCCGCGATTTCTCGGTATCCAAGGCCGTGGCTCGAGCGACCGTCTACATCTGCGGACTGGGATTCTACGAACTCCGCCTCAATGGGGGGAAGGTAGGCGATCGGGAACTCGACCCCGGCTGGACGAACTACCGCAAACGGTGCCTTTACACAACGTACGATGTTACCGGTCGGGTCAACCAAGGCGCAAACGCCATCGGCGTAATGCTCGGCAACGGCATGTACAACGTCACCGGCGGTCGATACGTCAAGTTTCTCGGGTCGTTCGGACCACCCAAGTTCATCCTCCAGCTTCACTTGGAATACAACGACGGAACCGGTGACGTGATTGTGAGCGACGGTTCTTGGAAGGCGGCGACGGGACCGATCGTCTTCTCCTGCGTGTACGGCGGAGAGGACTACGACGCTCGACTGGAGAAACCGAACTGGGATCGACCGGGGTTTGACGATTCGTCCTGGAACCCGGTGAGGGCGACGGAGGGGCCGGGCGGCGCTCTGGCCGCCTCGATGGCGCCGCCGATCAAGGTCATCCAGATGCGAAAACCCATCAAGGTTACCGAGCCCAAGCCCGGCATCTTCGTCTACGACCTCGGACAAAACGCATCGGGACGACCTCAGATATCCATCAAGGGACCGGAAGGCGCGACGGTCAAGCTCATCACCTCCGAGCTGCTCAGCGACACGGGCATGGCCGACCAACGATCGTCAGGCGCACCCGTCTGTTTCAGCTACACGCTGAAAGGAGAGGACGTCGAGACCTGGAGCCCGCGATTCACCTACACGGGGTTCCGATACGTCCAGGTGGAAGGCGCGACCCGCGACCCCGCTCAGGCGTCGGGACCCTCCGCCAGGCCGCTCATCGTGGATCTCCAGGGCCAGGTGACGCACGCCGCGGCAGCACCGACGGGTGAGTTCTCGTGCTCGAATCCGTTGTTCAACAAGATCCACGAGATCATCGTCTGGGCGATCCGCAGCAACATGCAGAGCGTGCTCACCGACTGCCCGCATCGCGAGAAGCTGGGCTGGCTGGAAGAGGCTCACCTGATGGGCCCCGGTGTGATGTACAACTACGATGTGCCCGCGCTGTACACCAAGATCCTGCGCGACATGGCCGAGGCCCAACTCGATAACGGCATGGTGCCGGACATCGCACCGGAATACACCGTGTTCAGCGGCGGCTTCCGCGACTCGCCGGAATGGGGCAGTGCCTACGTCATCGCCCCATGGTACGTCTATCAAATGTACGGCGACACTCAGATCCTTCGGGACCACTATGCCGGGATGTGTCGCTACGTCGATTACCTATCGAGCAAGGCGAAGGACCACATCGTCTCGCATGGCCTGGGCGACTGGTGTGATATCGGGCCGAATCCGCCGGGTGAATCGCAGCTCACCCCGAAAGGCGTGACGGCCACCGCCACGTACTACTACGACATCATCATTTTGGAGAAGGTAGCCAAGCTGCTCGGCAAAACCGACGACGCCCGCAAGTGGGCCGAGTTGGGCAAGAACGTCCGCGATGCGTTCAATCGCACGTACTTTAAGGCGGATACCGGCCGGTACGCCACGGGCAGTCAGTGCGCGAACGCGATGGCCGTGGTCCTGGGCTTGGCGGAACCCAAGGTCGTTCCGAAGATCGTCGAGCACATCGTGAAGGATGTCCGCGCCCACGGCAACCGCCCGACCGCGGGCGATGTCGGCCACCAGTTCCTCCTGCTCGCGCTGGCCGGCAACGGCCGGTCGGATGTCGTCTTCGACATGACCCGGCAGACCGATCAGCCCGGGTACGGGTATCAGATTGCCAAGGGTGCCACGTCGCTCATCGAATCGTGGGACGCGAGACGGGAACTCTCGCAGAATCACTTCATGCTTGGGCATATCGAGGAATGGTTCTACAAGTACCATGTGGGCATTTGCCCCGACCCCCAAGGACCCGGATTCAGCAGAGTCATCATTAAACCCCACGTCGTGGGCGACCTGACATGGGTCAAGGGAACCTACACGTCCATCCACGGTGAAATCGGCGTTCACTGGAGGCGTGAGAAGGGCGTGTTGACGATCGACGTAACCATTCCGGCAAACACCACGGCCACGGTCTATGTGCCGGCGAAATCCGCGAGCGCGGTAACCGAAGGCGGTCGCTCAGCCGGCACGGCTGAAGGCGTACGATTTCTGCGGATGGAGGATGGCTCGGCCGTATACGCAGTCGGATCAGGACGCTATGCGTTGGTCGTGCGTGAATGAGTGAGCGCGCACCGATCGCTCGAATCACATGCCCTCGTGGAGGGGTGGCCGAACGTGCCGACCCGTGCTATCTTCTCCCCCTTGAATGTGTACTCCCTTGCCCGGAAAGGGGCAAGGCGTTCGTCCGTCAAGTGATGAATGGAGGTGTCATCGCGATGTTCAGACTCAGCGCTCTGTGTTCGGTTTGCCTTGCGATCCTGCTCGTATCCTGCGACTCGGGTAAGGAGACGCCCGGCAAGGAATCAACGGCCCCTTCGAAGGAAACGAGTATGACCAGCCAGCAACCCAAGGCAGCAGGTACCCCCGCAACTACCCCCTCGGCCACTCCGGGCCAGTCGCCGGCCAAAGCCCACGATCACCCTCGAGTGATCATGGAGACCTCCATGGGCAAGATCGTGATTGAACTCGATCGAGCGAAGGCGCCAATCAGCGTCGAGAACTTCCTGGCCTACGTGGATTCCGGGTTCTACAATGGGACCCTTTTTCACCGGGTGATCCCCAAGTTCATGATTCAGGGCGGCGGAATGGAGCCGGGAATGAAGCAGAAGAGGACGACGCGGCCCCCGATCAAGAACGAGGCGACCAACGGCCTGAAAAACCTCCGGGGCACGCTGGCGATGGCCCGGACCAACGACCCCCACTCGGCAACGGCCCAGTTCTTTATCAACGTCGTCGACAACGGCTTCCTGGACCACCCGGGACAATCCGGTTGGGGTTACGCGGTGTTCGGCAAGGTGGTCGAGGGGATGGACACCGTCGACAAGATCAAGGCCGTCCCGACCGGACAAGTGGGTCCTCACGGCGATGTGCCCAAGCAGGACGTCGTGATACAACGGGTCAGCCGAATAGAGTGAGCGGCACAAGCGTGTCGGAACGCGCGAGGTAGCGATAGGGGCGGGCCGATCCGGCAGGACAAGGCAGAGCCGACCTATGGCTCCCGCGCATGGCGATACGAAACCGAGCCCCATCGGGACAATCACGGATCATCGTTACTCGAACATTCGCAGTTGATGCCGTTCGAGGGCGAACTTGCTGACGGGCTCGTCGATGGCAATCGGATACTTACCGCTGAAGCAGGCCGTGCAGTAGTGATCCGGGGCGGACTTGACGCAGCTCAGCATGCCCTCCAGCGAGAGGTACTGAAGCGAGTCGACCTCCAGGTATTGCCGGATGGCTTCCACGCTGCCGCCGCACTGATTCGCAACCAATTCGTTGGCGTCCGGGAAATCAATGCCGTAGAAGCAGGGATGCCGGATCGGTGGGCTGGCAACCCGAACGTGGATCTCCTTGGCGCCCGCTTGCCGCAGCGCGCCCATCTTCCCACGGGTCGTCGTACCGCGAACGATGGAGTCCTCGATCACCACAAGTCGCTTGCCGCGAACGACCTCCTTGATGACGTTCAGCTTCATCTTAACGGCGAGGTTCCGTTGCCCCTGCGAGGGCATGATGAAGCTGCGTCCGATGTAGTGACTTGTGGTGAAGCCGCGACCTCGGGGGATGCCCGATTGTTCGCCGTAACCCATGGCCGCGCACCGCGCACAGTTCGGAACGGGAATGACCAGATCGGCGTCCGCGGGCGCCTCTTTCGCGAGTTGGCGCCCCATCGCCAATCGAACCAAATGCACGTTTTCACCGAAGACCGAGCTGGCGGGGTCGGCGAAGTAGACATGCTCGAATATGCAGTGGCTTGGGCGGCACTCGCGCGGATCGACGAAAGGGCGGCTGCTGATGCCACGACGGTCGAGCGTCACGATTTCGCCCGGCTCGATGTCACGGACGTACTCGGCATCGATGATATCAAACGCACAGGTCTCGCTGGCCACCACGGGGGCGCCGGCGGGCGTCTTTCCGAGGCACAATGGGCGAACGCCGTAAGGGTCGCGAGCCGCCACGATACTGTCGGGAAAGAGAAATACCAGGCTGTAGGCGCCCTGCAAGTGCCGCAGGACGTGGCCCATCGTGTCTTCGCGCCGTATGTGGTCGGGCTTGGCCATCAGATGTACGATCACCTCGGTGTCCGACGTGGTCTGGAAGATGGCGCCGGCATCTTCGTAGCTCTCGCGCAAGAGCTTGGCATTGACCAGATTACCGTTGTGGGCCACGGCCATCTGCCCCCGGCTGTAGGTCACCAACAGCGGCTGAATGTTGGCGTCGCAACCACTGCCCGTCGTCGAATAGCGGACGTGTCCGATGGCGATGGGGTTACGGAGTTCCTCCAGCGTGCGGCGATCAAAGACATCCGTCACGAGCCCCATGCCGACATAGCGCACAATGTCCGTGCCGTCGCTGGTGCAAATCCCGGCGGACTCCTGTCCTCGATGTTGCTGGGAGTACAGCGCAAGGTAGGTTTTTTCGACGGCTTCGGGGTCGCCGTAGATGCCGAAGAGACCGCAGTGATGTTTGACGTCGGGCGTCACCAAGACGATCCAGGCTAACTAGCCCTCACCATAACACCCGATGTGGTCCGCGTCAAGAAAACGAACTGACGATCGAAGAACCTCGGTGGTCCGTGCCCGCAACCTCTTTCCCAGCCCGATGCCCCCGTCATAGAATGCGCGCTTCACCGGGCGCCGGCCTGGTCTGACCCCGTTTCTCGTACAGGAGACACCACCGATGCGCACAAGGATCCTGGCGATGTTGTCGCTCTCAATCCCGCTGTACGGTCGTGTTGGCTTGGCCGAAGAGCTCGCCGCGAAGAAGGTCATCGTGTCGTCACCCATCACCCATTCCGACTGGATGGTGCGGAATCCGTCGCCGAAATGGGGCCCCGAAGGCGTTCACCAGATTCTCGACCGCGCCAAGCAGTGCGGATGGAAACGCGTCTACTGGCGATGCTTCGACGGCGGACGGGCGTGCTATCTCAGCAAACTCATGGACCCACTTCACGGAATGGATGAAGACAACTATCATCGCGGCAAGGACTCGGCCTGGGTGATTGAGAAACTCAAGCCGTACGACTGGGGCAGTTACGATTTCCTCAAGGAGGCGATCGAGTATGGCCACAAGCTCGGGCTGGAGGTCCACGCCTGGCTGAGTATCAACGAGGACGATCACGGGTGGGGCGTCACCAGCCGATTCACACGCGAGAACCCCGACTCGCGATGGGTTCGGCGCGACGGCCGGCCGTTCCGATCGCAACAGAGCTTCGCGTTCCCCAAGGTCCGCGAGTACAAGCTCGGATTGGTCAAGGAAATCCTTGCCTACAAGCCCGACGGCATCTTCTTTGATTGGATCCGCACCGGCGACGTTCGAGACAATCCGCACACCGACGCCGAGGGTGTGGCCATCTACGGTTACGAGAAACCGAATATCGACGCCTTCCGAGCCCAATACGCCATCGATCCGAAGGAACTCCCCAACGGGCATGAACCGTGGGTGCGGATGCGTGCCGAGCCTCAGACCGTCTTCATGCGAGAGGCCCGCGCCGTGATCAAGCAGGCGAATCCGAAGATGGTCGTCGCCGCGCTGGTTCACAACCCCTGGGGCTATCGCGGTGGTCCGACCGACACCCCCTACAAGGACAATCTCAACGGCCTTCTGCTGGATACGACGACGTGGGCGAGGGAAGGGTTGATCGATGACATTGTGGCCGCAGGCTACTATCGATCCGGTGGAAACGCCGAGCTGGCTTACAAGGCGATCCGGAAGGAAACAGAGGGCAAGGTTCGCGTGTGGCTCTACGGCTGGCTCGGATCGGCCGAGGCGTTTCTGGCGGATGTGAAGCTGGCCGAGCGATTGGGCGCGCCGCAATTGCTGCTGTGGGAGTCCGACTACATCGGTTTGCCGCCGGCCAACGAGGCGGCAGTCAAGGCGATGCACGACTACGCACACAAGTAGGACGGCCTTGGTTGCGACCTCGGTGTCGTGCTGCATCATCCTGGGAGACCAAGGGGTCACCGATTCTGAGTTGACCGTCCACACGGTCGGTTCGAGACGCGATCAGAACCGGTCCGCGTGGATGCGTCAGGAGCCCCACATGATAAGAATGCTTTCATGCTGCGTTCTCGCATCTTCATTCATCGCTTCCGCCGAGGGCGGAACGCAAGAAGGTCGGGTTATCCTGAAGGAGGACTTTGCCGGCGAACTCTCGACATGGGGCATCCCCAGACAACCCGAAGCTCTGCTCATCGAGAGGGGCGTAACGATCGTGCCCGTCTTTGAGGTGGGCGACGCGACCGTCGAGTATCGGGCGAAGGTCCGGGGCAGCGGGCTGGTCGAACTGATGTTCCGCTTCGATCTTGACGCCGACGACTACTATCTGTTCCGAATTGACACACGAACGAACGGCGGCGATCCGCCCGGATTCCTCAAGCGCCATCACGGCGAACCGCCGTGGATCCCGGTCGGACAGCGAACCGGGTCGATCCCCGCGCCCGACACGTGGCTGAACGTGAGGGTCGAACTCGCCGGCAAGGTCTTTCGCGGCTACGTCAACGGTCAGTTGGTCGCGACATATGAAGACGCCGACTTCAAAGTCGGCGGGTTCGCGTTTCGACAGCAGGTTTCAAATGCATGGATCGACGACCTGACGATCACCGTACCGGCCGGAACGACTTTCAAACAGATGCAACCGACTCCTCCGCGCAAGCCCAAGCCGCCCGCACCGTTCACCGAGGGAACCTGGTCGGCTCACTGGATCTGGTCGCCGGGCGGCGAGCAAGATGGGGTCCGCATCTTTCGCAAGGCTTTCGACGTGCCCGGTGCTGTTCGCGAGGCAACAGTCGCCGTCACGTGCGACAACGAATACGAGCTGTACCTTAACGGCGAGCTCATCGGCCGAGACCGGGACTGGTATAGCCTCGAGACGTACGATGTGAAGTCAAAGATACGCCCCGGCAAGAACATTCTGGCCGTTTTCTGCAAGAATGCGGAGCCCGGTGGCGCGGGTCTGCTGTTGGAACTCGGCGCCCACACCGAGGAGGGTCGGTTCGTCCATGTATTCAGCGACAAGAGCTGGAAGGTTTCAAAGGTCGCGCCGCCGCATTGGACCGCACGCGACTTCGACGATTCGGCGTGGGCGACGGCCGACTCCGTCGGCAAGCATCCGTGTGGCCCGTGGGCGAACCAGACCGCGTTGCGACTCCCCTATCTGGGACCAAAGCAGCCGATCGACCTCGTGGGTGTGACGGTACCGCCAACGATCGAAGTAGGACAGCCCTGTCGGATCCAGGTCACCTGGAAGCCAACCGGAAGGCTGGCGGATGCGTACCCCATCGTTTTGACGGCCAGCCAAGACGACCAACCCCCTATCGACATCGCCACGTTTCAACCCCTCGCGAGCACGGCGACCTGGAAGGTCGGCCAGGAGCATACCGAGACGATCACGGTGGAACTCTGGCCCGACGTGGCCTACCTGCTGAACCCGGGGCCAGTCAGATTGGGGATTGAGCTACGAGGCACATTCTACGCCAATCGGAAGGATAACTCGGCCGCGGAGACCCGCTTCGAAATGCCGGCCAGCCCCACAACAACGGCACACGTGAAGCCCGTCTTAAGAACGCCACGGCGGGAAGGACAGTTTGTCGATCCGACCGGTCATGAACATCGATGGAAGGTAGATGCCTCCGGCTGCATCAACGTAGACGGCCGGGCCTATATCCCTCTGGATGAAGAGGGTGTGTATTGGTGCCAGGCTGACGATATCGGCGAGGCGATGTCGCCCCTCGATGGGCGTAGGATCGTTGAGAAGATCTGCGCCCGAGGCGGACCGTCAGGGGCCGATTTCGTTCGCGTGCGTCTTGTGGATCACATCGATGCCACACGGACCGATCATGAATTCAGCGAAGACGGTCCGGCTCAGTGGGGTGGCAAGAGCCGCGTCTTGAAACTGGGCGACCGGTCGTTCCGGGTCACGGCCAACCGGCTGAGGCTTAGCTACTTCGCCTACACCGCGACGTGTCGCCATCCGCGAAACCCGCATCTGATGATGTTCCAGTCGATCAATGACATCGAGCGGTACACGACGATCCGCATCCAGCCGCCCTGGGACAACGTGGGCGGCGGTGTCTACACGGGCCGTGAGTATCCCTGCGACGGAAAGCCGTTCGAGCATCGGTTCATCTTCTACCCGCGAGACAAGGACATCCGGTTCACCGTGTCGCGCTGGCCGGTCGAGAAACCGATCCGCCCCGAAAGCGGTGCGGCGGTATCACACGTCTGGCTCTTCGAACTGGTCGACGCAATGGCCCTGCGACCGGTTTGCACATCCAAGCCGGCGGGCATTGAACGTAGGTTGGGGATGTATCTCACCCATCCGGCGTATCTGTATTCCCTTTACGGCTACCGCGGCGACACGCCTGAGGAACGGCGGGCATCGTTGCGGAGCTTCGTGGACTATCTGAAGTTCTGCGGAATCAACCTTCTGGAGTTCAACGCGGTCGACGGCGGCGATACGACGGGTACGGCTTATTATGATAGCAAGATCTGGCCGAAAGCAACCGGTGATGTCTTGGCGGAATTGCTGCCGCTCTGCGAAGCCAACGACATCTCGCTGATCCCCATGATCACGTCGCTCTCCGTGCCCGAAGGCAAGTTCGGCTTTACCCAAGAGAGCTTTCAGATGGACCGCTTTGGAGGGTTGACCACGTTCTTCGGCTCGCGCCCGCCCCTTCCCGATCCCCTGAGGCCGGAGGTGCAGAATCTGCTGGTCCGAAACCTCAAGGAGATCCTTGAGCTCTGCTCGAAGAGCAAAGCCGTCCCGGGGATTGGCTTTCGCGTCAACGGAAAGATCGGCCTCTGCTACGGCGGCCACGAGTTGGGCAAGAGCGATCAATACACCGGCTACAGCCCGTGGGACATCGCCGAGTTCAAGAAAGACACCGGCATCGACGTCCCTGCCCTGTCGCCCACGCCCTATGAGTGGATCAAGGCGAACTGCTGGGAGAAGTGGCTCGACTGGCGATGCGAACGGACGCGGTGTTTCTGGCTAGCCTGTCGCGACGTGGTGCGCGGTTATCGTAATGATCTCGTTCTTTACGTCAGTTGCGATATGCCGAGTGAAACGCCGGCGTGGAACATCTACTGGCCCGCCGGCGAAACGCCGTTGAATTGTTGGCGGTATCACGGCGTCGACCCACGGATGTTCGCTCGGGAGCCGGGCATACTGTTGCACCGCGGCATGATGATCTCCGCCGACCGTTACTTCACGAACTGCGGACAGTACGCCCGTAACGTCGAGGCCTTGAAGCAGTTTCACTACGCCCCCGGCGTGATGGAACTCTACGACGGCGCCGAGGGCAACGCGTGCGAGGTGTACATCAACTATTGGGAGGAGTTCGGTGTCTTCCCCACCGGCGAGTTCCGGACCGAGTTCTGGGGAGCAGCGACCATGGTCCCACACACGCGGAACTACTTCGAGCCGATCGCTCTCAGCATCGCCCGGACCCATTGTCACACGCTCAACGTCTTTTCCTGGGAGCGAGGCAGCTTCGGACACGAACACGATCTGCGGGCTTTTGCCCGCGCGTTTCGCGCCCTGCCGCGAGGCGAGGGCACGCCGGCCGAGTCATTCGTCCAGGGGGATGCCAAGGACCTCCGGATCCGACAATTCGGAAACCGGCTCGCCATCATCAACACAACGAGCGAGCCCCGGAACGTGAAAGTACGGTATGCCCCACTGCTGGCGAAGAACAAGGACCTCATCGAGTTCGGACGGTACGAGGTCATTGTGCCGAAGTCGACCGAGCCGCGATCAGACCTTGCGGTCGAGATCCCACTGGCACCCTACGAATTGCGCGTCATGGGATGTGAATGACGGGCACTACAACGTGCTACGGCCGGCATGGCCGGGAAACAGCTTGACAACCCGTTTCATAGAAGCGATACATAACACCCCGGCGCCGACGCCCCGTTCGCGCCGCATCGTGTGGGGACCATGATTACTTAGCATAAGGACATCACAAATGGCCGGCAGATTCAGATTCTCGTTCGGACCTTGGAACATCAGCGAAGGCAGTGACCCGTTCGGGCCGAAGGTACGCAAACCGATCGCCTTCGAAAAGAAGTTGGCGATGTACAAGAAGCTGGGCTTCGACGGCGTGCAGTTCCATGACGACGATGCCGTGCCGGGTATGGATCGGCTGAGCCCCGCCATGATCGTTAAGAAGGCAACGGCCGTCAGGAAGATGTTACAGCGACATGGGCTCAAGGCGGAGTTCGTCGCTCCTCGGCTCTGGGAAGATCCCAAGACGATCGACGGCGGCTGGACCAACAACAGCCGGGCACTCCGCAAGTATGCAATGGAGCGGAGCAAGCGGACGATCGATATCGCCAACGCCCTCGGCACGAAGCTCATCGTCATCTGGTTCGCCCGCGAGGGCACCTACATCCGCGAGGCCAAGGACAGCAAGGTAGCCGTCGAGCGGATCGTCGAAGGCCTCAACGTCATGCTCGAATACGACAAGAAACTCAAGATCGCGATCGAACCCAAACCGAACGAGCCGATGGACCAAAACTACATCCCGACCACCGGTCACGCGATCGCCTTGGGCATGCTCACGGTCGACCCGAATCGCATTGGCGTGAACATTGAGAGTGCCCATGCAATTCTGGCCGGGCTCGATCCGTCCGACGAGATGGGCTTCGCCCTGGCCCACAAGAAGCTTTGGAGCGTCCACCTGAACGACCAGGGCGGACTGAAGTTCGATGAAGACAAGGCGTTCGGCTCCGAGAACCTCCGCCGGGCATTCAACCAGGTTCGCATCCTCGACCAACACGACTACGGCAAGGATGGCCAATGGGTCGGGCTGGACGTCAAGGCGATGCGGACGCAAAAGGACAACGTCGCAACCAAGCATCTGCGAAACAGTCGCGAGGTGTTCATGCGGCTGCTTCAAATCTCGCGAAGCCTCAACCAGAAGAAGCTCGACGAGATGATCAAGGCCCGCGATTACGAGGAGCTGGACCTGTACATCCTGAAGGCGCTGATGGGCACGTAGCGGACCGACTCAATGGAGTTCTGACGGGAACGCGGACGACGACCGCCGTCCGCGTTTCATTTTTGGCATGAAACAGGTCCCCCAGGTGGTTCCCACCTCCGTAGCGGCCGGCGCGCCCGGCCGGCCGCGGTCCGGACCGTGAGGCGCAGGCCGCTGCGACCGATCCTGATGTGCCCTGACAAACCAGGAACCCGGAACTCCGAATTCAGAAGGCGGAAGTCCGCGTGGTCATTCTGAATTCCGGATTCCGAGTCCTGAATCTCTTTCCGGCATCTACACCGCTTCGTCCTTCAATGAGGCCGGCCTCGCGTCACCGAGCGCCTCGCGGATACGATCGAGATCGCATGTCATCGCGTGGATCGCCGAGCGGAGGTCGGTGCTGTGGATTATCATGTTGGCCCCCCACCGCATCCATTCCATCTCTCGCTCGATCTCTTGCCAGAAAAAGTGCACGCCCGCACCGATGCGGTACTTTCGCGCGGTCTCGATGATCTTGCGAACCGCGTCGTTGAACACCGGATCGGCGTAGTCCTCCGGTTTGCCGAGGTTGACGGAAAGATCGTGCGGTCCGAGCTGAACCGCATCGAGCCCGTTCACCGCCAGCAATTGCGGGAGTGCGTCGATGGCCGCCTGACTCTCAATGTTGATCACCGCCACCCCGTTGACGTTGTTCTTGGCCAGATAGGCACGGCACTCGGCGGACGGAGGTTGATTTCGGAGTACGAGATCGTCAAGGCGACGTCCCTTCAGCGGACGGTATTTCACCGCGCCGACAAGGTCGCGAACCTGTTCGATCGTCTCGACGTAAGGGAAGACGACGCCGTGCGCGCCGCCGTCGACGGCCATCATCGCCAGGGTCGGGTTGGGCTCCGGCACCCGAACGATCGGCGCCAGGCCGAGCGCGGCGTACGTCTGACACATCCACGCCACCGTCTCGCGCTCGAGCGGGATGTGCTCGGTGTCGATGAACACGAAATCAATCGGCAGACCCTTGATTGCCGCCGGCCAGCGGGGCGACGGCGACAGGATCGCCGTGCCATATACCCGCGTCCCGGCATGCAATGCTTCACGCAACTGCTGTCCGTTCATGACCGTCCTTTCAAATAACTCACGGATACCATCGTCGTTGTGACGGACATGCGGGTCAAGGGATATTGAGGGCCGGCCGGTCCGGCTTGTTCTCCCACACGACGAATCGGACGAAACGCCCCCCGCAATCCAAGACAAAAGGCAAGAGCCCCAAGACCGACATGGGTAAAGGGCGGCCCCTGGTATCGAGAGGGAAGCGACGCAGCCACCACGCCTTACGGCGCGAGCTCCTCTTCCATCTTCTGGACGGCTTGTTTGATCTTGTCCTTCCGCAGTCTGTTGGCTTTCGGCGTCAGGTCGGATTCCCGAACATAGAGCATGATATTGATGAAGCCGCTCTTGCCGTGAACGGAAATCTGTCCGACGATCGGGTCATCCGGACGGTACACGGAAACCGGCCGCGACGCAGCAGAGCTGGTCAATGCCTTCGAGCGACGAATGACGATCTCCTCGGAGGTCGCCTCATAGGCCAGACCGGTCACTCCCGCAATCATCTCCAGACCCTGACGAATCGTCGTGTCACGCATCTGGAGCGTCAGGTTCTGCTGCATCTGGAGTGGCAAGTCCCTCAGCACGCCCGGCTCGAGCTGTAACTTGAGATCGGCTTGCCGGGCCAGATCCACCAGCACATCGGCCAAGGGCATGTTGCTGTATCTCAAGGAGACCGTCTTGTCGATAAACCGCCCGGCCTGCTCTTCCAGCGACAGGATGACGATGAGATTGTCCCACGGATACCACGTCCAGCCCAGGTTTCGGCACGCGGCTTCGAGAACATCCGCGGCCATCCCGGAGCCGATCTTGGCCGCCTCGGCCAGCAACCGCTCCTTGGGATCGCCGCTCGTCTTGACCTGATACTGAAAGGGCAGCTTGCCACCGAACTCGGCCGACCACGGCGTGGTGGCCAGTTCGTTCAGTTGTCGCAATTCGCTCCACGTCGCCCGGCGACAGATCCGCCGAAACGGCGGCTTCGGCTCGATGACCACACCGTCGTCCTGCACAACCATGACCATGGCCAACTGGTTCAGCAGCCCCCCCAAGCCTTGGCGGAGCGACACGTTCTTGATAATTGCATTGACCCGTGTGTCCTTCCCATACGGCAGCAGATCCACTACCTGGGGTCTCATGATCAATTTGACGCCTGTCTTCGTGCCGATCTGTTCGAATGCGGCCGAAAGGGGCTGATCTTTGATCTCGAAATCAACGGGCTGATCCAAGGCCTGTTCGATAAGCGTCCGCATATTCGTTTGCTGAGCGGCAGGAGCAAACGCCTGGATCGCCGCCAAGAATGTAGTCATCAATCCGACGGAAATGCCGTTTCGTATCCTTGATGCGTTCATCGTGAACCTCAGAAGATCCCTTCGTCCGAACTCCATCCGGGTGCCGCCGAAGCGCTCGCCGGCCCGCCGAACGAAAGAATCGCACCGCTTCCGCCGCCCTCGCCGACTCGAGCCGCTTGTATCGGCGCATCCGGTGCGACGCCGAACTTGAATTCCATCACGGGACGGCCTTTCTCGGCAGGCGCACGAGGACCCACCCACGCCACCTCGATCCGCGCCGGACCGGACGACTTTGCGACCGTGCCGGAAGATCCGCTCGGAGTCGGAGGCGTCCCACCCCGCCCGAACCACCACAAGCCGGCGATCAACACCACCGAGGCCGCCATGGCCAGCGGCGTGTACAGTCGGATGACTCTGTTGACCATCCGCCCGCGGCGACGACGGTTTGCCTCCGCGTGAATCGTCTCACACAGTCTCGCGTGAAGCCGCACAGGATCGACCGGAACCTCCAGACTTGCCCACCCCCGGAGCAGCAATTCGAGTCTCCGGTACTTGTGCTCCAACAGACCGATGTGCGGGTTTCGCCGTCCGAATGCCGCCAATTCCTCCTGCGCATCCGGGTCCCCATCAAACATGCGACTGATGGCAAACTCGGCATCCTCATGGACGCGACGCGTCAGCGAGTCCTCGAGCCTCTCCGTGTCGACCGGTGCCGTCTTGCGACTCCACTGTCCGAGCAGTTCGTCCAACCGCCGCATTCGATCGAATTCCGCCTTGGCCTGGGGATCGGCCGCAAGCAGGCGATCGAGGTGCTCGGCCTGCTCGGGCGAGAGCTGACCGTCGATGGCCTGGCTCATCAGAAACTCAAGCTGTTCACGATCGATTGCCACGATGACGTCCGCCCACTTCCATTCGGATGTACGTACGGCCCTCTCTTGTGTTTACCTCGCGGCCCCTGCGGTCCGCGGTCCGGATTTCGATTGCGCCCTCACGTCGCTCGTATGAGCCCGACGTCGGGTCTACAGATAGTCCGCCAGCTTATCCTTCAACGTCTTTCGAGCTTGGAACACGTGCCATTTGACGGCTTCTACCGAACAATCCAGTATCTCGGCAACTTCCTTTTGAGGCATTCCCTCTATGGCGAACAGCACCAATGCCAATCGCTGCTTTTCCGGAAGCCCCGCGACCGCCGCGGCGATCGCCTTGCTCAGTTCCGAGGCCAGTGTCTCATCCGGCGGCATGTTCGCGCTGACCATCCAGTCGCTGCCGGCGCCTTCATCGCCACCCGGCAACAAGCAGTCGTCCATGGGGATCGGACTACTCGGACGTCGGCTCCGCCGGTAGTTCAGCGACAGATTGCTGACGGTCCGCATCAACCAGGGCGCAAACCGCTCCGGATCCTCCAAGGTTTCCAACGACCGGTATGCCCTCAGGAAGGCATCTTGACAGACGTCCAAGGCATCCTGGGCATTCCCCAGAAGCCGATATGCGACCGACACGGCCCGTCGCTGGTACCGAGTGATCAACTCGTCGAAGGCCCGCGTGTCCCCATCGAGGACACGTCGGACTAAGGAGGCATCGACGCGGCGATCCTCAAGCTGCCGGCGGCTCGCCTCCGCACTATCTGCTATGTTAGACACCATTGTTGCGAACATGGTTAGCCGGTTCGACCCCTTTTCCGCCCATGCACTCTAGAGACTAACTACCATGTCGGCAAGGGCTTAGTGAAGGCTTTTGCGCGTCCAACGGCAACAAAGTCCGCTTGGAAGGTTCAACAGGACATGCTGTAATGTGAATTCAGAATCCGGAATTCAGAATCCCAGAGGCATCCAGCGGGTAACTGCGGCGTGTAGCACGGTGCACAGACCGTTCCACCTCGGTCTCGTCACATCGAGGGGAGGAAAATGCGGACGGACCCGCCGACAGGTCTTGCGACGGGCAGCGGGCAAGGTCCCGACGGAAGGGTCGTCACGCCGGATCGACCGGCATGGGCGGCCCCCGCCGTCGGTCGCGAAGCACCCTGGGCACGCTTTCGAAGAATGCTCCGAACGCGACAAGGACACGGCCTGGATTCAATCGCCAACCTGTTGCACCTTCTGGATGGGAACCATCAGCGCCATCGGCGGATCGCGCAAATCGTTTCTTGACACCGAACACCGAACGTTCTATCAATGATCGTTTTGACTATGGGGAGAACGCCGTGAACGAGGCTATCGCCAAGGCATCCACACTGATTGAGGCGCTGGGGTACATCCAGGAGTATCACGGCAAGGTGGTCGTGGTGAAGATCGGCGGGTCCGTAATGGACAATCCCGGGGCCATGCATGAACTGCTGCATGACGTCGCCTTTATGCGAAGCGTCGGCATCCGGCCTGTGGTGGTCCACGGGGGCGGCAAGGCCATCACGCAAGCAATGGACGAGGCCGGGCTGGAGGCCCACTTCGTGCAAGGACTGCGCTATACGGATGAGCGAACGCTGGCGATCGCCGAGCATGTCCTGTGCAAAGTGATCAACACGGACATGGTCGAGACGCTCAAGTCTCACGGCGTCGACGCGATCGGACTTCATTCATTAAGCAGTTGCGTCGTGTTCGGTGAGCGGACGTACCTGGAGGGCGAGGCCGGTCGTCGGATCGATGTGGGTTTCGTCGGCCGCGTCACCGAGGTCAATGCGAAGGTGCTGTCGCTGCTCTGCGCGGCCGAGACCGTTCCCGTCATTGCCCCGATTGCGCGCGACAATGCCGGCGGCAAGCTCAACATCAACGCCGATGTGGCCGCCGGTGAGATCGCCGCGGCCATCCGGGCCGAGAAGCTGGTCATGCAGTCCGATACACTGGGCATTCTGAGAGATCCCAAGGACCCGAAGTCCTTCTGCCCGGAGCTCAATCGTAAGCAGATTGAACAAATGATGGCCGATGGGATCATCAGCAAAGGAATGATTCCGAAGGTGCAGTCGTGTCTGCGGGCGCTTGATGCGGGCGTTCGCAAGGCGCACATCATCGACGGACGGATACCCCATTCGATTCTGCTGGAGATTTTCACGCAGGCGGGCGTAGGCACACAGATCCTGCAGTGATACGCGGAAATGAAGGACGCATGGAGAAAGGAATTACGCAGAGGTGAACACGCAAGAGATCTTGAACGGCTACAGTCAGTATGTGATCGGAAGCTACAGCCGCAAACCTCTCGCCATCATTCGCGGCGAAGGCAGCTATATCTGGGACGCCGACGGCAAGCGATACCTTGATTTCTTCCCGGGGTGGGGATGCAGTCTGCTCGGCCACTGCCATCCGCGGATCGTCGCGGCGATCCGCGAGCAGGCCGGCAAGCTGATCCACATGGACAACACGTTCTACATCGAACCGCAGGCGCAGCTCGCGGAGGCGATCGCCACGCGGAGCTTCGGAGGCAAGTGTTTCTTCGCCAATTCCGGTGCTGAGGCCAACGAGGCCGCAATCAAGCTTGCGCGCAAGTTTACGCCCGAAGGCCGCTACAAAGTCATCACCATGGAGAAGAGCTTCCATGGGCGGACCTTCGGCGCCATGGCCGCCACGGCCCAGACGAAGATCCGCACCGGCTTCGCCCCGATGTTGGCCGGCTTCGTTCACGTCCCCTTCGGCGATCTGGACGCCGTCAGGTCGGCGGTCGACGACGAGACGGCGGCGATCATGCTGGAGCCGATTCAAGGGGAGGGCGGGGTCAACGTGCCGCCGCCGGGCTATCTCAAGGGACTGCGCGAGCTGTGCGACGAGAAGGGCATGCTGCTGATCTTCGACGAGGTTCAGACCGGGTGCGGCCGGACGGGCACGTGGTTCGGCTATCAACAGGAAGAGGTCGTGCCGGACGTCATGACACTGGCCAAGGCCGTCGGCGGCGGAACGCCGCTCGGCATTGCGTGCGCGCGAAAAGAGGTCGCCGACTGTCTGACGCCGGGTTCTCACGCCAGCACCTACGGCGGCAACCCGCTGGTCACCGCCGCGGGCGTGGCGATGTTCGAGGCCATCGAGAAAGAGAACCTCTTGGCGCGGACGACACAGATTTACGATTACGTTTCCAAGAAGGTGGACGAACTGAAATCGCGGTTCAGTTTCGTCGAATCGGTGCGTGGCCGGGGCGTCATGATCGGCATTCAATTGTCGATCGACGGAAGCGCCGTTGTTGATGCCGCCCTGAAACGTGGGCTGCGCATCAACTGCACGCAGGGCACGGTCCTTCGGATGCTGCCCGCGATGACCATTACGAACGAGCAGCTCGACGAGGGGTTCCGGATCCTCGCCGATGCCCTGGCCGAGTCGGCGGATGCCGCTCAGTCGGCCTAGGCACGCGCCGGTGTGGCGAAACCCCTACCGATCATATAGGGGAAACGAGTCCGAAGGGGGGATTCTGAAAGGGTGCTGTCCCGATGAAGCGACATGACCGACGGCGTCCCGATCAACTCCGCCGGGTGGAAATCATCCGCGGCTACACCCAATTCGCGGCCGGCAGCGCGCTGATCAAGACCGGCGAGACGCATGTTCTATGCACCGCGAGTCTCGTCGAGGGAACCGCCCCCTTTCGAGAGGGGTCCGGCTTGGGTTGGCTGACCGCCGAATACGACATGTTACCGGGCAGCACACCCGACAGACGCCCGCGTAGCCGAACGAAGATCGACGGCCGCACGCAAGAAATCCAACGACTGATCGGCCGGTCGCTGCGGGCCGTATGCGACCTGTCGGAACTCGGCGAGAACACGATCTACATCGACTGCGACGTGCTTCAGGCCGACGGCGGCACTCGAACCGCCGGTATCACCGGGGCCTACGTTGCGCTGTGCGATGCATTGCGAAAACTCCGAGAAAAAGGCACAATACCAGGCAAGGTCGTTCGTGATTCGGTTGCGGCGGTGTCGGTCGGCAAGGTCGGCGGACGGGTGCTGCTCGACTTGGACTACGCCGAGGACTCGACAGCCGACGCGGACTGCAATGTTGTCATGACCGGTCGCGGCGAGTTTGTCGAAGTGCAAACCACCGGCGAGCATTCGACGTTCAGCCGAAAGGAATTGGACCGAATGTTGACCCTGGCGACCAAGGGCATTCGGCAACTGCTGGCCGCCCAACGGCGGGCTCTCGCAGAGCAGTAACCGGCCACGGACGGTCAGACCCGGAAGGGAGTCCGATCATGTCCACACCCAAGACCGTTCTTGGATCCCGTGCATCGACGTCGGAACGAAGCGCGTGGCTGGCCGCCTGCTCTTTGATGATCGTCGCTCCTGTCGGCTGCATGCAGGAGGGTATGAACCGAGGACAGTCATGGGACCCCGGAGCGATTTTTGCGTCTGCGAATGAGAAACCGGAGGGGGAAGAGTGGACAATCCTCTGTGTTGAGATGCGCGACAAAGACCGCGTTCGGCACACGGAAACGCTCGTCAAGGGGATCCGTCAGGTTCGCGAACTGGATTCTCGAAAGGCCCGCCTGGTCCACGAAGACGGCGTAAGCCGGATCTACTATGGAAGCTATTATCGCAAGATCGACACCGAGCGCGGTCGCGACAGCTTCGGCCCGGAAGTGCATGACAACCTGCAATTCATCCGATCGCTTGCGTGCGGCGACAGCTTCCCGTTCGCGGGCGCCCGCCTGGTCCCGGTGCCGACGCCCGATCCGGGCCGACCGGAATGGCACGTCAGCCGATGTCCCGGAACGTACACCTTGCACGTCGGTGTCTTCTACGGCACGTCCACATTCGCCGAGTACAAGCAGGCGGCGGTCCAATGGGTTGAACAACTTCGCGCCGAGGGACTAGAGGCATGGTACCATCACGGCGAAGGCCGGAGCAGCGTCATGATCGGAAGCTTCGGCCCGCAGGACGTCATTCGGGAACAGGTCGGTCCGAAGTCCGTTTCCCAAAACACAAGGGTACGGTTCAGCGAGAGGGTTGAAGCCCTTCGGAATCAGCAGGAATTTCGCTTCAACTTGGAGAACGGCTGCAAGGTCAAGCGGATCGTAAACACCCCCGAGGGACCCAAACCGATCTACCAGGAATCCTTTCTGATCCCTGTGCCCCAATCAGGTCAGGCGCACAAGGGACCGGATCGGTCGGCTGCCCCTTGGGCAGATCGTCCTATGAACGCAGGAAAGACTCGTTAATCGGCCTTCGCATCGGTAAGTGACGGAGTACGTCCTGAAACGTACTCCCGATCGTTCACCGAGAGAGGCGTTTGCTCGGAATGCACGTGTCTCGTCGACGAATAGTCGTTGCCACAGCAAACCTCGGGAAGTTTCGCGAGATTGTCACCGTCCTGACCGATCTGCCGGTCGACTGGATAAGCCTGTCCGACCTGCCGACGATTCCGGAACCCGTTGAGGACGGGAAAACGTTTGCAGAGAATGCCCGCCTGAAGGCCGTTTACTACGCGAAGGCGTCCGGGCTGTGGGCCATGGCCGACGACAGCGGACTTCAGATCGACGCCCTCGGAGGCGCCCCCGGTGTCTACTCGGCCCGATACGCCGGCGAACCGAAGAGTGACGCCGCGAACAACGCCAGAATCATTCGCGAGCTGGCCGGCGTACCCGTCGAAAAACGCACCGCCCGGTTTCGATGCGCAATCGCCCTCGCGAGTCCCGAGAGAGTCCTGGCCGAAGCGGAGGGAGCGATTGAAGGAGTCATCGTCGACGAACACCGTGGCCACAACGGCTTCGGCTACGACCCCCACTTCCTCATCCCCTCGATCGGCAAGACGGCAGCCGAGCTCGACCCCGATCACAAGAATCGAATCAGCCACCGCGGCCAGGCCTTACGGACGATTCGCCCGGCGATCGAACGATGCTTGGCCGAGGCGCCCGACGGCGGAACACCAAGACACCGTGTGCCGCGATAGGACGGAGCACACCCGCCGTGCAAGTCGACATGGCGGGCGGAGCCCGCGCTACACGGCTCACGAGGGTTGCCGGCGGAAAGGTTCGCTTGACGATCCGCCGACGGAGTGAGAACATGCGATCCCAACGCGGCGCGGTCACGCACGATCCTCATGGGTGGTCACAGTCATGCCGAGCACAGAGATGCGCCAACAACTGATGAAAGCCGTCAAAGGCATCGTGGTCAAGATGGGGACCAACGTGCTGGCGGACGACAAGGGATCAATCAACCGCCGCCGGGTCCGCGACCTCGCCGCCCAAATCGCCAAGCTGCACGGACGGGGATTGAAGGTCACCGTGGTCAGCTCGGGGGCGATCGGCGCCGGCGTGGGCGTAATGGGACTGCCGCGTCGGCCCAGAGAACTTCCCATGCTCCAGGCGACGGCGTCGGTGGGTCAGCCCTTTCTCATGCGGCTTTTCGAGGAGGGCTTCCGCCGTCACGGGCTTCACGCCGCGCAGATGCTGCTCACCCGCGGCGATTTCGAGAACCGCACACGTTATCTGAACATCCGAAATACGATCGCCGCCTTGCACGACCTGTCGGCCATACCCATCATCAACGAGAACGATACGGTTTCAGTCGATGAGATCCGCTACGGAGACAACGACATCATCGCCGCCCTGACAGCCAATCTCCTTCGCGCCGATCTGCTGGTGATTCTGTCGGTGGTCGAAGGGCTCATCGGCCCCGACGGGCGACGGATCGACGTCGTCCGGCACATCGACAAGGAGGCAACCGGCCTCGTTCAGGCAACCAAGTCACCCCTGGGATCCGGCGGCATGTCCAGCAAGCTTCAGGCCATCCGGCGCGTCACGGAGGCGGGTGATTATGCCGTGATTGCCGGCGGCCGATCCCCCAATGTCCTGCTGCGGTTGCTGGCCGGCGAGAAGGTCGGCACGCTGTTCATCCCAGCCCCCAGCAAACAGAGTGCGAGAAAACGCTGGATCGGCTGGACCGTCCTGCCTCGGGGAACGATCACCGTGGATGACGGGGCGGCCAAGGCGATGCGACGCGGCGGGAAGAGCCTGTTGGCGATCGGTATCACGGCCATCGAAGGCCAATTCCAACGCGGCGACGTGGTTCGTATCAAGGATTCGACGGGCCTGGAGTTCGCCCGAGGCCTGAGCAATTACACGGCCGCCGAGGTCGGACGAATCAAGGGACTCCGAAGCAGTCAGTTCGCTTCGGCGCTGGGAAGCAAGCCCTACGACGAGGTCATCCATCGCGACAACCTGGTGATCACCGCGCCCACGTCAGACCGCCCAGAAACCAAGGTCTAACCGGCTCGGCGCAAGAAAAGAGGCCCAAGCCGGCAACTTGGACCTCCATGATGCCCGGGACTGGATTCGAACCAGCACAGGGGAAACCCCTACCAGCCCCTCAAGCTGGCGCGTCTGCCAATTCCGCCACCCGGGCGGGCTGCGTCCTACCGATCTAAGATTACGCAGGGTGGACCGGGGTGTCAATGGTCCGATCCGACGTCCGTCACAAGACGCCGGACGGCGCTTTCGAACGTCCCACAACCGGTCGAGACCTTTCCCAGAAAGAGTGATGCGATGACCGGACGACCAGACCGGTCATCGCATCGAATCCTGCGACGGGGATTGTGATCCGGGCGATTCCTACTTGCCCAGGATGGCAACCTTTGCCGCCTTGGCCACGCGGAACTTGACGACCCGTTTGGCCGGAATCTTGATCGCCTCACCCGTCTGCGGGTTGCGACCCATCCGAGCCTTCCGGTTCACCAGTACCATCTTGCCGATGCCGGGAATCGTGAAGCTGTTCTTGGCCTCTTTGTAGGCCAGTTCACACAGCGCCGCCAACCCAGCGGCTGCCTGCTTCTTCGTGATCCCGACCTTCTCGGCCAGTGCGGCGGCGATCTGCGACTTGGTCATTGCTTTCTTTGCCATGGTACTCCTCCCTGAGACAATAGAAGAAAAAACGTCACCAATTGGGCCAAGAGCATACGCTGCACAGGCAAGAGATGCAACAGGAATCAGCCGAATTTCCTAGTGTTTACAGATGATTTCCGCATCAGCCGGCGCCGCAAGGCGCTTCTCGAGACCCACTCGCAGGCCCGAGAAGCCGACGATCCGACCGTCCCTTTTTATTCAAGCGGCGAGGACCAGGAAGAAAACGACCCACAGGATGATCGGCAAGTACCGAGGATCGATGCCCTCCGAACTCCCGGCGAGATTCACGGCAGCGCCTCCTTCCCCATTTGGGGTGCGGTCGACCCCCTCGTGCCGGACAGGTCGGCACGCCTCCGCACGGCCCGTCGTCTCATGGAACAACACAGAAGCCCGGGCGCGATTCCTGTTGCCTCATTCTGTCTTCAGGGCGGCGAAGGTCGGTGAGGCGCCCGTTCGGGCAAGGTTCCACAGAACCCCGGAATCGAACGCCCGGGCTTCACCGTCTGTCGCGTCACGCGAATCACCACAGTCTTGGCGACTGCGTGGCGTCATAAAAAAACCGCGGGGTTCGTTGCCAGAGACGACCCGGGCTCTCGACCGTCTTGGTCGAACCCCGCTGGCGCGGACACAAAGGACTCTCGAGTCGGACACGCCCGATTGACCAGTCTCTGTGGGACAATCGGCACCCGCACCCAACTCCGCGCTAGCAGAACTGGCAAACCCTGTACCAGAAGGGGGATCGTATCGGACAGCATGCATAAGACGTTTCAGGCTAATGGCTTACCGTTAGCCACACGTCACGCATGCGAAGCATCCCCATCGCGAATGGGGAGCCTAGCCCAAATGCATGGGGCGCAATTGGGTTATAGTCCCCAGTCACGTCAGCGACTTGACAGGTGTGTGGGGGGAGTCTTCAAATAGGAATGTCCTGTTCGATCGGCATCTGCGACGTGGAGAGACACAAGGCGAACATGGAATGGACGATCTGGGAAGAGTCATCGCGCTTCATCAGAATCTGGAGAACGTCCTGGACAATCTGTCCGAGGGAATACTCGCGCACGACAAGAACCGCAAGATCACTTACTTCAATCGAGCGGCAGAGCGGATTACGGGGCATTCAAGGAGCGAAGTTGTCGGGCAGGACTGCCACAAGGTCTTCCCGGATGGGTTTTGCGGCACCGGTCTTTGTCATTTCACGACCTTGGGTACGGAGTTGTCGGGAAGGCTTGAGGAAACCATCGTCTTCGTCACAAAAGGCGGCGATCGCAGGCGGCTTGAGCTCAGCGTCGTACCCATGACCGATGCCGAGGGGCACTTCGTCGGGGTACTCAATTGCTTTCGCGACGTTACTGAGGTCAACTGGCTCCGCCGCCGACTGGAGGATGCACAAAGCTTCAATGGCATCATTGGTCGAGACCACCACATGCAACTGGTCTTTGACCTGATCAACGATTTGGCGGATAGCGACGCGCCGATCCTGATCCAGGGCGAGAGCGGAACGGGCAAGGAGTTGGTCGCCGGGGCCATCCACGGCGAAAGCCGCCGTCAAGGCAGGCCCTTTGTGCCCGTGAATTGCGGGGCGATTCCGGAGGGCACGCTGGAAAGCGAACTCTTCGGCCATGAAAAAGGCGCGTTCACCGGCGCCATCCGGGCGAAGAAGGGGCGATTCGAGTTGGCCGACGGCGGAACGATCTTCCTCGACGAAGTCGCCGAACTTACGCCGACCACGCAGGTCAAACTGCTGAGGGTTCTCCAGAACGGGGTCTTCGAACGGGTGGGCGGCGAAGAGCAGGTCAAGGTCGACGTGCGGGTCATCAGTGCGACGAACAAGGATCTCCGCCAACTCGTCGCTCAAAACCGGTTTCGAGAAGATCTGTTCTATCGCTTGTGCGTGGTGCCTATACAACTGCCTCCGCTTCGGGAACGCCGAAACGACATCCCCCTGCTGACGGAGCACTTCCTTCGAATTGCATGCGAGCGCCAGAACCGACCTACGCCGACGGTCTCCCCGCAGGCCTTGTCCGCTTTGATGGACTATCGGTGGCCCGGAAACGTGCGGGAACTTCAAAATGCAATTCAGTACGCCCTGGTCAAGAGCAGGGGCAACACCATCGAAGTCGGCCATCTGCCGATCGAACTGACCGGCCAACCCGATCGCAAGCCCGTCGGTGTGCTTCGTCGACCCCGCAAGCTCACGTCGGAATCGGTTCGAGACGCACTCTCGAAATGCGGTGGCAACAAGGTTCGCGCGGCTCGCCTTCTTGGCGTCGGCCGGGCAACGCTTTACCGGTTTCTCACCCAGACAAAGCCGGAGGCATCCCACCTCACGAAGTAGCCCCGCCGTGAGGCTTCGCCCCCCCTCCGAGGAACGGCCATTCGAACATCACCGGCAGATCGACTGATGAGGTGGAGACGCCGTCACCCCATGTAGAGGAGCACTCGCTGTTTGCGGCAGGCCCGATCGATCGCGGGAAGGAAGTAGTTCTTCGCGACGACTTCCCAAGTCATATGCTTCGCGGTTTCGTAACCACTGGCGATCAGTTCCGCTTTCTGCTTCGGGGTCGTCGGCAGGCGGCGGAGCAGTTCCTCCGCCACACGTGCGGCCACGCGAACCTCGAGGGCATCGCGATAGGCGCGGTCAATCGACAGAAGTTCCCTGGCCGAGGGTCGAGGCTTGGGAATATCCGTGTAGTCGGCCACGATCACATTGGGCACGGGCTGGCCGCCGCTCACATCGTCAACGAAGCCCGCGCACCCGCATACGTTGCTGATCACACAGATACCGCCCACGGACAGGGCCTCAAGCTGCGCGATGCCGAAGGGCTCATAAATGCTCTGGCCGAACTCCACATCGGCGCCCTTGCGGATGTCCCAGAATTCCATCCCATCGGGCATTCGGGAGCCGCAGACGGTCCGGTTCCATCCAAACTGATTGATCAAGAGGCACTTGACGTTTCGCGAACGGGCATTGAACCTCTGGATGCTCGTGTAGAATAGGGCCTCGCCTCCCGAAAGATCCGGCATCCCTTCACGATGGGCGACGGGCCAATCCCACCATTGCTCCATGTTGTGGATGTCTTCGGGCTTCCGACTGGGCAGTTCCGTGTTGAGAAAGTAGCACACGCCTGTCTTGCCGCTGTCGCGAAAGGCGCCTTCGATATGCCCCAACACGCGGATATCTCGCCAAAGGCCTTTGCTGGGGGCCAGGCGCGATACGTGTGTGAAGATGTGATCGGGCCAGTAGCCCAACAAGGTGTGGCAATACTTGCGCAAACGCTCGCGGCTGACTTCGGCCTCTTCAGAAGTGATCCGAAACGCGGGAATTCCATTGTAGGACAAATCGATGTCCACGGACCCGAAGTCCGGGTCGAGCCAACGCAATTCCTTGATCACGTAGTCGCCGACGGCAAGGATGTTGTCGCAGAATCGGCTCGCCTCCACCAAGGCGTGCTTGAAGTAATGGTGCTGATTGCCGAACAGGTCTTCGAGGTAGAGGCCTTCGGACATGCCCTCCGACATCACGTTGTAGAACATCGTGTCATGGCCGGGGTGGTCCTCCACAAGCTTCCGTACCGGGGCGACTTCGTGGGCGTAGAAGACGGTTCGAAGGTCGCCGTGGTTCCGCAAGACGGCCGCCAGTGCCGCGGGCATGCCCATGAACTCGTGCGCGACGATGACGCACTCGCCGCCGGTGGTCAGACCCAATCCGTAGATGGCGGCCACCACCGGTTCCGCCAGTTTCACGTACTGGTCGTACTCCCACGAATTCTCGTAACGGTTCGACTCGATGCCAAAATGATGATAGAGGGCCGACTTGAAATCATTCAATCGCTGAAAGTTCACCCGATGGACGTCGAAAAGGACGACCTCCGCGTTCGCCTTGAAGTCGCTGGCCTCATCCCGAAAGACCCGCTGTCCGTAGACGACATCGACATTGAACGTTCGCTGTATCTCTTCCCAGATGGGGGCAGTCGGATGACTGATTCGACCGTCAACAGAAGAGTAAAACACTTCGCCGTCGGGCCCGAGGCGTCCTTGAGCGGTACCATCACGGCTGAAAAGCGGCCCGACCAGCAACGTCCGGTCGATCCGCTGATTGTAGGCCTTGCTCGTTATCAAGCCCTGGAGGACCGCACCGATACCCCCTACCTTCTGAACCGCCTCGTGCGTCACATGAACCAACGTTCGCATGCTTTATTTAGCCTCGACAAGACCCCTTGCCGCCCACAACAGTATATAACAAATCAATGATCGGCTCATGACCGCGGAATCTCAAGCTCGGCCTTTGTGAACCGGCGGTTTTCGCTACAAGCTCCCATAATGGGATTGTTCTGGGCATCCGCCGCTTTTTCAACCGTCGGGGAGAAGCCTGTCCCGAAGATCCCAAGGCCTGCGACACGTGTTTTGGCCAATTCGCTCATCAGACCGGCCACGGCAACCAGCGCTATCGGCCAAGTCCCCACTCAAAACAGGATCGGCCCGCATCTTCGTGCAATTCCGAATAAGAAAACTACAATGGAGCTGAACCCAGCCAGGATAGTCCCAACGGCAGGGTCGATGGATGGGTCTGGCCGACTCGGACGTCCGGATGCCCCGGTGCAACGAATCGTCCTACCGGACTCGCCGTCCGAGGCAAACCCGGCACACCAACAGCAGAAACAGGACGGCAACGCCGATCCCGATTCCATTCGCTCATGGTCACGAGGCGCACTTCCTTTCATCAGCACCCCTATCGAACCGGCCGGCCATCAGTCTCGCCTCGCAATCGATGTCGGTCTGGATACTGTAGTCGCCGTTCGGATCGCCTGTGTTCTTCCAAGGCGGTGCGTCGGTAAGGTGGTAGTCGTTGTCCTGCCATGTTGCCGCGTCGCCGTCCGGCCCGTTGGAATCGACGAAGAGCAAGTCAATGTCCAAGTTGCCTCCCCTACCCACCCATCTTGGACGTCGCAGTAACTGACGAGAGGTTGTTCCCAGACCGAGCCGCCGATACAACACGAGTTCGCTGCAACGATGTCCGCGGACTTGTCGTTTGGCCGGCCTGATTGCCGCGTTGCTGATAAAGGCCCCTCAGCCTGGCTCGCGTTCCGCCCGCCTGGAAACGAGCTTCACTCGCCCCATCCCTTTTCGCTGTATCGCTGTCCGCGGACAAGGGGAATCGTCTAAGCTTCCTCGAAGACCGCTTTTGCAGCGTTGGGGCCGCATCCGGTGGATTTCACAGCTTGACTGCGGTGGTGAACGGCTGTTGGATGGCACCCGACGAACCCGCTTTCGCAGTGTTAGACTATCGAGTTCGAGGAACGGTCCCATGTGCAATCGGAAGGCAGTGTCCATCGTCGTGGTCGGCTTGGCAGGCTTCGCTCTCGGTCAGGTTCGCACCGACCAGGCACCGACGCTCAAAACCGTGCATCTGGTCGCCAAGATCGACACCAAGGACTGGGGAGCCGAAACCGTCCGCATCGGAGACCTCAACGGCGACGGCGGACCGGACCTGCTCTTCGTTCAGAACATCTACGGCCCACGGATCATCACGTGCCTGACAGCAACCACAATCGCAGGCGAGATTCTCTGGCAAACCGGTAAGCCGTCGAAGGACAACGGGCGGATCTACTCCGATCTACCGGTCCAGATCTACGACTGGGATCGCGACGGTACAAACGAGGTCCTCTACGTTCGTCAGGCCACCTACGTCGGCCCGCCCCCGAAGCCTGAGGTGGTACGGGAACGCGCCGATCGGTATGAGGGTAACGCCACAATGATCATCCTCGATGGCCGGACCGGGCAGGAGAAGGGTAAGTTCAATCTGCCTGCCCCAGCCGACGACAGTTTCCTGTTCGCTGATCTGACCGGTCGAGGTCGCCGTGAGGATCTGGTGGTCAAAGACCGCTACTGGAACATGTGGGGCGTTTCGCACGAAGGAAAGACTCTCTGGCACTACCAAGGCTCGGTGGGCCACTACCCTGCCATCGCCGATGTGGACGGCGACGGAAAAGATGAGGTCTTTGTCGGTTACGCCCTTGTCGACCATGACGGAAAGGTTCTCTTCCAGAAAGAGGCGCATGGCGCGCACCAGGACGCTGTGTGGATCACCAACCAGCCGGACGGGAGATGGCGGCTCCTTTTCGGCAATACCGGGATTCACTGCCTCACGCCCGACGGAACGGAATTGTGGCATCACCCGCTCGGCGAGGCCCAGCACGTCGTGGCCGGGCGATTCCGGTTCGACTCGCCGCTCCAGTTCGTCGTCGTCGATCGAACGCCCGTCCCGACGCATCGACGCGATGCGAATGCCTATGCCATCCTGTATCTCTATGACCTCAACGGGAAGGAGATCTGGCGCCGTCAGCAAGAGAAGGGAGCATGGGCCGTCGCGATCGTCGGCATGAACTGGTTCGGCCCGGACAAGCCGGAATGCATCCTGATGTATGGCCTGTCGGCTATGGAGCAAGGTCCAAGCAAGCCGGCCGTCATCTACAACGGTGACGGCCAGATCGTGGAAACCTTACCGATGCTGTACTCGCCGCTGCCCGGCGAAGACCGGTATGTCACCGAATACTACGGCCTGGCGGCCGATGTCTGGGGCGACAGCCGCGACGAGGTCATCCTCTTCGGGCCGCGTGGAGCATGCATCTACACGAACGCACGACCGGCTGAAACCCCGACGCTATATAATGAAACGCTTTATCCGGGAATGTGAAACGACCGCGATTCGACGCGAAAGTCCTTTTCATCCGGTGCGCACATCGCCCCAACAGGGAAAACAGCGTGGACCGCCAATGGGCGTCGGCGCCCTCGGATGTTTCACCTCGAGCGACGGCACTTCGCGAATCTGAGTCCTAACAACGGAACCAACACCGCCAGCAAGGGGAACGAACCGACGGCTCCGCAGAGGCTGGACGGTCCCGGTGCCGTGCCGTCGATGCAGTCTCCGTGTTCAACCGGCGTCGCGGAGGCAGTGGCCGTGTAGATTGGCCCGTTGGAGTAGCCCGGTACGGCCAGTCGCGTGCCATCGGTTGACGAGGCGATGCTCAACCATCGCCGGAGCCCCGGTGCGTGCCATTCCCTCCAGGTGTCGCCCGCGTCCGGCGAGGTGTAGACATAGCCCCCGTTGACCGCCGCGGCCAGCCTCGTCCCATCGGCCGATGAGGCGATGCCCCGCCATGCCCGCGAACCGGCGGCCTGACGTTCGGTCCAGGTTTGCCCCCCATCGGCCGAGGTGTAGATGTAGTAGTTGGCGGTAATGGCAGCCAGTCTGATCCCATCCGACGAGCAGGCAATGCCCCGCCAATCCGCCGAGCCCATGGACCGCAAGTTCTGGAGGACGGTGTCCGTTCGCACCTCCCATGTCTCTCCGCCGTCGGAGGAGGTAAGGGGAAGGCCTCCATATGGCACCGCGGCCAGCCGCATGCCATCCGACGAGGACGCGACGGACGTCCAGTTCATCGAGCCGGCCGTTATCCTCGGTATCCATGTCGCTCCGCCGTCGGAAGACGTATAGATCAGCCCCCCCATCACCACGGCCGCCAGTCTAACGCCGTCGGAAGAGGAGGCGATCGAATACCAGTACTGATGGCCCGGAGCGGTCCGCTCGGTCCACGTAACGCCGCCGTCGGCGGACGTGTAGATGGAATTCCCCCAAGCCACGGCGGCCAGTTTCTGGCCGTCGGTCGACGAGGCAATCCCCGTCCAGTATCGGAACCCCGCACGCTCCTGGGCATTCCATGTGACACCTGAATCCGCGGAGGTGTACACGTTTCCGGGATAGACGACGGCGGCCAGGTGTGTCCCATCCAACGAGGCGGCAATGGCCCACCAGTTCCTGTCCTGGGCGGCCCGCTGGTCGGTCCAGATATAGTCTGCAACGGGGCTCGTCGAACCAGTGACAATGGTCTTCTGTTCGCCGTAGGCCGTGCCCGCACTGTTAGTCGCGTAGGCACGGAAGTAATACAGTGTGTTCTCCGCAAGTCCACCCACCGCGCTCACGAAGACGCCCGTGCCCGACCCATCGACCGTATTGCTGTCCTTGATGTCGGGACTCGGAGCAGTACCGTAGCAAATGCCGCGAGCCGTCACCGACGTTCCACCACCGGAGGTTACGTCCCCGCCCGCCTCTATGTTCGTCGTCCCCTTCAAGATCGCGGACGTTGTCGTCACTGTCGCCAAGGCTCCGGCCATCTCGAATTCGGCGGTAATCGTCATGTCCGACCTGACGTCCGTGACCGTTAACGGATTGTCGGTCGACAAGAAACCTGTGTCGCCGGTCCAGGCCTCGAACACATAGCCCTGATCCGGAGTGGCCGTCATGGGCGAGGAACTGCCTCCCTCATCAACGGTCTGTGGCGATACCCCTTGAATCGAGCCATTCGGTCCTGCCTGGAACGTCACCGTGTACCGTGCCAACGTGGTGAACGCCACCTCGTTGCCGTAGCCCGTACCCACGGTATTCGTGGCATAGGCGCGGACGTAGTACTGGGTGGCCACGGAAAGCCCCGCAAGAGAACTGGTGAAGCTCCCCATGCCGCCGCTGTCGGTCGTCTTGCTGTCGGCGATCGTCGGACTGCCCGTCGTGTTCCAGCATACGCCGCGGGCATGGACGGCCGAACCGCCGTCTGATGTGACGGTTCCGCCCGACGCAGCGGTCGTGCTGGTGACCGCGGATACCGCCGTCGTCGCAACGACAGGCGGCTCGGTTGAACCGGCGGTATAGATGTAGCCGCCGTGATCCACCGCCGCTAACTTCGTCCCGTCCGCGGACGAAGCGATCGCAAACCAGGCGCGGGCGCCCGCCCCCCGCTGTTCGGTCCAGTTCGCCCCGGAGTCACTCGACGTGTAGATGGAATCGTCCCAAGCGGCCGCCGCCAGATAACGTCCGTCGGCCGAAGAGGCGACCGTCATCCAGAATCGCCAACCCGCACCCGACCGTTCTCTCCAGTTCGCGCCCGAATCGGCCGAGGTGCGGAGAAATCCAAAGTAATCCGCCGCAATGAGTGAGGAACCGTCCGCCGAAGAGGCAACCGCCAGCCAGGAACGATTGCCCGCCGTCTGTCTGGTGGTCCAGTTGGCCCCCGAGTCGACCGACGTGCAAATGTGATTCTGCCAGGGCACGGCGACCAGCTTGACTCCGTCGGACGAGGATCCGATACCGGCCCATTTGCGGTGACCCGAATCTCGCCGTTCGGTCCAGGTCGTACCTGAGTCCGCGGACGTGTGGACGTAGCCGCCATCCACGGCTGCCGCCAGTTTCACGCCGTCCGTGGACGAAGCAATCCGGGTCCACGCCCGTTTGCCCGCCTTTCGCCGTTCCGTCCATGTCACGCCGCCGTCCGCCGAGGTGTAAAGGTAGCCGTCGTAGACTGTGGCGGCCAGCGCCGTACCGTCGGCGGAGGAGGCGACGTCGTACCACAATCGCACGCCCGCGCCTTGTTGCTCGGTCCATGTCGCACCCGAGTCCGCGGACGTATAGATGGAGCCCTCTTCCACCACGGCCGCCAGCTTGGTGCCGTCCGCCGACGAGGCAATTCCCCGCCATAGCCTCATTCCGGCTCCCCGCCGTTCGATCCAGGTAAGCTGGCCGTACGCCGTACTTGACGAGACCACCAAGAGGGCGCAAGCCAGGGACATCCCGAGGCAACGCGATCGATGATTCATCGCCGGAAATCCTCCAATGCCGGATGCAGCGATGTTCAAATCCGAGAGGCCATTTCGCGTCACGGATCCGTCGTCGGACTCGTCGCATGCAAAGTCCGAACAGACGGGACAACGGACCGGTCGCGCCGGCAGATGTGCCTCCCAGCGGAAGCCGACACCCTCACGACGATTATCGGAAGGTTACCTCACCGTATTCAGTTCTCACTTGAGGCCGGCGTCCGATAACACCGATTCCGCTGTAGAATGATCGCGTCAAGGAGGCGCAACCCATGTTTAACACTCGAAGACTTGCGGCAACAATCGCCTGCTTCTTCCACGGCATCTCGCCGGCCCAGGATGAGAAACGACTCTTCCCCACGAATCCGCCGCGCGTCGAATGGCAACAGTTCGCGGCCCGTGGATTCTCACAGCCGGCCTGCGGCGTGATCTACCGCACAAAGGATCGCGTAGACAACGGCATGGCGCTGGGCGGCGTGGACACCGGCTGCCTCGATCTGGAAACAAGCGGCCTATTGGGCTACTGCACGATCTTCAATACACACGTGCCCCGACGCGGACCGATCAACCTGCCGATCCTGGGGTTGAGCGTCGGCGGAAAGACGTGGGTTCTCTGTCAGCCGAAGCCCAAACTTGGGCAGGGAGAGTACCAATACGGCGGAGGACGCACGTATCGTCTGTGGCGCGACAAGGGCTGGGTGAACGATACGCAGCCTATCCTCACGGAACAGACCGAACTCAAGCTCGAAGGCGTCGAGACCGTCAAGGAAATCCACTATTGGGGCCATTACCCGGTAGCCGACCTGGAATTCGAGACGAGTGCCCCCGTCGAAATCGGCATGCGGATCTGGTCGCCGTTTCTGCCCGGAGACGTGGTCGCGTCCATGCTGCCGGGCATCGTCTTGGAGGTCCATCTCCGTAATGCGGGCGGGTCGGAACAGCAAGGCACCCTCGTCTTTTCGTTCCCCGGTCCGACCGACAAGGAGGCTGGGACGAATCGGTTCAACCGGAAGGAATGCGACGGCGCCTTTACCGGCGCCGAGATCGCCGCACCCAAGGCCTCGTACGCGATGGGCGTGATCGGCAAGGAGAAGCTGAGATTGGGCGGCGAACTTGGCGCAGACGGCGGCGCATGGTGTAAGATCGCCGCCGAGCTGCCCCCCATCGAGCCGAACAAAGCCGGCTCGTCCGCAGGCGTCGATTTCGGACTGGGGGCGGGAGAAACCAAGACCGTTCGTTTCTTGCTCGCATGGCACGCCGCAGACTGGAACGCCGGCGGCTACAACTGGGCCGGCGCTCCGCACACGTTCACGCACATGTACGCCAGGCACTACACCGGCGCCGCGCAGGCAGCAGAAACCCTTGCTCGCAACCACGAGAATCTGCTGCGGCGCATCCTCGCCTGGCAACAGGTGATCTACACGGAGCAGAGACTCCCCGTCTGGCTTCGCGATTCGCTGGTGAACATACTCCACCTGATCACCGAAGACGGAATGTGGGCACAGAAGAAGGACCCGCTTCCGGGCTGGGTGCGTGAGCAGGACGGGCTGTTCGGGCTGAACGAGTGCCCGCGAGGCTGTCCGCAAATCGAATGCATTCCCTGCTCATTCTACGGTAACCAGCCGCTCGTCTACTTCTTCCCGGAACTGGCTCTGTCCACGCTTCGCGGCTACAAGGGCTATCAGTATCCCGACGGTGCGCCCGTCTGGGTCTTCGGCGGATGCACGGGCAACACGCCGCCGGTCGACTTCGCGAACCCGACCCGCGGCTACCAGTTCGCCTCCAACGGCATCTCGCTGGCGGCCATGGTCGACCGCTACCGGCTCTGCCACGGTGAGCGACACCAGGACTTCGTCAAGGAGTTCTGGCCGATCATCAAGCAGAACACGGTGTGGACGATTCACCTGCGCAAGTCACCCTCGTATTCGATTGGCGAGAAGATCATTGCCATGCCCCGCGCCGAAGACACCGACGAACTCGCCAAGCCGCCCACCGAATGGTTCGAGGCCCCCCAGCCCGGTTGGTTCGGAATGACCGCGCATATCGGCGGCCTGCACCTTGCACAACTCCGTATCGTCGAACGCTTGGCGAAGGACGCCGGCGACGACGACTTCGCCCGTCAGTGCGCCGAGTGGATCGAAGCCGGCGCCGACAGCATGGAGAAGCGGCTTTGGACCGGCAGCTATTACCTCAATTTCGTCGATCCCGACACCGGCCGAAAATCCGATCTGGTTTTCGGCTATCAGCTTGACGGCGAATGGATCACCGACCACCACGGCCTGGCCGGTGCGCTGCCCGCGGAGCGTATCGTTACCGTCCTTGAAACCATCAAACGGTGCAATATCGCCGTGACGCAATACGGCGCGGTCAACTACGCCAATCCGAACGCCACGCCCGCCAAGGTCGGCGGTTACGGAACGTACTCATACTTCCCGCCGGAGGCTTTGATGCTGGCGATGACGTACATGTACAACGGCCGGAAGGAGTTCGGCCTGGAACTGGCTCACAAAGTCTGGCACAACATCACGTGCATCCAGGGTTACACTTGGGATCAACCGAATATCATGCGAGGCGATACGGACACCGGCGAGAGGACATACGGCAATGACTACTACCAAAACATGATGCTGTGGTCTCTGCCCGCGGCGGTTGAAGGCAAGGACTTCGCCGGACCCATCAAGACGAACGGGCTGGTCGATCGGATCTTGAAGGCGTCTCTCGGAAAGGACCGACCGATCGGTCGTTGAACTGCCGGACCCGGCGAATCCGTTTCGGACGCACCGGCAATCCGCCGGTGTCTTCTCGCAAGGAGTGTCGGGCCTCGCCGGAAGATGCGGGAGCCCACAATTGCCCGTGCGGGACGGTATCGGGCCTAGTCCGGCTCAATCGAAGATCGCGCAGGCCGTCGACACGAAGCGATAGGACGGGTGGACGCCGGCCGGCCTCCTCGGAACGTCGTCGAGTTCGGCAATCCGATCGACCTTCCCCTCAACGAACTCGCCGATTCGGTCGCACATTTCCCGATACCGGCGGATCTGCCCGGCAATGCGAATCTGAACGACCTCCAGCCCGAACGGCTTGTTTCGTCGAAGCCACTGCCGCCGGTACGAGGCGTCCAACGCCGCAAAGAGTTCGATCATCCGCCGGGCCTGACGGGCACAGTCCTTCAACGCGTGCGTATCGCGCCGCAGGTACGCCTGTTCCAAGCATCCTCTCAGATCGACCTTCGTCGCCAGGAGCTCGGCCAGCAAACGGGCGTGCCCGAGATCGCCGGCCGACGCGTCCGTTTCTCCGGCGGCCCGACCGCCCAGTCTTTCCGCGATTTCGCGATAATGGCTCAAGGCTTTGGTCCAACCGCCGTTGATCTGAGCCTTCTTGTCGTTCCAGTAAATGCCCAGAAGCGGATCGTCCCAAAGCGTCGGCCAGGCCCAAATGCCGGAGCTCTGATCGCCGTCGGGTACCCCGGCAAACTCCAGGAAACTGAGTTGGCCCGCCCCTCGGTTGGCAACATAGTCGCCCCCGCAGACGGCCTTGAAACGTGCGGCCATCTTGCCCTCGTCCGGCTCGCCCGCATAGGCCAACTCGGCCACATGCGTCAGGCCGGCCAGGGCCGAATCGAAATCGCACATGGCCCCGTCGTCGCCCCACAGGGTGAAGAAAATCTCCTTCAGACCCGCCTTGCGGCACGCACGCACGCAGGCGCCCGCCTTGGACTCCGTGTAGTTCGCGGCGTGCCACGGTGCGCACCACGTCCACACACCCGAGCCCATGATCGGCTCGAAGCCGAGCGCACGGTGGCGGGCAATCCAATCAACATAGAACGCCTCGTCCGTGTGGTAGTAATCCCAATAGACCAGTTCGGCCTCCTTCGGGATCTTGGCCTTCACGGATTCCGGCACGACCGATTGTCTGTCGTAGTAATCGCCTCTCTTGCTGCCCAGACGAAAATACATGTCCGACCAAATCATCGGGCGATAGGCATGCTGCCGGCAGAGTCTCACGACGCGATCGAGGTGTTCGTTGAAGATTTCGAAGCCATTGCGATAGCCGAATCGGTCGAGGTAGTGCCCCCGACCGAGGTCATGGGCCTCGTCCATGCCCACGTGGATGCGCCGCGAGGTAAACACCTGCGACCAGTGACGAATCATCTTTTCGATGAGATCGTAGGTCTTCGGCTCACCGGCAAGCAGAACGCTGTCGGTATCCTTCACCGACCCGTATGCCGACCACTTCAAGACCTGCTTGAGATGCCCCAGCGTCTGTATACACGGGATCATCTCGATGCCCAGCCGGCGGGCATAGGTATCGATCTCCCTGAGCTCACCCACCGTGTACGCGCCCCGTTGATACCCGAAAAACGGCTCGCCTTCGAGTTGGTACGTGTCCTCGGTGTAGAGCATGGCCATGTTGAAGCCCAGCAAAGCCAGTCGGCGCAACCACTTCTTGAAGTGATCCACCGTCATGACGGCATTGCGCGAGACGTCCAACATGATGCCGAACGTCCTGAAATCGATCTGCTCCTCGCCGAGGCTCTTGGCCGTGCCGAACCCGAGCAGTGTTCCCAATGCTCGCAGGGCGCAGGTCACGTCCCCATACTCAATCGCGATGCCGCCGCCCCCATGACGAATCCTGGAGATACGCCCTTCGTCGGTCATGGGCCTGAAGGCCACGCGGACATCGCCGGCGCCGCCCTCGATGACAGGATACTCATCGGCTAAGGCGCGCAGGGCCTCGCGAATGTGTGGATCGAGCTGATCCGTGCTGTAGGCGATCTTCATGTGTTGGTTCTCGTTTCCGACGTGCCGTCCAAGGTCGGAAAACCGTCCGAGGAACGGAGCCCGTCAATGGGTCATTTCTCCGGGTTCTTCAGGTCGTCCAGCATCATCGTCACCGCATTGACGATCTTGGGCGCGGCCTGGATCTCGAGATAGCTCGACTTGGCTCGCCACGTCTCGTATCCGCCCTGGGCATGGGCCTCGACCGTCGGCAGATAACCGTTGTAGCCGTTGGCAAGCTGCATCACAAACGAAGGCTTGAACGGGCTCTTCCGCTTGATCTCCAGCCCGATCTCCACAAACACCTCGCACGGAATGGCGGCGATCGCCAGATCCCCGATGCGCACCGCTTGGAGAATCAACTCGACCTCGTCCGGATAGTCGGCCATCGCCAGTGTCTCTTTCGCGTAGATCTGCTCCAGCGTCTTCATGACCGGCCCACCGGCCTTGTCGACGATGTCCCTGGCCCGATCAACCTCTTCCGTCGTCGGCTTTCGGACGCCCAGCTTGAGGGTCATCTGCCGCATGTCGAGCGGAACCCGGTCACGATACCGAATGCTCTGGCAGGCGTCGTATGCCGCGGCGGCCACCGCGCCGGCTACATGGCGCATCTGTCCATACCCGGGTCGAGCGACCTTCCGGCCGCGAAAGTCGACGTTGTTGATGTCCCCACTGGTGCCGTTCGACATCATGGCCACAAAGGGTGGATCGAGGCGGTCGGCGGACAGAAGCTGCTGCATTCGGTCGGCGAAACACCCATAGTAGTCGGCCGTAATGTGGTCGCCCGGACCGCCGCCGACATAGTGCAAGGAGTAGTTGGCCAGCAAGGCAATCGGTTGACCGCCGGAGGACCGGACGGATACGACCGACACATCGGGATCGGTCGGCCCTGCCGGCTCCACCAGGTCCGGACTGCCGACGGGCGGATTCATCTTCACCTGATCCGTCGCCCGGCCGAAGGGGTTCGGCGGAATCGTGCCCGGCTTCATCTTCCATCGCCGATTGTTGACCTCATTGGGCTCCGTGCCGACCGCCCATCCGACTTGCGCCGGCGCCAGGTTGTTGCTCGCCCGCCGGATGCCGTCCGCAATCCGTCGTGCAAGAAACTCCTGGTAGGCGGTGTCCGCCTCGCTCTGGAAGACGCCGGCCGAGGTCGGGGCATAATGGGTATGCGTGGCCGCCATCAGCATGTGGTCCGCGGCAATACCGGTTTGCTCCTGGGCGATTCGCTTGGCCTCGTCAAACACCTCTCGCGGAATCATGCAACTGTCGCAGGTCACAATGGCCACTCGCGTCGAGCCGCTCTCAAGCACCAGGCACCGTGCATGCAACTCATCGTGGACATGGGTGGCCTTCCGATCGCTCATCCCGCCGTTTACGCTGATACCCAGCCACGGCGTGATGTTGCTCATGGCCGCCCCGGCGCGAAACGGCGGGCCGGTCCCCTCCGCTCGGACCTCCCTTACCATAAGGGAAAGAGAAACCCACCCCATCGCAACCGCCGCAAGACGAATGAACCGCATATCGATCTCCCATCAACAACCGAGCCGATTCGCAGGCTCCGCTTCCGATAATCATCTTACCCGACCCGCTCCCGATGAAAAGCGCGGCCAACGTGCAAGGCGGATCGATCCGAGGCGCGCTTTCCACCATCGACTCTGAGTGCTAGAATTCACATGGATGTTTTGCCCCGGCGAACGCCCGGATTCAGGGGCTGAGACGTGGCGGAGAGGAGCAACGCATGACGCGGAACGACGGACCGGATCGGCGCCGACCCAAGATTCGGTTCGGTGTGGGCGCCTGCCTACTGCTCTTTTCCTCGGTGCACGCCCAAATCGTCATCCCCACAACGGGAACCCTTCCGCCGCAACCGATCACGCGTTCACTCCTCTTGGGCGACGACGTGGAACAGATCCGGGCGTGGTGGGCCTCGCCCGTTCATTCGATGCAAGCGTCCTGGAAGTCGAACATCGAGTCGTACGCCAATCGAACACCGGGCCCCGAGCCCAATTCCTACAGCGAGTGCGTTCTCCATTCGGCCACGGCGCAATCGGCAGCGCTACGATGGGCAATGACCGGAACGCCGGAGGATCTCGCCAAGGCAATCGATGCGTTGACGAATCTGAAGATCGTGCCCAGCCCCACCAATATTGACATCACGGCGGCGGAATTGACGGTCAACTACCTGTGTGCCTACGATTTCATTCGAAGCGCGACCATCGACCCCAACATCCGATCGACCATCGAAACGAAGCTCCTGGCGGCTGGAAACGACATCGGCGACTGGTCGATCATCGAGCAGGAAAACAACATCCTCGCCAAGAGAGCCTCGACCCGCGCTCTGGCGGGCGTCCTGCTGGGCGACCAGGCACTCCTCGACAACGGTCTGCTGCGTCTCAATCAGTCATTCAACAAGACGACCACCGACGACGGATGGTACACCGACAGCCAGGGGCATTATCTGAACTACATCCTTCCGCATCTGATCCCCTTTCTTCGCGCCTACCACACCGGATCGGGCGTCAACCTTTGGCCCCATGTCGAACCGTTCGTCACGATGACGCTCGGCATGAGGTTGCCCAACGGGCGCACCCCCAATGTCCAGGACGGCCTGTTCAACACGACGGGCGTCAATCTGTTTTCCCGGGGCGTGAGCAACGCGGACAAGGCGAGTCTCATCTATCACTTCACCAACGGCGACCCTCCCAACTTCAGCAACATCACCAACAGCGACGGGACCTACGTCGACTTCTTCTGGTCGAACGACTTCTCCCAGGGCTCGGCGCCGCCCAGCCGCTCGCCCACCTTTCTCAGCCCGGGCCAGGGAAAGGTCACCGTCTTTCGCAACGACTGGACAACCGACAGCGACTACTTGCTGCTGTCGCCGGGCATCGACGGCAAGCCGCTCATCTTCGGCATACCAATCGGCCACAACCACCATGACACCGGCGAGATCCTCCTGTTCACGCATGGCCAGATCGTCTTTCCCGCAGCGGGTATCAAGCGGACCGATTGGAGCAATTGGCCGAGCGGATTTGACTCCATGCTGGCGGAGAACCACAACGTCATCCTGGTCAACGGCTCCGTCGGCACGGGCAGTCGGATGCGTCCTGAACACTTCACTTACACCAATCGGCTCGACTCCACCGAGCACGGCAGCTACAAGGGCGTCTGCGACTTCGCTTCGCTGAAATGCACCTACCAGGGGGCCGACATCCAACGCAGTTGTGCCTTCCCCAACGAGGACTACTTCCTTGTCGCCGACGTGATCGAATCGGCGACGGTCAATGCCTACACATTCAATCTGATCGGCCGGGGCACCCTGACGACCTTGACGAACTCGGCGGACCTGATCCGGATCCGGTGGGAGATCGGCGGCGCTCGGGCCACCGAGAACCTCGTATCAACCCATGCCATGAACCTGACCACGGACACGACCTACGCCGCCGTCGGATGGAATCAGGTCGAACAAACCCAGCGGATGAAGGCACAGATCAGTGCCGCGAACGCGGGCTTTCTCAGCGTCATCGAGACCGGGGCAAGCGGCTCTACAACAAGACTCCTGGTGAACGATCTGTCCACGGCATCCTACGCCGCCGTCCGCGTGTCGGACCCGAATGAGGCATACACGGATGTGATCCTCTCGCAATCGACGAGCACCCCCCGGACAATCGATGAAATCACCACCGACGGCCGGTTCGCGTACGCGCGCAAGATTGCCGGAACCGTTAACGGCGCGATGGTCGCCGTCGGAACACAATTGGCCGACAACGGACAGACCGTGTTTCAGGCGTCGGCGCCGCTCACCCTGTCTCTCCTCTTCGGTAAGGAAACGATCCGGGGAACGATCTCCGCCGATAACCTGGATCCCACCACGGAGCTCAGGTTTTATCGTGTCGGATGGATACGGTCCGCCAGTCTGAACGGCCTGCCGATTCCGTTCACGAACACTTCATCCTACGCCGGGGTCACGATCGCCGAGGGCGGGACACTGATCGTCGCGCTCTCGCCCTCACCGACCTACACGCTATCGGTGACGCTTCAGAACGGCATACTGGGCGACGTCGATGTAAGCCCAAACGAAGCCGTCTATCCGGCCGGCACGCCGGTGACGCTGACGGCTGTGCCCCACGCGGGAAGAGTCTTCAGCCATTGGACCCTCTACAATCCCGACTACCCCGATGACGCCAATTACGGGACCATCGATTCGAATGCCGTCACGACGCTCGTCATGGATTCGGACAAGCACATCGAAGCCGCCTTCACGTGCGGCAACGGCATCGGACAGATATTCCCGCTGATGGCGATCGCTGCGTCGGCCGGCCTCTTTGGACGTCGTCGCTTTCGATACCCCCGGCGTTGAGTCCGCCCCCCCCAAAGCCTGTCCGGCGGATCGTTCCCAAAAGGTGCGCCGAAATCACGCCGTACGTCGCGCCCGGACAAGCCGTCATATCCCGTGCCGAAGAAAACGTTCCGAACGGAAATCACTTGGCGCAGAGTGGCGACGCCGCTCCCATGAGCGACGGTTCGGTCCTACGTTCCGTCTGCACGCCGCTGGTCCGCGTGAACAGGCGGCGGAAGACCTTCCAGAGCCAACTCCGGCGATAGGGCTTCTGCGTCATGCGATCGTTCAGTTCGAGATCGTCGACGAGGTACTTACCTCTCGGTCCGTAGCGGCGGATCATCATGCCGTACCAGCTCCGGAACCAGAGGTTGGTTGCCAGATAGGCCATGAACTGAGGCAGGTCGGCCCACCATCGCCGAGGGGCCCTTCGAATAATGCTTCTGGCGCCGAAAAACCGCTTGATGAACCATCGCAGCCCTTCGTTGAGTTCGTCCAGAGTCATTCCGTCTGGAACCACGATGGGATGCAGTCCGTCGTAGGCACGGAGGTCATGGGTGATGATCCTGCCCGCTGCTTTCATGGCCTCATAGGCTCTTGTCCCGGGAACATAGGTGGCGTAGGTCGGCGTAACGTAGCACATCCGTGAGGCCTCCAAGAAGTCCAGCCACCGCCTGTAGAAGTCCCGATCTTCACCGTCGAGACCCAGAACCATTCCAGACCCCACACGAATACCGTGATCCTGCAGCTTTCGGATGACGCGGAGATAGTCCTCGACCCGGTTGAATCCCTTATTGATCCGGGTCAAGACGCGAGGATTCACACTCTCCAAACCCACATAAGCCTCCGTCAGTCCGCTGCGAGCGAAGGCGTCCAGCAACTCATCGTCGTCCAGGCTGGCGAGCGTCATCTCGGCCGACCACTTCAGATTGCCGACGCTCTCCAGCAGCTTCGCGACGCGAAGGGCATGTTCGCGATCGGCGGCCATGTTGAGGTCTTCCACCGCGAGCAGGTCCATGTCGCGGTAGCTCACGTCGCGGGCAATGTTCTCCAAACCGATGGTCCGGAATTTCCGGAAAATGTACGGATTTACGCAGAACCCGCACGCATTCGGACAGCCGCGCGTGAACTCGATCGGATAGCCCACGCCCATGTAACGATCGTTCTTGAGCAGGTCCACTCTCGGGCGCGGCATGTGGGTAATGTCCGGAGGCTCGGCGTTGCGATAGATCGGCTTGAGTTGGTCCCGTTCAAGATCGCGCACGATCAAAGGAGTCAATCCCTCCAATTCCCCCACCACGACGGCGTCGCCGTGTTGCAGGCAATGCTCCGGCTGGAGCGAAGGATACGTACCGCCAAAGATCACCTTGGCCCCCCCACGCCGAAAGCGTTCCGCGATCTTGAAACCGAGCGGTGCGTTATAGACCAGTAGGCTGATCCCCACGACATCGACGGGCGAGTAATCGATCGGTTCGACGTTCTGATCAAGGATCTCGACGTCCGCGTAGGCTCCGAACTCGGCCGCCAGCACCGGCAGGGTCAGAATTCGAAGCCCTTTGACCCCGTAGTAGGGCGTGATGAGACGGATGCGCATGGCTCCTGCTCCTCCGCATTCCGGCCACCGACTCGACGTATCCTTGAAGGATCGCGGTCCGGTAAGCTCATACACTCTTACCAAGTCGGTACCGTTATGGTCAAACGCCGGCAGTCCGACCGAAATCGCCGACGGCCTGAAGAAGCTTGTATTCGATCCCGTCCACCAGGGCGGCCCACGAGGCGTCGATGATGTTTTCGCTCACACCCACGGTGCCGTACAGCTCGTGCCGCTCGTCGTCGCGAAACTGAATCGTAACACGCACCTTGGCGGCCGTCGCCTCACGCGGGTTGGTCACGCGAACCTTGTAATCCACCAACCGGATGTGATCCACACCGGGATAATGGGGCCGCAAGGCCTTGAGCAAAGCACGCGCAAGCGCATCGACCGGACCATCCCCCTCGGCCACCTGATGCTCCGAATGACCGTCGACCTTCAGCTTGACGATCGCCTCGGTTGTCTGAATCTTCCCCTGAACGTTCAGGATGACCGCACGGTAGTGATCCAGCTCCCAGAACGGATGGTGAAGCTTCATTTCCTTCAAGCAGATCAGTTCGAAACTTGCCTCGGCCGATTCAAACGTGAATCCCTCGTTTTCGAGCGTCTGCACGCGCTCCAAGACGCGCCGCATCAGCTTGCGGTCGCCCTCGATGTTGAACTTCCGCCCGACCTTGGCGGCGATGTTGCTTGCGCCGCTCAATTCACTGATAAGGACCCGCCGGCTGTTGCCGACCGCCTCAGGATTCACATGCTCGTAGCTGGACGCCACCTTTCGTACCGCATGAACGTGCATCCCGCCCTTATGCGCGAACGAGCCGAACCCCACGTACGGCTGGTTGACCGGCGGGACCAGGTTGCTCACCTCGTACACGTAGCGGCTCGTCTCAGTCAGTCGGCGCAGCGCGCCGGGAACCAACACCTCGTACCCCAACTTCAGACCCAGGTTCGCCGCCACCGTCGTCAGGTCGACGTTGCCGCAACGCTCCCCGACGCCGTTGATGGTTCCCTGGACCTGAACAACCCCGTGCTTGACGGCACTGATGGCGTTCGCCACCCCCAGGCCGCAGTCATTATGCGGATGAATGCCGACCCGAACGGAGAGGTCCCGCCGAATGGCCTCGACGCACTCGACGATCCGCTCCGGAAGCGATCCGCCGTTCGTATCGCAGAGCACAACACACGTTGCCCCCGCCTCCTGCGCTGCCAGAACGGTTCGGCGGGCGTACTCCGCATTCACTTCGAACCCGTCAAAGAAATGCTCCGCGTCATAGATCACTTCGCGACCGGCGGCGACACAATGAGCCACGGATTCCCGGATCATCGCAAGGTGCTCTTCGAGTGAGACCTCCAGCACCCGTTCCACATGAAGATCCCAGGCCTTGCCGACCAGCGCGACCGCAGGCGTGTCCGCCGCGAGCAGCGCGGCCAGCCCTTCGTCCTTTTCGCACGGCCGATCGCGCCGACGCGTCATGCCGAACGCGACAAGCCGCGCATGCGACAAGGGCATCTTCTTCACCTCCGTGAAGAAGGCCGCATCCTTGGGATTGCTCAGCGGATAGCCGCCTTCGATATAGTCCACTCCGAGCTCGTCTATCTTTCGGGCAATCAGCAACTTGTCTTCCAGAGAGAGCGCAATCCCCTCCCCTTGCATCCCGTCCCGAAGTGTGGTGTCGTAGAGCTCAATTCGACGATTGGCGTGTGCCGACATCGCAGTATCCTTGTACCAATACATCAACGACCCTTGCTCACGGTCCGCAACAAAAAAAGCCCCGCCGCCTCCGGGCAGGGCTGTCATCTCGGACCGCGTCCCGACAACCCTACCCTGTTGCCCCCCGAGTCATGATGCCCATGATGATGCGCTGGATTCCCAACGTCATGATCCCACGTCCCAGTTCGGCGTCCAATCGGGCCACCCAAGAACCTTAGAAACGCTGTCAACCAGTCTATCAAGGCGACGGCGCGAATCAACTCCATCGGCCTTTGTCCGGCAGATCCGCCACTCCGTTAAACGACACCCACCCCATTGGAATCCTCCCACGATCCTGTATAATGTCTGCTTCGATGTTCACACGGATTGTCAGACTGTTGAGCCGATCTGCGGTCGCCGCACTCGCGATGGTGGCGGTCAGCTACCATCTCACGGAGTCCGCGCACCGTCAGGCCGATCGAGAAAAGGAGCGGCAACAATCCGCTCAGCAATCGACCGGCGGTCCGCACGACAAGCAGAAGGGCAACTCCAAGCAGCGTCCCATCCTGAGTTGGCTCGCTCCGGACATGGTCAACCGCAACGCACTGCGGGCCGTTGCGCATGACGAGGCAGTCCGTCGAATCGTCAGCGGCGGGACCTCATTGCCGATTGACGGACGGCCCGTCGTTGTGTCCCCATGTCGGACCTTCATCCGGATGGTGACGTCCCAGGAAATGCTACAGCCCGCCTTGGGGATCCGTGTGAGCGATCGACCCGCGCATGGTCCCCCTGCAACCTGCTGACCCAACGGTTGCGTACTGTCCGCGCAAGTTCTCCGGTTTTTTCCATGATACCCGAACGCACTCGATACCCAAGCCGAGTGCCATTCTCAGTAGCGGAGTCCGGTCCATGATAGACAAGAACTTCTGGTGGAAGGTCCTTCTGATTGCAGGCATCACGGGATTTGCCTGGTATCAAATCTATCCGTTTCGCGAACGCCTCAAGGGCGGCATCGACCTGATGGGCGGGCACAGCCTGCTCTATGAGATTGACGACACGGGCATAGACGCGAGTCGTCGTCGCGATCTGGCTCAGCGGGTCATGGCGATCCTCAAGGAACGCGTGGACCCCAAGGGTCAGCGGAACCTCGTCTGGAGGCCCGTAGGCACCAACCGTCTCGAAATCCAGATACCGCGGCCGCCCGAAGAGGTTGTTCGGGCGCGTGAGGCGTACCGAGCCGTGCGAAGCCGACTGGCGGCCACGGAGCTTAACAGAAACCAGATCCGGCTTGCGCTGGCCCAACCGGATGCCCGACGCGATGCCGCCTTGAAGCAACTCGTTCACGGCGACGCAAGCCGCGAACCGCTTCTGGCCCCCCTCGCCGAGGCTTACAAGGCCTGGCAGGCCAAACAGGCGGCGGCTCCCGGCACTCCCGAAACGGAAGACGCCTACGAAGCGTACCGAACCGCCGAGGAGAAACTCCTGAGAACCAACATCGGCGTGGAACGGGTCGAAGACATCTTGGCACTGGGCAAGGGAGAGCAGCGGGACAAGGCCCTCGATGCCCTATGCAAAGAGCACCCCACCCTGAAACCGCTGATCGAGGAACTGGTTCGGGCGTTTGATCCGTGGAGTCGGCAGCGAGGGGCGCTGGACGACCCGGCCGACCTCAAACGGCTCCTTCTGGGTGCCGGCGTGTTGGAGTTTCGGATTCTCCCCACACCGGACCCGCAGAAGCCCCTGCTCTACGATCAATACGTCCGCGACCTGGCCAAGCGGGGGCCCCGGGCAAAGGAAGAAGACCTTTACGCCTGGTTTGAGATCAAGAACCCCGCCAGCTTCCTACATATCGAGGATACTCAGAAGTTCGACGAGGCCTTCGAGGCCCGCAAGAAGGCCGGCTCTCTACACTACGTGGTCGAGAAGTATGCGAACAAATACTACGTGTTGGCTTCCCGACAACAGGGCGAGACCCTGCTTCGCGGAACGGGCCAAGGCCGCTGGGCCCTGGCAAGCGCGGTCGCTTCACGCGATCCCGAGACGAACCAGCCATGCGTCCTGTTCGATCTGGATGAGCGAGGAGGAGTCCTCTTTGGAGCCCTAACGCGCGCGAACATCAACCGACCCCTGTGTATCCTGCTGGACGATGTGGCCTACTCGGCCCCCAGCATCCGTTCGGAGATTCGCCGTAGCGGGCAAATCACCGGCGATTTCACGATCAATGACGTGATGTATCTGGTAAACACACTGGAGGCCGGTTCGCTGCCGGCCCGGCTCAAGCCCACGCCCATCATGGAAAAGTCGATCGGGCCCAGCCTCGGCATGACCAATCGGACCCGAGGCATGTGGTCGAGCGTCATCGGCGTGAGCCTGACGTTGACCTTCATGCTCGTCTACTACCTGTACGGCGGCTTCATCGCCAACGTGGCTGTGTTGCTGAACCTGCTCCTCACCTTGTCCATCATGGCGATGCTGCAAGCCACGTTCACCCTGCCGGGCATCGCGGGTCTGATGCTGTCGGTCGCCATGGCCGTCGACGCCAACGTCCTGATCTACGAGCGCATGCGCGAGGAATTCCAGAAAGGCACAAGCCTGCGAATGGCGGTAAAGGCCGGCTATGAGAAGGCCATGTCGGCCATCATCGACTCTAACGTCACCACGGTGATTACGTGCGTGATCCTGGGCTACGTCGGAACGGAGGAGGTAAAGGGCTTCGCTTATACCCTGGGCTTTGGTATCGCCACGAGCATGTTTACCGCCCTCTTCGTGACGCGCCAGTTCTTCACGATGATGGTGCCCGATCGTCTGGACAACTCGGCCACCCTGTACCCCTTATACGGCATCGGCGGCATGCTCGGACTCGGCGCGGTACTCTACGGATTGGCCAGAATCCTCAAGATGCCCGAGTCCGTCTTGGCTAGCCTGGGTGAGTTGTTCGGTGCGTGCGGTATCGCCGGCGTCATCTTGTTGGGTTTGATGTGGCTCTGCCGAATCACCTCGCGGGCCACGCGCCGGTGGCATCCCAATCGCCTGCCCATGATGAGACTGATGGGCAAACCCAACATCGACTGGATGGGCCTACGATACGTGTTCTGGCCGGCGTCGGCCGTGGTGGTCTTCGGCGGCCTGGCCTTCTTCGCCTACCAAAATCAGTATCACGCCGACGACCTCTACGACATCGAGTTCCTGGGAGGCACGGCCGCTCAGATCGAGGTCAAGCCCGACAGCACGTTGGTCAAGGATCGCAAGGACGCCGACGAAATCATCCGCCGGAGAATCACGGGCGACGAACCGGGTTCCGCCGTCACATGGCTCAGTGCCGCCGCACGCGCCATGGAGGAGGCCGAGGTCAGACCGGGATCGGTGCCGACCGAGTTCGTCGTCACCTCGAAGGCGCTGAACGCGCGGCAGATCCAGAGCTTCCTCCAGGCCGTCATCGAGTCCAAAATGGAACAGGTACGTGAGGAACCGCCGGCCGGGAATTCGCTAACCGTCCACACGCAGCCCGATGCCAAGTTGGACCTGACGGCCATGCAGGCGGCGGTCAAAGGCGCCGCGCGGTACGCCCGAACGGCCGCCGACAAGCTCCGCCATGCGACGATTCAGATGGTGGGCCTCGAGCAGCGGCCCGGCGAACCCGAACAGGGCAAGACCTTCGAGATTGTCACGACGGAAACAAACAGTCGTATCGTTCGCGAGGCGATCGTCGCGTCCATGGGCGAGGATCTCGTGATCCAGCCGGCGGTCTCGCTGCAAGTACTGACCGACGCAAAGGCACAACCGACCGACCCCGCGTTCGCCGGCATGTTCCCGGTAGACAAGAGCACCTTGGGCGCGGTCCTTAGGAACGCGCCGATCGTCGGCACAAAGGCGGCGACGGATGTCAGCGCCTTCAGCGGAGGTGTCGCCTTCGTCTTGAAGGACATGAGTCCCCCCATCACCGAAAACGCCATCGTGCAACGCTTGCAGCAGATGCGACTCCAACCGGATTTCGAAGCCTATGCCTGGCGCGACTTCCGCGTAATCCCCCTCGCTCAAACCGATCCGACCAACGCAAATTCGCCGTGCACCGCGGCGGCCGTCGTGGTGTCGGACGAACACAACCGATTCGACGAGAGCCCCAAGAACTGGCGACAGAACCTCGCCGAGCCCGAGGTCCGACTGGCGAAGGCCGCCCTGGAAACCGGCAAGTCCCTCCAGAAGGTCACCCGGTTCAGCCCGTCGGTGGCCGAGCAGGGCAAGACCCGTGCACTAGCCGCCATCGTCCTGGCCATGATCGTCACGATCGGATACATCTGGTTCCGGTTCGGGTCGATCACCACCGGCCTGTGCAACATCGCCTCATTGATTCACGACATCGCGGTGGCCATGGGCCTGGTGGCGTTCAGTCACTTCTTCTATTCCACGTTCATCGGACAGGCCCTGGGAGTCGTCGACTTCCGCATTGATCTGACGATGATCGCGGCTTTCCTGACCATCATCGGTTATTCGCAGAACGACACGATCGTCATCTTCGACCGCGTCCGCGAGATCCGAGGAAAGCTCTCCACCGTCGACGCGCGAATGGTCACCGACAGCGTGAACCAAACGTTGAGCCGGACGATCCTGACCGGTACGACCACGCTCGTCGTGTTGTTGGTCATGTACATCTGGGGCGGTCCGGGCATCCACGGCTTCTGCTACGCGATGCTCATCGGCGTGCTCACGGGAACCTACTCGTCGATCGCCGTTGCCGGCGCGCTCGCGGTAACGCCCAGTGCCCTGAGGGTTTTCTACTACGTCTTCGGCTTCGGTTGCGTGTGGGTCGTCATGGCCGCCCTCGGCACCCAATGGGAGGACAAAGCCGTCGTCCTCGGCGGAGCGATCCTGCTGGCCGGTCTGATCTACGGCGAGTTGAGCTCGTGGCGCAATCAGGCGGCGCCGGGTGATGTATGGTTCGCCTGCTTCGGCTGGCTGGCCGTCCTGGTTGTCGTATGGGTGATCACGGCCGTCATCGGCACCCTGATCACCTCAACCACCAACACGATGATCTACATCCGCGGTTTGGTGCCGCTGGCGGCCGGAGGCTACGGCGCGATGTTGCTGGTGAAGACATCGAACCGGCTCAAACCCCTGCCGGTCCGCGTGACGACGTAAGAACGTCCCACAAGGCGGACGAATCGAGTGCGTTTGCAAAACGGGCGTCGGGACCCCAGTGGTTCCCGACGCCCGATGTGTCTCGTGCTGCGGTACCGACTCCGAACTCCCGGATTCTCAATTCTGGATTCTTGAGTTGTGCTGCTCTACCCTCTCCGGACGCTCGAATTCGCCCTTCATGAGCGTCGGCAGGCGGAAGACCTTCTCCCCCGTCTTGTTGCAGAAGTAAAGCCGCGACTCGGACGGTCGCCGCCCGTGGCCATCGGCCCAAAAGGCATAGAAGTCCGGATGGGCATTCACCGGCCGCCGGGCATACGTGTGGTTGTAGGGACTGTTGTCCGTCAACTGACGCAGCTTGGTCCACGTCTTGCCCTGGTCGTCGCTGGTCCAACAGACCATCTCGCCGCCGGGGTTGTACGGCTGCGGTCCGGCCTGAGTCGGGCCAATGATCCGCCACGCACCCCCCCCTTCCACGTAGAGCGATCCGACGTCGTAGTTGCTCGTCGACGTCATCGCGGGCCGGATCTCCCAGGCCGTCCCCGTCCACCGCGCGGTCGTCCACGTCCGCGGATCGTTCTGCGGACCCGACTCGAAGCCCTTGGCCGTGACGTACAGGATGATCGGCCGACCCTCGGCGTCGTAGTTCAGGTCGACGAGGTAGACCAACCGCTTGTCGGCCTCGTAGTCGTGCACCAGCGCGGCGTTGTGGATGGTCTTAATCGGCGGGTCGATCTTGGTTCCCTGAATCGTCCGCCACGTCTTGCCGAAATCGTCGGATTCGACGTAGTAGAGATTGGTTCGGGCATTGAGGCCGCCGACCTTCGGGTGATAGTTGAACGCCGTCCCGACCTTGTCCTTCCAGGGCCAACTGACCTGATAGTGCCCCTGCTCGACGTGGGCGAGCAACTGTGGGGCGGACCATTCGATCCCATCCTTGCTGGTCGACCAATTCAGCCCGCGGCCGTTCTTGTAGAGCGTGTGCAGGAAGAGGAACCCACGCCCCGGCATGTGCCAGATCTCGGGATACGAAAAGTTGGTCACGCGAACGACCGTGAACGAATCGATCGAGTATGGCCGGTCGCTCTTGAAAATGTAGGACGGCCGCCCCGTACCGTGCGAGCTGGCGAAGACCCACACGTACCCGTCGTCATCCAGGCTGATCACGGGATTGTCGTGGGCGTCTTCGGTACCCTTGTCCATTAGAATCGTCGGGCGAGGGACCATGCCCGTCGCGTGGTCGTAGTAGGATACCATCTCGAGGAGCCGGTGCTTCTCCTTTCGCGTCCCGCCGTAGCAGAAGAACGTCTTGTTCGCCTTCTCCGAATAGTATGCGAAGGGGATGTGGTTCGACGGGTAAGTGCCCAACCCGCCGCTGTACTTGTAGACGTACTCGTTCTTCAGCTTCTGGTTGCAATACCAGATGCCGCGGTAGCCGTCGTCTTTGCCTGCGGAAGCTGTAGGGTGTACGAAGGCCGGCTTGGCCTTCGCGGCAGTCGCCCCGCCCTTCTTCGGCTTCGAGGCCGGTTCGCCTGCCGGCAACGGCAGTGCAAACACGACCGTGATGATCATCGACAGGGTTCTCTTCGACATCCTCATTGCTCCCTTCAACACCGCCGGCCTGGGTGCCCCTCAGGATGACCAGGAGGCTGGCGCGGCGTTATCATGGACGAAGAAGGCCTGAACCGGCAAGAGGCGTGGTACGTAGCATCTCTACGTCCCCGAGGGCCCGGACGGCACGGTGAAGATCCGCTTGAACGCCGACATCCAGCCTTACGAGGGGCGAAAGTACGTGGAGTGGACGGGTTCCGGAGCCGGGGCGTCGCTCAGCAGCGGCACCTTTTGAGGACCCGAACGACCGACTCGTCACGTTAACGGCGTCTTCGGGCCGCCAGTGCACATTCACCTGCAACCTGCTCGGCCAGACGATTCACCGAATCGTCGTCCACATCATCAAGCCTGACATTCGTGTCGATTCCAGCAACGACGGCTCGATCACCGACGCCCACGCACGCGTGGGACATGCCAACCCACCACCTGGCGGTCACGGCATATTCACGATATATAGTTATATCGAACAATTGAGAGTTGGCGTTGATTGGAATCTGATTTTACTCTTAATACAATACATGGATCAGCGCGTGATGCCCTCACCCAACATATTGTGTTGCATCGTCCACCGGGATGTTCTGGGGACGCCCGCAGGGGGTTGGGATTCCACTGGACTCCGGTTCCGATTGTGGTAGACTGTGGATGTCATCACGGTGCGGTCCCCCCGCAAGGCACGGTGGTGAAGGATGGTTGTCTTTTGCGACGCGGAGTCGTTGCCCTTCCGGGCAGAGGAGGCCCCTGTTGCATGCGTCTTAAGCGTTTGACCTTAACGGGTTTCAAGAGCTTCGCCGACAAGACGGACTTCGAGTTTCACGAAGGAATCACGGTTATTGTCGGGCCCAACGGCTGTGGAAAGAGCAACGTCGTCGACGCCTTCAAGTGGGTACTCGGCGAACAGTCGGCCAAGAGCCTGCGCGGCCAGCAGATGCTCGACGTGATCTTCAACGGGTCCGTCAGTCGTCGCAGCAGCGGAATGGCGCAAGTCGATCTGCTGTTCGACAACAGCAGCGGGAAGCTTCCCGTCGACCAGACGGAGGTCACCGTCTCGCGCCGGTTGTATCGGAGCGGCGAAAGCGAGTACCTCCTGAACAAGCAGCCGTGCCGGCTGAAGGATATTCGTGAGTTGTTCATGGATACGGGCGTCGGCACGAACGCCTACAGCATCATCGAGCAAGGCAAGGTCGACCGGCTGCTCCAGTACAGTCCGCAGGATCGTCGGCTCATCTTCGAAGAGGCCGCCGGCATCAGCAAGTATAAGGCACGCCGAAAGGAAGCTGTTCGGCGCCTGGAGCGGGTCCAGCAAAACCTGCTGAGAGTTCAGGACATCATCGAAGAGGTTGAGAAACGACTCCGTTCTATCAAGTATCAAGCCGGCAAAGCACGAAACTACAAGGCCTATACGGAGCGCCTTCGGGATCTGCGCGCCGGCTACAGCCTGGCCGAATACCACCGCCTGACCGGTCGGATCGACGAACACGAACGCCAGGTCGCCGACCAAACGGACACCGCGACGGCCCTGCGAACCGAAATCGGTCGGTGCGAAAGCGAAATGACCGCTCTCGACGGCAAGGTGCTGCATCTCGATCAACAAATCACCCAACTCGACAACGAACTGCTGACGGTGCAATCACAGATCACGGCCAATCAGGAACGCATCGACCAGTCTCGCCAGCGCATGGCCGAGGCCGAAACAAACCTGAAGCGGATGCGGGAACGATGCGTGGCCGAGCAGCGCCGCATACGGGAAATCGTTGTTCGGTTGGCCGCGGAACAGAAAAGCATGGAGGAATTGGACCGAAGGACGGCCGAGCAGACCGCCCTGATCCAAAGCCTTATGTCCGACGACCAACAACACAGCCGCGAACTCACGGAACTTCAGGCACGCTTGGACGACGAGAAGGCCGGCATCCTCGATCTGCTTCGCAGGACAGCCCAACTCCACAACGAGATCCAAAGACTGGACCTGCATCGCGAGAACTTGCTGGGCCACAGGGACCGCCTCAATGCCCGTGAAGAGGAAATCCGCCGACAGTTGGAGAACATGTTGGCCCGGAAGGCCCAACTGGAGGCTCGTGGCGCCGAGATTGCCAACCTCGTCCGAACCGAACAACAACGCCTGGAAGAGAAGAAACGCGCCGCTGCCCAACTCGACGAAGCCCGCAATCGACTCAATGAGGAGCTGAACGAGACCAAGGAATTGCGGAGCGGCCTGCGGAGCCGGTACGAACTCTTGATCGATCTCGATCGACGATACGAAGGTGTCAGCGGCGGCGTTCGGTCCATCCTCATGCGGCGCGAGGCCGAACGCGACGCGGGGACATTCGCCTACGTCGACGGCATGGTGGCCGACCTGTTGGCCGCCGATGTGGACCATGCCGCCATCGTCGAATCGGCCCTCGGCGACCTCCAGCAGTATCTCGTCGTCGGCGATTCGAAGGCCATGTTGGCGGACCCGCAGATGCTCGCCGGAGTCCAAGGGTGCATTCGGACGATCTGTCTGGACCGACTCGGACCCTTCGTCGGCGGACGCGACTTCTCGGCAATGCCCGGCGTGGTCGGCAATGCGGCCGACATGGTTCACTGCGACCCCAAGCATGAGCGACTGGCCCGTCACCTGCTCGGCAAGACCATCGTCGTCCGAACGCTGGCCGACGCCCTGCAGCTCGCGGACGCCGGCTACGGAAGCCATCGATTCATCTCGTTGACCGGCGAAATCGTCGAACCGGACGGGAGGGTCATCCTGGGTTCGTCGGCCGGCGCGGTCGGACTAATCTCCCGGAAAAGTCAGATCCGCCAACTGGACGAACAGACGGCAGAGGTGGATCAGCGAATCGCCGTCCTGACCGACCGCATGGCCCGGACCTCCGCCGAGGCGGAACACCTGGAGCAAGTCCAACAGCAGCTTCGTACCGCCATCTACGAGGCAACAATCGAACAGACCGAGAACAACGCTGGCCTCCAACGCGTCGCCGAAGACATCCGCCGGCTGACGGAAGAACAGCCTCTGATCGCAAGCGAGGTCCAGGCAATCGAAGGCCAAGTGGCCGAAGCTCTGCAGAAAAGCTCCGTCAGCCAGAACCGATTGCTGGAACTGGAATCGATCAACGCCGAGCGGGAACAGGCCATTCAGCAACTCAAGGAACGCGTCGACCAACTCGTTTTCGCCCGCCAGCAACTCCGAGACCGCTTGACCGAGGCCCGCGTGGAAGCCGGCCGCCTAAACCAACAACGGGCCGGACAGATGGAACAAACCGCCGCACTCCGGCAAGACCGGAGTCGCGCCGAGGCCGGCCTGAATGCAGCCATTCATGACGTTCAGGAAACCGAGGCCCGTATCGCCGCTGCGGAACGCGCCGTGCTCAAGGCCGACGGGGCGTTGGCCCGGCTCTATCTCGACAAAGAACGTTCGCTGCAACAGGCGCTGGCGTGCCGCCACGAACGCGAACGCACCCGTGTCGAGGTCGAGCGGCTGGCGCATCAGGTCAAGGAAAGCCGCTCGAAGCTCGAGGAGGTGGAAAAATGCCTCCAAGAACGGCGGATGGACCTACAGGAGGCTCGCGTTCGACGCGACGACCTCGTCGGCCGAATTCGGGACGAACTGGCGATCGATCTGGCCGAACGCTACCAGGCCTACGAACCGTCCGAACAGGATTGGACCGCCGTCGAGACGGAGATCGCCGAGCTTCGCCAGAAGATCGAACGTCTGGGCAACGTCAATCTGGACGCCATCACCGAACAAGAGGAACTGGAAGGACGGGCGACCTTCCTCACCGGCCAGCGTGACGACCTGGTGGAATCGCAGAAGAAACTGGAATCCCTCATCCAGCGATTGAACCGAGAGTCGCGCGAAATGTTCCTCGCGAATTTCGAGGAAATCCGCAGACACTTCCAGGAACTGTATCGCAAGCTGTTCGGAGGCGGGCGAGCCGACATCCTTCTCGAAAACCCCGAAGACGTCCTCGAGTGCGGCATCGAGATCGTCGCCAAACCGCCGGGCAAGGAACTCCAGTCCATTTCACTGCTCTCCGGCGGTGAAAAGACAATGACCGCCGTCGCCCTGTTGCTGGGCATCTTCAAGAGCCGCCCCAGCCCGTTCGCCATTCTGGACGAGGTCGATGCCGCCCTCGACGAATCCAACAACGAACGCTTCAACGGCTTGGTCCGGGAATTCCTCGAACACTCTCAATTCGTTGTCATCTCACACTCGAAGCGAACCATGGCCATCGCCGATGTGATGTACGGCGTAACCATGCAGGAACCCGGGGTCTCCAAGCGAGTGGCCGTCCGGTTCGAAAACGAGGTGGACCAAACCTCCGCCGTGGCGTAGAATATGGCCATCGGATCAAGACGTGCCTCGGGCCAAAAACCTGTGAGGGAGATAGCGATGTTCGCACGATTGACAGTGCTCGCCATGGCCTTTCCGTTGTTGGCTCAGTCGGGTTGTGAACAACAATGGGCCGGAGTCTTCTCATCCGTCATACAGAGCTTGGCAACCACGCTGGTCTACGTCCTGGTGAACGCCCTCGTTGGGATCATATTCCCCACGGGCGTCTAGTCGGGCGCGACCGCGTCCCGGAGCGGATGGAGACTCGGACCGGCCGTTGACCGAGGAGTGGGTCTTTTTCTTGCAGTTCCTTCGGGCTTTCAAGGAGAACGCGCGTGCTTCTGCGAATACTGATGGTGGCGGCAGTCCTGCCGTTGGTGGCTCAGGAAGGATGCACGGGCCTGGACCTGGGATCGTTGGCGCTGGTCTTCCTCCAGGCTGCGGCGAGTATCATTATTCCTCTCATTGTAAACTTGATATTCCCAGGCGCCGGCGCACTCACCACGATCTGATCGCTCGGTCGCCGGCACCCCGGTTGAAATCGGGTGTGCGCAATATCGTCATGAGTACCTTTCCCGTCGGACGACGCGGCCGACGGGAAAAATCGTACGTTGTTCTCGTCCCCGGTCGGTTGATCCTCCAAGCGGTTTCCGCGCGCGGAAAGGGAAACGGAGTGAACCCACGAAAACCCGCCTCAGGAAGGCCCCGTCGCATCCAAGCCCAATCCGAGCCCAAGGACCTGCTCCATCGGCTTGTCCACGAGGTGTTGAGCCCGCCGGACGCGGATGCCATTGTCCGACAGCTGCAACGCCACGACCATGAAAACCTCTGCCGGGGAATACTGGAAGGCATCGCCAACGCGGATGAGGCCGCCCTGCCGCGATGGTGCGAGGCCATCGATTCCCTCGCCGACGACCGCCTCTTGCGGATGCTGGGAACTGCCGCGGCGGAAAACGATGCCGATGTGAAGCTCCGATGGCGACTGGCGATTGCCCTCGGAACCTGCGGCGTCGAACCGGACGTCGAACTACTCAGGGGGTTGACCGAGTCGATGAGCGAAGTGGAGCAGCTCACGGCCTCGACCGTTCAACACGCGCTGGAGGTCCTGAAGGAACACTACCCACACGCCCTACCCGAAATGCTCCAGACATTCGACGCCCTGGAGACGGAAGCGAGATCCCAATTCGCGGCGGACCTTGCGGAATACGCCGATCGACCTCATGTCATCGATCTCCTAACCTGTCTGGCCTTCCATCCGGATCCGCACTTGTGCCGGACGGCGGTCGAATCCCTCGCTCAGACCCGCACGAGGCTCTCACGGTGCGTCCTGGAACGTCTCGGCGCGTCTCATCGCGACCCGACCATTCGCCGTCTTGCCCGAAACCGGCTGCCCATCCGGTTTCCGACAGGCGAAACGACCGATCCACCGTCGATCGATGATCGCCTCCTGGCACTCGCCAGCATCGGACGACGCAGAGGAAGGCTCGAGCGATGCTACATCACCGCGATCGATTGCGAAGGGAACCGGGTCCTCGTTTGCTGCATGCGACAGGGCCGCCTGTGGGACGTGGCCTTCTTCCTTCTCCGCGTGAATGCCGGCATCGGAGACTGCTTCGGCGAAATCGATCTGCCGACCAAGGAAATGAACCGGCATCTCGCCGAGTTCCGTCGTCGATTCCCGCTGGAAGTGCTGGAAGGCGACCACGAAATGGCAATCCAATTGCTCCATGACAGTCTGTGCGATACCGGCCCCGCAGCCCCGTTGTCGGTCTCCTTCTGGCTCGATATCGTCGATCGAATCGATGCACCGGCCGAAAGGTACCATGTGCCGCTCGACACGCCGGGCGACACGTCTCAAGCCGACTGGAACTCCGACGCACCCGATGTGCTTCGAGAGTACTTCCGCTGGCCGATCAAAAATGAGGCCGTCGGCGAGCAGGCCAAACGCTTGCAAACCGGCTGTCCAAAAGGCGTTCGTCCGCCCATCGACGACATCGCCCGTGAGACAATCTGGCGGGCCATCCGACCCGAATTGAAACGGTTGGCTCGTCAAGCCGAGTTGACTGTGGGCATGCTGGCGACGTCGCGCAACAGGGAATCCCACCATCGCACAACAAGAATCGCCGCGGGTATTGCCCGAGACTTAGCCCTGATGACTCCCGAGGCGCTCCGCAATCATCCCTTTATTGAGTGGCTAATCGAGCAGACCTTTCTGGAATCCTGCGCCGTCTAACGGTCTTTCGGGTCGCTTTCGCGTCTCCGAACCAATCGAAACGGCAACCGTCGGCGGGCGGACGGGAAAGACGACGACGCCCATCGCTTCCCCACGCGGCCCGGATTGACCTGCCAACCCCTCGTGCGAAACCCACCGACCCAAAACAGGGCTAGGTACCGCCGCCGGCTCTCAACAACGTCAGCGTGCCCGTGCCTCGTCCGTAAGCCCCGAGGAATCCGCCGTCAAGCACCCACAAATCGCTCGCCGCGTCACGAGGAAGTAAGCCTCCCGGCAGTGTCCAGCACGTCCATGCCAACGGCTCGCCTTCCGTATCGAGCGGCCATGCCATGATCCGATCGTCCGGCGCGTAGAAGATCCGGTCGTTCGCGACGGCAAAGGATGGCGGCAACACCGCCCGAACTCCCCCAGGCCAACGACGAACCCGGTGCGCGCCGGCCAGACCCACGGCAACGGGCCCCACCACCGTCCCCGACTCCGGCGTCGGATAGTCGTCCCCGACAAACGTGATCAGCTCGTCGCCGTGTACAAGACCATCGGCAACCACTTTTCCGCCCACGGGCTGGCGCCACATCGGCCGGCCGGTCCGGGTATCCCACGCCTCGACGACGGTGTCTTCGACGTGAACGTACACGCAACGCGAATCGGCCACGAGGCTGAAGGCCGGCGGTCGGCGGCGAGCCGGACCGGCCTGCGACCACAACGGACGACCGCTCGCCGCATCGAAGCCCGCGAAGAACTCCCGACAACGCAACGGACCGCGCGGCGTCTCCGCGAATACTCGGCCGATGATCACGTCGCCGAACCGCCCAACCCGAACCCCGCCACGATGACGCTCGACGGGAAACGATATCTCGACTCGCCCACGCCACAGCACCCGAGAGGGTTGCGGATCGACCACCGCCACGCCAAGCCACCGGCGGGTCGTGCTTCCGGATCCGCTCGTGAAGGCGGCCGCCGCGATGAGCACCTGCCCGTCGGAATCGAAGCACCCGACGTCGTCCAAAGCCCTCGCCATCTCAGGCGGCAACAGACTAACGCGAATCACGTCCGACAAAGACTCCCCCACCCCCTCGGGCCAAGGCATCAAGATCCCCCCGGGAGTCGGTGACGCCTCCCACGGTCGGTGCGAAATGTGCCGGCGCCCTCGAAGATTCAACAGCCGGCATGGTTCGTGGCCTTCCGGCACATCCCAATCGAGCGGATACTCCCGAAGCACGCGCCCCGTGCCGATGTCGCGCTCGATCAGGCGAAGACGACGCGCATAGCTCTGGCCGACATGCTGCGCCTCAACACTACACAGGCGGTCTCCGACGACAACCGGCCGGCTCACCATCACGTCGGGCATGTACATCCGCCCATACCAGACCGTCTGTTGCAGACGGGAAGGAAGGGATACCATCCACCGCCGTTCCAGAGACATTCCGACCGGCGCACCTTCCGTGCTCGGGCGAACCGCCGGTCCCATGCAACCGACGCAAAAGCCCGGCAAGAGCACCAGCGGCACAAGGACGGTCCGGACATCTCTTCCGTTGTGATGCGTGGTCATCCGCCTCGGCATGGTTCGCTCGCACCGTGAATCATCGCCATGATGACGGGTCAATTGCCCCCGCGACGGCCGCTATCCCCGATCATCAAACCCATTCGGATGCGATCGGTGCCATCGCCAGGCGGTCTCTATGATCGGCTCGATCTCCAGATACTTCGGTCGCCATCTCAGCGTATCCCGAATCAACGTGGCGTCGGCGTAGAGAGCCGCCGGATCGCCGGCGCGACGCGGCGACTCAACGGCCGGAATCGCGTGCCCCGTGACCCGACGGGCGGCTTCCAAAACCTGCCGGACCGTGGTCCCCCGTCCCGTGCCGACGTTGAAGGCATCGGCCCTGCCCGTGTCCGGAAGATATTCCAACGCCAACAAGTGCGCCGACGCAAGATCGTCAACGTGGACGTAATCTCGCACGCACGTGCCGTCGGGAGTGTCATAGTCGGTTCCGAAGACCCGAACCGCCTCACGTCGGCCCAGAGCCACCTCCAACAAGATGGGAATGAGGTGAATCTCCGGACGGTGATCCTCGCCGATGGTCGCATCCGCGGCAGCCCCTGACGCATTGAAGTACCGCAATGAGGCGGAGGCCAAGCCCCACGCGGCAGCGGAATCGCGAAGTGCCCATTCCATCATCAGCTTCGTACGACCATACGGACTGATGGGACGCTGCGGCGCCATCTCCGTCACGGGCACGCCCTCGGCGTTGCCGTAAACGGCGCACGTGCTGCTGAACACGAGTTTGCGAATGCCGTACTCCTTCATGGCCTGCAAGAGCCGCACCGTGTTCACGACATTGTTGTCGTAGTATTTCAGCGGATCATTGACGGACTCCGGAACCACCAAATGCGCCGCAAAGTGCATGACCGCATCAAACCCCTCCGCCAGAGTGCCTCGCAAAACCCGACCGTCGCCCAGGTTCCCCTGCACGAATGTCGCCGAGGGATGCACGGCCGCCCGATGGCCGGCCTCCAGACTGTCGTAGACCGTCACCTGATGTCCGCGCTCACACAGAAGCTTGACGCAATGACTGCCGACGTACCCCGCACCGCCCGTAACGAATACCCTCATCGATCTACCTCAACCCAGGTCCATCGGAATCAATCGACCCACGGTTCCAGCCACGCACGTAATGGGTCGGTGCGACCGTAGAAGAACGGCCAGACCCACGGCGCGACGATGATCCAGCCGATGTTGACGAGGGCCATCACATCGTAGTAGACCGATCCACGAGGATGGCGCCAGATCGCCACGTACCGCATCATGCCGGGCAGCGGTCCGGAAACAGGGGCGTCTCTTCCTTGTTCTTGGGCGCGAAGCACGCCCGCCGTATGCCTCAACCGTCGAAGCACGGAGAAGAACGGAAGCGTTGCCTGCTGCCACAACAACGCCGGAATGTGCCCGAACAGCGTACCCGTGAGAAACCCGACGCACCGCTCGGGGCGTTGCCACCACCCAACCGCGCCCGAGTCAATCAAGTTGTCCGATCGGGCCTTGATGTAGCTGATGGCGAACGTGTGGATAAGCGCCACCGCCGCCAGCGCGCACAGGGTCACATTGCCCAACACGGCGAAATGGATGATAATGCCGAGGTACAAAACCGCATCGCTGAAACGATCAAGTGTCGAGTCCAATACCTGACCAAATCGGGTGGCCTTATGACCCACCCGCGCCATCGCGCCGTCCAGCATGTCGCACGCCCCGGCACCAACCAGCAACCAGAACGCCCCGAACAACCACCAACTGGATCGGCATCCCGCGACGGTCCCGAACGTGTGGCTCGCCCCGAAAGCCAAACACGCCCCCGCCACCGACGTGAGCACGAAACCCAGCACCGTAATCCGGTTGGGCGTCACTCCCCAGCGAACCAAAACGGCCGCCACCTTGTCCCGAGCCACCGCCACGGGATGACCGATGGCGTAACTGGAACCGGCCGAATCACCACAGGCACGCATGTCATGGAAATCCCCCCCCTTGGCTGTGAGTTCTGGCGGGGTGATCTGAGCTGGGTCCGGCATCTCACGCATGCGATGATTATAGCGAGGCGTGCTCCCGGCTTACATCCCCTCAAGATCAGATGCCCGTTGTCGCCGGGGCAAACGGCGCCCTATCCCAACCAAATCAGTCCCAACGTCGTCAGCCCCGTGGCCAAATGCAGAACCATCGGCACCATCATGCTGTTGCACCGATACGCAACATACGCCAACGCAAGCCCACCGGGAAATGAAAACGCAAACTCCGCCGGCGCCTTTCCAAGATGAATCCACCCAAACAAAGCCGACTGCATCAGCATGGCCCACAGGCATCCGTCGGGCAGCCCGATCCACCGTGCAACACCGCGTATTCCGACGGCATCCCCCGTCGGTTGGGCCAAGCCAACCCAACGGGCCACCTTCCGCGGCCAACTCCCTTCGACGGCCGCCGGTTCCGAAACGACGGGCCACCGTCGATCCGCCCGGAGCAAGGCCAACAGAACCCCGTGAAAAAAGAAGTGCTCGGCCACAAACACCGTCATGTAGGTTCCCACAAACTGACCGATCGTCTGGTGAGTCAGCTCCCGCCGATAGTATGACGTCATGTCCGGCGACCACGCCATGACCAGCAGGGCCGGCAAGGCCACCACGTAGCCGACCCCAATCAAGCGCCACCCTACTCGATTGGGCCAACGAAGCCCGATCTCGCGCGGAGTCCCCCGCCCGATCAGCGCCATGAAAACCCACGGCACCACGATTCCCATGAACAGGCTGATCAGCGCCCACAGCCACCGACTGCCCGGAGGGGAATGTCCCGCTGCCTTGGCCGCAAGGTTGATCAGGTCGCTTATGCCTAGAAGAAAGCCTTGCCGCATGTATCGGAGCGACTGCGGCATCCACGGCCTCACGTTCACCCAGAAAAGCGAAAGGTAGATCGCCGCGCCGAAGGCCATCACGACGGGGCCCGGGTAACGGCGCCAATTCAGCCGACCCGAATCAGGTGGCTCGATCATGCAGGTCGTCTCGGTGCCCGCTTGCACGGCAAACGGAACGGGTTACGTCGGGACCGCGGGCAATCACCTGCCCGGTGGCGATCCCTACGACGCCCGGTTGACGGGTTCGCCGCGCCGGGCCTCTGAAGTTGTACACCATTGTCTCCATACTGTCATGAAGGATTCCTCTGGGGGGCATCCCATGGTATAATAGGACCTGTCGGTTGGGGCGCGGGACCCGCTCAACCCAAGCAGATAGCCCTTGCCGTTGACGCGGGTCTGATGTAGGCTATGACCCTCAATCCGGAATCCGGAGTCGGATGGGAGCAAACCTGCTCGCCGACCGGAAGCCGACGCAGCCAATGCCGCACGCACGAATTAGTAACGAAACGATCGTATTGGGACGCAACGATGGAACGGCAAACGCGAAAACCTGAGGATGCATGTGTACTTGCGGGTGGCTTCAAGCAGACGATCCACCGCATAAGGAGCACGTACGACCTAAGCGAGATCCCCGTGGGTGTGTTCTACGCCTTCGACTACCGAACACGGGTCGGTCCCTATTCCTACATCGACAAACGGCTGCCCCCGGCGGGTGTCCTCAATGTCGGCGGGACCCTCCATGATGCCGGGTTCACGCGGACCCGGATCGTCCTCCAGCAGTGGGCTCCCAACGTCAGGCCCAGCCGGTGTGCCATTGACGGTCGCCCGCTCCAATTGGTTCTCGTCTCAGCCATGCAAATCCACAGCGAGCCGGCCTATCAGCTCGTCGCAGATGCCTGCAAACTCGGTGACGACCGACCGCTGATCGTCGTCGGCGGACCCAAGGCCGCCTACGAGCCGTGGGACTTCTTCGACCAGAACGGCGGGGCCAGTGCCGACGTCGCCGTCACCGGCGAGGTCTACGTCCTCGTCCAATTGTTGGAACGGCTGCTCGAGCACAAGGCCGGCGGCGAAACCTTGCGCGACGCGTTCCATCGGCTTCGACGACATGATCTCCTGGCCGACATACCCGGCCTGGTCTATCGCGGTGAGGGAACGCTTGACGGCCATCCCCATCTGGTGGCCACCGAGGTCCCCCGAGTCGTCAAGGACCTGGACGAGTTCCCACATCCCGGCGTCGCCCTTCGCATCCTGGAACCCCCCCATCGCCGCCACGAGCTCTCGGCGCATCCCTTGCCGCGAGAGAAGGTGCGCAAACACGTGCAGGTGGTCCCCCTGTTGACCACGCAAGGTTGCCGATTCGCCTGCCCATACTGCCCGATCCCCGCTTACAACCATCGCCAGTTCCGGCTGAAAAGTCCGGGCCGAATCCGGCAGGAAATCACCGATCTGGCCGAGGACTTCGGAATTACCTCCTTCTTCGGCGCCGACGACAACTTCTTCAATCGCCGCGAGGCCGTCGAGGAAATCTGCGGCGAGATGAAGAACGGACGGATCAATGGCCGCCGCTTCCGCGACGTGATCTTCTTCGGCACCGAAGCGACCCTCACCGATGTCTATCGCCACAGGGACCTCCTCGAACTGTGTCGCGAGGGTGGCATGCGCGCCCTGTGGTTCGGCATCGAGGACCTCACCGCCGGCCTGGTCAAAAAGGGCCAATCGGCCGAGAAAGTCAGTGAACTGTTCCCCCTCATGAGACAAAAGGGCATCTTCCCAATGCCCATGTTGATGTACCACGACGACCAGAGACTCTATGCGGGCAATCGCCTCGGCGGAATCATGGATCAGGTCAAGTTCCTGGTCAAACACGGGGCCGCCACCGTTCAGGTCACCTCCTTGATGCCGATGGTCGGCAGCAAGCTCTACGAGGCGCTGTTCGACCAGGGAATCGTCGTCAGTCAGGTCGGAAGCAAGAAAGTGGCCGATTACCTCTTCGACGGCAACCATGTCATCGCGTCGCGCCACGGCTCCCCCTTCCAACGGCAAATGGACATCATCCGCGCCTACTGCGCGTTCTACAACCCGGTCAACTTCCTGAAGAAGCTGCCGCGCTTGCGCGACGAGTCCTACCGACTCGAGGCGGTCTTCCAGCTCACGGGCATGATCACCGTCTTCAAGTCCGTGTTCCGGACACTCGGCTGGCTGAACCAGTTGTGGTGGGGACCCATCCGAACCTATCAACAGGCACCCCGGCCGGACTGGCGAATCGTGCCTGCTAAACCTTGACGAAGTTCACACCCAACCGTGATCCCGATCCGGACCTGTTACGGCGCAGCATCGCCAGCCCGGCCCGCCTCGGCCCGGTCATCCGTATGAGCCGCGCCGTCTCGGCCCCGTCGTCGTTCCGAACCGATCGTGCTTCGCCCCAATCAGTCCGGCACTCCTCTACCGGGGTGACGATGCCCAAGAATGAGCGATCAGCGTGCAACAGGCGTTGCCTCGAGACGCCGGCGAGAGGCCTGCAGATTCGCTTGCCGCATGCGATGAACAAGCTCCCTCTTCGGACGGTCCAGTTCGTCGATGGCCCCGAAGGCGAAATGCTCGCCAAAGACGAGCCTGGCCCCCCGTCCGGGTCCGCGACCGGTCAGCGGCTGGTCGCGGTAGAAAAACCAGCAGACCCCCACACAGTGCGGATCGCACGCGGCCGCCTGAATCCATCGAAAATAGAGTTCGCCCGATTCGGCGTCATCCTTGGCGTACGTGCCGTAGCGCCCGAATCCCCTCGCCCCGTTGTACCACGCCGGAAAGCTGTATTCCCCGCACATCGTCGGCTTGTCCGATTGCTTCTGCAGCCTCTGCAGTAACTCGTCGCCGTAGGACGGGGCATACCGGTCATAGCCGATCACGTCACAGTGTCGGGCGATCAGCCGCCAGTCTTCTTCGTCCTCCCACCATCCCGGCACGATCCAGAACCCCAAGTACAGGTGGTCCGGATCGATCGATTTCACCGTCTCGTAGATCAGAGCATAATACCGGTCCGCGTAGAAGCGCCGCAGGTTCTCCACATCGTCCGCGGGCGGCTGAGGGCGGACCCCGTAAAGACCCTGCCGTTCAACCGCCTCCACCTTCCACGCCGAGCACAAGGCAGACAGCTTTCCCCCGTACAGCTTGTCCAGGGCGTGATCGACCAGCGCACGCTTGGCCGGAACGTCGCCCTTCATCGCCAGAATGGCGACGATCTCGCTCCGCTTGACGATCTCGTCGTACTCGTTGCCCAACGACCAGCCCACCACGAACGGGTCGCGACGCCGCGGTTCGATCTGGCGTCGAAGATCCTCGCGGAAGGCCTGCTCGACCTTCGAATCAAACACGTCGGGATGTCCGGCCAGGCTCGGCGTCCCGCCCCGACCCAGCACCGGCGTCTCAGCAAAGCCGGGCACGCACCCCCATTTCGCGCCGCCCGAGAAGCCCCACGCCGCCATTCGCTGCTGCGCCCGTCTCACCGATTGCTCGCGCCAGGCCGTGCCGTACTTGCGGATAAGGTTGCATGTGTGAAAACAAACATACTCCGTTCCGTCGCTTGTCCCCCAACAATCCTTGCTCCACGCCGCACCGAAAGGCCCCTCTCGCGGCGGCAGCCATTCGAACAAAAACTCGCGCCCGCTGACCGGCGTCGACTCCCACGTGTTGGCGGGCGTGGCGCACATCCCCGTGTAGAAGCACGGATGCCCTTCCGGCGAAATCAGCCACCAGTAACCGCCTCGCTTCGCCACGCGGAAATATCCCGTCGGCGGCAACGTCCATCCGGCCACCTTGTATCCCCCGTACCGGTCGTAATCGCAACTCCGCGGCGTGCTCGCCAGCTCCGCATCCTCCCGCGCAATGTCCTCACGCAACTCGCTGTCCTTCGTCACCTTGCCGGGCCATTGGGCGGACCGGGCCTGACCGTAGCGATCGACAACCGGCGCGCTGCCCTGCAGATCCAGGGCGGCCAGCTCGAATTCGGTGGTGATCTCGAGCGTGTCACCGGCCTGGGCGGTCAATTCCCCGGTGCTCGGAGCATCGGGTTGGAAACACCAAAGGGCCACCGGGCTCTTGGCCGAATCGGCAAAATCGAGCTGAATCCTTGCGCAATCCTGCCCGTCGCGACGCCGACTGACGACGATGTTGTACTGGCGGCGGAGCCAGTTGCCCGGCTCGGCCGCCCAGGGCGGGATGGTGTTGCACGCAAATCGACTCGGCCCCGGCTGCCACCGGCCCGGGCTCCTGCCGATCTCCTGGTTGTCGACCAGGAGCGTTGCCTCCGTTGGTGAGAGGCAACACCGAACAACATATCGGTGCCCAACCTGAAGGTTGGGTCCGAAAGACATGAAACGCCAGGTCTGCCCGTCGCCCACTCCGAGAATGAGCGACATCGTCGCCCGATCGGCCCCCTCGAAGTTCAGGTACCACCCCCTCGTGCCGGTCCAATCGCACTGGTCGGCAAGATAGAACCGACAGCCGGCCCGAGCGGCGTTGGCCTCCCAGCCGACGACCAGAACAACACACGAGATGAGTCGCCCTCGATGGTTCGCCATACGCTCACCCCCCCGAAATCCGGAGTCCACGGACCTGCGACGCCCGGTGATCTTAATCGGTAGGGGGTAATCAATGAACCACACAGGGAAAAAACAGAAGAGCAGAATGCCCCCTTGAGCAGAATCCGAGCCCCGATACCCGAACCCCGATGTGGTATGGATGGCTGAGGAGCGGAAGACGAATGGTGCGGCCTACGCCAGAACGGCCTCCAGCATGGTCGGGCTGAGCGCTTGGCGGAGACGCCGCAGGGCACGCTTCTCGATCTGACGGGCTCGTTCCTTCGACACCCCGAGCAGTTCACCAATCTGGTCCAACGTGTGGCTCTTGCCGTCCGGCGTCAGCCCATAGTGATGCGTGACGATGCTTCGCTCGCGGGCGGGCAACTCCGACAGGACACGGTCGAGGGCCTCCCGAACCCCCGTGAGCCGCCGATCCGTCGATGCCACGCGATCCTCCGGATCCGGCTCGACCTCCAGCCGCTCGTCGTGACCGGTTTGGTAGCGGACCAGCAGGTATCGCTCTTCCGGAATCGTGCGGGCGAAGTTCTTCATGATGGCCCACGAGGCATACGTGCTGAACTTGTTGCCCCGCGTATAGTCGAACTTCTCAACAGCCCTCATCAGGGACAGATTGCCGTCGCTGATGACGGCGAAGAGATCCATTCCGTTACGCAGGTGTCGCTTGGCAATGCTCACGACCAGACGCAGATTGGCCTGAATGAGCCGGTTCTTCAGTTGGTCGGCCCGACGGTAAAGCTCCTCGAGCTCCTCCAGATCCCGAATCCGCGGATGCTTCGGATCGATCGTTCCCGCCAGCTTGGCCGCCTTGTACTTGATGTAATTGTAGCGCCGGAACAGATCCTGCTCCTGCTGCTCGTCCAACAGCGGCATGCCGTACAATTCACTCAAATAGGCGGGCATGTCGCCGGGAACGGCGGGTCGCGACGAGGACTCCCCAACGGCCTCTCGGCTGGGTTCCGTCTGATGCAGAATCACCTCGTCGGCATCCGGCGATTCAAACTCGTCGCTGGGAATGAACTCAATCGACCGGCTCAACAGCTCGCGAGCCTTCAACTCCGTCACGATCCGGTGAATACTCGAGACCGTTCGATCGAACCGTTTGGCCAGGTCGGCAATCGTGTCGCCGCTCTTATAGCAGCGATAAATATCGAGCTGCTCGTCGTCCCCGATCGGCTGACTCTGTCGCGTGAAGAGCGCCGTCTCCGGATGATGTTCGTCATAACGACGGAGAATGTAGCGAACGGTCTCCGAGGAACGCCCCACCTCGGCGGCCACCTGCTCGGCCACGTCGCTGATCTTGGTCGAACCCCGTTCAACCAGCACGCGTGCCTTGTCGACAATCGTCTCCCGCTCCGCCTCCGTGAGCTTGCTGAAAGACGCCGCACGCTTGACCATCCGAGCGTTCTTGCTGATGAACCGCCGCAAGGCACGGTCGGGGAAAACCACCTTCCGTTGACCGTCGGTGTCCACCGCACGATACGATACGAGCCCACGCTGGTGCCACCGTTTGATCGTCTTCGGGGAAACCCGGAATCGCCCGCAAATGTCCTCGTACGACCAGCACATCTGACCGAGCTGGTTCACATGGAGGTTCGCCGAGGCGCTGAGCTCATCAATCAACTGCACCAAGTCGCTGATCAGGCAGTCGCCCGGCAACAAATCGTCGTCATCCGATGCGGCCTTCGGACGGTAGCTTGTGATATGGAAGAGCACGAGGTGGTAAGGATAAGCACGCCTCGGCTCGATGATGTCGACGAGATACTCGGCGCCCTCTATCTGCTGAAGTCGCAGACGCAGCGGCGACAGGAACAACTGCCTGGCCAGTTGTTCAATAAGCTCTAGAGTGTATCGCGCCACGTCACCCGCCTCCCGAGACGCGAGAATCGCTTGGCCCGGCGAGAGGGACCACGGACCCCACAACGGGGTCCACCCGACGGTCTTCCTGCCGCGGGTATCCGGCACCATCGAAAACCGGGCTTGCCAACCCCCGCCGGTACTCCCGGCCAGCCCCCTCAGCCGACCCGTCCGGACCCCGCACCCGCAAAACGCAGGACCTTGGCCCACACAGGGCACCAGAGCAAACTCACGTCCCTCTACCCTATTATTTCGGACCCCGATGTGCCGGTCAACGCAACATTCTCGGAAATCATTGGCAAGAGAGGGATTGCAGTCGGCCCACGACACCCCCAACGTCATGTCCTTCAGCTCCCTACCAATGATTTCCAATACCCTGGAAGAACGACCCCATACCGGCCCAAGGCATATGCCTGATGCAGGCGGAAACACCATGCTTACCGCCTCATCTGCTGAAACTTGAATGAAATCGTCGGGTTTCGACGGCCTCGAAAGGCCAATGAGCGAAGGGGCGAGATGGAGATTAAGCGAATCCATTAGATCGCCTTTATGTGCTTAGCGCCATGCGATTGCTCCTATAGGAACTTCCCGGCAACGTGCTCACTTCTGTCTGTGTTTTCGCAAAAGATCAAGGACCCGGACAAAATCCTCGGGCAAGGGCGCCTGCAAGGTCATCCGCTGCTCGCGAATGGGGTGGGTGAACGTAATCTGATAGGCATGAAGGGCTTGCCGCTGGATCACAGGCACACCCGGATCGGTAGGCCTGCCCGAAAGCTGGGCTTCGGTCACGAAATGACCCCCGTACATCGGATCACCCAAGATGGGGTGCCCGATATAGCTCATATGGACGCGCAGTTGGTGTGTGCGACCAGTCTTCGGAAACAAACGCACTAGGGTGAACCCCGCAAATCGCTCGGACACCTCGTAGCGCGTAACCGCTTCGCTGCCAAGCTCGCCTTCCGTCCGCAGACCCGTCACCATGTACTTGTCTTTGACACGGGGATGGTGACCGATGGGGACGTTGATCACATCGGAGTCCAGTTCAACCCGTCCTTCCACGACGGCCCAGTACTCCTTCTGCAGGGAACGCCGCTCGAATTGAAGGGCCAGCCGCCAGTGCGCTTCATCCGTCTTGGCGACCAACATGATCCCCGTCGTGTTCTTGTCCAGTCGGTGCACAATGCCCGGCCGGAAGGGATCCTCGCCGTGGCTGAGACTCTCGGCATAATACGCCAGTCCGTTGGCGAGCGTACCCATCTGCGTCGCCCGGGCGGGATGACAAATGAGCCCGGCTTGCTTGTTGACGCCGAGCATCTCCCGGTCTTCGTAGACGATCTGAAGGGGAATCGGCTCCGGAACGACCTCGTTCGGCTCGGGCGGCGGGATCATCACCCGAATCATGTCGCCCGGCATGAGTTCGTAGCTCGGCTTGGTCGGCTTGTCATTAACGGTAATCGCCCCTTGCTTGATGAGCCGCTGGATCAGCGTCCGAGACATCCGGATGAAACGACCGTGCAGATACTTGTCGACCCTTCTTCCGGGAAACTTCCGGCGGATGCGCAGGATCACCTCGTCGGCCCTGTCGTCGTCGAAAGAGACCGGACGCTCCAAGATATCCTCGGCATCGCCGTCCGCATCGGGCACGGCGCTGTCCGTGGGCTTGCGGCCGCTCATGGCCGCGATACTCATCCGCACGTCGTCAAGATCCATGTGTTCTATGGTATTCTAGCACCGAAACGGCGATCCCCGCCGAACACCTTGATTCAGCAAGGTCGTGGATCAGCGCTCGGCGATCTGTTCATGGTCGTCCCCACAATCCCGGCGGTTCCATCCGACGAAAAAACGGGTCCCGCTCGAGCGGAACCCGTTCAGCTCACCACTCCCGAATGGGTCTGCAAAACGGCGCCTCAGCAATTGACGAGCTTCTTCGCCACCTCCACCGCCGTGGCCGCGTCCGGAGCATACCCATCCGCGCCGATTTCGTTGGCATAGTCCTGCGTGACGGGAGCACCGCCGATCATGGTCCTGACCTTCAGACCCGATTGTTTGACGGCCGCGATGACGTTCTTCATCTGCGGCATCGTCGTCGTCAGCAGCGCGCTCATCGCAATGATGTCGGCCCCTGCCTCCGATGCCTTCTTCACGAAGACGTCCGGAGCCACGTCCGTGCCCAAATCAAGAATGTCGAACCCCTGCCCCTTCAGCGTCAGGCTGACTAGGTTCTTCCCGATATCGTGCAGATCGCCTTTGACCGTTCCGATGACGACCTTGCCCACGGGCTTCTCACCGGCAGCAAGCAGCAACGGCTTCACCTTTTCCATCGCCGGCCCGAAAGCCCGCGCGGAAATCAATACCTCAGGAATGAAAACCTCGTTCTTCTTGAAACGCTCGATGACCACGCCCATGCCCGCCATGAGACCGTCCTCAAAGATGGACTTCGCGCTCATGCCCTGGGCCAGGGCTTCTTCCGTCAGTTGCAGAGCGGTCTTCGGTACGTTACGGTTGCCGTTGATGACCGCTTCCGCAATCGCCTTCAGATCTGCCATGAGTCCAATCTCCCTTCTTGCACTCCCGCTTGAGATAGTCCCGCGAAACAGGCCAAGAATCTAGCAAGTCAGGGCACCCTTATCAATTGCAAAACCCCCAAATTCCCCCACCGTCGCGAAGCCTCGTCGCTCTCCAAACCGAGGCGAGCAGTCGGATCAGTGGGCAACCGCGGGGACCGACGATGTCGACGTCTTCACCGGCCGGCTGACCGCCTGACCCCCAGGCAACCCCGCGATCGGCACGGAGGCGGCAGGACCGGAAGACCGAGGGGGGCTGTCGGATCGCGACTGCGTCGCGGGTGAGGTGGCCGGTGGAGGCGCGAAGACGATCGGTTCCCTGATCACCGCCAAACGTTTGAGAGCTTCGGTCGCTTCCTGTTTGTAAGGCATCTCCGCAAATCGCGCATCTTCGATGACGGCCTGATAGTGCCTCGATGCCACGTCCCACTGTCCTTGATTCTCAGCCAGATAGGCCAAGCCAAAATGCGCCCCGGCAACGGCGAGAAGCTGGTCCGGATAGTGCTGAAGTATGGTCGAATACGCATTCGCCGCGTCCGTGAACAGCCGCTGGACTTCTTCGGGCGAACGGGTGCCGGAAGTCGCCTCGTGGAGACTGGCGTCGGCAAGCTTGACCCACGTCATGGCGACCAAGGCGGGGTCCTTGTACCGTTCGGTAATGGTCCGCATCGCGGCCAAACGCGCGTCGGACGATCTCTCCCCCATGAGCTGACTGCCGTAAAAATCGTCCCATCCCTGGTAGTGAGCCGCGACCCTCGCCGAGTACCAGTAGATGCCCAAGCCGACCACCAAGACAATGGCCGCCGTCCCCGCAAACACCGCGCCGCTGTTGCGCCGGAGGAACTCGACCAGGTCGGCCAGAGACTGTGCCAGTTCGTTCGTACGGAGTTGCTGTCTTCGATCGGTCTTCATGACTTCAGTTTGCTGTCCTGGACGGATTTGGCGGGCCTAGCCCCCCGCGCGCGGGGCGTCACTTCGATACGAAGTTTCGTCTTCGATGTCCACCCCCGACCCACCTCGGAGATATTGATATCACACGTTTCCAGCTCTTTTTCAAATTGCATGACAAACTGCCCCTGACGCATCTCATCCAGCGTCAGTGTCCACTTGGTCAAGGGCATCTGATCCCGGTAAAAGGCTCGAACGAGTTGTCCGTCCTTCTTCCCCAGATAGACATGGCGAACCATCCGCGTTCCGCCCGCCGATCGGTCTTCCGACGACCCCTGGTCCATCTCGAAGCCGGCGGGAACCGGGATATCGCTCGACCCAAGCTGCTGCTGGGGAATCAACTTCTTCTCCTCGCCGCTCAGAACCCCGCCGTCGCATCCCACCACCCAAGGAAACACAACCCAGGCACCGACAATGATCGCTCGACATGTGTACGTTGTCATGGCCTAGCACCCGTACCGATTTAGCGTTCCCAGTACGTAAACTAGCAACTTGTAGCCGATTCCAGCATCCAAGTCAAGATTGCGATACCCAAGAGCCAAAAGGGAGATTAATCACCGCCTTGAAGAAAAGCCTCCGTCCCCATCCGCTCTCCGGACCCGCTTGACAGCATTCCCCGCGTTTCCTAGATTCCCCGCTGCAATCCCCCGAGACCGCGGATCGGAGACATGACGTGATCAATCTGGATGACGTGTCCGCCACGTTCGAGACCCTGTTCCAAGCCGGCAAGCCCACGGCGTTGGTCCGCTCGCCGGGGCGCGTCAATCTCATCGGAGAGCACACGGACTACAACGAGGGTTTCGTCTTGCCGATTGCAATGACGCAAGCGCTCTACGTGGCCGTCCGACGACGAGATGATCACCAAGTCCGCGTCCACACGACGGCCTACCGTCAGACGGTGCAGTTCGACCTCGACGCCATCGGCTCGCCGGGCGAACCCAAATGGGCGAACTACGTGAAAGGCGTGGCCGCCATGCTCCAGGAGGATGGGGTGTCGCTGGTCGGCGCCGACCTGCTGATCCACAGCGAAGTCTCGCTGGGCGGCGGCGTCAGCAGCTCGGCGGCTTTGGAAGTCGGAACGGCTCACGCCCTCTTGACGGCCTCCGGTCGGACACTCGATCCGGTGCGATTGGCGCTGCTCTGCCGGCAAGCCGAGCATCGATTCGCCGGATCACCCTGCGGAATCATGGACCAGTTCATCTGCGTCCTCGGCCGCAAGGATCACGCGCTCCTGCTGGACTGTCGTAGCCGGGAGTACGAACACATTCCCGCGAATCTGCCCGGTCTCGTCTTCGTCGTCATGGACACTCACGTGAAACACGAAATCGGGGCCAGTCAATACCCCGTCAGACAACGGCAGTGTCAGGAGGGGCTCCGACTGATCCGGTCCAAGGAGTCCGCGGTACGTTCGCTCCGTGATGCCGATAGCTCAATGATCGAGAGGTACGCCGGCCTGATGGACCCCGTTGTCGCCAGGCGTTGCCGCCACGTCGTCACCGAAATCGAACGAACCGTCAGGGCGGCAGAGGCGCTCAAGCAGGGCGATGTGCGAACACTCGGCCGACTCATGAATGAGTCCCACGTGTCGCTTCGAGACGATTACGAGGTGTCGTGCTCGGAGCTTGACGCCCTTGTTGAGGTGGCTGGGTCCGTTGAGGGCGTCCACGGGGCTCGAATGACCGGTGGCGGTTTCGGCGGCTGTGCAATCGCCCTCGCCGAGGAAGCCGCCCTCCCTCGGCTTCAAGAGGCCGTCCGTGAAAAATACGACGCCCGGCAGAAAAAGCCGGCCTTGGTCTACTCGACTCACCCCGCGGCCGGTGCGGAACGATGTGCAGTCTGAGCGCGGGATTCTCCCCGCCCGCCGGCTCACCATCGACCTCCGCGGGCCGAACCGCGGCGTCGCGGCTCCGGGCAAGAATGGCCGATCGCGCGGCGGCCTGAGGCAAAGCCCTCTCGCCGTCGGCCGGCAACAGACGTTCAGGATTAAAACCATGCAACGGTTCATCTCCAAACTCGACCGCGGCGAACACCTAACTCGCGAGGAGACTCGCCAGGCCTTCGATCACATCATGTCCGGCCGGGCCGAAGAGTCGGAGATCGCGGACTTCCTAAAGGCCATGGCCCGCAAAGGCGAGGCCGTCGACGAACTCGTGGGGGCCGCCGAGGTCATGCGGGCAAAGGTCACCCACGTCCGTTGCGATGACCCCAACGCCGTCGATACCTGCGGAACGGGAGGCGACGGCATCAGCACATTCAACGTCTCAACAACCGCCGCCGTCGTCGCCGCCGCGGCCGGCGCCACGGTGGCCAAACACGGCAACCGCAGCGTCACGAGATCCAGCGGGTCGGCGGAAGTACTGGATGCCCTCGGTGTCAACGTCTCCGCCGAGGTCCCCATCGTGGAGCGATGCCTGCGCGAGGCGAGGATCGGCTTCCTGTTCGCGGTCCGACTTCATCCGGCGATGAAGTACGCGGCGCCCGTCCGAAAGACGCTCGGAATTCGCACCATCTTCAATCTGCTGGGACCCCTGACGAATCCGGCCGGCGTACGGCGACAGCTTCTGGGCGTCCCGCGGCCCGAGCTGACCGAAACCCTTGCCCGGGCGCTCGCCCGGCTCGGCGCGGTGCACGCCATGGTCGTGCACGCGCAGGACGGACTCTGCGATCTCAGTATCACCGGACCCAGCAGAATCACGGAAGTACGCGACGGCGCGATCCACTCCTACACCATCGAACCCGAAACCTTCGGACTGCGCCGCGCATCGCTGGACCATCTGAAAGTGGACTCGCCGGCAGCCAGCGCCGCCGCCGTCCGTGCGGTGCTCGAGGGCGATGCCGGACCACGACGGGACATGGTCCTGCTCAACGCCGCCGCCGCACTGGTGGTGGCCAACCGGGCAAGTGACCTGCCCGCGGGAATCGCCCAAGCCGCCGAGGCCATCGACTCACGGGCGGCCGCCACCACACTGGCGAAATGGATCGAGCTCAGCCGGAGTGCCTGAGGGTGGCCATTCGATATACCTGCGATCGTTGCGGGCGAACGCTGGATCCGAACGATCCGAATCGATTCGTGATCAAGATCGAAGCCTTCGCCGCCGCCGATCAACTCACCATCACCGAGGAAGACCTCGCCCGAGATCACCGGGCCGAGATGCGGCGAATCGTCCAACAGCTTGATTCCATGAGCCCCGACGCCGTCGAGGACCAGACCTACCGGATGTTTCGATTCGACCTGTGCCGCGAATGCCACGCGGAATACCTCAAAAACCCGATCCGCCCGACCTCGCGATGAAACGCTGCCCGTCGACCGCGAAGGCCGGCGCCCCCGCCGACCAAAGCCCGCCCCGCCAAACGCAGGCCCCTACAGCCAATCGTAACGTGCCATCAGGATCGATCGCGAGTCCGCCGGTTCAGCGAAACCGTCGAGCTTCGGCCACCGCCAGTTCGTCGCAACGCTCATTCTCGGGATGGCCGGCGTGACCGGCCACCCATTCGGTGGTCACATCGTGCTTGTCCGTCAACTCCGCGATCCGCTGCCACAAGTCCACGTTCATCGGCGGAGACGGCTTGTTCCTCCTCTGACGCCATCCCTGCGCCCGCCAACGCGGCATCCACTGCGTGACGCCCTTGGCGACGTATTCGCTGTCGGTGACGAGGTGAACCTTGCAGGGGCGCTTCAGAACCTCCAGCCCCCGGATCAGGGCGGTCAGCTCCATGCGGTTGTTCGTTGTCCGTTCATCCCCGCCGCTCAGCTCCTTGCGCGCTCCGCTGCGCACGTGGTGAAGGATCGCCGCCCAGCCCCCCGGACCCGGATTGCCCGAGCACGCGCCGTCCGTGTAGAGAATAACCTCGGCTTCGTCCGTCATCTTCGCTGATCCGCGTGTCACGCCGGGCCGTCGCCCGGCGGTCCCTCCAATCGCCTACAACATCCCCGCCTTCCTGGCGTAGGCGAAGATCCCCCCTGCCTCCACGATCGGTGCGACGTCACCCAAGGATTGCAGCGGATGCTCACCCGAGCGAGTCCGATTGATGAGGCAATGCCTCACCGGATCGATTTCAATCTCATCCCCCGTTCGAACCGAGTCGATCGGACGCCCCAGACTCTCGTACGGAATCAGATAGCCGCCATTCACGCTGTTCCGAAAGAAGATGCGCGCGTAACTCTGGGCCACGATCGCTCGAACGCCCGCCTCCGCCAACGCCAGCGGAGCGTGTTCACGGCTGCTGCCACAACCAAAATTCGTGCCGGCCACGACAATCGCGAACCGGCTGCGAGTATTCGCCTCGTCCGCCATGTCCACAAAGGGCACATGCCCGTCCGGCAGCCCTCGCCGGCCGTCGGGAACCCCCGACAGGGCGTATCGCCCGAACTGTTTGCGCTCGCCCGCGTCGGCCGGGTTGAAGTTCAGATACTTGGCCGGGATGATCTGATCGGTGTCTACGTGGTCGCCGACCACGTAGGCCAACCCGCGAATAACCTGGTCCATCGCAACATCTCCTTCGCAAGACTACGGCAGCATGTCCCTCGGATCCGTGATGCAGCCCGTCACGGCACTCGCGGCGGTCGTCAAGGGTGAAGCCAGAAAGATCTCGGCGTCCGGATGCCCCATCCGCCCCGGGAAATTCCGATTGGTCGTGCTGATCACGCGGATGGCGGAATGCGCCCGGCCAAACGTATCCTCCGGCCCGCCCAAACATGCCGCGCAACTTGCGGGAGCCACCTGGCACCCTGCGTCGAGCAGAATCTGACGCAGCGTCTTACCCTTGTACGTTCGACGACTCAGCTCGGCGTCGATGTGCGTGTTCGCCGGCACGCAAAACGTATCGATCGTCACCGACCGCCCGTGCAGAATGCGGGCCGCCGCCTCGAAGTCGGCCAGTTTGCCCCCCGTACACGAACCGATGTACGCCCGGTCAAGCTTGGTGCCCGCCACGCTCCTGGCACTGGCCACACGATCCGGAGAGTGAGGCTGAGCGACCACCGGCTCCAACCGCTTCAGATCGAATCGATGTTCACTGACGTAGTGGGCGTCCGGATCGCTGAAGAGGCAGTCAAAAGGCTCCTTCGACCGCGAACGGACGAATTGCAGCGTCACGTCGTCGGCCGCGAAGATGCCGTTCTTCGCCCCCGCCTCGACGGCCATGTTGCAGATCGTCATCCGCTCATCGATGCTCATGCCCGCCATGCCGTCCCCGACGAACTCCATCGCACGATACGCCGCACCGTCCACCCCAATCTGACCGATGATCTGCAGGATCACATCCTTCGCCATCAGGTATGCCGGCATCCGACCGTCGAGCACAAACCGCATCGAAGGCGGCACCTTCAACCACAGTTTGCCGGTGCCCAGCACAAACCCGGCCTCCGTATTGCCGATCCCCGTGGCCACCTCGCCGAACGCCCCGGCCGTGCACGTGTGCGAATCGGTGCCCAACAAGATCTCTCCCGGCCGGGTATGCCCTTCCTCGGCCAGGACGGTATGGCAGACGCCGCGATACGGCGTGCGAGTGGGATCCGCATAGGGTTTGGGCATCCCCTCGCCCTTCACGAAATCAGGATCGTAGTAGTACTCCAGCCCCTGCTCCATCGCGAACTTGCGGACGATCTCCACATTGCGTTGGGACTTCGCATCGGCCGTGAAGATATAGTGATCCGGAATGACGATGACCTTCCGCCGGTCCCAGACCTTCGCCTGACGGCCGAAGTACTCCTGAAAAACGCCGATCGACCCCGGACCGCAAATGTCATGCGTCATCAACACGTCGATGTTCACCCAGACATTCTCGCCGGGTTCGACGCGATCGCGCCCGGCATGCTTAGCCAGGATCTTTTCCGTAATGGTCATTCCCATGGGACTCAACCCCTGATGCAGTCCGATTGCCGGAGCGCCTCGCTCGGGCGATTAGGTACCGAGGTTTCCACTCGGCCCAAAACGCCGTAGTATAACACCGCCGATCATCGGCGTCACACCTGCTGTCAATCGCGAGCGGCTACACCTGCGTCGCGAAATGCCTGGGCGCCTCCGACATGCGATAGCCGGTACCCCCGGAGATCTTCGTCTCACAATCGAGAACGAGACGCCGCATTGGCGGCAGGAGAACCGAAGTGGGCTGCGCACAAGGCACGCCTTGTGGGTTCCGCGTTCGCCAAAACAAGCGATACAAAAGGTTCCAATTGACACCATTTCAGGCGTCCTCCCATTGATTTCTCCGAACCGGTCCGATACATTGCCCCCCAATGTACGAGCGTGAGCGAGAGCTCCCGGCGAGAAACCACAGGCCCTCGGGTTGGCTCACAGGGCCGAGTGACCATGAGAGGATGATGTAAAGATGTCGACATTTGCTACGCGTTTTAGTATGTCCATGTTGGCCTACTGCGTCCTGTCCATCGGCCTCGTTCACATCGTTGGCTGCGGTCAAGAGAAAGCGGAGCCGGAGATTCAGACCCGTACCGGCACCGTCCTGAGCATTGACGAGGCAACTGGCAAGGTCGCCATGTCCTTCTACCACAAGAAGAAGCAGATCGAGGTGACGATCGAGGGTACCGTCACACCACAAACCGAGATCCTCATCAACGGGCGGATCGCCAAGATGAACGAGGTTAAGATCGGTGAGAAGGTCACCGTCACCGGCCGGGTCGAGAAGGATGGGGCGAGGACCCGTCTGGTCGCGACCAAGGTCGTCATCGAACGAGCCGAGTGGACGAAGGCATCACAGCCGGCCAGCCAGGCGACCACCACAACCACCGACAAACCGGCACAACCTTGAGACACACCCTGGCGGATGCGCCTCGAAGCACCCTGACGGCCCGTGTCGGCACGGCAAGGCAACATGCCCCACGCTGCCCTGGGCCCGTACCCGTGGCGGAGGAAACAAGACTCTCTCGCGGCAAACCGGCTCGAAAAATGCCGCCTGCGGGAACGCTCCCGACGCGATTACCCCTCACCTTCCGGGCACAACCGACTCAGGACTCTCGAAGGGTTCCGTCTTGCGGCGCGGCGCGGAAGCCCGTGATGTGCGGCGTCTCGTGCGGCTTCTCCGACGGGTGAATCGCAAAAACCTCGACGCGAACGATATCCTCAAACGGAACCGCGACGACGAACCCCCCTACTCGCCACGCCTCCTCGACAGGGACCACCTCGCAGACCAAGTAGGATTTCGTGGGGCCGTCGATGATCCGCCCCACCTCGTAGCTGAACCCGTCGCGGAGATAGATGACGGTGTGCACTTCGAGTTCGGCAAGAAACCGGCCGCCGTCCGAATCCGGCGGAAGATCCAACGACTCAACATCGGCGAACCGTCGCTTCAGACAACACAGGCGGGCCTGTTCGATCTGGAACGTCCGTTCCGCGCCGTGCCACCAGTCGTAATTGAACATGAATTCGCGCCTTAGTTGGGTTGCTTCTCCGCGTCTGCCGCGGGCCCCTCCGCGTCGCCCTCACCGGACTCCTCGGCGATCAGTATGTCGAGTTCGCCCGCCAAGTGCTTCGGCGCCGGGGCCATCACCCACTTGCCCGCTTCCCTGAAAACCAGAATCGAAATGGTCCGTTCAAGCGCGTCCTTCGGAACGTTCTTTCGAAGGAATACCTTGGAGCGGACCACATAGATCGGCGGTGGGACTTCGGTTACATCCGGAAGCTTCTTGATGACCTCGATCTGCACGCGGTCAACGGCCGTCAGACTCTTCTTGAACCGTTCCGGCGTGAACGGGTCCACGCGAGTCGACATCATCAACCGAAACTTATCGTACTCGCCGCGGCAACACGTATCGTAGAAGTCCTCGATGAAGGCGTTGAGCGACTCGTCCTCGCATCGAACGGCCTTGGGGAACTCCAGCAACGGTTTGCCCGCAGCCTCGTCCACGGGAATGATCTTCTCATCAACAGTGTCACGGGGATCCGACCCATCCCGCCGCTTACACCCGGGCAAACAGACAAGCCCCGCCAACAGCAAGACGACGGCAAATGCCCCAACGCCTCCTACGGAGAAACGCGGACCGGCGCATCGACACGCGGAAATCGACCCGAGATGTTCGATCATGTCCACCACCCCGTATGCTATTGTACAGCCGACAAATCCGGATGCCAGTCGATAACCGCGGACCCGCGGCGAGCCCCCGCCGCCGGCCACCGCGACAAACGTGGCTTGTGCCGAATGACGCGCCGCCGCTAGAATTCAACATCAAGAGGGACTCGCTCCGAGCCCACCGTCAACCGGGACCGCGCGAACGCACGCCGGCGAGGTGCCCGTCCCCGTTTCCGAACCGTCAGACGTCCACGAGCGAGTTTCGGCCCATGCGACTCCGAGCGGTGTTCTTCGATCTGGGTGAAACGCTGCTCCACTTCGGACCCGTAAACCTGTTCGAAGCGTTCCGGGAGGGAGCCCAAGTCGCCCACCGTTATCTCGTCGACGCCGGCGCGCCCGTGCCCGATTGGGAAACGTTCCACCGACTCCAACGACGTGCAATCGTTCGGGCCTACCGGTGGTCCCTGATTCGCCGCCGAGACTTCAATGCCATGGACGTGCTGAGAAAGGCCAACGCCAAGATGGGGCTGACAACCCATCCCGACGACTTGCGACGCCTCGCGGACCTGTTCTACGAACCCCTAAGACGCCGAGGTCGCCCCGAGCCGAACGTGAAGGAGATCCTGACATGGCTGCGCGATCGGTCCTATCGGCTGGCCATCATCTCCAACACGATCGTCCCGGGCGTCACATTGGATGCGCATCTCGATCGCGAGGGCCTTCTGGACTTCTTTCCCCATCGCATCTATTCGTGCGACACGGGATACCGAAAGCCGCATCCCAAGATCTTCGCCGAGGCATTGAGACAGGTCGGCGTTGCGGCGAGCGAATCCCTGTTCGTCGGCGACACGATCCCTGTGGACATCAAGGGGGCCAACCGAGTCGGGATGATTTCGATCCTCAAGCAATCCGGCGAACAGCCGGCCACGGGGCGAACCCGCGCCCGTCACGTGATTTCAGCACTCTCCGAACTACAGGAAATTGTGCTCGGCTACGAAGGCATGAGCGGATTCGGCTGATGCAAACGGACGAAGAGCGACGGCCCCTTAACGGATCAACCGTTCTCGCATTTGAGCGGTCGCCGCGAAGATCCGTGCTGCCTCCGATGAGAACGCCCGCTCGTTTCGCCGCGACATCGCCTTGTTCAGCCACGGGATCTGCCGGATCGACTTGACGGGATCTTGAGAAAAGACCGGCGCATTGCCCGCCACCATGAGTTGCACGCCTATTTCGTAGAATCCGTCCAAAATGTAGCGGCAGAATCGGACCACACCGGCCATATACATGACCGACCGGTTCGGCGGCTCAATCCTCACCTCAATCGGTTCATCCTCATAAAAGGATCGACGCGTGACGAGACCTATCCCGCTGCGAGAGATGTTTCGCGTCCGTCCGGGCAGCGTCGCGATCTCGTCCGTGCGCTGTCCGATGTAGCACACCACGCAGTCCAATTGCATGGGCAGACGATCGCGGAAACGTCGGTTGGCCTTGGCACGACGCCGCTTGGCCAAATCACTGCTAAGGCGATCGAGAGTCTCCATTACATTGTCGGACAAGTCAATCGACATGGCTCGGTTGATGCGTTACTGGGCGATACCGTATTCGATCAACGCGCCGGCTGTGGAAACCAAACCCATCCGCGGCTCACGGGGAATCCCAGACCCTTTTTGTGTATCGAGACGCCGGGCGACCCGCTTGAGTAAACGATATGATATCTCGAGTTATGGG